>PLJD01000069.1 GCA_003140175.1 Actinomycetota bacterium
CCGAGCTCCTGGCATGCCGACCAGAACGGGTCGTACATGCTGTGTGACAGCGGCAGCTCTTCGATGTAGGCCGAGGGCCGGACGACGATGCCGTGCAGGCCGAGCTCCACGACGTGCTCCGCCTCGGCCACTGCCATCCTGATGTCCTGGAGAGGGACGAGCCCGATGCCGAAGAGCCGGTCGACGTCGTGACTGCAGAAGTCCGCCAACCAGTCGTTGTAGGCGCGCTGACAGTCGCGCACGAACCCGTTGTTGCCCAGCGCCTTGATGGGATCGACTGGGCCGAAGAACATCGCCCCGCTCGGATACAGGACCGACCCGTCGATGCTGGCGCGGTCCATGTCCGCGAGTCGGGTGTCCGGGTCCCACCCTCCCCTGCGCATCAGGCTCGCTCCCACCCGCTTCACGTTCTCGGCGATGCGCTCGACGGGGATCCCCGACAGCTCTGCCGCCCGGCGCAGCGCGTCGACGCCGCCGTTTCGGACCTCACCGCCCACGTACCGCTTGCCGTCGGCCAGATCAACGTGAGGGACCCAGTCCCCCCATTTCTTGGCGTCCATGCGACTCGACCAGAGGTCGGGCGGCTCCATGATGTGGCCGTCGCCGTCGATGACCTTCACCCCGTCGATCGGCATGCGCGTCCGGCGCGTCAGGTCGGAAGAGCCGACTCAGGCGTTCTTTTCGGCGAAGCGGCCGAGGTCCGCCGCCAGGATCTTCTTGCGCTCGCCCGTATCACGACGGGGCCGGAGCGAGGTGTCGACATCCGGTGATTCGGCCCGCAACCCTGCGACGGTGCAATTCTCCCGGGGCCGGTGGGCGAAGGGGTCGAAGCGGAACAGCCGCATGGCGTTCTCGTGGGTGATCTTGTTGACCTCGGCGTCCGGCACCCCGTCCAGGTACTTCATCGCGATCTCCGGCGCGTTGGGCCACGTCGAGTCCGAGTGCGGGTAGTCGCACTCCCACGTGATGTTGTCGATCCCGATGCGCTCCCGGTCCTCGACGCCCGACCGGTCGCTGATGAAGCAGAACGTGAAGTGGTCCAACGCGACCTGGCTCGGGAGACGATCACCGAAGTCCTGGTGGGTCCAGAAATGGTGCTGCTGATACGTGTAATCGATCCGCTCGAGCCAGTACGGCAGCCAGCCCGTCCCGCCTTCCGACAGCGCGAACTTCAGGTTGGGGAACTTGCGGAGAACCTGGGACCACAGCAGGTCGGTGGCGGCCTGCATGAGGTTCAGGGGGGTGAGCGTGATCATGATGTCGATCGGCGCGCCGGGCGCGATCTCGAGCATCGTCGACGACGACCCGATATGGAGGCAGATGATCGTCCCCTCGTCTTCGCAGGCGGCGAAGAACGGGTCCCAATGGTCGCCGAAGATGTGCGGCCAACCCAGCTTGTACGGGTTCTCGGAGAAGGTGACGGCGTGACAGCCCTTCTTGGCGACCCGGCGCACCTCGTCTGCCATCAGCTGGGGATCCCAGATGGGCGGGATCGACAACGGGATGAACCGGCCCGGGTACGTGCCGCACCACTCGTCGATGTGCCAGTCGTTGTAGGCGCGGAGGAGCTGCAGGCCGATGTCGAGGTCCGTGGACCGTGAGAAGAGCTGGCCGCAGAACTGCACGAAGCTCGGGAAGCACATCGAGCCGAGCACGCCGTTGCGGTTCATGTCCCGGATCCGCTCGTGGATGTCGTAGCACCCGGTCCGGATCATGTCGTAGGAGGTCGGCTCGATGTTGTATTCCTCGGGGGGCCGCCCGGCGACGGCGTTGAGCCCGATGTTCGGGATCTCGGCGTCCTGGTAGACCCAGACGTCGGTCCCGTCGTCTTTGTGGACGCTCTTCGGCGCGTACGGCTTCCACTTGTCGGGAAGGTGGGCGTCGAACATGGTGGTGGGCTCGACGACGTGGTCGTCGACGCTCACCAGGGTCAGGTCTTCAACATTGGGCATGACCGCGCTCCCATGGTCCGAACTGACGTCATCGTCAGCCTACGCCGGAGCCGGGTAGCCTCGCCGCCGACGCCACCAAGGGGGAGCTGTGCAGAGCCAGAACGTGACCGACTTCGCGCTGGCACTGGCCCGGGTGTGGCTGGGCGGCATGATCTTCGCCCACGGCTGGCGCCACCTCCAGGCGGTCCGCTCGGGCCCCGGGATCGCCCAATGGTTCGAGAGCCTCGGCTTGAAGCCGGGGGCGTTCCACGCCTGGAACGTCACCCTGACCGAACTCGGCGTCGGGGCCCTCCTCGTGGTGGGGCTGCTCACCCCGCTGGCCTACGGCGGCCTTGCCGCGCTCCTGCTGGTGGCGGCGGTCACCAGCCACCGCAAGAACGGCTTCTTCATCAACAACAATCCGCCGGGTTGGGAGTACGTGGTGACGGTCGCCGTCGTCGGGATCGCGCTGGGGGCCCTCGGACCCGGCCGGTGGTCGCTCGACCACGCCATCGGGTTCGCGTTCCCGTTTCAGAACACGGCGCTGTGGCTCGCGCTGATCGCCGGGATCGGCGGCACCGCGGCGTTCCTCGCCGCGTTCTGGCGCCCCCCCCGAGCCGAGACGACGTAGAGCTCAGGCCTGTGCCGCCTCGGCGCCCAGCGCGGCGGCCAGCCGCGGCACGACGTCGCGCCAGTCGGCCACGATCCCGAGGTCCGCACCGTCGAAGACCGGCGCGTCGGGCACGTCGTGGATCGCCAGAACCGTCTCGGCCCCGCTTACGCCGACCATGTGCGCCGGACGACCGGCCACCCCGATCGCGACGTACAGGCGGGGCGCGATCGCCCGCCCGGTCAGCCCGATCTGGCGGGCGTGGGGCAGCCAACCGCGGTCGACGACTGGACGAGTGGCGCCCAGCTGCGCGCCGAGCGCGGCGAGCAGCGGGCCCAGCGCCGGGTAGGAGGAGCGCGGGACACCGAGCCCGACCCCCACGACCACCGGGGCGTTGGCGAGCGCCTCGAGGTCGTCGTCACGAACCTCGGACCGGATCCGCACCCGGGAGCGCGCGTCGACGCCCATCGACCGGGTCTCGACCCGGCCCGACGCGCGGGCGGCATGCGTCGCGAGCGCGCCGGGGCGGACCGTCACCAGCTGCACGGCCGACGTCGTGGTGAGCACCGCGAGCTGCTGGCCGCCGAGCACCGGCTGGTGGACTCGGAGCCGACCCGTGCTGTCGATCGTCACGTCCGTGGCGCCGCCGATGAGACCGGCGTCGAGCCGAGCCGCGGCACGCGCCACGACCTCGCGGCCCCACATCGTGCTCGGCCCGAGCACCACCCGAGGTGACGTGACCCGGACCCACTCCGCGAGCGCGCCGCCCACGTCCTCGGCGAGCGCCGAGCCCTCCAGCTGCACGACCGCGTCGGCGCCCCACGAGCCCAGCGTCTCCGCGTCGGGAGCCTCGACGGTGAGCGCCACCGCATGCCAGTCGAGCGCGACCGCGAGCTGCGCGGCGGTGGCGAGCAGCTGGCGGCTCGTCTGGATCCGGGTGGGCTCGACCACGACTCCGACCGCCTCACCCCGCTCACCCTGGGCGGGGGGGACGGCCTCCTGACCGTCGGTCGTGGGACCCGCGTCGAGCGCCCCGCACTCGCGGAGCGCCTCCACGGCCTGGCCGACCTGCGCGTGCACGGGACCCTCGAGGCGCGTCCGGCGTCGGAGCACGATCCGGTGCGCGACGGCCTCGACGCGCACCGCGCTGGCGGTCTGCCCCCATGGCCCCGGGCCGAGGGCCGCGGCGTCCACCGTGCGCAGCGTCGGACGCGACGCGCTCGGTGACGACTGGCCGGGGTCGATGAGCCGCTCCGCGCAGGACACGACCGCCGGCAGCTCCACGTCGAGCTGGACCCAGCCGTCGTCGTGCTCGCACCGGATCCGCAGCGTGTCGCGCCGCAGGCTCAGGAACCGGGCCCCGGCCGCGAACGGCAGTCCGAGGAGCTCAGCGAGCTGAGGTCCGACCTGGCCGGTATCGACGTCGACCGCGCTGCGTCCGGTGAGCACGAGGTCGTAGCCGCCCGCCGCCTCGATGGCCGCCGCGAGCGTCCGCGCCGTGGCCAGCGTGTCGGAACCCTCGAAGGCCGGGTCGCTCAACAGCACGGCGTCGCACGCCACCGCGGTCGCTCGGGCCCAGGTGAGCGTGTCGCGCAGCGTGTCCGCGGCGCTGGGTGGCCCGAGACAGAGGACGGTCACGGTGCCGTCCCCGACGGCGGCGGCCAGCTCGCAGGCCTGCGCCACCGCGCGGAGACAGAACGGGTTCAACGTCAGCGCGCGCGAGGGAGCGAGCCCGCCGCCCTCGAGTTCCGGCGACGCTGCGTCAAGTGGGGCTACTGGCTTCACCACGGCGGCGATCCGCATCGCCGGCGCAGCGTACGCTGTGCCGACTCCGAGGGGACGAAAGAGCATGCCGAATCGCGAAGCCGTCATCGTCGACACCGTCCGCACGCCGGTCGGGAAGCGCAAAGGTTCGCTCGCCGGATGGCATCCCACCGACCTGCTCGGCCTGACGCTGCGGTCGCTCCTCGAGCGCCGCGACGTCGACCCGGGCCAGATCGACGACGTGGTCGGCGGGTGCGTCACCCAAGCGGGCGAGCAGGGCTGCAACGTGACCCGCAACGCCTGGATCGCCGCCGGGCTGCCCTGGCACGTCCCCGCCACCAGCGTGGACCGTCAGTGCGGCTCGTCGCAGCAGGCGATGCACTTCGTCGCCCAAGGGGTGATCGCGGGCGCCTACGACCTCGCCATCGCCTGCGGCGTGGAATCCATGACGCGCAGCCCGATGTCGAGCAACGCGAGGGGCGGCACCGGGCCCTTCAGCCCCTCGTTCCTCGAGGCATGCAACGGGGTGCTCGGCATCCAGTTCTGGGTGGCGCAGGTCCTGGCCGACAAGTTCGGTGTCTCCCGGACCGACATGGACGAGTTCGCGCTCGAGAGCCACCGGCGAGCCGCCGAGAACACCGACAGCGGCTGGTTCGCGGACGAGATGTTCGCGGTCCCGATCCGGGACGCCGAGGGCGAACCCACCGGCGAGATGCTCACCGCCGACGAGGGGATCCGCCGCGGGACCTCGGCGGAGGCGCTGGCGGGCCTCCCGCCCGCCTGGGAGTCCGAGGACCAACCCGCGCCCGACATCACGGCCGGGAACTCCTCGTCGATGAGCGACGGAGCCGCCGCGATGCTGATCGCGGAGCGCTCGACCGCCGAGCGGCTCGGCCTGCCGATCCGGGCCCGCTTCGCGCACTTCGCCGTCCTCGCCGACGACCCGGTGCTCGTGCTCTCCGCGCCCAACCCGGCGACGCGCCGGCTCCTGGAGCGTTCCGGGCTCGGCATCGACGACTTCGACGCGATGGAGTGCAACGAGGCGTTCGCGTCCATCGCGCTGATGTGGGCGCGCGAGTTCCGGCCCGACCCCGAGCGGCTCAACCCGCGCGGGGGAGCGATCGCCCTCGGCCATCCGTTGGGCGCCAGCGGGGTGCGCATCATGACGACGATGCTGCACCACCTCGAGACGGTCGGGGGCCGGTACGGATTCCAGACGATGTGTGAGGGCGGCGGCCAGGCCAACGCCACCGTGATCGAACGGCTCGGCTGACCGGTCGTGGTCGAGCTGCGGACGGGCGCGGCGCGCGTCGTCCTCGACGAGATCCACGGTGGGCGCGTCCAGCGGCTGGTGGTCGACGGTCAGGACCTCCTCGTGCCACCCGAGCTCGACGAACGCAACCACGGCGCGTTCCCGATGGCGCCGTGGGCGGGCCGCATCCGTCACGGGAAGTTCGCGTTCGACGGGGTCGAGTACGCGCTGCCCTGCAACCAGCCGCCGCACGCCATCCACGGCATCGTCCGCGACCGCCGATGGCGGGTCGAGGAGGCCTCCGGCGCGGCGGCGGTGCTCTCGGTGGGTCTTGACGCCCCGTGGCCGTTCGGCGGCCGGGTGGTCCAGCGCGCCGAGCTGACCGGCGACGCCCTCGCGCTCACCCTCGAGGTCCACGCGGGCGACCGGCCGATGCCCGCCTCGTGCGGCTGGCATCCGTGGTGGTACCGCACACCGAGCCCGACCGCGGCGGCCCTCGAAGTGGAGCTCCACGCCGACCTCCAGTACGTCCGCGACGACGAGGGAATTCCCAACGGCGAGCTCGGACCCATCCGGGCGCCCCCCTGGGACGACTGCTTCACGCAGCTCGGCGCACCCGCCGCGGTGCTGCGCTGGCCCGCTACCTGGACCGTGCGCGTCGAGACCGATTGCGCGTGCGTCGTCGTGTTCACCGAGCCCGAGCACGCGGTCTGCGTCGAGCCGCAATCTGGGCCCCCCAACGCCTTCAACCTCGACCCGCGCGTCGTCACCCCCGACGCGCCGCTCGTGGTGCACACCACCTTCAGCTGGGCCGACGCCCGTTCTTCGACCCCGCCGGCGGACGCGCGCGGTCGCTAAGCGGCGTGCGAGGCCAGGGTCGACCGGCGCGCCGACGCGCGGTCGGGGACGCCGGGGATCAGTCGACGGTGAGGCCCCGCAACGCCTCGAGCTGCTCGACGTAGTGGTCGGGCGACGTGTGGACGAAGCGGACGGCGAGCGCGGTCGCGCCCGCCTCGCGGTGGTCGGCGAGCGCGGCGCGGGTTTGGTCGGGGGCGCCGAGCGGGTCGAAGGCCGGCACCGGCTGCAAGACCACGTCGAGGGGCGCGGATCGGTTGGCCCACGCGGCGCCCGTCCGGGCCCGGTCGAGGAGACCCGCCACCTCGTCGGGACTCAGCGCGAAGGGAGCCCACGCGTCGGCGAGCTCGACGGCTCGGCGCAGCGACCGGGCGGTGCGGCCTCCGATCCAGAGCGGAACGGAACGTTGCACCCCGCATGGGTCCACGACGAGGTCGGAGAACTCGTAGTGCGACCCGGCGTAGGTCGGCTCGGTGACGCCGAACGCCGCTCGCAGGGCGCGGAGCGCGGCGTCGCCGCGCGCGCCTCGGTCGTCGAAGGGCGCGCCGAGCAGGTCGAACTCGGCTTCGAGCGAGCCGACCCCAACGCCGAGGATCAGCCGTCCGCCGCACACGCGGTCCAGAGTCCCGTAGCGCTTCGCGATCGCGAGCGGATGGTGGTAGCCGAGCACGAGGACGAACGTGGCGAGACGGATCGTGGTGGTACGCACCGCGAGGTAGCCGAAGGTGGCGAGCGGATCCCAGTAGGTGGAGCCCCGGACCCGGGCGACGTCGGTCGGGATGGCGACGTGCTCGCTGCACGTCGCGAACTCGTAGCCGAGCCGCTCGGCGGCGACGACGACCCGCTCGACCTCGTCGATCCCGGCGTCTGCCTCCCAGTGGGCGTGCGCGCGTGGCAGGCGGGTCAGGACGGGCGTCACGATGCCGAGACGCATGCACTCAGCCCCGGTCGCCGGCCAGCCGAGGCTGACGCGCGAGACGGGTCAGCGCTGCCACTGGATGCTCACTTGCGCGGCAGCAAGGCCCGGTCGGCGATGATGTTCTTCTGCACCTCGGTCGCGCCCGCGCCGATCGAGGTGTAGCGCTGAAAGCTGTACAGGCGGGTCCACGTGCCGCCGTCGATGGCGTCGGCACCGCCGCGGGACAACAGGCCGTTCGGGCCGAGCAGGTCGACCGCCAGCTCGGCGAGGGTCTGGGCCAGGTGGCTCCACTGCAGCTTGGCGAGCGGCACCTCGGGCCAGTTCCGCTGCCCCTTGATGATCTTGGTGAGGGCGCGGTAGTTGAGCAGCTTCGTGAACTCGATGTCGGTGTAGGCCCGGGCGATCCGGTCGCGGATCGCGGGGTCTTCGAGCGCATCGGGGTTCACGGCGCGCGCCGCGGAGATCATGGACCGCAGGTCGGCGGCCATCGTGATGGCGAGCCCTGCGGTGCCGACCCGCTCGTGACCCAACGTGCCCATCGCGACTTGCCAGCCGCCGCTCTCCTCCCCGAGGCGGCAGTCGGCGGAGATTCGCGCGTCGGTGAACCACACCTCGTTGAACATCTCGTCGCCGACGATGTCGCGGATCGGGCGGCACTCAATGCCGGGGGTGTCCATGTCCACGATGAAGGCGGTGATTCCCTCGTGCTTCGCGCCGCGCTCGATGGCGCCCGGGTCGGTGCGGAGCAAGAACAGTCCCCACTTGGCGAGATGCGCGGTGGAGATCCAGATCTTCTCGCCGTTCACGATGTACTCGTCGCCGTCGCGGATCGCGGTCGTGCGCAGGTTGGCGAGGTCCGAGCCCGCCTCGGGCTCGCTGAAGCCCTGGCACCAGTGCTCGTCCGCGCTGAGGATCCCGGGCAGCCAGCGGTCGCGTTGCTCGTCGGTTCCCCAGCGGATGATCATCGGGCCGATCTGCCAGATCCCGTTGGCGTTGTAGATGCCCGGCGCGCGGACCCGCCCCATCTCTTCGGAGTAGATGACGTTCTGGACCGGCGTCGCCTCGCGACCCCCCCACGAGACCGGCCAGTTGATCGCCGCCCAGCGGCCCTCGTTCAAGCGCCGCTGCCAGTCCTTGCGTCGCTCCTGGGTGCGGGCCACGTTGCCGGCCGGGAGCCGCCCGCCGCCTGGGTCGTCGTCGCCGCCCCAGTCGGCGAGAAACTTCGGCAGGTTCACGTCGAGCCAGGCGCGCAGCTCGTCGCGGAAGGCCTCATCTTCAGGGGTATGCGAGAAGTCCATCGCTAGTGCCGTGCTCCTGAGTCGCGGGGAGGCAAGGTCGGGACGAGTGCGGTGTCGCTCAGCGCTTCTGCCATGCCTGCGCCTCCTGGTCGAGGGTCGCGGCGGCGCTGAGCATCGCGGCCTTGGCGTTGTCCGCGTCGCTGAGGTTGTAGGTCACCGCCACCGCGCTGCGGTACAGCAGCCCGGCACTGACGGCCTGCTGCGCCGCGGTGGCCGCCTGGTCGGCGATCTGGCGCGACGACCCCGACTGGGTCTTGGCGATCTTCTCTAAGAGATCGCGGTCCTGGCCCATCCGCGCGAGGGTCGCGAGCGCGAAGACATCCCACGTGTGCACCTCGTCGAAGCGTTGAATCTTCTCGGCGGCAACCGGTATTGCCTGTGCTCCAGCCGCCACCCGCTGGTCGACGCTGACGAAGTCGCTCGCCAGGCCCGGAC
Source organism: Actinomycetota bacterium (assembly GCA_003140175.1). Lineage (GTDB taxonomy): Bacteria > Actinomycetota > Acidimicrobiia > IMCC26256 > PALSA-555 > PALSA-555. The sequence continues at coordinate 9,065 of PLJD01000069.1, forward strand.
CACCCCCCTGGCTGAGGTAGAGATACCCGCCGGCGAGCACGGTGACGAGGAGCAGCACGAGCAGCAGGAGCGGGCGGCGGCTCCTCGGGGGCCGGGACGGCGGAAACCCGTACGGCGGCGGCGGACGGCCGACCGGGGGCCGGGCGCGGGGCTGGGGGCGGGGGCCAGGGGGCCGACGGGTCCTCGGCGAGGGCGCGGCCACGCCGCTCACCCTAGAGGCGGGGCCTCCGGCGGCGGTGCCGGCGGGTGACCACGTCCCCCCGGGCGCGTTTCGACGATCCTGCAACTGGCGAATGGCGGCACGATAGCGGCGCTTCGGGCCCGAAGACTAACGTCCGTGTCAGTTTTGGTGTCGCGCCGGGGTCCGCCGCCCGGCTCTCCGTCGCCCAGTCGGTGACGGCGTCTCGGGGAAGGCCCACCATGGACTTCACGTTCAGTGACGACCAGGAGGCGCTGCGAGACGCGGTGCGGTCCTTCCTGGGGCAGCACGCGTCGGGCCCGTACGTGCCGGCGATGGCCGAGGACCCGCGAGGCTTCACCGACGAGGTCTGGGCCCGCACCGCCGAGCTCGGCTGGCCCGGGCTGCTCGTGCCCGAGTCGCAGGGCGGCCTTGGTCTGGGGCTCGTCGACATGACCGTGGTGATGGAGGAGATGGGCCGGGTCCCCCTGCCGGGCCCGTTCTTCTCCTCGGCGGTGCTGGCCACGCTCGCCGCCCGGCGTCTGGGTGCCGACGAGCTGCTGGGGGACCTGGCGTCGGGAACCCGGCGGGGCACGGTCGCGCTCGAGGAACAGGGCCACGACAGCCCGGTGGAGCGGGTCCGGACCCGGGCGCGGCGGCGCGGCGGCACCTGGGTCCTGACCGGCCACAAGCCGCTCGTCTTGGACGGTCACACCGCGGACTGGGCGATCGTGGTCGCCCGCACCGAGGAGGGCCTCGGCTCGTTCCTGCTGGAGGCGCCCATCGGCGAGCCGGTGCCGACTCTGGACCCGACCCGCAAAGCGGCTCGGCTGGTGCTCGAGGAGCGCCCGGCGCAGCGCATCGGCGCGCCGGAGGACCACACGTCGTTGTGGCGACGGGTCGTGGACGACGCCGGCGTCATGCTCGCCGCCGAGCTCGTCGGTGCATCCGAAGCCGCGCTCAACCTCGGGGTGGAGTACGCGAAGGTCCGGGTCCAGTTCGACCGGCCCCTCGCGTCGTTCCAGGCCATCCGCCACAAGGCCGTGGACATGCTGCAGCGTCTCGAGCTCGCCCGGGTCGGCACTCACTTCGCGGCGTGGGCGTCCGACGTCGACGACCCCAGCCGGGAACGGGCCGCGGCGATGGCGAAGGGGTACGCGGCGGAAGCCGCGGTGTTCGTCACCGCCGAGGACATCCAGATCCACGGCGGCGTCGGATTCACCTGGGACTGCGACGCGCACTGGTACTACAAGCGGGCGAAGCAGAACGACGTCATGCTCGGCTACCAGGGCTGGCAGCGTCGGCGCCTCGCCGACCTCGTGCTCGAGCCGGCCTAGGGCGGGTGCCCGACCGTCGAGCGTCGCTCGCCGACGCCGTCGCGGAGCACGTCCGGGCTGGTGACGCCCTCCACCTGGTCGTCGGCCACACCCGGTGGAGCGCCGCCGCCCGCGAGGTCGTCCGCCAGTGGTGGGGTCGCGATCCCGGCTTCACCCTCCACATGCTCAGCCTCTCGAGCCTCGGCGCACTGTTCTTCCGCGGGGGTCTCGTCCGGAAGGTCGTGACCGGCTACTCGGGCGACACCTTCCCGAACTTCACGCCGAACCCGAACTTCGCCGACGCGTACCGGCGGGGCGACGTCGACGTCGAGCACTGGTCGTTCCTGACCTTCTCGCAGCGGCTCGAGGCCGCCGCCCGCGGCCTCCCGGCGGTCGTGACCCGCTCCATCGTCGGCTCGTCGATGGAGACCAACGATGCCTACTGCCGCGCCGACACCCCGTTCGGTGAGCTCGGGTTGCTCGCCCCGCTCGTACCCGACGTCGCGCTCCTCCACGCGCCGGTCGCCGACCGAGCCGGCAACGTCGCCATCCACCCGCCGCTGCTCGAAGGAGTCTGGGGCGCGCTCGCCGCCCGCCGAGGCGCGATCGTCACCGTCGAGGCGGTGGTCGACGATCTGACGCCGTGGGCGCACCTCGTGCGGATCCCCGCCCACCGGGTCCTCGCGGTGTGCGAAGCCGAACTCGGCGCGCATCCCGGCGGCTGCTTCACGGCCGGGCTGCCCGTCACCGGCTACGGCGAGGACTACGACTTCTGGATCGAAGCACGCGCCGCGACCCGCGCCGACCACTACGACGACTGGATCCGCCGCTGGGTCCTCGACATCGAAGACCAGGCCGCGTACCTCGAGGCGCTCGGTGGCGCCCGCGTCGCCCGGCTGCGGGCCCGAGCCGCACCCGACTCCTGGCACGACGACGTCGCCGCGCACCCGCCCGACCTCGACCCGCCACCCAACCACTGGGAGCTCGCCGCGACGTGGGGGGCGCGGCACCTCGCCGCCCGCGTCCTCGCGCTCGACGCCGACGCAGTGCTCGCCGGAGCCGGGGTCGCCAACCTCGCCGCCTGGCTCGGAGTCGCCCAGGCCCGCAGCGCGGGCAGCGACGTGCAGCTCACCGCCGAGATCGGCCTCTGGGGCTACCAGCCCGTCCCCGGTGACCCGTTCGTGCTGAACCACCAGAATTTCTGGCGGTCCACGATGCTCGGCGACGCGGCGCTGGTGCTCGGCACCCTGGTCGGCGGACCCGGGACCACCACCATCGCGTGCCTCGGCGGAGCCCAAGTCGACCGGCGCGGCAACATCAACTCGACCCGGCTCGACGACGGCACGTTCCTCGTCGGCTCCGGAGGGGGCAACGACGTCGCGTCGGTCTGCGCGGAGGCGGTCGTCGTCGCGCTGCTCAGCCCGCAGCGGACACCCTCAGCGTGCGCGTACGTGACCTCCCCGGGCCGGGCCGTGCAGGCCCTCGTCACCGACCTCGGCACGCTCGAACGGCGCGGCGACGAGCTCGTCCTCAGCGCAGTCCCCGCCGGGCCCGGGCCGCTCGACGAGCGCATCGGGGCCGCCCGGGCCGCGTGCGGCTGGGACCTGACCGTCGCCACCGAGGTCACCGAGCTCGCCCCACCGACACCGGACGAGCTCGCCGCGCTCCGCGGCTGGGACCCCCGCAGCTGGTTCCTGCGCAGCCGCTAAGCGCGGCGCCCGGCATCCCGGACCGGCGCGGGCCGCCCACCCTCGTTCAGGCGGAGTTCACGCAGCCTTCGCGCCGGCGCGGCCCCCGCCGGACGGGCGAGCCCCGTAGGCTGCGCCGGCGCGCAGCGCTCGCCGGGAGTGGCAGGGGAGAGGGAGGGCGGCGTGAGCCGAGTGGCGCTAGAGCACATCACGAAACGCTTCGACGACGTGGTGGCCGTGGACGACCTCACCCTCGAGGCCCACGACGAGGAGCTCCTGGTGCTCCTCGGCCCGTCCGGATGCGGCAAGTCCACCGCGCTGCGGATCATCGCCGGTCTCGAGGCGCCGAGCGAGGGCACGGTCCGCATCGGCGACCGGGACGTCACCGACGCCGAGGCCAAAGACCGCGACGTCGCGATGGTGTTCCAGTCGTACGCCCTGTACCCCCACATGACCGTCGCCCGCAACGTCGAGTTCCCGCTGCGGGCCCGCCGCGTCCCACCCGCCGAGCGCGACGAGCGGGTGGCGGAAGCGGCCCGCGCGCTCGACATCACCGAGCTGCTGGGACGCAAGCCGGCCCAGCTCAGCGGCGGGCAACGCCAACGGGTCGCGCTCGCCCGAGCCATCGTGCGGCGCCCGCAGGCGTTCCTCATGGACGAACCGCTCTCAAATCTCGACGCCAAGCTCCGGGTCCAGACCCGAGCCGAGCTGGTCGACCTGCAGCGACGCTTCCAGGCCACGGTCGTCTACGTCACCCACGACCAAGTCGAGGCCATGACGATGGGGCATCGCATCGCCATCCTCGACCGGGGAGTCCTCCAGCAAGTCGACGCTCCCCAAGCTGTCTACGAGCGTCCCGCCAACCTGTTCGTAGCCCGCTTCATCGGGACCCCGCCCATGAACACGATCGAGGGACGCCTGACCGGCGGCGCCGACCACCTGGTCTTCGAAGCATCCGGCGTCACCGTGGCGCTGCCCGCCGGGCTCGCGAGCGCCACGATGTCGGCCAGTCCGGATCGGGTGGTGCTGGGCGTCCGGCCCGAGGATCTCCGCCTCGATCCCGCCGGCTCGCTGACGGCCAAGATCATCCTCATCGAATCGCTGGGCCACGAACGCCACCTCGTCGTCCGCCTCGACGACGGGCAGACGGTGATCGTCCGTCAGCCCGGCGACCAGACGCCACCCCGCGACGGCGAAGCGGTGACGCTGTCGGCGAACCCGGATTCCCTGCATCTCTTCGACGCCGACACGGAGCAGCGGATCTCGTCGTGACCGCCGACGAGGAGACCGGGGCGCGCGTCACGAACCGTCGGAGTCGCCGCCGCGAGGTACGGCTCGCGTACCTGCTGCTCGTCCCCGCACTCATCATCTTCGCCGTCTTCGTCTTCTTTCCGTTCATCAAGAACTTCCAGCTCGCCTTCTACTCGACGCCGCCCTTCCCCGGCCTCCCGAACCGCTACGCCGGCTTCTCGCAGATCACCAGCGTGCTCGGCTCGTCGGACTTCCGGAACAGCCTGACGGTCACGGTGTTCTTCGCGGTGTTGACCGTCCCGGCCGGGATCTTCCTCGGACTCCTGCTCGCTGTGCTCGCCAACCAGAAGCTGCGCGGCATGGCGATCTACCGCACGATCTTCTCCTCGACCATCGCGACGTCGGTCGCCGTCGCGTCGGTGGTCTTCGGTACCCTCATGAGCCCCCAGGTCGGTCTCCTGCCATGGCTCGGCATCAACCCGAACCCGGCGATCCTGAACAACCCGACGCTCGCCCTGCCCGCCGTCGCGATCACGACAATCTGGCAGAACCTCGGTCTCAGCTTCATCTTGATGTCGGCCGGTCTCCAATCCGTCCCCGAGGACATCCTGGAAGCCGCCAAGGTCGACGGGGCCGGGACCTGGACCTGCTTTTGGCGGGTGACGGTCCCGTCGCTGTCCCCGACCATCTTCTTCGCCGCGGTCGTCGGCTCCATCTTCGCGTTCCAGACCTTCGGGCAGATCGACCTGCTCACCCAGGGAGGTCCGGAGAACAAGACGAACGTCCTCACCTACTTCATCGTCACCCAGCTCCATGTCCACCAGAACCCCGGCTACGCCGCAGTGCTCTCCATCGCCCTGTTCCTCATCACGCTGGTGTTGACGCTCCTCCAGCTGCGCTTCCTCGAGCGCCGCGTCCACTACGCCCGATGACCGCCGACGCCGCCATCCTGCCCGGACCCGTGACCGCCTCCACCGAGGTCGCGACACGGCGTCGCGGCGGACCGAGCCGCCGGGTCCGACTGCTGGGCCGCTACCTGCTGCTCAGCGTGCTCGCGGTCATCGTGCTGTTCCCGATCTACATCACGGTCGTGAACTCGCTACTCCGCCCGGCGCAGATCGCCTCGCAGCCGCCCACGTTCTTCCCGACCCATCCCATCTTCAGCACCTACTCAGACGCCTGGTCGAGCGGTCACCTCGGCCACTACCTGTTCAACAGCTTCGTCGTGACGATCATCATCGTCGGTGGTCAGGTGCTCACGTCGATCCTGGCCGGCTACGCGTTCGCGTTCCTGAAGTTTCCGTTCAAACGGGCGCTGTTCGTGCTCTTCCTCGCCACGCTCATGATCCCCTTCGAGGTGACCGTGGTGCAGAACCTCACCACGGTCGTCAGCCTCGGCATCTACAACACCTACGCCGGGCTCGCCGCGCCGTTCCTCGCTTGGGGCCTCGGAGTGTTCCTGCTCCGCCAGGCGTTCCTCGGGATCCCGCGGGACCTCGACGACGCCGCCGCCCTGGACGGGTACGGCAACTGGCGGTTCCTGTGGCGGGTGGCCGTCCCCCTGGCGCGTCCGTCGATCGCCGCCCTGACCGTCTTCTCGTTCCTCACTGCCTGGAACCAATATCTCTGGCCGCTGCTCGTCACGAAGGACGAGCATCTGAGCACGGTCCAGATCGGGCTCCGCCAGCTTCGGGGCACCAGCCTCGAGAATGTCAACATCACCTTCGCGGGGGTCATCATCGCGGTGGTCCCCCTGGTGGTGCTCCTCGTGGTGTTCCAAAAGCAGCTGATCCGGGGCCTGACCGCCGGCGCGGTGAAGGGATGATGATGATGATGAGGCACGATGTGGTCGGCCGCCGGCCGAACCGAGTACTTCGCGAAGGAGCATTGATGCGACGACCCAGCATGCGGACCGTGACGGCGTTGGCGGTGGCGGCGGTCTTCGGCCTCGCCGCCCTCCCCGCCGAGTCGGCGACCGCCGCGACCTCTCGGGCGGCGCTGCCCGCGTGCCCGCTGAGTGCGTTGGCGAAGGCGCAGCATCCGGTGCAGATCACGGCTTGGCACGCGCTGACCCAGGCCAACGCCACCGCGCTCCAGGCGGCCACGGATCAGTTCAACTCGTCGCAGTCTCAGGTGCACGTGACCCTGGTCAACCAGCCCCAGTACAACGACACCCAAGAGAAGTTCGTTGCCGGGCTCTCGACCGGCGACCTGCCCGACGTGGCCCAGATCCAAGACACCGGGCTCCAGCAGATGATCGACACCCACGCCATCCTCCCGGTGCAGTCCTGCATCAACGCCGACCACTACTCGAGCCAGCTCAGCGACTTCATTCCCCGCACGCTGTCGTACTGGACGGTCAAGGGTGTCCTCTACGGCATGCCGTTCAACGTCTCCAACCCCGTGTTCTTCTACAACAAGACGGCGTTCCAGAAAGCGGGGTTGGACCCGAACTCTCCGCCCCAGACCCTCAATCAGGTCATGGTCGATGCGCAGAAGCTCAAGGCGAGCGGCGCGGTCACCCAGGCGGGCTACGGCCTCAAGACCGACCCCTCAGACCTCGAGGAGTGGGTGGCGAAGGCCGGTGAGGCGTACGTCAACAACGGCAACGGCCGTCAGGCCCGCGCCACGACGGCGATCTTCGATGCCACGGCGGCCAAGCAGGTGTTCGCGTGGATGTCCAAGATGGTGAGCAGCGGCCTAGCCGTCGTGAACAACGACCAGAACACCGAGGCCTACAACAACCTGCTCGGGATCGGCAACGGCAACCAGGCCATGACGATCGACAGCTCGGCGACGCTGGGGACGATCACCCAGCTGCTCAACAGCGGCCAGTATCCGAACGTCAACCTCGGGGTCGGTGCGATGCCGGGCCCGAGCGGCCCCGGCGGCGTCCTCGTGGGCGGCGCGGCGTTCTACATCGTCAATAAGTCGTCGCCGGCCAAGCAGGCGGCAGCGTGGGAGTACCTCAAGTTCCTCGACTCGCCCCAGACCCAGGCCACGTTCGGGGCCGCGACCGGGTACGTGCCGATCCGCAAGTCGTCGGTCACGCTTCCCGCCATGCAGCAGCTGTGGGCCAAGATCCCCGGCTACAAGGTCGCCTACGACCAGCTCGTGACCGGACCCTCCAACACGGCGACCGCCGGCCCGGTGATCGGCGACTACCAGGGGGTCCGCGACGCGGTCCGCAACGCTGAGGAGGCCATGTTCTCCAACGGCGTGAAGTCCAACACCGCACTGGCTCAGGCGGTGAAGAACGCCACCGCGGCCATCCAGGCGTACAACGCCCGAGTCGGGTAGCTCAGCGGGACACGATCGTGACCGACGCGTTGGCGCCTCGCCCGACCGTGTGGGCGAGGCCGACGCGGGCGCCCTCGATCTGACGGGCGTCGGCCGTTCCGCGCAGCTGGCGGGTCAGCTCGACGACCTGTCCGAGCGCTGAGGCGCCGAGCGGCTCACCCTTCGAGAGGAGCCCGCCGCTCGGGTTCACGGGGAGACGCCCGCCGAGCGCGGTCGTGCCCTCCTCGAGGAGGCGCCCCTGTTCGCCGCGTTCGCACAGGCCGAGTTCCTCGTACGAGAGGAGCTCGCGGGCGGCGTCGGTGTCTTGGCACTCGACGACGTCGAGGTCGGTGGGGCCGACGCCCGCGGCCGCGTACGCGTCGCGGGCGGCGAGCGTGCTGGGCGGCGGGATGTCGTCGTCCTCGACGCCGCTCATCGGCGTCGCCTCGCCGAGCACTGACCCCGGCAGATGCGAGCGCAGCACCGCCGCGTCGAGGCGTACCGCGTCGGACGCCGCGTCGGCGGCGCGGCGCAGCACGACCGCGGCGGCTCCCTCGTTCGGTGAGCAGAGCATGAACAGGTGCAACGGCTCACACACCAGGCGGGATCCGAGCACCTCCTCGACCGTGGTCTCGCGGCGGAACATCGCGTCGGGGTTGTGGACGCCGTGGCGGCGGTTCTTGACCACGACCTGGGCGAGCTGCTCCTTCGTGACGTTGGCCTCGCGTTGGAGGCGTTGGGCGCGCAGCGCGAAGTACGCGGGGGTCGCGGCGAGGCCGGCCGCTTCCCGCCACGGTTCGAAGAACGTGGAGCGGATGATGCCCTTCGGCATCTTCTCGATCCCGAAGACGAGCACCGTGTCGTACTGGCCCGCCCGGATCGCTCCCGCGGCCAGCATGAGCGCGGCGGCGCCGCTCGCGCAGCCGGCTTCCACGTCGACGATCGGGATTCCGGTGCGTCCGATCGCGCTGAGGACCTTGTGGCCCGCCGCCACGCCGGCGTACGCGGTGCCGCAGAACGCGGCGTCGAAGCGGGGATCGCCCGCCTCGTCGAGGGCGGCCCGCACCGCGGCGATGCCGAGCTCGGTGACCGTGAGGTCCGGGAATCGGCCGAAGGGATGGATCCCGACGCCAGCCACCCGCACGTCGGTGCTCATGGCGTGGGAGCAAACGAGTAGGTCACGACCGTGTCGCCGTCGTGATCGGTGTGGAGGGCAACGATCGCGGCCTGCATGGGCTGGCCGAACTGCAGCGCGGCGCCGTCGCCGATCTCGAGCCGGGTGATGACCCGCAGACCCGCCGACAGCTCGACCACGCCGAAACCGAAGGGGACCGGCCCGTCGTAGCCGGGCGGCGCGGTGTGGACCGTGGTCCATCCCCATAGCGTTCCGACCCCGGCGAGACGGACCGGCTCCACGTCCACCGACGAGCAGTACGGGCAGGTCGCCGAGCGCGGGAACTGGGGACGCCCGCACGTGCGGCACCGCGCCCCGAGCAGCACGACGTCGCCGGCGTCGTCGTCGAAGAGCCCGGAACGGACGGGAACCCGCCGGGGGGTGCTCACACCACACCGTCGGCGGCGAGCCGATCGAGCTCGGTCTCCGACACGCCGAGGTCGCCGAATACAGCCCGGGTGTGCTCACCGAGGCGGGGTGCGCCGCTCGGCGCGGCGGGGACCTCACCCACCCGGCGAGGGTACGGGGCCTGTTGGCGCAGCGGCCCGATCACGGGATCCTCGACGGTGACGAGGTCACCCCGGGCGCCCAGGTGCGGGTCGGCGAAGATGTCGGCGGCGGTGTACGCGGTCGCGACCGGCACGTCGCAGGCCACACAGCGGGCCTCGATGGTCGGCGCGTCGAGGCTGCTCGTCCAGGCGGCGACCAGCTCGTTGATCTCGTCGCCGTTGGCGGCTCGGTCAACGAGTCGGGCGAACCGGGGGTTGTCGACGAGGTCGAGCCGGTCCATCGCCTGACAGAGCCGGGCGAAGTTGGCGTCGGAGCCCGCCACGATGCATACGTACCGGCCGTCCGCGGTCGGGTAGTTGTCCAACGGTGCCGAGTTCGCGAGGCGGTTCCCTTCCCGGGAGCGCACGATCCCGAGCGCGTCATAGGCGGCGAGGGTCCACTCGAGGACCCGCAGCGCCGCGCCGTAGAGCGCGGCGTCGATCACCGCGCCCTGCCCGCCTCGTCCCGTGTCGCGCGCGTACAGCGAGCAGGTCGCGGCGTGCGCGGCGAACACGCCGGTCAGATAGTCCGAGATCGTGACGCCGACCCGGACCGGCGGACGGTCCGGATAGCCGGTCAGGTGCAGCAGGCCGCCGTACCCGATCCCAACCCGGTCCAGTCCCGGCCGCGGCGCGTACGGGCCGTCCTGGCCGAAGCTGCTGATCCGCACCGTGATGAGGCGGGGGTCGAGCGCCCCGGGCGCCAGGCCCCAGCCCTCGAGGGTCCCGGGCCGGAAGTTCTCGACCACGACGTCGGCGGTGGCGGCGAGGCGGCGGAACAGGTCTTGGCCCTCCGAACGGCGCAGGTCCAAGGTGACGCTCTGACGCCCTCGACCCTCGACCGCCCAGAACAGCGAGTAGCCCGGATCCATGGCCTCGACGGGCACGAAGGGCCCGATCTCGCGCATGAAGTCGCCCCGGCGGGGCTGCTCGACCTTGATGACCTCCGCGCCCTGCTCGCCGAGGAGGCCGGCGCAGAAGGGGGCCGCGATCCGGGTCCCGAGGTCGAGGACGCGGAGGCCGCTGAGCGGTCCGGTCACTGACCCGCCTGCTCGCGCTTCACTGCGTCCATCCCGCCCTGCTTGCGGGCGTCGGTCGCGGCCAGCGCGGTCGCCGAGTTGCTCACCAGCTGGTGGATCATGAAGTGGTAGCGCCACGAGGCGCGCTGGCCGGAGAGGTCGAGCATCTGGTTGATCGATTCCTTGATCGCCTGGGCGGTCACCGGCGGGACGAGCGCGACCTGCTCGGCCATCGCGCGGGCGGCGGCGTCGAGCTCCGCTCGGGGCACCACGCGGTTCACCAACCCGAGCCGTTCGGCCTCGTCGGCCTCGATCGTCGATGCGCAGAGCAGGAATTCCTTGGCCTTGCGCGGCCCGAGCTCCCACGGCTCGACGAGCAGCTCGACACCGACCCCGGTCATGCGCGCGACCGGGTTCGAGAACCGGGCGTCGTCGGCCGCCACGATCAGATCACACATGCACGCCAGCATCAGCCCGGCCGCCGCGCACGCCCCCTGGACCGCAGCGATCGTGGGCTTCCGGAAGTCGCGCAGTCGGACGCAGCGATCGAAGTACATGACCTGCTCGTGACGCCACTTCCCCTCGGGCGTGTCCCGCAGGCGAGCCCACTCGTCGGCACCGCTCAGGATCTCCTTGAGGTCGTGGCCCGCCGAGAAATGCTTGCCCTCACCGGCGAGGACGACCACCCGCACGTCGTCGTCGGCGTCGGCGAGGTCGAGCGCGGCGTCAAGCTCGTCGAGCAGGCGGCTGTTCTGCGCGTTCGCCGCCTCCGGCCGGTGCAGCCGAACGGTGGCGACGGCACCATCGACGCCGTAGCGGATCGTCTCGAACTCCACGGTGTTCATCATGCCAGGCCCACCCGCGCTCCCAGTCACGCCGCTGCGCCGCGGACCGTTGAGCCGATCCCACGGGTCCGGCGCCGAGCGCGCTCAGCGTGTCGGCGCGGCATCCCGTCGCGGCTCGCGGGGGAGACCGAGCACGCGTTCCCCGAGGATGTTGCGCTGGACCTCGTTCGTGCCGGCCCAGATCGACGAGGCCTGGTAGTAGAGCCACGAGCGCTGCCAGGTGCCGTCGCCCGGGTTGTCGGCCGCGCCGTGCCAGAGCGGTGCGGCGCTCCCGAGGACCGCCATGACCGTGTCGTGGAGCCGCTTGCTCATCTCGCTCCACGACACCTTCATGGTGCTGCCCTCCGGTCCGGGCTCCTCACCTCTGGCCACGCGCGACAGCGACCGCCAGTTCGCGAGCTGGAAGAGGCGAACCTCGACCGCGGCTTGCGCGAGGCGTGGCCGGAGCCGGTCGTCGTCCCAGGCCCCACGCTCGAGTCCGAGGCGGAGGAGCTCCTCCACCAGCTGCAGGTGAATCACCAGCTGGCGGGGATTGATGCCGCGCTCATGGGAGAGGGTCGAGTTGGCGACCCTCCACCCCTCGTTGAGGGGGCCGATCAACGCGTCCTCGGGCACGAACGTGTCGGTGAAGAACACCTCGTTGAACTCGGTTTCGTCGGTGATCTGGCGCAGCGGCCGTACGTCCACGCCGGCGGCCCGCATGTCGACCCCGAACGCCGAGATCCCGCGCTGCTTTGGGACGTCGGGATCGGTGCGGGCGAGGCAGAGCCCCCAGTCGGCGAACTGCGCGTAGCTGGTCCAGACCTTCTGGCCGTTGAGCCGCCAGCCGCCCTCGGTCGGGGTCGCCCGAGTGGTGAGGGACGCGAGGTCACTGCCCGCGCTGGGCTCGCTGAACAGCTGACACCACAGCTCCTCGCCGGGCAGGATCCGTCCCAGCCAGCGGGCCCGCTGCTCGGGGGTGCCGTGGGCGAGCAGCGTGGGGCCGACCAGGTTGATGCCGATGCGTCCGACCAGTTCGGGAGCGCGCGCGCGGGCGAGTTCCTCGGTGACGACGAAATGCTCGACCGGCCCGGCACCCCGCCCGCCGTACTCCTCGGGCCAGGCAACACCGACCCACCGGCCGGCGGCCAGACGACGCTGCCAGTCGCGAAGGAAGGCGACCTCGTCGGCGAGATCGTCGAAGCGGGGCGGTAAGCCGCGCCCATACTCCCAGGGCAGGTGCTCGCGCAGCCAGGCGCGGAACTCGTCGCGGAGGCGCTGCTCGTCGCCGGTCGGCGCGAGGTTCACCGCCGCTGATCGATCGGCACGTAGTCGCGCTCGCCGGCACCGACGTAGATCTGGCGGGGGCGGCCGATCTTGGTCTTCGGGCTCTCCATCATCTCTTTCCAGTGCGCGATCCAGCCCGGCAGCCGACCCAGCGCGAACAGCACCGGGAACATGTTGGTCGGGAAGCCCATCGCCCGGTAGATGAGGCCCGAGTAGAAGTCGACGTTGGGATAGAGCTTGCGCTCGACGAAGTAGCCGTCGGAGATCGCAACATCCTCGAGGCGCAGCGCCAGGTCGAGGAGGTCGTCCATGCGGCCCAGCTCCTCGATCACCCGGTGGGCCTGCTCCTTGATGATTCGGGCCCGCGGGTCGTAGTTGCGGTACACGCGGTGACCGAACCCCGAGAGTTTGAACGGGTCGTCGGGGTCCTTCGCTCGGGCGACGTACTTGTCGATGTTGTTCCCGTCGGCGCGGATGTTCTGGAGCATCTCGATGACGGCCTGGTTCGCGCCGCCGTGCAGCGGGCCCCACAGCGCGTTGATGCCGGCGGCGATCGAGGCGAAGAGGTTGGCCTCGCTGGAGCCCACCAGGCGCACCGTCGACGTCGAGCAGTTCTGCTCGTGGTCGGCGTGGAGGATGAGCAGGATCTTCAGGGCATGGACGACCGTCGGGCTGACCTCGTAGGGCTCCGACGGCACCGCGAACATCATGGTGAGGAAGTTCTCGATCAGGTCGAGCTCGTTGTTCGGGTACAGGAACGGCTGGCCGATCGACTTCTTGTACGAGTACGCGGCGATCGTGGGCAGCTTGGCGATGAGCCGCACGATGGCGAGCTGGACCTGGTCCGGGTCGTGGGGATCCGAGCTGTCGGGGTAGAAGGTCGACAGGGCGCTCACCACGCACGAGAGCGCCCCCATCGGATGCGCGTCGTGGGGAAACCCGTCGAAGAACCGCTTGGCTTCCTCGTGGAGCAGCGTGTGCTTGCGGATCGACCGGCTGAACTCGTCGCGTTGGTCGCGGGTCGGGAGCTCCCCGTAGATGAGCAGGTACGCGGTCTCCAGGAACGAGGGGGAGTGACCCGAAACCAGCTGTTCGATCGGGACGCCGCGGTAGCGGAGGATCCCCGCCTCACCGTCAATGAAGGTGATCGCCGACTCGCACGAGCCGGTGTTGACGAACCCGTAGTCGAGTGTCACCAACCCGGACTGCGCGCGCAGCTTCGCGATGTCGACCCCGAGCTCGTTCTCGGTTCCGCGAACGACGGGCAGTTCCACCTCGGTGTCGCCGTGACGAAGGTACGCGGGCTTCTCGTCGCTCACGGCGCTGCTCCTGGCTGGGGTTCGTTTGCAGCGTAGCGGTGGCGCAGGCACCGTCAGATGGTCGGGGTAGCCTGCCGCCGCTTGGACTTCGCCCTCACCGACGATCAAGAGGCGCTGCGCGACGCCGCCGGCGAGCTGCTCGACGACCTGGCCTCGAGCGGGCGCGTCCGCGCGGTGGTGGACGGCGGCGGCGGCTGGGACGCCGCGCTGTGGGAGGCGATGCTCGCCCAGGGCTGGGCGGGCGTGACCCTCCCCGAAGCCCAGGGTGGGCTCGGGCTGGGAACCGTCGAGGTCGCGGTCCTGCTCGAGGAGGTGGGCCGACGCGCCGCGCCCGCCCCGTTCGCGTCGACGGTGCTCGCCCTCGAGGCCCTCGCCGCGGCGGGGGCCGACGACCGCGTGGCGTCGCTGCTCGCCGGGGATGGGCTGGCCTGCGTCGGGTGGGCTCGGCGCCTCGACGCGGTGCAGGGCCGGGTGTCGGGCGGTCGCTGGACGCTGTCGGGAGGCCCCGATCCGACGCTCTACGCGCCCGCGGCGCAGCTTGCGGTGGTCCCGGCGGCGACCGACGAAGGCCCGGCGCTGTTCGCGGTGGAGCTGGGCGACGAGCGCCGACCCGCACCCGAGCCGGCGATGGACCGGACTCGCGAGCTGGGATGGCTGCGCTTGGCCGACACGCCCGCGACCCGGCTCGGGGGCGACGAGGCGGTCCAATCCGTGATCGACCGGGGCGCGACGTACGCGGCGGCGGAGATGCTGGGGGGCGCGGGCCAGGTGCTGGCGATGGCCGTCGAGTACGCCAAAGAGCGGGTGCAGTTCGGCCGGCCGATCGGCAGCTTCCAGGCCGTCAAGCACCGGTGTGCGGACATGCTCGTCGATGTGGAGGGCATGCGGTCGAGCGTCTACTGGGCCGCATGGTGCATCGGCGCCGACGACCGGGACCGTTCGGTCGCGGCGTCCACAGCGAAGATCTGGTGCTCCGACGCCTCGAAGCGGGTCATGGCGTCGGGCCTGCAGGTCCACGGCGGGATCGGGTTCACCTGGGAGCACGATCTGCACCTGTTCATGAAGCGCGCGCAGCTGGACCAGGTGTCCTTCGGCGACGCGTCGTTTCATCGCGAGCGGCTCGCCGCGCTGCTGCGCCCGCGGGTCGAGGCGGGCGAGAGCGTCCTCTAGTCGGCGTTCCCGTCGGCGGTGGCCGCGGCCCGGTCTCGGAGCGCCGCCCGGTCGGGCTTCCCGGCGGACAGCAACGGCAGCTCGTCGACGGGCACGATCCGCTCGGGTGTCTTGTAGCGAGCGATGCCCGCTCGCTCGAACCACGACCGGCACTCGGTGAGGTCGAAGCCGGCTCGGGTGACGACGAAGGCGCAGACCCGCTCGCCGAGGCGCGCGTCGGGAGACCCGACGACGACGGCCTGGACGACGTCGGGATGCGCCTCGAGCGCCGCCTCGACCTCCGCGGCGGCGATGTTCTCACCGCCGCGGATGATGATGTCCTTGATGCGCCCGACGATGGTCAGCCAGCCCTCGCGGTCAACGGTGGCGAGGTCGCCGGTGCGGAACCAGCCTCGGGACAGCGCCGCCTCTGTCTGGTCGGGGTCGGCGTAGCCGACGAAGAGCTCTGGGCCGCGCAGCCAGAGCTCACCCACCGTGCCGGCTGGCTGGGCCCGCCCGGTCGCCGGGTCGCTGATTCGGAGCCGCGCCGCGCCGACGGGCCGCCCGTCCGTCTCGCGGGCTCGGGTCGGCGAGTCGTCGGCAGTGCTGGTGGTGACGGTCGGCGCTTCGGTGGAGCCGTACGTGCGCTTCACGCGGGCGCCGAGCCGCTCGCTGGCCTCGGCGACGAACGCCGGGGTGACGCCTGCGCCGCCGCTGGACACGAGGCGGAGGCTCTCGACGCGGCCGGACGCGAAGTCGGGCGCGCCCATCAGCGCCACGAAGAACGTGGGCGGCCCGATCATGAACGTGATCCGCTGCGTCTCGATGGTTCGGAGCGCGCGCTCGGGATCCCATCGGGCCATGAGGTGGGCCGGCATCGGCACCGCGCCGGGGACGAGCACCGCGTTGAGGAGGCCCGACACGTGCGCCAGCGGGGCGGGCATCAGCACCGAGTCGTCCCGGCGGAGCTGATGGGCGCCGGCCATGACGCGGGCCTTGTAGGCGAGGCCCCGCTG
Organism: Actinomycetota bacterium; assembly: GCA_003140175.1. GTDB lineage: Bacteria > Actinomycetota > Acidimicrobiia > IMCC26256 > PALSA-555 > PALSA-555. The sequence goes on from PLJD01000069.1 coordinate 25,113, forward strand.
GGTGTGCAGCGCGGCTTTCGGCTCACCGCTGGACCCCGAGGTGAAGAGGACCACGGCCAGGTCGGCGGGCCGCGCCGCGGACTCGGTGACCGGCGCGGCGGCCTCGAGCAGCGCGGCGAAACGCCCGCCCGGCTCGAGCACCTCGGCGCGGGGCAGCCACAGGCGAGGCTCGAGCACGTCGAGCATCGCCTCGACCTCGATCGGTCCGGCCTGGTGGTGGATCGGCCCGGCGATCGCGCCGAGGCGCCAGCAGGCTCGGTACAGCACGACGACCTGGTGGTGGTTGGGCGCCTGCCAAGCGACGACGTCGCCTCTCCGAACGCCCGCCGCCCGCAGCCCGCCCGCCAGCCGCGCGACCGCGGCCTCGAGGGTTGGACCGTCCAGCGTGACGCCGTCGTCGTCGACCACCAGCGGGTCGGTCGCGCTCGCCGCGGCGTGCGTCAGCATGACGTCGAGGCTCGGCCCGTCCCACGGGCCGCCGGGCGCGCGGTAGGCGCGGGCCTCCGGGTGTTGGTAAGTGGGTCTCAGCCGAGGGGGTTGCGCCACGACGCCCCGACCGGGGTGGCGCCGTGCACGAGCTGCGAGCCGATGAAGTTCCGCTGGATCTCGACCGTGCCGGCGCCGATGCACAGTCCTCGGATGTCGCGGTATGCGCGCTCGACCGGGTACTCGCGGCTGTAGCCGTAGCCGCCGAGCAGCTGGATCGCCTCGTCGCAGACGAACTTGGCGGCCAGGTTGGCGGCGGTCTTCGCCATCGCGGTCTCGAGCGGCGGGGGCGTGCCGTCGGGACCCGCGAGTCGCAGCGCCCGGGCCAGCAGCAGGCGCGCTCCCTCGAGCTGGGTGGCCATGTCGGCGACCTTCCACTGCAGGCCCTGGAGCTCCGCGATCGGGCGGCCCCCGATGACCCGGTCGTTCATGTACCCCAGTGCGTATTCGAGTGAGCCCTGCGCGGCGCCGAGGCACATCGCCGCGTTCCCGCACCGTTCGTGATTGATGTGGCTGATCAGGGTCTTGAATGCGCTGCTGTTGGTCGAGTCGCCGGCGAGGAGGACGTCCTCGGGTCCGACGTAGACGTCGTCGAAGGCGAGCTCGGCTTCGCTGGTGCCCCGCAACCCCATCTTGACGTGCGTGCCAGCCACCGTGACGCCCTCGGACTCGAGGTCGACGAGCACCGCGCCGATGCCGCGGGCGCCCTCGCTGCCCGGGAACCGGCACCACACGAGGCAGCAGCGCGCCTTGTGGCCGCCGGTGACGTAGTTCTTGTATCCCTGCAGCCGATAGCCGTCCCCGTCGGGGGTGAGGCGGGCCCGCATCTGGGTGACCGCCGAGCCGGCCTCGGACTCGCTGATCCCGATGCAGAACAGCGCTTCCCCGCTGGCGGCGAGGGGCAGCCAGCGTTCGCGCATCGCGTCGCTGCCGAGATGCTGGATCGCGCGGGGCGGCCCGTTGTAAATCAGCTGGGCCAGGATGGCGCTCGACACGTCGGCGCGGGCGAGCTCCTCGAGCACGATGGCGGCTTCGACGTCGCCCATGCCCATCCCGCCGTAGCGCTCGGCGATGGTGATGCCGAACAGCTCTGCTTTGCGCAGCGCGTCCCAGGAGCCCTCAGGGAACTCCTCGGTCTCGTCCCAGTGGCGGGCGTGGGGGGCCAGGTCGCGCTCGGCGACGTCGCGGGCCAAGGCTCGCAGGGCCGTCTGGTCGTCGGTCTCGGCGAAGGGGTCCGAGCCGCGGGGGCCGGCGTCATGACTGGCCATCTCGGGCCCGAGCCTATTCGTTGTCGGTCTCACCGAACCTGACTACCGTGTCAGGAAACAGGCCCAGGGACCTTTGGGAGCGCCGGTGAGCCAGGCCACGACACCTGAGTTCGACTTCGAGGTGGACTTCGTGACCGGCCAGCCCTATCCCTGGTGGGAGCAGGCCCGCCACGAGTGCCCGGTGTACCGCGCCGACGCGTCGACGATGGGGTTCGCTGACCGGCCCTTGTTCGGCATCGCCCGGTATGCCGACGTCGAGGGTGTGCTGCGCGACCCGCAGCGGTTCTCGTCCGCGATCAATGCCGAGCACATCGGCCAGTACATGGGTGAGCTGATCCTCGCCATGGACGGCCAGGAGCACCGCAGCTACCGGGGCCTCGTCGCCCACGCGTTCCGGGCTTCGGCGCTGGAGCGTTGGGACGAGGCGCTCATCGGTCCGACCATCGGGCGGCTGCTCGACGACATCGCGCCGCGCGGCCGCGCCGACTTGGTCCGAGACCTCACCAGTCAGTACCCGGTGCAGGTGATCTGCGGGCTGGTGGGTGTGCCGCTCGCCGACAGCGCGCAATTCCACGAGTGGGCCGAGCAGATCAACACCGGCCCGCTGCACCCGGAGGTCGGCATGGCCGCGTCGCGAGCGATGCGCGACTACCTGGCGCCGATCGTCGAGGATCGCCGGGCCCACCCCCGCGACGACCTGATCAGCGACCTGGTGCACGCCGAGATCGACGGCGAGCGCCTCAGTGACGAGAAGATCTACGGTTTCCTCCGCCTGCTCCTGCCGGCCGGTGCCGAGACGACGTTCCGGGTGATGGGCAACGCGTTGACGGCGCTGGTCACTCACCCCGACGTCCTCGCCCGCGTGGTCGCGGACCGGGCGCTGTTGCCGGTGGTGATCGAGGAGACGCTGCGCTGGGAGACGTCCGTCACCCAGGTCAGCCGGGTGGCGGCGGTCGACACCGAGGTCGATGGGTGCCCGATCCCGAAGGGCGCGGCGATCAGCGTGCTGACCGGCTCCGCCGACCGCGACGAGGCCCGCTACGAGGATCCCGAGCAGTTCGACATCGACCGGCCGGTGCAGAACCACCTCGCGTTTGGGACCGGGCAGCACCAGTGCCTGGGGATGCATCTCGCCCGCCTGGAGCTGCGGGTGGGCCTCGACGCGATCCTCAGCCGGCTCCCCAATCTGCGTCTCGACCCCGACGAGCCGCCGCCGGTCATCGCCGGCCTCGCCTTCCGGGGCCCGATGACGCTGCCCGTGCGGTTCGATCCGGCCTGATCGGACGCTGCCCCGACGGGCAGCGCGCCCGCCCCGGAGCGGCTCAGAGCCACTTGGCGTAGCAGCGGCTCTGCGGCGACGAGCGATAGGCGCCGTACCGCTCGATGCCGCGGTAGCCCGCTGAGGTGTACAAGCCGATGGCCTCGGGCTGGCGTCCGCCGGTCTCGAGCACGAGACGCTCGTAGCCGAGCTGGCGGGCTCGATCCTCGAGGGCGCTGAGCACCAACCGGGCGACACCCTGGGCTCGGAACGGCGGCGCGACGTACATCCGTTTCAGCTCGCCGATCGCGGTGTCGTAGCGACGCAGTCCTCCACAGCCCACCGCGGCGGTACCCACCCGGGCCACGACGAACGCGCCGCTGGGGGGTGCGAGGTCGTCGGCGGTGAGATGGTCGGGATCGGCGTCCGGCACGCCGTAGCGCTCGAGGAGCTCCGCGCCGAGCGCCTCGACCAGCGGGGACGCGGCCGGTGAATCGAGGCGGTCATCCTCGACTCGGGTGGTCATTCGAACATGGTTCGCCACTGGTCGAGGGTGGGAAGTCGAAACACGTAGTTGCGCCGGCGAGTCTCGCCCATCGACGCCACCGGCTCGGGTGAGTAGCGATGACCGGGATAGAGCAGCGTGTCATCGGGGATCGCGGCCAGGCGTTGGGTGAGGCTCTCGTACATCTGATCCGCGTCGCCGCCGGGCAGGTCGGTTCGACCGCAGCCCTCCAAGAAGAGGGTGTCGCCGGCGACGAGCTTGCCGTCGACGACGAAGCACTGGCTCCCCGGAGTATGCCCGGGTGTGTGCAGCAAGCGGACCGGGATCGCGCCGACATCGACGGTGTCGCCGCTGTCGTGGACGACCAGGTCGCTGTCAGCCACCCCGGTGGACCGCTTCACCCATTCCGCCTCGTCGCGGTGGACGTGTACGCGGGCCTGCGCCTCCGGCATGGCCAGCACCTCGCGGATCCCTTCGATCTCGTAGCCCATGAGGTCGCCGCCGATGTGGTCGGGATGCCAGTGGCTGGCCAGCACGCCCGTGAGACGCAGGCCGTCGGCGTCGAGAATCTCGACCAGCTCGTGCACGCCGTAGGCCGGGTCGACCGCGACCGCGTCGCCAGTTTCGGTGTCGCCGATGAGGTACACGAAGTTCACCATCTGGCGGGCGAGCGGGTCGTCGACCGCGAAGTCCTCACCGGCGAGCAACTGGCGGAAGTAGAGGCGGTCGGTCATCGGAAGTTCACCGCGACGTTGATCGCGCCGGTGTCGTGCTGGTTGGCGATGGTGGTGAACGCGTCGCGCCAGTCGGCGACACGGGAGGTGTGGGTCAGGAACTCGGGGTCCACCCCGAACACGAACGCTTCCACGATCCTCCTCGCTGGGGATGGCCGGCCTTCGGCGTCGCAGCGTAGTGGTGGCTCCGGGCGTACCCTTCGTCAGCATGACGGTCGGCGTTCGAACCTGCCCACTCTGCGAGGCCACGTGTGGCCTGGAGCTTCACCTCGACGGACGCGAAGTGACCCTGGTGCGCGGCGACCGCGACGACGTGTTCAGCCACGGCTTCCTCTGCCCGAAGGGCAGCGCCATCGGACGCCTCGACGCCGACCCTGACCGCATCCGGGCGCCACTGGTGCGTGCCGACGGGGACTGGAAGGCGGTCGAGTGGGCGGAGGCGTTCGCGGTGATCGAGGCGGGCCTGACCCCGATCCTCGACACGCACGGACGAGACGCCGTCGGCGTCTATCTCGGCAACCCGAACGTCCACAACCTGGCCGGGCTGCTCTACAACCGGGCGCTCCTCCAGGCGCTCGGGTCGCGCAACGTGTTCTCGGCGAGCACGGTGGATCAGATGCCCAAGCAGGTCGCGGCCGGCCTGATGTTCGGCGCCGGCTTGTCGATCCCGGTCCCCGACGTCGACCGCACCGACTATCTCTTGATGCTGGGGGCGAACCCGTTCGCCTCGAACGGCAGCCTGCTCACCGCGCCCGACCTCCCCGGACGCCTCCGCGCGCTACGGGCGAGGGGCGGCCAGCTCGTCGTCGTCGACCCCCGCCGGACCAAGACCGCCGACGAAGCCGACGAGCACCTCTTCATCCGGCCCGCCACCGACGCGTACTTCCTCGCCGGTGTCGTCCACACACTGCTCGACGAGAGCCTCGCCGACCCGGGGCGGCTGCGGGACCACGTCGTCGGCCTCGACGCGCTCCACGGGCTGACCCGGGATTTCGCGCCCGAACGGGTGGCGGCCATCTGCGGGATCGACGCGTCGAGCATCCGTCGGGTCGCCCGGGACCTGGCCCACGCGCCGCGAGCGGCGGTCTACGCACGGCTTGGCACGTGCGCCCAAGCGTTCGGCACCCTGGCCTCGTGGCTCGTCGAGGTGTGCAACGTGCTCACTGGGAACCTCGACCGGGCGGGCGGCGCGATGTTTGCCCGTCCCGCGGCGGGGGCGCTAACACGTCCGGCGCGCCGGGCGTCGGGCGCGGCGTGCGGTTCGGCCGCCACGCCAGCCGGGTCCGAGGCTTGCCCGAGGTGTTCGGCGAGCTGCCGGTCGTCTGCCTCGCCGAGGAGATCGAGACTCCGGGTGAGGGACAGATCCGCGCGCTGGTGACCGTCGCCGGCAACCCCGCCGTCTCCGCGCCCGACAGCGCACGGCTCGACCGGGCGCTCGGCCACCTCGACTTCATGGTGAGCGTCGACTGTTACCGCAACGAGACGACCCAGCACGCCGACGTCATCCTCCCCCCACCTTCGATGCTGACGTGCGGCCACTACGACGTCGCGCTGTACTCGCTCGCGGTGCGCAACGTGGCGAACTACTCGCCGCCGCTCGTCTCCCTCGAGGCGGGGGAAATGTCCGAGTGGGAGATCCTCCTGCGACTCGCCAACGTCGCGGCGGGCGCCGGCGCCGACGCCGATCCCGGGGTCCTCGATGACCACATCGTCGCCGGTCTCGTCGAGAAGGCGGTCCACCGGAGCCCCTCGAACGTGTTGGGGCGCGACGCCGCCGAGCTGCTCGGCGAGCTGGCGTCCCGTCGCGGCCCCGAACGCATCCTGGACCTGATGCTGCGCACCGGCCCGTTCGGTGACGGCTTCGGCGCCGACCCCGACGGGCTGTCCCTCGCGGTGCTCGAGGCGCACCCCCACGGGGTCGATCTGGGGCCGTTGACCCCCCGGGTGCCCGAGGTGCTGCGCACACCGAGTGGCGTCATCGAGCTCGCTCCGGCGCCCCTCGTCGCCGACGTCGAGCGGCTGCGGGCACACCTCGACGACCGGCGCCCCGACGACGTGGTCCTCATCGGACGACGGGATCTGCGCTCGAACAACTCGTGGATGCACAACGTCGACGTGCTCATCAAGGGGCGCGACCGCTGCACCCTCCTGGTCCACCCTGACGACGCGGCCCGGCTCGGGCTCGAGCCTGGAGGCCCGGTCAAGGTCGTCGGACCCGGCGGGTCGCTCGTCGCGCCGGCCGAGGTGTCTGACGAGATGATGCCGGGCGTGGTTAGCCTCCCCCACGGCTGGGGCCACGACGTCGAGGGCACGGCACTGTCGGTCGCGGCGACCCGCCCCGGGGTGAACAGCAACCTGCTCGCCGACACCGAGCATTTCGACCCGCTGTCGGGCAACGCGGTGCTGAACGGGATCCCGGTCGAGCTCTCCGCCGGGTGAGGGGTCAGCTCCCCGCCATCTGCCCCATCAGGTCGAGAAACGCGTCGACGTTCCCGGTCTTGCCTTTCACCACGTCGTGCTGGAGGCCGCCGCCGGGAAGCTCCGGCGGCACGTAGTACTCGAAACCGTCGTGCTCGATGGCGGCCGCGATACTCGCCGCGCACTCCTCGGCGGGGATGAGCGGGCCGTCGTACCGCGCCGCGTCGTTGCCGGGCGCGCCCCAAACCTCGGTGTCGATCGGGCCCGGCAGCGCCAGCTTGACCTCCACCCCGGTGCCGGCCAGGTCGATCGCCATCGACTCGCTCCATCCGCAGACCGCGAACTTCGAGGCGCAGTACGCGGCCTCGTGGGCGATCCCGAGCCGGCCGCCCATGCTGGAGACGTTCACGACGCAGCCCGCGCCCCGCGCCAACCAGCGGGGCAGGAGCGCCAGGGTCATGCGCACCGGCGACGTGAAGTTGACCCGCATCGTCTCGTCCACCAGCGCCGGGGTCAGACGCGGGACCGGGATCACCTTCGGGATCGCCGCGTTGTTGACCAGGCAGTCGAGGCCGTCGAAGGCGTCCCACGCCTCGACTGCGACGCGGGCGGCGGCTTCGACGTCGCCGAGGTCGACTGCCCACAGCCGCGAGTTCGGCGCGTGCTCGACGCAGCGAGCGAGCACCGCTTCGAGCCGCTCCCGCCGTCGCGCCACGATCCCGACCGTCGCGCCCCGCGCCGCGAGCAGGGGAGCGAGCGACGCACCGATGCCCGACGACGCGCCCGTCACCAAGATCGTCGAGCCCTCGATCTGCATGCGGTCGGTGACGGTACCATCCTCGCCCTATGGAGGACGTGGTCGTCATCGGCGCGGGCATGGCCGGCGTCACCGCCGGTCGGGACTGCGCGCGGGCCGGCCTCGACGTCGTCGTCGTCGAGGCCCAGGACCGCGTTGGCGGCCGGATGCACACCGCGCGTGATTTCTGCGAGCACCCGGTCGAGCAGGGCGCCGAGTTCGTGCACACCGCCGAAGCCGACACCTGGCCCGAGATCCGCGCCGGCGGCTTCGAGACGATCACCTGTCAACCGGGCGCGGGCTTCCTGCTCTCGATCGACGGCCGGCGGTCCCCCGAGCTGTTCTCCGACCCGTCGCTCGTCAAGCTCGGCGATCTGCTCCACGACCTCGAGGCATTCCAGGGCCCGGACTGCACCGTCGCTGAGCTGGTCGCGAGACGCAACGTCGAGGGCATCGCCCGCGTCTTCGCCGACCAGATGCTCACCCTGCACCCGCTCGGCGACGCCGACCAGCTGTCGATGGTGGGCCTGCGCGACGACCGCGTCGTCGACCTCGAGCGAGGCTGCGACTGGCGACTCGTTGCCGGCTACGACGCGTTGCCCCGCCACCTCGCCGCCGACCTCGACGTGCGCCTCGGATTCGTGGTCTCTGAGGTTCGGTGGGGACCCGACGGGGTCACCGTCCGCTCCGAGACCGGCGACGAGGTCAGCGCCCGAGCCGGTGTGTGCACCCTGCCGATCGGAGTGCTCAAGACCCACGCGGTGCGCTTCGAGCCCGACCTTCCCGCCACGAAATGGCGCGCCCTCGACGGGCTCGAAATGGGCCCGGTGCTCAAAGTGCTCTACCGGTTCCGGGAGCGGTTCTGGGACCCCGGGCTCACCATGCTCGGCTGCGACGGCCCGATCCGCCTCTACTGGACGCCGCTCTACGGGCGGGGCGACGACGTCACCCCGGTGCTCACCGCCTACGTCACCGGTCACCGGGCCCGGGCGCTCTCCGCCCTCCCCGAGGACGAGGCGGCGGCCGTGGGCCTCGCCGACCTCGACCGGCTGCTGCCCGACGTGCGCCCCTCCCAGCTCGTCGAGGAATGGCGACGCGTCGACTGGTGCACGAACCCCCGGACCCGGGGCGGGTACAGCTTCGTGCGCTACGGCGGCGCCGGCTCCCGAGCGGCGCTCGCGGCCTCCGACACCGACGCCCTCTTCTGGGCCGGCGACGGGACCTCCACGACCACGATCGCCGCCGTGGTGCACGCCGCCTACGCCAGCGGGCGGCGCGCCGCGGCGGAAGTCACTGCCCGCGCCGGCGGGAGCGCCTGAGCGCGGCGGGGAGCGGCTCAGGCGTCGGGCTCGCCGCGGGCGCGGGACTCGCGAGCCGCCCAGCCAAAGACGCCCTTCGCCATCGTCGAGGTCGCCTCGTCACGTCGACGCTCGTAGATTTCGGCGCGGGCTCGTTGCACCGCCGGGTCGTCGGGCGCGGCGACCGCGGCCCATTGCGCGAGGTGGCCGGCCAGGCGCAGATCCCCGGTCTCGGCAACCTCCAACGCCCGGACGGCGAGACGGGTCGGACCGCCGGCGAGGGACGTCACCTCGGCGGCCACCGCGGCGTCCGGCGCGGGCTGCAGGCGCGCCGGGTTGCCGTCGTACCAGCCGCCGTAGAGGCGCCACACGTTGCGGACCACGAACTCCGGCTCGTCGTACACCGGGCGCAGATAGGGGCGTTCGAGCAGCGCGGCGGGGGCGTGCACCGTGTGCACGATCTCGTCGAGGGTCGCACCCGCGTTCATCAGCGCGAGGGTGGCGTCATGAAGGTGCTCGAGGAGCGCCGCGGTGTCGGTGAGCGCCTGGCGCACGCGGTCCGCTCCGACGATCGGGAGGCCGTGGCCGGGCAGCAGCGTCGTCGCTTCGAGCGTCACCATCGTGCGCAGCGCGGCGGCCCAGTCTCTCGGGTAGCGCTGCACCTTCTGGGGGTTGCCGCAGTTCGGTGACGCCCAGATGAACAGGTCACCGGTGCACAGGACCCCCCGCGACGGGATCCACGCCCAGGTGTGATCGTCGGTCTCGCCCCGGTCGTGGTGCAGCTCGACGCGCAACCCGCCCACGTCGAGCGCGAGATGGTCCCGGTAGGTGCGGTCGGGGTAGCGGTACTCGGTGGGCCACTCGAACCCGTCACCCAGTCCGAACTGGCGACGGTTGATCACCGTGTTGTAGCCCGCGCTGATCCGGTACCGGTCGAAGCGGTCAGCGACCGCTTCGTGCGCGACGACGCTCACCGGCGCAACACCCTGCCCGGCGTTGTCGTCGTCGTAGCGCTCGACACCAAAGCAATGGTCGATATGGCCGTGCGTGAACACCACCGTGTGCACCGGCTCCACCGACCAGCCCCGCAACGACTCGTGCACCGCACCGGAGAACAGCGAGCTACCCGTATCGATGAGCACCAAGCCGTCGTCGGTGCCGAACGCGCTGACGTTCGCGAACGACGCCACGAAACCGGTGCGGTCCGCGACCTCGGTCAGGCCGTCGAGGTGCGAGAACGGGTGGTAGCGGTCGGCGTCGAGCTCGCCGCGCCAGAGCTGATCGGCGAGGTCGAGGACATCGGTCACCAACTGGCACGCCGACGCCGACGGCTCACGTGCTGATCGTCACCGGCGTCCCGAGGGGGAGGATGCCGGCGAGCTGGGTGATCTTGGCGTTGCTCATGCGGATGCAGCCGTGCGTGACGTCATGGCCCAGCACCGACGCGTCGTTGTTGCCGTGGACCCCGAGCTCGGCGTCGCCCCCATCGAAGGTGGTCAGCGCGTCGGAGTGGCCGGAGAGCCCGTAGGCGTACGGCCCATAGATCGTGGTCGGATCGGGGGCTTTGAGGAGCACCCGGATGTAGTACGTGCCCGGCGGGGTGGGGGTCGCCGGCGCGCCGTCCGCCACCGTGTCTTGGAGCAGGACCGCGTTGCCGTCGTAGACGGTGAGCTGGTGGGCGCTGAGCGACACCGTGATCCGGTACGGGTCCGGCTCGAGCGTGACCGTGCTGGCCCGGACCCAGCCGAGCGACCCGTTGGGGCGAATGGGGAGCAGCACCTGGACCCAGTTGGGCTGGCGAGCCCGCACCAGCATGACGAGCGGCACCGCCAGCTTCGGGTCGTTGTTGAGCAGCCACGGGTTCTGGTAGTTGCTCGACGCCTGGGGGATGTTGGGCGCGCTGTAGACGGCGAGGTTCGGGACCGTGGCCTTGGCGATCAGGCTGTCCGAGGTGGGGACCGCCACGCCGGGGCTCGGGGTCGACTTGCCGACCAGGGACGGCCGCCCACCGCCGCCGCACGCGGCGAGGATGAGGAGCGAGAGGGTCGCGGCCAACAATCCGGCCCGGCGTGCCACGTCGTCGATGCTACCGGCGTCCTCGGCCTGTACCGCCGCGACTGCTTGGCGGGGCTCGATACCGTGGCCGGTGTGGAGGACGACGCAGATGGCTGGGCCGCGCTGGGCCTCTACGACCCGGAGGCACCCTTCGCCGACGATCGGCTCGCCACCTTGCGGTACCTCACCGCGCGCGGCGCGACCACCGAGGACCTCCGAGCTGGCGTGTCGGGCGGCAACCTGCCCGCGGTGATGGCCGAGCTGGCCCGCCGTCGCCCGGGCTGCACCCTCGAGGAGCTCTCGGCCCGCAGCGGCGTGTCGCTCCCGGAGGCTCGTCAGCTGCTCCGGGCCGCCGGGCTGGGCGACCCGGCTCCCGACGACGCGAGCTTCGTCGACGCCGACATCGAGACGTTCCGGCTTGGCGCGGCCGCGGTCGAGCTGTTCGGCCTCGAGTCGACGCTGCAGACCACCCGGGTGATCGGGGCGGCCCTGGCCAGCATCGCCGACGCCGCGCTCACGAACTTCGGGCAGACCGTCGGCGTCAGCCCGGCGCCCGCAGGGCGCGAGCTCGAGCTCACCGAGACGACCGACGTCGCCAACCGCCTGCTCTTCGGCGCCATCCCGGGCATCCTCGGGGCCGTGTTCGTCCACCACGCCGACGCCGCCACGCGACGAGCCGTGACGACCGGCGCGGCCGCGACCTCGGATCTGACGGTCGGCTTCCTGGACCTGGTGGGGTCGACCGCCATGGCGGAACGGCTCTCGCCGACCGAGCTCGGCCGCGCCATCAGCGGCTTCGAGCGTCACGCGACCGAGCAGCTGACCGCCTGCGACGGGCGGGTTGTCAAGACGATCGGCGACGAGGTCATGTTCGTCGGCACCGACGCCGCCCGTGCCTGCGAGGTGGCCCTCGATCTCGCTCGCCAGGTGGCCGACGACCCGGTGCTGCCCCGACTGCGGGGGGCGCTCGCCGCCGGCCCGCTCGTGCGCGGCTACGGCGACTTCTACGGCCCGGTCGTGACGACCGCCGCCCGGGCGGTGAAGCTGGCCGAGCCCGGCACGGTGCTCGTCACCGAGGAGGTGCGGCGCCGGGCGGATTCGTCGGTGCTGACCTTCGGCCCGCTCGGCGAGCAGGTGCTGCGCGGCTTCGATCGCCCGGTTGCGCTGTTCCGGGTCGAGCGGCCGTAGATGCCTCGGGTTCGACGAGCGCTGCTCGACGCGGCCGCCGAGCTGGCGCGCCGCGACCCGGCGCTGGGGCGCGTGATCGAGCGGGTGGGGCCGCCGGATCTGCGACGCGGGCGGCCCCGCAACGACCATTTCGGCGAGCTGGTCCGGGCGATCTGCTATCAGCAGCTCGCCGGCGCGGCGGCGCGGACCATCCATGGGCGTCTCGTCGACCGCTTCGACGGGGCGCCGACCCCCGAGGCTGTCCTCGCGCTCCCATACGAGCAGCTCCGAGCGGCCGGACTCTCGAACAACAAGGCGGCCAGCATCCGCGACCTCGCCGCGCACGTCGTGGACGGCGAGGTCCAGCTGGAGCGGGTCGCCCGGCTGTCCGACGACGAGATCGTGCGTGAGCTCACCCTCGTGCGGGGGATCGGACGCTGGACCGCCGAGATGTTCTTGATCTTCCAACTCGGGCGGCTCGACGTCTGGCCGGTCGACGACTTCGGTGTCCGCAAGGGGTACGGGCGGATCCGCGAGCTCGACCCCGCCCCCACCGCCAAGGAGCTCGAACCGCTCGGTGATCCGTACCGCCCCTACCGCAGCGTGGTCGCCTGGTACTGCTGGCGTGCCGCGGACACGACCCTGCCGGTCGCGTGATCGCTTCCCGTCACGCGATCCATTCGCGGCCCCACAACGCTCCCCGCACCCGGTACTGGTGCTCCATGTCTCGAGCTTGGGCGGCGAGCGGAGGGAGACCGAACGAGAAGCGCCGCTGCTCGACCCCGGCGAGGTCGTCAGTCGGCCACGGCGTCAGGGTGTCGTCGTCGTGCACGACGAATTGCGTCCCGAACAGCTGCGGGCGTCCCTCGCTCATCCGGACCCGGTCGAGCAAGCAGGCGTAGTGCGAAGGATGCGCGTCTCCCCGGTCGACGGCCGCCTCGACGTGGGGCAGCGCGCGCCGCTGCAGGTCCGCGTCGCCGACCTGGACGAGCAGCCACATGGCGCGCTCGCCGTCCTCACCCACCAGGTGACGTCCCGGCCATGTCTCGTAGTCGTCGAGGATCCCCCACACCCGGTCGGCGTGGCGAGGGTCGGTCGGCTGGCGCGCCATCTCCAGCAGCTCGTCGTGCAGCGCGTCGTCCCGAGGACGGCCCGTTCGGCGCATCAATCGGCAGGATAGGCCCATCAACCTCCTGCGCAGCCGCCTGGCGCGCCGACTCCGTCCCGGGCTCGCCCAGACGCTGGACGCGGTCGAGCCGTTCCGCGAGGTGTGGGAGGCCGCGAACGTCGCCGCCCGAGACGCGCCCGGGCGGCTCTGGCTGGTCCTCGGCGACTCGACGGCCCAGGGGATCGGTGCTCCCCGCCCCGACCGGGGCTACGTCGGCCAGCTCCAGGCCATGCTCGAGGCGCGCGACGCGCAGCCCTGGCGGGTCCTGAACGCGTCCCGAAGTGGTGCCCGGCTCGGCGACGTGCTCACCCGCCAGCTGGCGTGGCTCGACGAGGTGCCCGCCGCGCCTGACCTGATCACCTGCGTCGCGGGATCCAACGACGTCGCGTGGCGGCCCCGGCTCGGCGGCACCCTGGGGGACCTCGCCATCTTGCTCGACCGTCTCCCTCGCGGCGCGGTCGTTGCCACGGTGCCCCGGGGACTCCACCCGGGCCGCGCCCGCGTCGTCAGCGACCGGATCCTCGCCGCCGCCCCGTCCCGGGGTCTGGTGGTCGCCGACGTGTGGGCTCACACCGGGCCGCCGTGGGCCGGCAAGCTCGCGCCGGACGATTTCCACCCCAGCGAGCGCGGGTACGAGGACTGGACCGCCGCGCTCGCCGAGGCGCTCGGTCTCCCGGTGCCGACCCCGTCTCCGCCGCCGGGGCGGTCCGGCTAGGCCGTCGGTGCTCCGGATGCCGCCTCGGGGGAACCGTCGGCCGGCGCCGGGCTGCCATCGATGCCGAGCACAGCCAGGACACGGCCGAGGCCCAGGAAGGCGGCGCAGCACACCGAGAGGTCGACGAGCTCACTGTCGCTGAACACGGCCCGGAGGCGCTCGAAGAAAGCGTCGCCCATGCCCTGGTGGTCGAGCGCGAACCGTTCGGCGAACTCGATCGCCAGGAGTTCGCGGGGGGTGTAGTGAGCATCGCCGGGTTCGTCGACGTGCGCGTAGAGGTCCTCGGTCGCGCCGCCAGCGCGTGCCGACCCCGCACGAAAGTCTCGGCAGATCGCGCAGTCGTTGAGCTGCGCGATCCGCATGCGGGCCGCCTCACGCTCGCGGGCCGGCAACTGACTGCGCCGATACGGGCCGTCGATCATGGCGGTCACCGTTGGGAGCAGCTCGGGGCGCAGGTTCCAGACCTGGACCGGCGGGCCGCCCGGTCCGGCGGGGACGTCGAGGCGGGGCGGCGTCACCGCGACGAGTCTCGCACGCTCACCGGTTCTTCGCGACCGTCCAGGGCGTCTCGGGCGGCGTCTGGACCGCCCCATCGACGCGGTGCTCGGTGCGCTCGGCGTAGAAGCACACGCGACCCGCGATCCCGCTCACCGCGTCCAGCGGCTCTTCATAGCCCCACCCCACGTCGCGGTGCTCACCGGCGGAGGTGGTGACCGACCAGTACGACGCCTGACCCTTGAAGGGGCAGACCGTCTCAGTCGGGGTTGCCTCGAGGAACTCCAGGTGCACGTCGTCTCGGGGGAAGTAGTAGCGAGGCGGCAGGCCCGTCTCCTCGAGGACCACGACCCGCGTCGAGGACGCGACGACGGTTCCGTCGACGAGCACCTCGACCCGCCGAGGGTCGTCGTGCAACGAAACGTGGTGTCCGTCCATGGCCTCACCCTACGCCCGCGTGCGACACTGCCAGGTCGCGTGACCGAGGGGGCAGCACATGGACGCAGAGGGGATCGCCGTGGTGACCGGCGCGGGCCGGGGGATCGGGCGGGGCGTCGCCCTCGAGCTGGCTCGACGCGGCTTCGAGACGGTGGCGACGATGCGGGATCCGGACGCCGGCGCGGCGCTGGTCAACGAGGCGGCGCCGCTGCCGGGTTCGTTGCGGGTGCAGCGCCTCGACGTGACCGACCCGTCGACCGTCGACCTGCCGCCCGGGCTGCGCGTGCTGGTCAACAACGCGGGCGTCGAAGCCGAGCACCCGGCGTTCGAGGACACGCCGCTTGCGGTGTGGCGCCGAATGTACGAGACGAACGTCTTCGGGGTCATCGAGGTCACCCGGCGTGCCATCCCGCTGCTACGGGCCAGCGGCGGCGGGGTGCTGTGCAACGTGACGTCGTCCTCGATCCTGGCGCCTGTGCCCTTCTACGGCCCCTACCGTTCCAGCAAGGCGGCGGTCAGCGCGATCGGCGAGAGCCTGCGGGCCGAGCTCGGCCCGTTCGGGATCCGGGTCCTCGAGATCATGCCGGGCCCGATCGCGACCGACATGTTCGAGAACTCCGGGCGTCCTCCCGAGGCGATCCAGCATCCCGACTACCGACCGATGGCCGAGCGGTACCACGCCGGGCGCCAGGGAATCGAAGCCATGATCACGTCGGTGGAGGACGCCTCGCGTGCCATCGTCGACGCGATCCTCGACGACGACGCGCCGTTGCGGGTCGGCTGTGACCCGCTGGCGGTCGGGCTGCTCGACGCGTGGCGCGGCCAGCCCGACGAGGCGTTCCTGCAGTCCATGCTGCCGGCCTGGAGCGACGGGTCGTAGCCTCGGTCCGTGCGCGCGACCCGGTGGCGTCGTCGGCCAGCAGCCCGACCCGTCGGGGGCGCCGAGGAGCCGGTCGGGGTCGTCGACGCGCTCTTCCTCGCCGCGTCGGGCGGGTCCCGATGCAGCGCCGCGACGCCGTGGCCGCGGTCGCCGGGTCCCGTTTGCGCGGGGACCGGTACGCCAACCACGCCGGCCACTGGAGCCCCGACGACGAATGCCAGGTCACCCTCGTGGCCGGCGAGATCCTCGACGAGATCGGCGACGGGTACGGCGTGTCCGTCCACGAGGGGGAGCATCGGCGCAACGTGGTCACGCGCGGCGTGGACCTCGCCCGCCTCGTCGGGCGATCGTTTCGGGTCGGCGAAGCGGTGCTGGACTTCGACCGGCCCCGTCCTCCGTGCCGTTACATCGCCTCGATCACCGAACCGGCCATGACGCGGGCCCTCGGAGCTCGGCGGGGCGGGATCTGCGCCCGGATCGTCGAGGGCGGCGGGATCCGAGTCGGCGACGAAATTGCGCTACTCGGTCCTTAGCGCTCGGTCGTCATTCACAGCCGTCGCCGTTCCAGGGCGACTCGCCCTGCCATTCGTAGAGAACCCGGGCCATTGAGTCCTGGTCGGCGGGCGCGGCGTGGTCCGGCCGCACGTTGATGAGGTCGAGGCGGCCCGCGTGGTTGGCCGTGGCGTTCCAGGTCGGCTGGCCGAACTGGTAGGCGCCGAAGTATTGATTGTTCGGGTTCACGGCTTGGTAGTTGCCCCCGCTCTCGTGCTGCTTGACGCAGGCGAGGAACGCGGCCTCCCCCTGGGGGGGCGTGCCGCTGGGGCCGGTCCCACCGCCACTCCCGATGGGTGGCCCGGTGGCGGAGTTTGACCGGGCGCTCGTCGCGGCGGCCGCGGCCACGAGCTGTTGCTGTTGTGTCACCGCGGCGGTCAATTCGACGTTGATCGACTGGCCCTGCGCGTCGAGGACCTTGAGCGCCGCGGCGCTGCTGGCCTGGTCGCTCTCGAGGGTGCGCTCCTCGGTGTGGAGCCGGTCCGATGTCTTGGTGAGCCCGGCCAGGGAGTGGTCGTCGGCTGCGTTCAGTACCTGGAGCCACTGGGTCCGGCGCGCCGCGTCGAGGAGGTTCCCGCTGTCCATGACGGCGCTGAGCTGCCCGGAGCTGCCCTGCTCATAGGCGGCGACGGCGCGTTGCACGGTGTCCTTGAGATGCGCGGCTTGCTCGGCTCGCAGCTCGGGCAGCTGAGCTTCGATCTCGGCGATCTGGGCGGTGAGCATCTTGTAGCGCCCCAGCGCGGAGAAGTAGGCGCCCGCGGCCGTGTCGGCCTGTTGGCGCAGCGACTGGATCGTGGGGTCGGTGGCGCTACCCGGCGTGCCCGTCTGGGCACCGGCCGTCGCGACGCCGCCGAACGTCACGACCGTGACGACGGCCGCCGCGGCGGCACGTCGACCCCGAGTCCGCCATCGGGGGGTCAGGACCAACTGCGCGCAGCCTCCTGCAATCTGGGCCCCACGGGTCGCGCCGCGCCATGGGCCGGAGGTGGGAGCGACGTGGTCAGGCTAGTGCCGGACCCCGGCCGAGGCGATCCCAAGCGATGACGGTACGCTGACGACCCGTGTTCCCGGTGCCCGGACGCCCCCTGTCCTCGTCGGACCCGTCGACGGGGGTCGGTCCTGCCGCCCCGCCCCCGACTCGCCGGGCGGGCCCAGGCCCACATCCCAGGCCGACGGGCGAATCTGGAGGAGCAGGGCCCTGGTCGGGCTGAGCGGGCCGGTTGTGCCGCCGCCCACGCAATGGACGCTGCCCGACCCGCACGACGCGAGGAGCGAGCTGGTCGGCACCGGCGGCGACCTCGAGCCGGGCACGTTGCTGGCCGCCTACCAGCACGGCCTGTTCCCCATGCGGCTCGAGGACCGCGGCCCGCTCGGCTGGTGGTCACCCGACCCGCGGGGGATCATCCCGATCGAGGCGTGGCGCGGCGCCCGTTCGCTGCGGCGGGCGACTCGCCGGTTCGACGTCACGGTCAACACGGCGTTCATGCAGGTCGTGCGGGGCTGCGCTGACCCCACCCGCCCGCACGGCTGGATCGACCAGGAGTTCCTCGCCGCCTACGGGCGACTCCACGCGCTGGGGTGGGCCCACAGTGTCGAAGTGTGGGGACCGCCCGGCGACGAAGCACCGATCCTGGTCGGCGGCCTGTACGGCGTCGCGATCGGCGGGCTCTTCGCCGGCGAGTCGATGTTCCATCGGGCTCGCGACGCGTCGAAGGTGGCGCTGCTGGCGCTCATCGAGCGACTCCGAGTCGGGGGTGGTGTGCTACTCGACGTGCAGTGGTGCACCCCGCACCTCGCCACGCTCGGAGCCGTCGAGGTGCGCCGAGATTCCTACCTGGAGATGCTCCGCGACGCGGTGCACCGACCCTCGCTGCGGCTGACCTGAGGAGCGGTTAGCCGACCTGGGCTCGGTCGGCGGCGACCGCGTCGAGCAGCGCATACTCGACTTCGGTGTCGGGCGCGTCCTCGAAGTCGATGACGCCGATCTCGGTGAACCGATCCCGCAGCCAGCCGTCGCCGGCGTCGAGCAGCCCGAGCTTCTTGCAGTTCGGGACGATCTTGGAGAACAACGACGCCTGGAACGGGTTGACACCGGGGCGGCGGATCTCGAACAGCATGCGGGTGATGCTCTCCCGGTCGACCCCGCAGCGTTCCCACACCGCGTGCATCATGAGCCGGTCGCGCATCCGCAACGCCGCCTCGAAGGCGAACTCCTGACGCTCCCGGATCTCAGTCCCGCTGAGCCCTTGGTAGTACTCCTGGAGCGACACGACCCCGAACGCGACGTGTCGGGCCTCGTCGCTGAGCACGTAGCGCAGCAGCTTCTTGAGGAGCGGCTCCTCGGTGACCTGATGCATGAACCCGAACGCGGCGAGGGCGAGGCCCTCGATCATGATCTGCATCCCCATGTATGTCATGTCCCAGCGGCTGTCACGGATGACATCGTCGATGAGGAGCTGCAGGTTGGGGTTCACCGGGTAGCGACCCCCGAGTTTCGTGTCGAGGTAGCGGGAGAAGACCTCGACGTGGCGCGCCTCGTCCATGACTTGGGTGGCGGCGTAGTACTTGGCGTCGATCCACGGCACCGTCTCGACGATCTTGCCCGTGCAGACCAGCGCGCCCTGCTCGCCGTGAAGGAACTGGCTCATCCGCCACCGGAATGCCTCGATCCCGAAGTGGGTCCATTCCGCCGGGCCCCAGGAGGCGAGCGGCGAGCCGGGCAGATCGGTGAGCCGGGCCCGGATCGGCGCGGCGGCGGCCTGCATGAACTGGGCGACCTTCTCCACGTCGACTTCGGTGGACCAGTCGAGGTCGGTGGTGCCGTTCCACTGGGACGTCTTGGCCCGCTCGTAGAGCTTGGAGAGGCCATGGCGGGTGCGTTCGTAGTCCCAGGTGAACACCGCGTCCCCGCCGACCGGCGTGGCGTGGCTCTGAGCGCCGAAGTCGAGTCCGTCGTCGGCGAGGATCGACTCGACGGCGTTGACGTCGGCTCGCCCGAGCGGCTGAAACTCGGTGTCGGCGCTGCTCATGGGCACTCCAGGATCGGGCAGTGGGTCCAGTTCCGAGCGGTTCGCAACTGGGTGGACAGCCGCGATGCTATCGGTCGTGGCGGTCATCGGCCGCGAGGCCGCCGCAGCCGTCAGGGCAGGGGAGCCGACCGCCGATCCCAATCGTTCGGCGTCGGTGTCGCTTGGTGGGTGCGCACGGACGTGCCGATGGCGTTCGGCTCTTCGTTGGCGCGACCTGCTGCGGCGCGAAGCACCATGTGGCCCCGCAGACCAGGAGGCGCGGTGAACCGGTCATCGCTGCAGTTACGCTCGAGCCGCAAGGACGCCGAACCTGTGGGACGCGGGGTAGAGGACATGAGGCTCGACGGCAAGGTCGCGCTCATCACCGGTTCGACTCGGGGCATCGGGCGCGCCGCGGCGGAGCGCTTCGCTGCCGAGGGGGCGAGCGTCGTCGTGACGGGCCGCAGCCGCGACACCGGGGCGCAGGTCGAGCGCGGTATCCGCGATGCCGGCGGCGAGGCCACGTACGTCCCGACCGACCTCGGACGAGAAGACGAGGTGATCGCCGCGGTCCGAGCGGCGGTCGAACGCTACGGCCGACTGACGACGCTGGTGAACAACGCGGCGCCGACGGAGCTGATGGGTCCGGGTCGCCTCGACCGGCGTGTCACCGAGCTCACGAACGACGCGTGGGACTCGATCATGCTCGTGGGTCTCAAGGCGGTGATGTGGGCGTGCAAATACTCGATTCCCGAGATCGCCAAGGCCGGTGGTGGAGCCATCGTCAACGTTTCGTCTGCCGCCTCGGCTCTCGGCACGCCGGGCCTCGACACCTACACGGCGCTGAAGGGCGCGCTCAACACCCTGACCCGCTCCATGGCCGTCGAGTACGCGCCCGACAACATTCGGTGCAACGGGATCATCTCGGGCATGGTGCTGAGCAGCGAAGGAGCGTTCAAGCTGATGGAGGATCCGGTCATTGGACCGGCGACCCGGGCTCTGCACCTGACTCGGCTCGGCATACCCGACGACATCGCGAACGCGGCCTTGTTCCTGGCATCCGACGAGGCGGCGTTCATTACCGGGGCGCTGGTGCCCGTCGACGGCGGTGTCACCGCCCGGATGCCGGTCCCCGACCTCTCCGCGGCGGGCGTTGACCTGGGATGACGACCCGCGCCGATGGTGCGCCCGGCGCTGAGCCGATCGGCTGATGCATCCCCAGCTGTCGGTCAGTGCCGTCTCGTCGTGGCGGTGGTCACTCGACGAGGACCTCCGGTGCTGGGCCGATCTCGGCGTCGACCAGGTGGGTCTGTCGTTCCGGAAACTTGCGGACGCGGGGGTCGCCGCGGGAGCGCGGCGGGTCCGAGATGCCGGCCTGCGGGTCACGAACCTCGTCGAGCTGGGTTGGTGGGTCCTCGACGAGCCAGCAACCTGGGGTCCCCAGCAGGCTCGCCTCCTGAGCGCCCTCGACGCCGCCGCGATGACCGGGGCGCGGTGCCTGGTTCTCACGAGCGGGCCGGCGGGACGCCTAGCCTGGGACGACGCGCTCGAAGCCCTGGCGGGCGCGATCTCACCGGTGCGGTCCGAGGCGGACGCGCGCGGGATCACCCTCGCGCTGGAGCACACCGGATCGCTGCGGCTCGACCTCAGCTTCGTGACCACCCTGCGCGACGCGATCGATGCGGCGCGTGCGCTTGGAATCGCGGTCTGCGTCGAGGTGAACTCCTGCTTCGCGGAGCGCGCCCTGGAGCGCACATTGCGCGCCGACATCGATGCCCTCGCCCATGTCCAGGTGAGCGACTTTGTGATCGGGAGCCGGTGCACACCCGATCGGGCGGTGCCCGGCGACGGCGACATTCCGCTGGGGCGCATCGTGACTGCGCTCGTGCGCGCTGGGTACCGCGGCGCGTTTGAACTTGAGCTGGTGGGACCGCGGATCGAGGGCGAGGGCTACCCGAGCGCGATCCGGCGCGGGGTGGAGCACCTCGAGCGCGTGCTGGCGAGCGCCGAGGCACCCCAATAGTTCAGGCGAACGGGAGACCCTTGGCCCGCGCCGAGCGGGCGTAGGTCACCTCGGGCGGCCGGGCCAGCAGACCGCCCAAGCGAGCCACGACGTCGCGGACCGCGGCGCTGTCTCGGTGGACGGCGAGCGCACGGTCGTCGTCGTACACCTCGTAGAAGAGGACGACGTCAGGCTCCTCGGTTGCCTCGTGCATCGCGAAGACCACCGTGCCCGGTTCCGCGGCGACGGCGTCATGGAGCGACTCGAAGGCAGCCCGGAGTTCGTCCCGACGGCCCGGTGCCGCCTCGAGTCGGGTGAACACGGCGATCGGCGCCACGGACGGAGGGTATGCCGATCGCTCCCCGTCGGCCACGAAGGAGCCAACCCCCAAGACGATCACTCAACTCGGCGGCAACTCGGCGACCCTCCGGGTCATCGGCGCCGCCGCGTGGGGCGAGCTCCTCGCCCGGATTCCTCGCCCAGGAACAGGTCGTGGGTCAGTTAGAAACGGGCCCACTCCCCAGGATCGTGGCTGGTACCGCCAAACGGTACCCTGCGGGCGTGGCGGATCTGCTCGTGTACCACAACCCGGTGTGCTCGAAGTCTCGGGGCGCCATCGAGATCCTGAGCGAGCGGGGCGCCGACGTCGAGGTGATCCAGTACCTGCAGGCACCCCCGGACCGTGCCGCGCTCGAGCGCATCGTGGACGCCATCGACGAGCCACCCGCGGCGCTGGTGCGCCACGACGACCGGTTTCGCGAGCTGGGCCTCGACCCGGACTCCTACCAGGAGCGCGACGCGGTCATCACGCTGCTGCTCGAGCACCCGGAGCTCCTGCAACGACCGGTGATCATTCGCGACGGACGGGGCGTCATCGCCCGGCCTTCGGAGCGGGTGCTCGAGCTGCTCGACGACTAGGGAGGGACACGATGCCCGACGTCAGCGAGGATTCCGTACGCACCGAGCTGGGGGGCTGGCTCCGCGAGTCGTGGGACCCCGACCTGACGGTCGCAGAATGGTGGGCCCGCCTCGCCGAGTCGGGCTGGGCCGTCCCGACCTGGCCGACGGCGTGGCTGGGCCGCGACCTGCCCCGCGGGCTGGTCGGAGTCGTGGTCGCCGAGCTGCGCGCCGCGGGTGCCATCGGACCGCCGGCCGGACTGGGGATGCTCTTGGCGGGCCCGACGATCCTGGCGCACGGCACCGACGAGCAGCGTGACCGGTACCTGCGCCCGATCGTCACTGGTGAGGAGGGCTGGTGCCAGCTCTTCAGCGAGCCCGGCGCCGGGTCGGACCTGGCGAGTCTGCAGACCCGCGCGACACGCGACGGCGACGAATGGGTGGTCGACGGCCAGAAGGTGTGGACCTCGGGTGCCACGATCGCCGACCTCGGGATGCTTCTGGCCCGTACCAACCCCGACGCGCCGAAGCACCAGGGCATCAGTTACTTCTTGTTCCCCATGGACCAGGACGGCGTCGAGGTTCGGCCACTACGCGAGATGACCGGCCGCGCGCTGTTCAGCGAGGTGTTCCTCGACAACGCCCGGGTCGCCGATGGGGCGGTCCTCGGCGGGGTCGGTCAGGGTTGGATCGTCGCCAACACGACGTTGGGTGCCGAGCGGGCCGGTCTCGGCACGGGCGGCTCCGGTGCCGGCGGCGCGGCCTTCCCGGGTCGAAAGGGCGGCATGCTCCAGCAACGGGCCGGGGACCTCGCCGAGCGAGCGGGCCGGGGTGGGGTGCAGCCGAGCGCGTTCGGGCGGGCGTTCACGGTCCTGAGCGAGCTCGCCGAGAAGCTGGGTCGCGGCGGCGACCCGGTGCTGCGCCAGCGGCTCGCCGAGCTCTACATGCTGAACGAGGTCGGGCGCATGACGGCGCTGCGCGTCAAGGCGGCGCGGGTGGCGGGACGCGGGCCGGGGCCCGAGGCCAACACCGCCAAGCTGCTCATGAGCCGGATCGCGCGCCTCGCCCGGGACCTCGGGCCCGAGGTGCTGGGCCCCGAGGGGATGCTCCTCGGTCCGGACACGACCGGCGGCGGCGTGGTGCAGGAGATGACGCTGTTCGCCCCAGCCCCGTCGATCTACGGCGGGACGGACGAGATCCAAAAGAACATCATCGGCGAGCGGGTCCTCGGGCTTCCGAAAGAGCCGGGCCCTGACAAGGCGACGCCGTTCAACGAGCTCAAGGTGGGCACCCAGCCCGGCGGGTGATCGTCGGCGTTGCGCGTCGGCGCGTCCGCCGAGCACGAGCGTGCGAGCATGCGGGATGGCCTCGCCGTTGCGGATCGACCCCGACGAGTTCGTCCCGCTGCCGGCGGTCGGGCGTCGCATCACGGTGCGGCGAACGGTGCGGCTGCGTGACGTCACCGCGTCGGGGCGGCTGCGCCTCGACGCGCTCGCCGGCTACCTCCAGGATGTGGCGGGCGACGACGTCGACGATGCCGGGCTGGTCGGCGCGTGGGTGCTCCGCCGCCTCGTCCTGGCCTTCGGCGACCTCCCGACGCTGCGCGACGAGGTGGAGCTGACCACCTTCTGCAGTGGGTATGGGAGCCGCTGGGCGGAGCGGCGCACCATCGTCACGGTCGCGGGTCGGGCTTCGGTGGAGGCGGTGGCGCTCTGGGTCTATGTCGACAGCGAGGGCCGTTCGATGCGGTTGCGCGACTGGTTCTTCGACCAGTACCGGGAGGCGGCGGGTGACCGGCGGGTCACCAGCCGGTTGCGCCTCCCTGGCCGTCCCCCGCCTGACTGCGCGGTGCGGGCCTGGCCGTTGCGGGTCACCGACGTGGATGTCCTCGCGCACGTCAACAACGCCGCGTCGTGGGCGGCGGTCGAGGACGAGCTCGAGCGGCGCTGCCCGGGTCGAGCCCTGGTGCGCGCCGAGATGGAGTACCGGGCGCCGGTGGATCTCGGCGACGCGGTCGTGCTGTGTTCGGCGCTTCGCTCGGACGCGTTGGAGTGCTGGCTGACCTGCGGCGATGACGTGCGGACGACTGCGATCGTCAGCGTGGGCTGAGTCGACTCCGCCCGGACTCGGCGGTCAGCGCCTCACAGGGCGGCGACCCGAAACGACTCGATGGTCACCTCGGTCGTGGACCAGGCCTGGATGCCGACCCGGTCGCCGCGGCAGGGCTCCCGGCCCAGCTCGACGGTGCAGCGGCTCAAGCCGGCGACGGTGAGCACGGGCTCCCCGTCGACGACGACGCTCAGCTGGTCGGCGCGCAGCGTCAGCTCGAGGACGTGTCGCCCGGCGAGCTGGGCGGGGTCGGTGACCGCGGCTTGCGCGAGGGGGCGCCAATGCTGGCGGTTGCCCTCCCAGAGCCGGACGAGGTAACCGCCACCGCCGGCCACCGGGTCGACATCGAAGGAGTAGCCGGTGATGCGCTCGCCGTCGTCGGTCGAGGCGCGGAACATGATCCCGAAGCCGGATCCGGCGCGGAAGTCGACCGTGGTCTCGATGACGCAGTCGGCGGGTGCGCGCAGGTCGGTGAGGGCCCAGCGGGCATCGGCGCGGCGGAGCGCCAACGTGCCGTCGTCGGCCATCGCGGTCGCGGGGAAGATGCCGCCGATCTGCCAGTGGGCGCCGGCCCGCTCGAAGCGGGGGGTCGGGGCGACCTCGGGCGGGGCGGCCGGGCCGCGCTGGTTTTCTGCACTCCAGGCGATCGGCGTCACCTCGGGAGCGACCGCCGGGGAGGCGTCGCTGATGGGGGTGGCGATGCGGTGGCCGACGGGGTCCGCGTCGGGCCGCGAGGGTGCCTCGATGTCGGCGAGGGGGTCGTCCACGACGATGGCATCGAGGACCGAGATGCCCAGGTCGGCGGCGTCGCGTCCCGCCAGCTCGGAGGGCTGGTGTGCCGGGGTGGGCAGCGCGAACGGGTCGTCGACGAACTGCCCGGACCCGTTCGGGCTCGGGGGGTCGCCGATCGGGTCGAACGGCGAGCGGACGTCGCTGGGCACGTCGAGCGCGGGGGTGGGTGCTGGTGCCTGGGCGGTCGGAATGGCGAACGGGTCGGGTGGCAGCGGCAGGGGAGCGAGCGGGTCACCGGTGGGTGCGGGACCGAAGGGGTCCCGGAGCGCGGCCGCGGCGGCGGCGGTGGGGTCGACCGGACCGGCGAAGGGATCGGACGGCCCGATCCCGGGCTGGGGACGGGCGGGATCGGCGAACCCGTCCGGGGCGCGTCCCGGGTCGACGAAGTGGGGTGCCGGGGGGGCCGGGGCCGCTGGGGGGGCGGGGAGGTCCGGTGCGATCCCCGGCGCGAAGGATTGGGTCTCGAGCGGGGGCCACGCCGACGGTGCGCCCGGGTCGGGCGGGGCGAGGAACGGCGTGCCGTTCGCTGGCGCGGCGCCGTTGGGCGTCGGGAACCCGTCCGGGTTGGGCGCGGGCGGCGACCCGAACGGGTCGGCGGGGCCGGGCCGGCCGAAGAACGCCTCGACGTCCGGCGGGACGTCGCCGCCGGCGAGCGAGGCATACGGATCGTTGGGGAGGGCGCCGGGCATCCCGCCCATGCCACTCGGCAAGGACAAGGGCGGCAGGATCATGGCCCGGAGGCGGGCGGCCTCCGCTGGCGACGCGCCGATGAGCTCGACGAGGCGACGCTCGATGTTTTCGGGTGTGCCGCCGAGAGCGTCGGCGAGCGCGGCGAGATCGGAGTTGCGCAGCGGGACGCGGCTGCCGGGGGGAAGGTTCCGCAGCTCGTAGATCATCGAGAGGTACTCGCGCAGGAGCCCGTCGGGCTCCCCGGGATTGCGCAGCCGGCGGACCGTGTCGCCGATGCCGATGGTCGACAAGTCGGAGCTGATCTGCAGCGGGTCGCGGCTGGGGAGCAGCTCGCCCACGTCGACGCCGCACGACCCGGCGAGACACCACAGATCGCTCTCGGGGACGGCGACTCTTCCTCGCTCGTAGGCGACGAGTTCCCGGCGGGTCAGGCCCGCGGAGCGCGCCACGGCGCTGCGGGACAGACCCTGTTGCTTGCGTACCTGGCGAAGATTGCGGCCCACGACCTTCCCGGAAGGCTGCTCAGCTGCTTCCCGCTCCACCGCTTTAGCCATAGGTCGCGTATCGGCGCGGCGGCGGCGCCCCTAAAGGGCGTATGGTCCGGCGCCCGACGGACCTGGAGGGAGCACACGATGGCTGAGCAGGGATCCGGCTTCGACGGCAAGGTGGTCCTGGTCACCGGCGGCGCCTCGGGCCTCGGCCAGGCGGCGGTCGGCCTGCTCGTCGGCCGCGGTGCCCGGGTCGTGGTGGCCGACCTGCAGCGGGACCGGGGCGAGCAGGTCGTGGCCGACGCCCAGGCGGCCGACGGCGAGGCCGTGTTCTGCGCCACCGACGTCACCAAGGAGGAGGACGTCGCCGCCGCGGTGGCCACCGCGCTCGACACCTGGGGTCGTCTCGACGGTGCCCTCAACAACGCGGGGACGACCGGCCCGTCGAACACCACGGTGGACTACACGCTCGAGGACTGGAACCGTGTCCTGACGCTGAACCTGACCTCGGTGTTCCTCTGCCTCAAGCACGAGATCCCACCCATGGTCGCTCAGGGCGGCGGCGCGATCGTGAACACGTCGTCGGGAGCCGGCCTGGTCGGCTTCGCCGGGCTGCCCGCCTACGTGGCGAGCAAACACGGCGTGATCGGCATCACCCGCGCCGCGGCACTCGAGTATGTGCGCAGCGGTGTGCGGATCAACGCCGTGTGTCCGGGGAGCACCCGCACCCCGATGCTCGAAGGGTTCATGGGTGGCGACCCGGCCATCGAGCGGGCGATGGCGCAGTCCGCCCCGATCGGACGACTGGCCCGCCCCGAAGAGATCGCCCAGGCCATGGTGTGGCTGCTGTCCGACGCCGCGTCGTTCATGGTTGGCCACGCACTCGCGGTCGACGGCGGCGCCGTCGTCATGTGACCCGATCGCTCAGATCTGGTCCCACACCATCGCGTCCTCGGTCGGCGCGTCGCCGAGCATCTCCACCGGATCGTGCTTGTCGATGTGGCCCATCAGCCCCGAGTAGATGCCGTAGCCGACGAGGCGTCGCAGCCGCGGCGAGAAACCAGCCGCGATCTCGCGCGGGACGCCCAGCTGCTGGTTCTCCTGCTGGCGGATCCAGCCGGCGCAATAGTTCATCGCGATGCCGATGCGGCGCTCGTCGGTCTGGTTGGCGCCACCCCCGTGCCAGAGGCTGCCGTGCCAGACGAGCACGCTCCCCTTCGGCATCTCGGCGGGGATCGAGTCGTACGCCGAGACGAAGTCCGGTGAGCAGTCCGCCCGGTGGGTCCCCGGGATGATCCGCGTCGCGCCGTTGCGTTCCGTGAAGTCGGTCAGCGCCCACATCGTGTTGCACACCGTCGGCACGTGCGGCTTGGGCAGCGGGATGAGCTGGTCATCCGCATGGATGGGCTGTGCCTGCTCGCCGGGCAGGATCGTGATCGAGGACAGCGACGACACCAAACAGCCCGGATCGAGCACGCGCTCCACGACGGGGAGCACCTCGTCGTAGACCGGGACCTGCTCGTACAGCGGGCCGAAGGCCAGGAGGTTGTACACGCGCAGCGTCCGCGATCCCTCAAAGCTGTTCTCCGACGGTTGGATCTCATAGCCGCGCTCCAGGCGACCCAAGTCCTCGGCGAGCGCGTCGATGAGGGCAGGGTCGATCGCGTGCTCGAGAATCGTGTAGCCGTCGCGTTCGATGGCGGCGACGTGCTGGTCGATCACGGCAGCGTCGGGCACGCCCGCGAGGCTACCGTCACCGCCGTGCCCCTCTACGCGCTCGGCGACGCCGTCCCCGACGTGCACCCCGACGCCTGGGTGCATCCCGACGCGACGCTGATCGGCAGCGTCAGGGTCGGGGCGGGCTCCACCATCTGGCCCCAAGCCGTCCTGCGAGGCGACTACGGGTGGATCCGCATCGGGGAGCGCACCTCGGTGCAGGACGGCACCGTCATCCACTGCACCGCCGAGCTGCCGACGGTGATCGGGGACGACTGCGTGATCGGCCACCTCGCGCACCTCGAGTGCTGCACGGTGGAGGACCGGGCGTTGATCGGCACGAACTCGGTGGTGCTGCATCGGGCCATGGTCCGCACCAACGCGCTGGTCGGCGCGAGCGCGTTAGTCCCCAACGACATGGAGGTTCCGTCCGGGGCCATGGCCCTCGGCGTGCCCGCCCGGCTGCGCCTCGACGCGGTGACGCCCGACATGATCGTCCCGAACGCCGCCAACTACGTGCGCAACGGGCGGCGGTACGCGGCGACGCTGCGCCGGGTCGACCCCGACGCGGCGCGCGGCTGACCCCGCGACCCCCCACCGCCGGTCATCGTCGCTCGGGCCGGTCGCGCCGGTCGCGCCGGTCGCCCTAGAAGGGCTGGTGGTCGCTGCGGTACTCGTCGGGCTCCATGTAGATGACGCGGGCGTGGGGGACGCGAGCGCGGATGCGGGCCTCGATGCGGTCGATGGCCCGCGCTGTCTCGTGGTCGGCGCGCGGGGCGAGGTCGATCTTGACCGCCACCAGCAGATCCTCGGGGCCGAGGTGCTCAGTTCGGAGGTGGATGATCCGGTCCACCTCGGGGCCGTTCACGATCGCGGCGCGGATGGCGGCCTGATCTTCGGCCGAGGCTGCCTCCCCGATGAGCAGGCTTTTCATCTCGATGGCGAGCAGGGCGGCGAGCACGCCGAGGAGCAGACCGATCGCGATGCTGGCCAGCGCGTCGTAGGTCGGGTCGCCGGTGATGACGCTGAGGGCGATCCCGATGCCCGCGAGCACCAGCCCGACGATCGCGCCGAAGTCCTCGATGAGAACGACCGGCAGCTCCGGTGCCTTCGACGTGCGGATGAACCGCCACCAGCTCCGGTCGCCGCGCGCGTCGCGTGCCGCTCGGGCCGCGGTGCGAAGCGAGAGGCACTCCAAGCAGAGCGCGATGCCGAGCACCACGAACCCGACCGTCGAGTCCTCCAGGGCCTGGAGGTGGATCACCTTGTCGATGCCCTCGTACACCGCGAACACCGAGCCGAGCGAGAACAGGACGAGCGCGACGACGAACGCCCAGAAATATCGTTCCCGACCAAAGCCGAACGGGTGCTGTTCGCTCGGTTCGCGGTTCGCCCGGATACCCCCGAGCCCGAGCAGCGCCTCGTTGCCGGTGTCGGCGACTGAGTGGATCGCCTCGGCGAGCAGCGCGGTGGCCCCGGTGATCGCGAAGGCGGCGAACTTCGCGATGGCGATCCCGAGGTTGGCCAGCAACGCCGCGACGATCGCGCGCCGGCTTCCCTCGTGCACCGCTGGAGGCTACCGGTCCGCCTGGACGTCCCAGATCGACGTCGTCGAGACGCGCCGCTGGCCGGCCCCGTCCCGGATCACGAGGACCGCGCCGCGCTGCTCGGTCGCCTCGACCGCGCCGCTGATCACCGCGTCGGGGTCGACGGTTCGGATGCAGAGCCGTCGCCCCCGGGCCAGGCGGAGCCGCTCGTCCCAGCCGTAGCGCCACCGGCCGTCCGGGCCGAGCCGGGGTGGCGCGGCGACCCGGACTCGCTGCGCCGCGTAGGCCTCGGCGAGCGTCTCGGCGCGTTCGGGCCCGCCGAACTCGGCGGTCGCGTCGAGCATGAGGCGGGCGAAGGTGGAGCCGTGGTTCGGCAGGTCGGCCTGGTCGTGGAGGGCCCAGTGGGCGAGCTCGTGGAGGACGACGCCTTTGGTTCGGTACCGGCGGGGCAACGTGATCGAGAGGCCGCGCTCGGATTCGCCGAAGAAGGCGCTGCGAGCGCCGTTTCCGGGTCGGAGGCGCGGCACGCGGTCGAGGGTGAGGTCGGGGAACCGGGCTTGCCACCACAACGTGCCGACGACTCGGTCGGCGAAGCGTGCGCACGCCTCCAGGCCCGGGAGGGGACTGGCAGGCAGCGGCAGCTCGGCGCGATACACGCGGGCGCGTTGCACGTCGCGCGCGGTCGGGCTTCGCCGGGCGGCCGCGGTCGTGGTGGGCCGTCGCGGCGGCGCGGTGCGCGTCGAGCCGCTTGGGGTCAGCGTCGATCCCGAGTCGGGGAGGTCAAGCCAGCCGCATCGGGTTGTCGGTCACCAGCGGGGGGGACGGAGGCCGGGCTCGCGCGGTGCCCATGATCCCCTGGTCGGCGCGCAGCTGTGCCATCCCGATGTTGTTGCCGGTGTAGTCGGCGGGTTGGCGCAGCATCCAGCAGATCCCCTCGGCCGCGACCTCGCTGGGCTCCCACGTCGAGTGGTCAACGCCGGGCGCGTTCGCGACGAAGCCCTCCGAGGCCACCGGGACGTCGATCCGGAACCCGTTGACCGCGATCCCGGCTTCCCGGAGCTGCGCGGCGGACGAGACCGTGAGGTACTCGAGCGCGATCTTCGCCATGCCGTAGACCATGAGTCCGGAGATGTAGTTGAGCGCGGCCGCGGACGACACGTTGAGGATCCGGCCGCCGCGGCGGGCCTCCATCACGGGTACGACCGCCCGGGTGGCCAGCAGGGGTGCCCGCAGGTCGACAGCGAAGACCAGATCGAAGCGTTTCATCTCGATGTCGAGGTCACCGGGGAACGTGATCGCCGCGTTGTTCACGAGCAGGTCGACACCGCCGTAGACGTCGACGACCCGGGCGACCATGGCGTCCACCTCGTCGTCGCGGGCCAGGTTCGTCGGGACGGCGGTCGCGTCACCCCCCGCCTCGACGATCCGGCGCACGGTCTCGTCGATGGTGCCCGGGGTGCGCAGCGGTGCCGCGTCGGTCGCCCGCGCCGCGCAACCCACCCGGGCGCCCGCCGCGGCGAGCGCCACGGCGGTGGCGGCGCCGACCCCGCGGCTGGCTCCCGTCACGAGCGCGACCTTCCCGTCCCAGTCCACGGCCGCCGAGGCTATTGGATCGGGGCAGAACTTCCGCGGTGCTCGCGGGCGCCGGATTGGCGCCCGCGCGTTTCGCGTCGGGGCTCGAGTCGACCCGGCTCGTCGAACGGCCAGCCTCATCCCAGGTTTGGTAGCTCCTGGTCGACCTCCACGTTCGGGGCGTAGCGATCCCCGAATCGCTGGACCCGCTCGAGGACCTGGGGAGCCTCGAAGGTGAGCGCCGCCGCGTCGCGACTGTCGAGCGCGTCGGAGACCTCGTCCCACGACAATGGGGTCGACACCAGCGGCTGGGGCTGGGCCCGCAGCGAGTAGGCGCAGACCGTGGTCTTGTGGCGGTCGTTCTGGCTCCAGTCGACGAAGACCCGGCTTCGCCGCTCCGGCTTGGCCATCACCACCGTCACCTGGTCCGGATGCTGGGTCGCGAGCAGCTGCCCGAGGCCCCGGGCGAAGGCCTTCGTGTCCTCGGCGGTGGCGCCCCGCACCGGCACCGCGAGGTGAAGGCCCTTCGAGCCTGACGTCTTGACCACGCTGACCAGCCCGAGGCCGTCCAACGCGTGGCGCAGCTCCAGCGCCACGGCGCAGCAGGTGAGGATGTCGGCGGGGGCGCCCGGGTCGAGATCGAAGACCATGGAGGTGGGGTGTCCCGGGTCGTCGACTCGCGCCTGGAGGGTGTGCAGCTCGAGCGCCGCCAGGTTGGCCATCCACACCAGGGTGGGCGCGTCGTCGACGACGCAGGCGATGAGGCCGTCGACCGTGGCGCTCCGCACCCACGCCGGCGCGTGCGGGGGGCGTCGTTTCTCGAAGAACGAGTCGCCCGCGACCCCGTTGGGGAAGCGGACCATCGTCACCGCCCGCCCCGCCAGATGGGGGAGCATCACCGGGGCGACGCGGGCGTAGTAGTCGAGCACCCCGGCTTTGGTGAAGCCCGCCGCGGGGTAGAGGACCTTGTCGAGGTTCGAGAGCGTGAGGCGTCGCCCGCCGACCTCGATCGCCGTTTTGGATCCGGCCGCCACGTTCTGCGAACCTAGTGGTGTGCCCAACGCGATCTGGACGGGGAGTATCAGCTTTGGTCTTGTCTCGGTGCCGGTGCGAGTGGTGTCGGCCACCAGGAGCCAGGACGTCCGCTTCAATCAGCTGGAAGAGGGCTCGAACGCCCGGATCCGGTACCGGAAGGTGTCGGAGGCATCCGGCGAAGAGGTCCCGAACGACCGGATCCGCAAGGGCTACGAGATCTCGCCCGGCCAGTACGTGGTCGTCGGCGACGACGAGATTCGCTCCCTGGCCCCCAGGTCGAGCCGCATGATCGAGATCGAGGACTTCGTCGACCTCGACGACATCGACCCGCTCTATTTCGAGCAGCCGTACTACCTCACCCCCGATCCCACGGCCCTCAAGCCCTATCAGCTGCTCGTCGAGGCCATGACGGAGCTGCGCAAGGTGGCGATCGGCCGGGTGGTGATGCGATCCAAAGAGAGCCTGGTCGCGATCCGGCCCCTCGACGACGTGTTGTGCCTCGAGACGATGCGCTACGCCGACGAGGTGCTGCCCCGGTCCGGGCTGCTCGGTGAGGACATGACGGCGGCGGAGCCCTCCGAGCGGGAGCTCACCATGGCCCGGCAGCTGGTCGAGGCCCTGTCGGGCCGGTTCGAGCCGGACCGGTATCACGACCAGTACCGCGAGCAGCTCCGCGAGCTCATCGACCGCAAGGCGGCCGGCGAGGAGATCGTCGCCGAGCCGACGACGGAGGAGCCGGGCGCGGTGCTCGATCTCATGGCTGCACTCGAGGCGAGCCTGGCCCGAGCGGGCTCGGCGGAACCCGCCAACGCCAAGTCGGCGAAGCCGGCGAAGAAGCGCGCCTCGCGGTCGCGCAAGTCGGCCTGAGCGGCGCTCCGGCCGCTCAGGCGGCGCGGGCGGGGGTGAGGACGGCGTGGTCGATGCCGTGGTCCTCGACGAGCCAGCCGCAGATCCCGCAGACCCCGGTGGCCGTCTCGTCGGGGCGGGCCCAGGGGCAGGGCTCCCAACGCACCGGCTCGGCCGGCTCCGGGGCGGGGGTCAATCGGCGGGTGGTGGTCATCGCGGTCCTCCCTGAATGACAACAGTGTAATTCGGTGGCTCCGGCGTCGGGGGAGCCACTGGGAGCAGACCACGGGGATGTGACACCGATCGGGCGGCCGGAGTGCCGGCCGCCCGCCTGGCCTCAGTCGGTGACCTGCACGCTGTGGCCCTCGACCCAGGTGCGCAACACGAGGTACTCGCCGTGGAGTGCCCCGTGGTCAAAATGGCCGAACGTGAGGGTGGTGCCCTCGTGGCCACACGTGGCCGGCAGCCGTTTCACCGATTCGAGCGATTCGCGGATCCCGGCCCGGGTCAGATGGTCGGCACGCGCGAGCGCCTCGCCGAGCAGTCGACCGATGTCGAGCGCCGCGCAGCCCATCGGGCCGGCGGCCATCTGGGGCGCCTCCTCGGCGAGGCGCTGTCGCCGCTGGTTGTCGTCGGCGATGATGTCGACGTACTCCCAGCCTGCCCAGCCGTCGCGCCAGTCGGGGCGCATGTAGCCGAACATCAGCGCGGAGTTCGCGACCACCGGCACGTCCCAACCGAGCTGGGCGAGGCCGATCGCCACCGGGCGGCTCGACATGCCCAGCCCGAGGTACACGAGTCCGTCGGGCTCCGCCGCGCGGAGGCGCGCCAGCACCGCGGTCGCATCCTCGGTGACGGGGGAGATGGTGGCGGTCCCGGCGACCTCGAGCCCGGCTCCGTCGGTGCTGGCCTCGAAGTACTCGAAGAACCGACGCCCGACCGGCGAGCGCTCGAAGACCACCGCCGGGCGGCGCAGCCCGCGCGCCGCGAGCCGTTGGGCAAGCAGCACCGGCTCCTCTTCCAACGAGCCCACCTGATAGTGGAAGCCGTACCGGCCGCGGGTCCGTTCGCCCCCCGTGTAGTTGATGCACACCAGCTCGGCCGCGTCGGCGAGCGGGGCGACGATCAGGCCGTTGTCGCTGACGGCCGGTCCGATCACCGCGAGGCAGCCTGCGGCTTCCAGGTCGCGGAAGCCGCCGACCACCGAGTGCTCGGTGCCGATCGGGAGGCCGGTCGCCTCGGCGCGCAGGAACTCGAGGTCGCGGTCCACGCGACCCCCGGCGGCGACCTCGTCGACGCCCCGACGCAGCGCCGCTTCCATGTCCGCGCCGCCGTCCGGCGACGGGAAGTCGAAGAGCAGA
Source organism: Actinomycetota bacterium (assembly GCA_003140175.1). GTDB lineage: Bacteria > Actinomycetota > Acidimicrobiia > IMCC26256 > PALSA-555 > PALSA-555. The sequence continues at coordinate 59,409 of PLJD01000069.1, forward strand.
CCGACCCGCACCGGCGCAGTCGGGAACAGGGGCACTACTTGCCCAGCTCGGTGCGGGTGTAGTCGACGACGTCGCGGATCTGGGCTGCCGAGAGTGTGGTGGCGAAGGCCGGCATGATGCCCCGGCCGTGGTCGACGAACGTGATCTCGTCGCTGGGGTTCGGGAACGCTGGGACCACGACGCCGGCCAGTTTCGGCCCGATCGCGCCCTCGCCGTTCGCCCCGTGACAGCTGGCGCAGTTCGCCGAGAAGATCATGCCTCCGGGGGAGCTGGCCGCGGCGCCCCCCGAGCCGGGCTCGTTGGCGAACAGCATGATTATGAACACCGCCACGGCCACGACGGCGAGGACCTCGATGGCGTTGACGACCCGACGGAACACAGCGACTCAGAACAGCGGGCGTGGGGCGCTCGACGACGTGAAGAACCACAGGCTGCTGGTCAGGAAGATCGCCACCAGCGCGGCGAACACCAGGCCGCCCGCGACGGGCAGCACCCAGTTCGGGAGGCCCTTCACGCGCACCCCCAAGACCTTGATGACGAACACGCCGTAGAAGGCACAGCCGAAAATCCCGTGGAGTAGCACGCGGGTGCTGGCGGTCTGGAAGCCCAGACCCCAGAGGCACTGGTACGCGACGGGGAGCGTGACGACGAAGGCGGCGGTACCGATGAGGCGGTGCGCGTCGCCGAGCCACGCCGGCGCCTGGCGCGGGATCGAGAGCTTCCCGTAGAGACGGGCCGCGAGCAGCAGCTGGACGCCGGCGAGGACCAGGGCGAGGGTCGCCAGCCACACCTTGAGCTGGATCGTGCCCGAGAAGAACAAGGTGTAGGGCTTCTCGTGGGTCGGCGTGTGGGCGTTGGCGTAGACGCCGAGCGCCACCGCGACTGCGGCGCCGGCCACCAGGATGCCGAGCAACTTGGTGGTGGTCGACAGTCCGGTCTTGAGCTGGGCCGGTGCAGCCATCTCCCCTCCCCCGTCGGACGCATCCTGCCCCTCGCGGCGCCGTCCGACAAGACCGTCGGCTCGACCCGGGTCCGTCGCAACCCGATCTACAGTCCGCCCGTGCTCGTGCTGAGTCCGGTGCTCGTCGTCCAGGCGGAGCGGATGGACCCCAGCTGGCCGCCGGTGCTGAGCGGGCTGGTCGTGCTGCTGGTACTCGGCGCGATCACGGTGATGACCGTCATGTTCCGGACGCTGCGCGGCGCTGCCCGCGAGGAGCGGCTCCGGCCGCGAGGCTTCCGGCGTGATTAACGCACGGGTGCGGCTCGGCGTGCGCCCCCTGGACCGGCGTGGCGCGCGATGAACACCCCCGATCCGTTGCGACGGTGGATCGGCGACCTGGTCGACGGCGCGTGGGACGCGCTCCAGGGCTGGGGCCGGATCCGGCCCGACAGCGCCCGCGCCCGCCGGTTCCGGGCGTTTGGTTCCGGGACCGTGATCTGCTTTCCGGTCAGCGCGATGTTCGGTGAGCGCTACATCGAGCTGGGCGCCGGGACGATCATCGGACCGTACGCCACGCTGTCCGCTGGCGTCTCGCCCGCGCACGAGCTCGGCGACACGGCGGTCGTGTCGATCGGGGATCGCTGCCTCATCGGAAAAGGCACCGGGATCGTGGGCCACGACCGGATCGAGATCGGCGACGACGTCTTCACCGGCCATCACGTCTACATCACCGACGCCAACCACGGCTACGACGATCCCGCGCTGCCCATCGGTCACCAGTTCGCGCCATCCCGCCCGGTGCGGATCGGGGCGGGCTCATGGCTCGGGCACGGCGCGATCGTCCTGCCGGGCGTCACCATCGGCGCCCACGTCGTGGTCGGGGCGGGCTCGGTGGTGACCAGCGACCTCCCCGACTACACCGTGGCGGTCGGCAACCCCGCCCGTGTCGTCCGCGAGATCGGCGCGGTTCAGCCGTCGGTGGTCCGCGAGGCGGGCGAGGGGTAGGTGGGCGGCTGCCCGCCGGGCGGTAGCGAGTGGTACACGGTCACCGAGCGGGCGACGTCGAAGAGACCCAGCTGCTTGGGCCAGTGCCCGGGCAGGTACCGGCGGCCGCCCAGCGCGTAGCGGTACAGGCCCTTGCCTTGGTTGCCGACTTCGTCAGGCCCGGTCGCGTTCGGGTCCCACCAGATCACGGTGGCGTCGTCGCCCCACGTGTAGTCGGTGGTGGGCCAGATCCCGTGGTGGCCCCACGACATGTGGACGACCGTCGGCGCCGTCGCTCGGTTCGCGGGATAGCTGAACAGGCCCGCGCGGAAGCTGTTCGCGGTCAGGTGCGGGCCGGCGAGGTGGAGACCGGTGAAGAAGATGAGGGGGGCCTGCACGAGGACCTCGTAGGTGCTGGCCTCGGGCCCTTTCCCGAACTGCCAGCGCAGGATGTTCGCGAACTCGTTGGCGTCATCGGTCGTTCGCGCCGGGAGCAGCGAGACGCCGAAGGCGTGCGCCCACTGGCGTTGATCGTAGGTTCGCCCGAATACCGCGGTGTCGGTGTACGCGTAGCCGAGCACGATCCACTCGGGGAAGTAGTCCTGGGCGGTTGCCTCCTTGGTGAGGAAGGCGGGGAAGATCGGATCCCCCGCGAGGAGGACGCTGGTGACCTTGGCGTGCTTCAACGCGGCGATGATCGTGCGCGCGTCCTCCTGGGCCTGGGAGAGGTCGAGCTGGTAGGGCTCGTCGAGGGCGATCTTGACGTGCTGGTGTGCCATGAGCCCAGCGAAGCGCCGGTAGCTCTGCTGGAAGCTGCCGGTCGCGTCGTCGTATCGCACGACGCCGAAGCGCCGTACCTGATGGTGCATCGCGGGGTCGCCGGCGTGGACGGCTTTGCGGCCGGCGATGGTCGAGACGAACGCCGCCCAGTGCAGCGCGGCCTGCTCGGGCGACGCGAGCGTCGGCCAGATGTAGGGGGCGTGCGATTGGAGGAAGGAGTCGGGTTCGGCGAGAACGCAATCTCCGAGGCAGAGCACACCGCGCGCGGCGAGTTCGTCGGCGTAGGCCGACGTCTCGTCGGGTCCCCCGAACGACGCGAACGCGTGGATCTGGGTCGCGACCTTGATCGCATCGGCCTTTGCGGCGACGTCGTCGTCCGGCGCGCCGCTGGCCTGGATCGGGACCAGCTTGATCTTGCGGCCGTACGTCTCGTAATGGGATTCGAAGAAGGTGACGTACGCCTGGGTGGTGCGCAGCTCGGCGGCCAGGCTCGCCTCGCTGTTTGACTGCTGGAAGAACGCCTGCTGGAGGACGTCGGGCACGGTCTGGTAGAGGGCGACGGTGATCGTGGTCGCCGTGACGCCGGGGGCGGTGTGGCCGCCGTTGCTTCCGCCGTGCCAGGGCGGGACGCAGGGCGGTGCGTACGTCAGAGGGACCGCGACCCGGCCCGTGGTGGTGTCGCAGTTCGGGCCCCAGTTGACCTTGACGCCGCGGGCTTTGGCCTGCCCGAAGGTCAGCGGCAGTGGCCCGGCCCTCGACGCGGCCGGTCCCGCCGAGTTCGTGGCGCCGGGAGCCAGCGCGGCGATCAGCGCGACCGCGACGATGACGGCGAGGAAGGGCAGGTAGCGGACCAGGACCGTGCCGGCGGTCGGCCGGGCGCGTCGGAGCGGCTCAGTCACGGTCCAGCTCGTGACCTGCGGGTCGGTCCTGTCCGAGGTAGGAGGCGATGACCCGCGGGTCTGCGCAGACCTCGTCGGGGGTACCCGTGGCGATGACAGACCCCAGGTCGAGCGCGACCCATCGGCTGGCGACGGCCCGGAGGAAGTTCAGGTCGTGCTCGATCACCACCAGACTCGCGCCGAGCTCGTCGCGGATGCGTGACAGGAGGGGGGCCAGGGCTTCGGCTTCGCGTTGCGCGATCCCGCTCGATGGCTCGTCGAGCAGGATGACGTCAGGGCGGGCGCCGACCAACGCGGCGAGGTCGACGATCCGTCGGGTTCCGGTGGAGAGCTCGCGGACGAACTTGTCGGCGTGGTCGCCGAGATGGAAGAGCTCGATGAGCTCGTCGACGCGCAGCCGGACCGTCGCTTCCGACTGCGCCACCGCCGGTAGGTGCAACGCGGCGGCGATCGGGTCGCGCACCTCGACCCAGTCTTCGAGCGCCACGGCCACCGCTTCCTCGACGGTGAGCGCGGGGAAGAGGCGGGCGTCTTGGAACGACCGTCCCAGTCCCCGGTGCGCACGGAACGCCGGTGGACGGCCGGTGAGCTCGACCCGTTGCCCCGCCCGGTCCACCAGCGCGACCGTGCCGGCGTCTGGATGTTCGAAGCCGCTGACGACGTCGAAGAGGGTGGTCTTCCCCGCGCCGTTGGGACCGAGAACACCGAGAATCTCGCCCCGGTGCACCGTGAACGACACCGCGTCGAGCGCGACGATCCCGCCGAAGTGCTTGGTCACGTCGGTCACGGCGAGGCTTGAGCCATCCACCGGCGGTGGGCTCGGCTGGTCGGACAGCTGGACACCGTCGTGGCGGGTCGCGACGTCGCCGAGGAATACCGAGCGCAGCAGGTCGTCCCGACCGCGCAGGTCGGCGGCCCGCCCCTCGAAGCGGACCCGACCCTTCTCGAGGAAGGAGGCTCGATCCGCGACGGCGAGCGCGAGATCGGCTGACTGCTCGACGACGACCACCGTCGTGCCGTTCCCCGCGAGCTCGCGCAGCACGCCCAGGAGCGCGGTGACAACGGCGGGCGCCAGCCCGAGGGACAGCTCGTCGACGAGGAGTAGGCGAGGCGCAGCGATCAACGCCATCGCCAAGGCCAGCATCTGCTGCTCGCCACCGCTCAAGTCGCCGGCGGTCTGGCGGCCTCGGTCCCGCAGCATCGGAAAGTGCTCGAGGGCCCGGTCGGTGGCGGCGCGCGCCTCGGCCGGCCGGTGGCGCTGGGTCCAAGCGGCGAGCCGGAGATGCTCGCCGACGGTGAGGGACGGAAACGTCGACTCGCCACCGGGTACGGACGCGACCCCGCGTCCCGCGATCTCGTCGGCCCGCAACCCGGCGAGGTCCTCGCCGTCGAGGCGGACGGTGCCTTCGGTGCAGGGCACGAGTCCGGCGATCGCTCGCAGCAGCGTGGACTTGCCGGCGCCGTTGGTGCCGAGCAGGGCGACGATCTCGCCCTCGACGGCGTGGAGCCGGGCATCGACGAGCACGGGTACGCCGTCGTAGCGCACCTCGACGCCCGTGATGACGAGCCGGGCGTCGGGGGGCACCGCGGTGACGGGCGCGCCGGTGAGCTCGTCACCGTCGTCGCGGTCGAGGGCTTCGTCGGTGAGGGCACTGACCGCGATCGAACGGCGGGCTGCCACTCGGCGGAGGAGTGCCTCGCGCGCGTCGGCCAGCGCGCCGCCGAGACCGCCGGGCAAGACGAGCAGCACCGCGAGCAGCCCGGCTCCGGTGGCGAGGATCTGCCAGTTGGTCGGCAGGAAGTAGGCGACGCCACGGACATAGGTCGCGCCGATGATGGCGCCGGGGATCGAGCCGAGTCCGCCGATGACCGTCATGGCGAACACCTGGAGGCTCGCCGCGGGCTGGTAGGGGCCCGGGTCGAGCCCCGACTGTTGATACACGAACAGTGCACCGGCGAACGCGGCGAGGAAGCCGGAGAAGGCCAGCGCGAAGAGGGTCAGGCGGCGTGTGCTCACACCGAATGCTTCCGCGGCCCGCTCGTTCTCGCGGGTGGCGATGATCGCCCGTCCCGTTCGACTGGCTCGCAGGCCGTAGGCCAGCGCGACCGCGAGCGCGAGCCCCGCGAGGCACAGGTAGTAGAAGCGGGTGTCGGTGTCGACGGCGATGATGCCGAACAGCGGTGGGCGGGCGATCTGCTCGCCCGGCAGCCAGTTCAGCGCGGTGCCCGCGCCGAAGAAGCTCCGATTCAGCAGCCAGTCGGAGGTCATGAGCGCGAAGGCCAGCGACGTCACGGCGAGGGTCAGACCTCGTCGGCGGAGCGCGGGCAGCCCGATCACCATCGCGACCCCGGCGCCCGCGATCCCGGCCAGGAGCAGGCCGGCTGCGAGGTCCCAGCCGAGCCGGGCGGTGACCGCCCCCGAGACGGCCGCGCCGATGCCGACGAACGCGACCTGTCCGAGGCTGACCTGGCCGGCCCAGCCGGTCAGGACCACGAGCGAGCAGCCGATGATCCCGAAGATGACAATCGCGGTGGCCAGGCTCAGCTTGCTCGCCGACAGGAGAGCGGGGACCGCGACCAGCACGCCGAGCACGACCACGCCTGCCGCGACGCGCGTGAGGCGCACTTCGGGGAGCCGTCGGAGCTCTCGCGGCACCGGACGAACCTCGCGCGCTGCTTGCCAGGTTGAGACGTCGCTCTCGCGCACCCGACTTCCGTCGGTTCCGCCGGTCGCGAGCAGTCCGACCACCACGACGACGAACAGCACGGGGTCGACGTAGGCCGGCTGATTCCAGTGCCACACCACGGCTTGTTCGACGATTCCGAGCACCACCGCGGCACCGACAATGGTGGGGAGCCGTTCCATCCGCCCGATCACGGCCGCGGCGAGGGCACGCAACAAAAGGGCGGGACCCAGCACCTGACCGATCGGCAGGCCGATGATGCCCGCTCGCAGGTACACCGCCAGGAACGCGAGGACCGTCGCGAGCACCCAGACGATGGTCTGGAGACGCCGGATCGGGATGCCGAGCGACGCCGCGCGGTCTGCCCGCTCCGCCCCGGCTCGGATCGCGATCCCGAGGTCGCTGCATTTGAGAAACAGGGTGAGGCCGACGAGGACGAGCGGGACGGCGACGAAGGCCGCGACGTCGGTGCCTCGGAACACGATGGGGTTGATCGTGAAGTGCAGGTTGAACGGGGCGGGGATGGTGTTGCCGGTGATGGTGAACCAGCGGGGCAGGAACAGTCCGCCGGCGGCGAGGACCTGGGCGATGCCGATGGTGGCGACGCTCAAGACCAGGCGGGGAGAGCGGGCGAAGCGCCGGACGAGGAGGAACTCGACCGCGGCACCGACGATCAGCGCCGTCGCCAGCCCGGCGACGAGTCCGACCCACCAGTTCAGCGCGAGCGTGCTGATGGTCAAGAGGACGGCCAGGGTCGCAGGCACGGTGCCGAGGTCGCCGGCCGCGAAGTTGATGATCCGGTTCGCTCGCCACACCAAGGCGAGACCCAGGGCGAGGAACGACGTCAGCGCTCCGACGAGCGCGCCCTGGACGAGCACCCCGGCGGGGACGCTCCACGCCGCGGCGGCGAAGGCCACGACCGCGATCGCCAGGACCGCCGGGCCGAAGCGCCGGGCGGTCGTCACCGGCGGAGTCTACGGAGCGGTGGCGCTCCGGGGATGGCGTCCTGGGTGATGCCGCCGGGGACGCGAGCCGACCCGTCTCGGTCGAGGCGCGTCACCCGGTGACGAACGCGGCGACGACTCGGGCGAGCTCCTCACCTCGATCCTCTTGGAGGAAATGGCCGCCACCCTCGATCGTGGTGTGCGCTTGACCTGCGCATCCGGGGATCTCGGACTGCAGATAGCGGTCACCACCGTGCGTGATCGGGTCGCGGTCGCTGAACGCGGTCAGAAACGGCTTCGTCCAGGTGTGCAGAACATCCCATGCTCGACGGTTCGCGTCGCTCGCCGGATCGTCGGGTGTCGTCGGCACCAGCAGAGGGAACTGCCGCGCGCCTTGCTTGAACTCGTCGTCGGGGAACGGGGCGTCGTAGGCGGCGATGACCTCGGGCGCGAGGTCGGTCGTACAGCCAGTGTTCACGATGCGCCCGACGTCGAACGCCGGGGTCTCCTGCGAGAAGCGCTGCCAGGCTCGGAAGGCGTCGCCGGGGTCCCGCTCGCCGGTGGGCAGCATGGTGTTGGCGGCGACGACACGTGCGAACCGCTCTGGGTTCTCGGCCACCAAGCGCAGCCCGATCAGCCCACCCCAGTCTTGACCCACCAGGGTGGCGTCGCGCAGCTCGAGCGCGTCGAGCAGCGCGGTCATCCAGTCGACGTGGCGTTGATACGTGTAGTCGTCGCGAGAAGCCGGCTTGTCGGACCTGCCGAAGCCAACCAGGTCCGGCGCCACCGTGCGGAGGCCCGCGTCCACCAGGACCGGGATCATCCGCCGGTAGAGGAAGCACCACGACGGCTCACCGTGGAGCAGCAAGATCGGTGGCGCGCCGCGCGGACCCTCGTCGACGTAGTGGACCCGCAAGGTGGCGCCGTCGCCGTCGGGCACGTCGACGTAATGCGGTTCGAAGGCGAAGTTGGGGAGGCCCGCAAAGCGGTCGTCGGGGGTGCGCAGCGTCTTCATCTCGAGCCTCCTGGGGGAGCGCGGGCGTGGTCTCGACCGGTCGGCGTGACCACGCACGGTTCGAGTCCAGCTCGGACGCTACGCGCCGACTCCGTGCCGCACGAAGCTCGTCGCTCCGTTCGGCACGGAGTCGGCAGAGCCCGGCGTTACCCTGGCTCGGGTGACGGATGAACCGCACCGTCCTGACGCACCCCGCGACCCCTCGGTGGCGGAAACCTTCTGGGCGCCCCCCGAGGACGAGCCTGGTCCGACGCCCACCGGCCGAGCGGTGCGCCGCCACCGAGCCCGGCGGCGCCGGGTGTTCCTCGGCGTCGGTGCGGTGGTGGTCGTGGCGGCAGTGGTGGCCGGGGTGGTCGTCCTGACCGCAGGATCCTCGACCAAGCAGCGGACGACCCGTCCCACGACCGGGCCCACGGCGATCACGACGACGACGACCAGCGCGCCGAGCGCGACTCCGACCACGGTCGTGCCCAAGTCGTCGAACCCGGTGGTTGCCCTCGCCCAGCAATACGACGGCTCCTACTCGGGCACCTTCACGAACACGACGTACCACACGACCGGGCCGGCGTCGCTGGACCTGCGCATCGACCCGACCGCGGGCACCCTGACCGCCGCCGTCGCCCTGAACGGCGACCTCTTCGGCGGCGGGGCCAAGGCGGTTCGCCAGATCAACGGGACCATCGCGCTGGGCAATCCCGCGGCCGCGGCCACGACGCAGACAGCCAGCTTCGGGCCCGTGACCGGCAAGCTCGGGTCAGGCCTGTCGATCGTGCTCACCGCGCTCAACGTGCCTGACCCCAAGGTGCAGACGTTCCAGCTCACCGGTCTGCTTCGCTCCGACAAGAAGGGATTCGACGCGACGTTCACCGTCGGGTTCCGCGACGGCCACACCGCCCAGGGCACCGTGACGGTCCTGTGCGCCACGACTGGTCAACGGCCGAGCCAGGTCACGACGCTCTGCTCGTCGTGAACGGCGACCGTGGGATCGGTAGAGTCGTCGCTGATCGCCCACCGAGAGAGACCGTGCTGCGCTCCGACCGACCATCGCTGCCGACGAAGACCTCGTACCAGCGGGGAGCAGCCGATGACACCGCGGACGTCCGCCTCGTCCTCCCGTCAGGCGACGGCCGGTGGACCGCCGGACACGTGCTGACCGTCGACGGCGACCCTTCCGTGCGGGTCTGACCCCGCACTCGCGAGAACGTTCCGGTCGTGCGTCGCTCGGTCTGCGGGTTCGTGGTGGTCGTCCTCGTCGCCGCGGTCGCGCTCCTTGCCAGCCCGGCCGGCGCCGCGAGTGTTGGGGGTGGGGCACGCCTGGGCGTGAAGGGTGCAGTGCTGGCACCGACCCGACATGGGCCGACGGTCAGCCTGGCGTCCGGCGCGGCGTGTCGGACCCTGCTGACCGGAAGCGGTGGGCAGTGCGGCCTGGTCGCCGCGCCGGGTGGTGGGCTGCTCTTCACGATCGAGGCGGGGCCGCCCGCCGTGGCGGGCCTCGTGTCACGGCCCTGGACGGTGACGGTATACCGCGCGTCGAGCCCCGGGCGGTGGGAGGCGGCGCTCCAGACGCGCCCGAGCGGTGGCCGAGCGGGACCGCTCTTCGCCGCGGTGACGGCACGGACCGCCGAGCTGACCGGTCACGGTCAGAGCCTCGTGCTCGGCTACCGCTCGGAGGGGTCGGGCGCCTTCCTCGACATCGACCTGGTCGTCGGTACGGCCCGCGGTCCACGCGTCGCCGGTCACACGGTTCTCGACCAGGGCGTCGCACTCGTCCAGCCGGGCCAGCTGGTCGCGTACTTCGCCGTGTACCGCGCGCGTGACGCCAACTGCTGTCCGTCGTTCATCGAGCGGGACGTGATCCGAGCCCGCGGCACGTCCTTCGTCGTTGCGTCCGGTCGGCGGCTCCCGACCCACCAGGTGAAGTTCCCGCCGAGCGACCTCGGCTGAGTGGAGTCCCCGGTGCCCCACCTGGTCTTTCTCTGCACCGGCAACGCCGCTCGATCGGTGATGGCCGGGGCGATCCTCGCTGCCCATCTCGATGACGTCGAGATCACGACCGCGGGGACGCACGTCGTCGAGGGCATGCCGATGAGCTGGCGGACCCGGGAAGCGCTGGCCGGGCTCGACGTCGCGGCGCCCCGACACCGGAGTACCCAGCTGCGCGACCCCCACGTTGACACCGCCGACCTCGTGGTCGCCTTGGCCGGCGAGCACGTCGCCTACGTGCGGCGTACCCATCCCGAGGCCGCCGCCCGGACGGGCACGCTGCGGCGGCTCGCCCGCGATCTCCCCGCCACCGGGGCCACCTTCGCGGCCCGGGTGAGCGCGCTGCACCTCGAATTGATCGCGCTCGACCCATGGGAGGACGTGGTCGACCCGGCCGGCGGCGACCTCCCCGAGTTCGAAGAGTGCGCCCGAGAGATCCACGCCTTGCTCCACCAGCTCGCTCCGGCGCTCACTGACACCGTTTGACGCTCGGCGGCCACCTCGGCGGCGGCTCGGGACTCACACCCACCGCGGTGGCATGACCACGGCGTGCGTACCGGCAACGGCTGGTCACGATCACCTCGACGCCCTCCACCACGCGGTCAGCCGCAGCCGCGCTGGTGTCGGCTCGAGTTCGACCCGCTGACCGGGATCACCAGAATGGTGCCGCGTCGACGCTGTCGAAGACGCCGCGCGTCATGGCCTTCGCCGTCAGGCTCGGTGACGAAGGCCAGGCCGAGGTATACGACGGTCACGGAGCAACCTCGCGTCGGGGGCGCGGGTGGTGTTCGTGGGCCGTTCGCTGACGCAAACGCCGGCTGTCAACGCGTTGTCAAAGGGTCTCGGATCTGGTCTGGTTCTCGAGTCCAGTGGGAGTCCGCCTGGGTCCAGCCTGGACGCGCTCTGACCTGCGACCTCGGGACCGGCTGCGCCCGCGCGGACTCCAAGACCTGATATACCGTCAGATCCGGACAAGGGGGGAGTGCCGGAGTGACGGCTGTAGACCGCGAGCTCAAAGGCGCGCCCGGCGTGACCATGGATGATCGCGGTCCCGCACTCTCGCTGACCGATGTCACGGTCCGGTTCGGCGGGATTACCGCCCTGCAAGGCGTCAGCCTGACCCTCGAGTGGGGAGAGGTTCGAGGCCTCATCGGGCCAAACGGTGCGGGCAAGACAACACTCTTCGACGTGATCTCGGGCTTGCGGATGCCCGATACGGGGCAGGTCATGCTCGCGGGCGAGAACGTGACGCGACGCTCGTCGATCTACCGGGCCCGGCGAGGGCTGCGTCGGACGTTCCAGCGGGTCCAGGCGTTTGGCTGGCTGAGCGTCGAGGACAACGTGCTGAGCGCGCTCGAGTGGCGGGGTGGGGGAGGCGGCTTGGCCGCGGACCTCCTGTCGCTCCGGAGCCGCCGCCGGCGCGAGCGGGAGCGGCGCGAGCGCGTGGCCGAGGTGCTCGAGCTGTGTGGCCTGACTGCCATCCGGGGAGAGCTGGCGGGGTCACTGCCGATCGGCCTGGCCCGGATGATGGAGCTCGCGCGAGCCATTGTGGATCACCCTCGCGTGCTCCTGCTCGACGAGCCGACCTCGGGACTCGACGAGACCGAGGCGGCTCGGCTCGGGGAGCGGATCCAAGCCATCCGCCGTGACGAGTCCTGCGCGGTGCTCCTCGTCGAGCATGACGTCGGGTTCGTGATGAAGCACTGTGACCGGATCGTGGTCCTCGACCTCGGGCAAGTACTGACGGTCGGAGAGCCACACGAGGTGCAGTCCAATGCTGCGGTGCGCGCCGCGTACCTCGGCGAGGACTGAGACAAGAACCGCAAGACAAAGCACAAGGGGGAGCTGTGAAACGAAGAAAGTGGGTCGCCGCAACTGCGGCAGTCGCCGTCTCGGGCGCATTCGCGTTGGTGGGAGGTGTGTCAGGGGGGACGGCCGGTGCCGCTGGAAGCGTCCGCGGCGTGACGAGCAACTCGATCACCGTCGCCGGGGTCTCCCAGCAAACCCAGTTCCCGGGGACCGATATCGAAACCGGGGCAAAGGCGGCCTTCGCGGCTGTGAACGCGAAGGGTGGCGTCGCTGGGCGCCAGATCAAGTACGCCGAGAGTGCCGATGATGGAGGCGCAGTCAGCTCCGACCTCAGCACCGTCCAGCGGCTGGTGGAGCAGGATCAGGTCTTTGCGATCGTGCCGGTGCTCGACCCGTATCTCGATGAGTCCGGGCCGTACCTGAAGCAGCAGCAGGTGCCGTTCTTCGGGTGGGGAATCGACACCGCGTACTGCAACAACCCGTACGCGTTCGGGTTCACGGGCTGCATCGTGCCGCCGCCGAGCACTCCCACCACGGGGACCACGTGGGGTGCGTTGGTCAACGCCTACTTCAAGGCGCACGGCAGCCCCAACGGGGCGAAGGGTAAGACCGCGGCCGTGATCTCGGAGGACAACGCGACCGGGAAACAAGGCGCGGTGGTCATCCAGGCGCAGGTCAAGCGGGCGGGCTTCAAGGCGGTATACGTGCAGAGCACGCTCCCGCCGGTGCCACCCGGTGACTACTCGCCCTTCATCAACGCGATGTTGACGAGTAACGGCGGGAAGGCGCCCGACGCGATCTTTCTGACCACGTCGGTGCCGAACACCCTCAAGCTCGCGGTGGCGCTGCCCCAGGCCGGCTACAAGGGCGTCCTTACCAACGCGGTGCTGTACGACCCGCGCGCGACGTCGATCCTGAAGAACAACTTCGCGTTCACCCAGTTCGACGTGCCCGCGGACACCACGAACCCTGCGATGCAGCAGATCGTGGCGAACCTCAAGGCCATCGGTGGGCCGAACGTGGTGATCACCCAAGGCATGCTCTCGGCCTACTTCTCGGCCGATGCCTTCGTGAAGGTTCTCCAGAAGGTCGGGAAGAACCTCACGCCGCAGACTTTTGCCGCGGCGATGAAGAACTTCACCTATTCCATCCCCGGCGTCGTCGGGCCGACCGTCTATCCCGAGGCTCAGACCGAGGGTTCGCCGTGCGGCACCCTGGTCGGGAGCGACGGGACGACGTTCAGCATCTCGGTGAAGTACAGCTGCTACCAGGACTTCAACTACAAGACAGGCAAGAACCTGAAGTTCTAGGTGCTCAGCGGACGGACCGCGGCGGTGGTGGTAGGGCGATAAGCCCGGGCCACCACCGCCGGGCCGTCTTTCCTGTCGTAGAAAATCTCGAGGGCTGACCGTTGCAGAAGTTCTTCAACCTCTTGATCTCCGGCACGGTCACCGGCGGCATCTACGCGATCATGGCCTCAGGGCTCGTGCTGACGTACGAGACCTCGGGCATCTTCAACTTCGCGCACGGCGCGGTTGCGTTCGTCGCCGCGTACTTCTATTACCAGCTCCACACGGGGCTGGGCATTCCGATTGTGCCCGCCGCGATCCTCACCGTCTTCGTTTTCGCGCCGTTGATGGGTTTCGTGCTCGACCGGATCCTGCTCCGCCGCCTCGGGACAGCTCCGGTCTACGCGCGGATCGTCGGCACCATCGGCCTGCTCGTCGCGCTCCCCCAGCTCGCGTTGTGGCTGGTGGAGGTCGTCGGCGACCAGGTGCTGGGCTTCAACCTGCCGAAGCTGGCGAACACGGTGAATGTGGGCGGGTCGGCGCCGGGCATCGGCCCGACCCCGGCGAAGGTCTTCGGCTTCGGATGGCTGGGTCTGTCCAGCGTTCACCTCACCAGCGACCAGCTCGCGGTGTTCGTCGCCGCCGCGGTGGCCGCGTTCGTGCTGTGGTTCCTCGTCCGGCGCACCCGGACCGGCCTGGAGATGCGGGCCGTCGTCGACCGCAAGAGCCTGGCGTCGCTGCGGGGCGTGAACGAGCGCCGGACCTCCGCCACGGCCTGGATCCTCACCATGACACTGGCCGGGCTCGGCGGGATCCTCATCGCGCCGCTGTTCCAGCTCAACCCCGACTTCATCACGCTCATCGTGTTCGGCTCGCTGTCGGCGGTGGTCCTCAGCGGCTTGCGGTCCATCCCGATCGCGTTCCTCGGCGGCTTGGCGCTCGGTGTCGTCCAGGATCTCGTGGCCGGATACGGCAACAGCTTCTTACCAAGCTTCTTGAACAACCTGAGCGGCTTCCGCACCGCGATTCCGTTCATCTTGACGCTCGCGCTCGTGTTCCTCGTGCGCGAGGTACCTTCCGAGGAGACGCCCCGCCCCGACCACCGCGCTGGGCTGCCCGCGTGGCGACGACGTCTCCCGTGGGCGGTGGGCACGATCGTCCTGGTGGCCTTCGCGCTCCAGTGGATCAACGTTCCCTGGCTGCGGGCGGACACGTACGAGCAGGGAATCCTCGCCAAAGGCATCGTCTTTGGGATCATTTTCTTGTCGTTCGTCGTGGTGACCGGCTTGGGCGGCATGGTCAGCCTGGCGCAGGCGTCGTTCGTGATCGGGGGAAGTTTCGCCGCCGGATGGGCGCTCGACCGCAACTGGGGCAACCTGCCGCTCCTCGCGCCGCACGGCCACCTGAACTTCGCGATCGCCGCCGTGATCGGCGCGTTCGCCGGTGCCGGAATGGGCCTGATGGTCGCGCTGGTGGTCGGCTGGCGTCGGCTCGGCGCGGTCGCGCTGGCCATCGGCACGTTCGCGCTCGCGTTCTTCCTCGCGCTGGTGCCGTTCGATACCCAGACCATCGCCCACGGCGGCGTTGGCTACCCGATTTCGTCGCCCTCGGTGAGCATCCCCGGCCTGAACTGGCTCAACCGCCAGCTCGTGCCGGGGGCTGGGAGTCACTTCGACTTCTCGATGCCGGGGGAGCAGGTCGTGTTGCTGCTCGCGGTGTTCGGGCTCCTGACCCTCCTGGTGCACAGTCTGATGCGATCACCGTCGGGGCGGGCCATGCTCGCCGCCCGCAGCAGCGAGGTTGGAGCCAAGACGTCGGGTCTGTCGCCGGCACGCACGAGGCTGATGGTCTTCGCGGTGTCGGCCGGGATCGCGGGGTTCGGGGGCGTGATGCTGGCGATGGTGACCAACTCGGCCACGAGCAGCAACGCCATGCCGGCCGACGGGCTGATCTGGTTGGCCGTCGCGGTGGTCTTCGGGGTGCGGCGTCCCGGCGGGGCGCTGCTGGCCGGGCTCGCGTACGTCGGCACCGCGGTGGTCTTGCTCTGGATCGGTCAGGACTTCTTGAGCGGTTCGGCTAGCAGTCTCGCGACCTCGTCGTATTTCGCCCCGATCCTGTTCGGGCTCGGCGCGATCAACCTGGCGCAGAACCCCGACGGGATCCTGGCACTGGTCGGCTCGCAGCGGCGCCAGCGATCGCTGGCGCGCCGCCGCAAGGCCGAGATCGAAGCCAGCGAGGCCGAATTGCACGCCGGCGAGCCGCCGCCCGCGGGCGTTGCCGCTCCGGTCGTGGCCACGCCGGCCGCGCCGCCGAGCGACCGAGCGAGCGTTGACTCCACGGCCGCGTTGGCCATCCGGGGCGTCGTGGGCGGGTATGGCGAGGTCGACGTGCTCCACGGCGTGGACGTCACGGTGCCGGCGGGATCGATCGTGGCGCTGCTCGGTGCCAACGGGGCCGGGAAGTCGACCCTGTGCAGCGTGGCGTCCGGGCTGATCACGCCGCGCGAGGGCCGTGTTCTGCTGGCCGGCGAGGATGTCACCGGGGTCCCGCCGCACGAGCGGGTTCAGCGAGGGATGCTGGTCGTCCCCGAGGCGCGCGGCATCTTTCCGGGCCTCACGGTGGAAGAGAACCTGCGCTTGGCGCTCCGCGAATCGGCGCAGCGCGAGGGGGCGTACACCCGGTTCCCGATTCTCGCCGAGCGCCGCGGCCAGCGGGCCGGATCACTGTCGGGCGGCGAGCAGCAGATGCTGAGCCTCGCTCCGGCGCTCGCGCAGCCGCCGCGGGTGTTCATCGCTGACGAGCCCACGCTCGGCCTCGCGCCACTGGCCGCCGACGAGGTCCTCCAGGCGTTGCGGGACCTGCGGGATCTGGGCGCGGCGATCATGCTCGTCGAGGAGAAGGCCCACGCAGTGATGGCGCTCGCGGACACGGTGGCGTTCATGGAGCTCGGGCGCGTCACGTGGACCGGCGCTCGAGACGAGGTCGACGAGGAGCGCCTCGCCGCCATCTACCTCGGCAACAGCTCCTGAGCGCTCCCCGTCGCACAACGGGTCGGGTGCCCGTGATCGCGACCGCGGTCGTCGCCCGAGCCGTCCCCGGCGTGACGTCCTCGTCGCCGGGCTCAGCTACTCCGGCGCGTACGGTGACTTGCGTCGTCGGGCCGACGTCGTACCCGGACGCCCAGCAGCACCCGACGCCGTGCGGGTCGCTGGTCCAGAGCACCGGCACCGCTTGACCAGGTCGTGGTGCCGTACTCGTGCTTCGCGAACGTCGACGTGCGGACTCTGCGAAGGATCGGGAGCTGAGCGCGAACGCGCCGCTCCTTGCCCGCGACGTTCCCGCCGGGTTGTTCATCCGGACGTCGACCGGTCTGAGCTCCGCCTCGACCGGGTCGACGGCGCCGGCCACCTGGGCTGGGTCCCGCACGGGGCAGATGAACCCGAAGCCCCGTCCCCCGACGGCCTCAACCGCCGCCCGCCAGACCGTTCGGTGCTCCTCGCCGCGGCTCACGATCCCGACCGCCCCGAGCCGCGCGAACTCGTAGGTGGTGGCTTGGCCCAGGCCGGTTCCGCCCCCGGGTGACGACCACGGAGCGAACCGCGTCCGTGCCCCCCGGAGCGGGGTCGAGCCCTCGGGCGGGGTGGCACGGGGAGGGGCATGCTCTCTCCGGGGGCGGCGCGCCGGACACACTGAACGGCGTCGTGCGCGCTCTCCTGGCCTTCCTCCTCGCCGTGGTATTCGTCGTGCTCGTGCCCCTCGGGGACCTCGGGGCGTGGGCTCAGCGCGAGCTCGTCGGGACGGACTCGTTCGCGCGCCTCGGGGAGCAGGTGCTCGACCAGGGCGCGGTCCGCGACGCGCTCGCTGACCGGATCGTCGGCGACATCGAAGCGAGCGTGCCGGCGCTGATCGGCAACGACACCACGTTGCGCTCCGTCGTCGCGCACGAGCTCGGCCTCCCCCAGGTGAAGCCCGCGTTCGACGAGCTGCTCGCCAGCACCCACGACCAGCTCCGTCAGGGCCAAGACCCGCTACAGCTCGATCTCGCCCCGGTGCTCCCCGTCCTGCGAGAGCAGCTCCCGGCGAGCCTGGCGGCGCGCTTGCCCTCCCAGGTCTCTCTCGCCCCGGTGACCGTGCTGCGTCGGAGCGACGCGCCGGCGGTCTGGGAAGGGGTCCAGCTGGTTCAGGACTCGGCGCTCGCGCTCCCGATCGCGGCGATGGTGGCGTTGGCGTTCGCTATCGCCGCCGCCCACCGCCGTGGGCTGCTCTGCATCGTGCTCGGCGTCGTCACCGCCGGGGTCGGGGTCGGCCTGGTCGCACTGGTGAAGCCGGGCCGCTCCCTCCTCGAGCACCAGACCGGCACACCGTCCGACCGAGCTGCCTTCCTCGCGGGATACAACGTCGTGACGCAGTCCTTCGTGCGCCAGACGGTCGGCGTCGTGATCGCCGGCGCGCTCCTCGTCGTGGTGGGCGGCGTCCTGGCGTGGCGGGCGGGTCGCAACGTCCGACCGCTGTCCTGGGCGTGACGCCGGGGCCCCGCCTGACCGGGCGACCCGTCAGGCCTATGCTCGCCGGATGGCGGACTTTCCCAAGATCATCTCGGTCGACGACCACGTCGTCGAACCTCCCGGTGTCTGGCAGGACCGCCTGCCGGCCAAGTACCGCGAGGTCGGACCGCGCACGATGCGAGCCCCGCTCGGCGAGATGACGTTCGTCGGCGGCAAGTTCACGTACTCGCCAGGGACCGACGGTCCGATGTGCGACTGGTGGCTCTACGAGGACCTCGTGTACCCGCTCACCCGCCTGTCAGCGGCCGTCGGGTTCGACCGCGACGAGGTGAAGGTCACCGCGATCACGTTCGACGAGATGCGCCCCGGATGCTTCGACCCGGTGGCCCGACTCGAGGACATGGACGCCAACTGGACCGAGGCGAGCCTGTCGTTCCCGACGTTCCCGCGGTTTTGCGGCCAGACGTTCCTCGAGGCCAGCGACCGAGCGCTCGCCCTCCTCTGCGTCGAGGCCTACAACGACTGGATGTTCGACGAATGGTGCGGCGGCTCGAACGGCCGGCTGATCCCGCTTCCGCTGATCCCGCTGTGGGACGCCCAGCTCGCCGCCGTCGAGGTACACCGCAATGCAGCTCGGGGTTGTCACGCGGTGTGTTTCACCGAGATCCCCCCCCACCTCGGTCTCCCATCCGTCCACGACGCGGACGGCTTCTGGGACCCGTTCTTCGCCGCGTGCGCGGAGACCGACACGGTGGTGTGCATGCACATCGGGTCGTCGTCGAAGATGCCCTCTACCTCACCCGACGCGCCCGCGGGGGTCGGCTCGACCCTCACCTACATGAACGCGGCCATGTCGATGGTCGACTACCTCATGTCGGGTGTCTTCGAGAAGCACCCGGCGTTGCACGTCGCCTACTCCGAGGGCCAGATCGGCTGGATTCCGTACATCCTCGAGCGGGCCGACGCGGTCTGGGAGCAGAACCGGGCGTGGGCAGGCCTCGGCGACAAGGTGCGCAAGCCACCGAGCCAGTACTACCGCGAACACGTGTATGGCTGCTTCTTTGACGACGCCCACGGGCTGAACTCCCTCGAGGAGGTCGGCGTCGACAACATCACGTTCGAGACCGACTACCCACATTCCGACTCGACGTGGCCGCACACGCGCGAGATCGCCGAGAGGCTCACCAAGAACCTCGACGACGAGACGATCTACAAGATCATGCGGGGCAACGCGATCCGCATGCTGTCGCTCGACCCGGACTGAGCCCGCCCAGTCCACCAGCGCCACCCCGACGGTGGCGAGGACCGCCGGCCCCGCGGACCGGTTACTCCACGCTGTCGCCCGCCGCGCCGTCGGTGTACCCGCAATCGGTGAGACCGAGGTCGGCGGGCATCCCCCGCAGCGTGTGGACGTGCGGGGAGGGCCCGTCGGCGACGACCCGGGGCGTACCGGCTTGGCGAGCCACGACGACCCGGCGGACGGGCCGAACGCCGCCCGGGCTCACGGCGGGGCCTCCGGGGGCCCCCGGGGGCCGTGCCGGGTGGGTCCGGGGTCATCGGCCGGGAGGCTATACGCCCCACCGACTGAGGCCCCTGTTGCTGATGTGGTTCCTGATTCCCTAACCTGGCGAGTTGTGCTTCCTCGTTGGACCCTCCGTTGGCTCGTCGCGGTCCTGGCCGGGTCCCTCGGCCTGGCGGCGCTCGCCAGCGCGGGGGGCGCCCAGACGACCGGCAACGCCGTCGCGGCCGCCCAGACCCAACTCGACCAGGCCCAGCAACAAGCCCAGCAGGCCGCCCAGGCGGTCGCGAACACCAACGCGCAGCAGGCGAACGTCGCAGCGCAGATCACCGCCAACCAGGCCAAGATCGCCCAGGTCCAAGCTCAGATCCCGCTCCTGAAGGCCGAGGAGGCGAAGCTGCGCCTGACGCTGCAGCAGCGCGCCGCCGCGCTGTACGTGTCGAACGGTCCCCTCGGCGGCTACGACTCGTTCCTTCCCGACCCGTCGCTTGCCCAGGCGAGCCGTCAAGTCCTTGCCAACGACGCGGCGCGCCGCGACCACAAGAACGCTCAGACGCTGGCCGCCATCGCGGTGCAGCTCGCGCAGAACGAACAGACCCTGCAGGCCCAGCAGGCTTCGTTGCAGCAAAGCCAAGCCCAGCTCAACCAGCTCGCCGCGCAGGAGCAGGTCCAACAGGCGCTCATGACCCAGCGGGTCGCGGCCGCCAACCAGGCGCTGACCCAGGCCAAAGAGCTGGGCGTGTTCGAGGTCGCCGGCTCTCAGCCGGTGCTCGGGCCGTCGGTGCTGACCGGCCCGCAGATGGCGGCGTGGATCCGCTCACAGAACTACTCGCCCAATATCGAGACGACGATCGATGACTTGGCGAACATCTACGTCGAAGAGGGCAACGCCGAGGGTGTGCGCGGCGACGTCGCCTTCGCGCAGGCGGTCGTCGAGACTGGCGGCTTCGAGTCAGCCCCCAACAACAACTACGCCGGGATGGGCTGGTGCGATAGCTGCTCGAGCGGCACGAACTTCCCGACGCCGCGCGACGGGGTGCGGGCCCAGATCCAGCATCTGCTCAACTACGCCGACCCGAACTCGACCGCGGCGCAGCTCCACAACCCGCCGTCGCCGTACTGGTACGGGATGAACCCGATCCAAGCGGCCAGCAACTTCGACACCTTCTTCGCCAAGGGCTGGGCGCCAACGTGGGAGCAGATGGGGCACGGCAACTGGGCGACCGACCCCAACTATTCGGGCAAGGTCCTCCACATCTACAGCGAGATGGTCGCGTTCGCACAAGGCGGCGGGTAGGGGCAGGGCTGGGGCTGTGGTCCCGGCCCACCGGGCNNTACACGGGGCGGGTCCGCGCTCGGCGCAACCGGCGGCGGCCCGGCTCCACCGGCCCTCTATCATCCGCCCGGGCCGAGAGTGGCGGCTGAGCGCGCCGACGGTCAGCCGACCGCCCGAGCCGGCAGATCAGGTGGGTGAGAGGAGACGGCGGTGGCGATGCTGGGGCTGCGCTTCGACCTGCGGGTTCCCGAGTTCGCGTCCACGACCCACGCCCGCCAGTACGCCACCGCGCTCGACATGGCCGCCTGGGCGGACCGGCTCGGATTCGACGCGGTCATCTTGTCCGAGCATCACGGGGCGCCCGACGGCTACCTCCCAGCGCCGCTGACCCTCGCCGCCGCCATCCTCGGCCGCACCCCTCGGATCGCGGTGAACATCTCCGCGATGCTGGTCCCGCTCCACGACCCGGTGCGCCTCGCGGAGCAGCTCGCCGTCATCGATCTCTGCGGACCCGGTCGTCTCAGCGTCGTCGCCGGGCTTGGGTACCGCAGCGTCGAGTTCGAGATGGCGGCCGTGGACCGTACCCAGCGGGGTCGGCTCCTCGAAGAGGCCGTCGGTGTCCTGCAGCAGGCCTGGACCGGCGAGCCGTTCACGTGGCGGGGTCGCGACATCGTGGTCACGCCGAAGCCGGCGACCCCCGGCGGGCCCCTGGTCATGATCGGCGGGTCGACCGAGATCGCGGCGCGCCGAGCGGCCCGGCTGCGCTGCGGGTTCTCGCCCGCGGTCGGCGATCCCCACCTCGTGGAGGTCTACAGCCAAGAATCCGCGGCGCTCGGTTTCGAGACCGGCTTCTGCGCGCTGCCCAGCGGACCCGGCTTCGTGTACGTCGCCGACGACCCGGACGCGGCGTGGGAGACGATTGGCCCGTTCGCGCTCTTCGACGCCCAGACCTACGAGTCCTGGCAGGAAGGCCCCCAGCGCTCCGCCGTCGACGTGAAAGGTGCTCGCACCTGGCACGACGTCCGAGCCAGTGGCGTGTACCAGATCCTCACGCCCGACGAGTGCGTCGCGCTCGCCCAGGACGCCGCGGGACCCGGGATGGTGCTGCTCCATCCGCTGATGGGTGGACTCCCACCCGAGCTGGGCTGGGAGTCCCTGGAGCTCTTCGAGCGCGAAGTCCTCCCCCGGGTGCGTCCGGCGTGAGCAGCGGCCTCGCGTTCGCGCCGATCGCCTTCGATCAGTTCCACCGCGTGGAGCTGCCCCGCCGGATCGCCGCCGGGAACGGTGCCCGGGCGGCCGCCGACCTCGCGGGTGCACCTCCCCTCGCCTTCGCGCTGCCCGGCGGCAGCGCCTACACCTACCGTCCCCGACCCGACACGGTCGAGATCGAGGCCGGAACGACCGACGCCGCCACCGTCGCCGAAGTCAGCGTCGAGGCCTGGTCGGACTACGCCAACGAGCTGCGGTCCTGCTTCGGTCTCCTCTACGCCGGGCTGGTGTCGTTCCCGAAGGGCGGCTTCGACGACCTGGCTCGCTGGGAGCCCGCCGTGCGGGCGCTCTTCCACGGCCGACCGATCTACGAGCCCGCCGCCGTCGACCTGCCCGACGACCTGGGACGCTCGTTCACCCTCGACGAGGAGGGATGGCGCGAGTTCTTCGCCCGGACCGGCTACGTGCACCTTCGAGGCGTCCTCGCCCCGGCCGAGCTCGACCACATCGTCGCCGAGGTCGAACGGCTCCGCGGCGAGGCCCGGCCCGGCGACGGGCGCTCCTGGTGGGCGACGCGCGTCGACGGCACCGAGGTCTGTTGTCGCGTGACCTACACCACCCTCGCTTCCGAGCAGCTCGCCGCCCTCGGCGACGACCTCCGACTCCGCCGCCTCGCCACCCTCGGTCCACCCGGGCTGGTCCCCACGCTGGACTGCCTCGACGGCTTCGCGGCGATACTCAAGCAGCCCGGCGCGGTCGAGGGGCTCGCCGATCTGCCGTGGCACCAGGACTGCGGACTCGGCGGCCACCCCGTGCTGTGCCCGGGAATCCAGATCGGGATCCAGCTCGACGCCGCGACCGCGGCCAGCGGCCAGCTGCGATTCCTCGCCGGCTCGCACGGCACCTCGTGTCATCCGGTCCGAGCCCAGGACGAGGCGGCGCTCCCCATCGTCGCGATCGACACCGAACCCGGCGACGTGACCGTCCACGACCCCCACCTCCTCCACGCCGCGCCGCCACCCACCGGCGACGGTCCGGGGCGGCGGGCGCTGTACGTGAGCTTCGTGCGCCCCGAGACGATCGCCTACGTCGGTCCCGGACACGCCTACAACGACGTCCTCTTCGAACAGGGCGACCGCGTCCGCTCGGTCGACGAGGTCCGTTCCGGCCCGTGACCCGCCGCCCCCGCTACGCCGAGCTGCCGGACGGCTGCGCCTGGGACGAGCTCGACCCCGACCTGGGCTCGCTGGCCCTCCTCACCGCCGAGCGGGCCCGTCACGCGGCGAGCCTGGTGCGCCGCGGGGTCACCTGGCCGCTCGACTTGCCCCTCGACGTCCCGTCGCCCCCGTTCTTTGGCCGCGAGGCGATGCGCCACGAGGTGTTCAACCTGCTCGACAACGTCCTCGACGACCGCCTCGACAACTTCTTCCCGCAGGCGTCGACGCAGTGGGACGGCTTCGGGCACTTCGCCCACTCGACCCGCGGATTCTTCGGCGGGCGCAGCGCCGAGCAGGTCCGCGCCAGCGCCGGGGTGCTCGCCTGGGCGGAGCGCGGCATCGTCGGGCGGGGAGTGCTGCTCGACGTCGCCCGCCAGGTGTCGATCCCCGGCGACGAGCCGTTCGTCGTGACCCCGGACCTGCTCGACCAGACCGCGGCCGCCCAAGGCGTCGAGTTCCACGACGGCGACGTCTGCTGCGTCCGCGTGGGATGGCTCACCTGGTATCGGACCCTCGACGGGCCCGCCCGCGAGCAGCTTTCCGCGGCCAGCCGGTCGTTCACGGACCTGCGCACGCCGGGGCTCGGCTCCGGCGCGGCGATCGCCGAATGGTGCTGGGATCACGGCGTCGCGGCGCTGGCCGTCGACAACCCCGGCGTCGAGCCGTTCCCCGTCGCGGCCAGCCTGCCGGCCGGGGGCGGGGTCGACGACACCCTCCACACCCGAGTGCTGGCGCTGCTCGGCATTCCGCTCGGAGAGTTCTTCGACCTCGACGCGCTCGCTGAGGACTGCGCGGGCGAGCGCGTCTACGAGTTCTGCTTCACGAGCGCGCCGTTGGGCATCCCCGGCGGCATCGGCTCGCCGCCCAACGCGCTCGCCCTCCTCTGACGCGCTATCGGCGCCGCCACGCCGGGTGCAGCCCATGCTCCTTGGCGAAGCGCTGCGCCGAGACGGTCTGGCCCGACAGCTCGGCGGCCTCGGGCGCGGTCGCGAGCCAGGCGATGACGCTCGCCGGCACCGACGGCGGCGCGCCGGGGTACACGCCGTCGAGGCCGAGCGACTTGGCGTTGACTTCCATCCGCTCGGTGACCACGTAGCCCGGTTCGACGTTGTAGAAGCGCAGCTGGGGGTACTCGACGGCGAGGATCCCGGCGAGGCGGTGGAACGCCCCCTTCGACATCGCGTACGCCGAGCCCCAGCCGCCCTCACCGGCCGGCGCCGGTGGGTCGGTGATCGCGACGGCCGACGTGACGTTCACGATCGTGCCGTCGCCGCGTTCGAGGAGATGGGGGAGCACCGCCTTGATCAGCACGACCTGGCTCACCGCGTTCGCGGCGAGCTTGGTTTCGAGCATCTCCACGGTCGTGTCCTCGAACCGCAGCATGCTGCCGGGTCCCGTGTGCACCGCGTTGTTCACCAGGACATCGAGGTGACCCCACTCGGCGAGCACCCGCTCGATCGCGGCGCCGAGTGACGCCCGGTCGAGGAGGTCCATGGGGACCGCCAGTGCGCGGCCGCCGCGCTCCTCGATGAGGGCGGCCGTGGTGTCCAGGCTGCCGGGCATGCTCCGCCCACCCGGGTCCGAGTCGTCGACCCCGTCGCCCTCGTGGACGGTCCGAGCCGTGATCGCGACGTCTAGGCCTGCCTCGGCGAGCGCGATCGCTGTTGCCTTGCCGATCCCGCGACTGGCTCCCGTCACCACGGCGACTCGTCGCGCTGTCATGAGCGGCCACGTTAGAGTCCCCCCGCCGCGAGGTGCCACGAACGGGAGGGTCGACGAACGATGCCAGGCATGCTGGAAGGCAAGGTGGCGATCGTCACCGGTGCTGGCCGTGGGCTGGGGCGCTCCCACGCGCTCGAGCTGGCCCGCCAGGGCGCGCGGGTGGTCGTCAACGACTTTGCCCCTCCCGGCGGGGCCAACCCGGCCGACGACGTCGTGGCGGAGATCGAGGGGTCCGGCGGCACCGCGGTGGCGCACGCCGGGGACGTCTCGAATTGGGACGAGTCGCGCGCGATGGTGCAGCTCGCGGTGGACACCTGGGGTGACCTGGACATCCTCGTGAACAACGCCGGGATCCTGCGGGACCGGATGATCTTCAACATGAGCGAGGACGAGTGGGACGCGGTGATCCGCGTGCACCTCAAAGGGCATTTCTGCCCGACCCGCCACGCGGTCGATCACTGGCGGGCCCGCTCCAAGGCCGCCGACGGGCCGGTCTACGCCCGGGTGATCAACACCAGCTCCGAATCCGGACTGCGAGGCGCCCCCGGTCAGCCGAACTACGCGGCGGCGAAAGGCGGGATCATCCAGCTGACGCTCAGCACCGCGCAGGGGACCGGCCGGTACGGGGTCAACGCCAACGCCATCGCGCCGCGGGCCCTGACCCAGATGACGGAGTCCCTCGGCGGGTTCGACGCCACCGAGGGCGACTTCGAGGTCTTCGCACCCGAGAACGTCTCGCCGCTCGTCGCCTACCTCGCCTCACCCGGCGCGGCGCGGGTCTCGGGCCAGGTCTTCATCGTGTGGGGTCGCGACATCAGCGTCCTGAGCGGTCCGAGCGTCGAACGTCAGTTCAAGGTCGACGAACGTTGGACGCCCGAGCGGGTCGAAGCCGTGCTGACGCCGTTCTACGCCGACCGCAAACCGATCGACGACGGGTTCATCCTCGCGTACTGAGATGGCCCCGACCGTCGCGCCGTTCCGGGTCGAGGTGAGCGACGCGACCCTCCAGGATCTGCGCCGACGCCTCGACGACGCCCGATTCCCTGAGGCGCTCCCCGACGCGGGTTGGGACTACGGCACCGACCAGGCGTCCCTCCGCGACCTCGTCGAGTACTGGCGCGACGGCTACGACTGGCGGGCGACCGAAGCCCGGCTCAACGCCCTCGAGCACAAGATCACCGAGATCGACGGCCAGCCCGTGCACTTCCTCCACCTCCGCTCGCCGGTGCCCGACGCGCTCCCCCTCGTCTTGACCCACGGATGGCCCGGCTCGATCGTCGAGTTCCTCGAAGTGATCGGCCCGCTCTCGGACCCGGTGGCGCACGGCGGGCAGGCGGGCGACGCCTTCGACGTCGTGTGCCCCTCGCTGCCCGGCTACGCGTTCTCCGGGCCGACCCACGAGCGAGGCTGGGACCCGGGACGAATCGCTCGGGCCTGGGCCGACCTGATGGGCCGGCTCGGGTATCGCCGCTACGGCGCGCAGGGTGGCGACTGGGGTTCCTTCGTCACCTCCCAGCTCGCGCTGGCGGACCCCGAGCACGTGATCGGGATCCATCTCAACATGATTGCCCCCAACCCCGCGGGCGACGACCCGTCGACGTTCGCGGACGACGAGCGGGACGCGGTCGCCGCCTTCGGGCACTACATGAACGACGAGGACGGCTACCTCCGGATCCAGTCGACCCGCCCTCACACGCTGGGCTTCGCGCTCGAGGACTCGCCGGTCGGGTTGTGCGCCTGGATCGTGGAGAAATTCCGGGCCTGGTCGGACTGTGACGGCGACCTCGAGCGCTGCTTCACGAAGGACCAGCTCCTCGACAATGTCATGCTGTACTGGGTGACGGGCACCGCGACCTCCTCGGTTCGGCTCTACGCCGAGTTCGACCGGGCGCTCCGCGCGGGCCGCCTCCCCCTGGGGACGCGCATCGACGTGCCCACCGGCTACGCCCGCTACCCGAAGGAGATCATGCGCACCTCACGACGGTGGGCCGAACGGGACCACCACCTCGTCCACTTCGCGGCCCTGCCCCGCGGCGGCCACTTCGCGGCCATGGAGCAGCCGGCGCTCTTCGTCGACGACGTCCGGGCGTGCTTCCGGTCGATGCGCTGATGGACGACTTCGCGGGACGGGTCGCGGTCATCACCGGCGCGGCCAGCGGGATCGGGCGCGGTCTCGCCCGCCACGCGGCCCGGGAGGGCATGCGGGTCGTGCTGGCCGACGTGGAGGCCGCCGCCCTTGACGACGCCCTCAGCGACGTCGCCGGGCTCGGAGCCGACGCGATCGGCGTGCGGACCGACGTCAGCCACGAAGGCGACGTGCAAGCCCTGGCCGATGCCGCCTACGAGCGCTTCGGTGCCGTGCACCTGCTCTGCAACAACGCGGGGGTGTTCCAAGCCGGCGTGGTCTGGCAGCGGACCCAGGCGGACTGGGACTGGGTCATGGGCGTCAATCTCTGGGGGATCCTTCACGGTATCCGCGCCTTCGTGCCCCGGCTCCTCGAGCAGGGTGGCGAGGCCCACATCGTGAACACGGCGTCGATGGCCGGGATGATGAGCGTCGCCTATAGCGGCCCGTACGTCGTGTCGAAGTTCGCGGCGGCCGCGCTCACCGAGTGCCTGGCCCACGACCTGCGCGCCCACGGCGCGTCGATCGGCGTGTCGTGCCTCGTTCCCGGCTACGTCGACACGCGGATCGGCGACTCGACCCGCAACCGGCCCGACGAGCCGCCCAGTGAGGTGACCGCCCCCGACCACCACTTCGTCGCGCAGATCCTCAAGGACCAGACCGCGGCGCAGGGCCGCCATCCGGACGAGGTCGCCGCCATCGTGTTCGACGCGGTGCGGGCCGGGCAGTTCTGGATCCCGACCTCCGATGGCTACGAACCGCTGCTGCGCAGCCGGGCCGACGCGCTGTTGCAGCGCGCCCTCCCCGCCACCACCGACTTCACCTGATGGGGCTCGCCCTCGAGTCGTTCCGCGTCGAGGTGCCCGACTCGACCCTCGACGACCTGCGCGAACGGCTGACCCGGGCCCGCCTCCCGAACCAGGTGTCCGACATCGGCTGGGGCCAGGGGACCGAACGAGGGTTCTTGACCGAGCTCGTCGAGTACTGGCGCGACGGCTACGACTGGCGCCGCGTCGAGGCGGAGCTGAACCGCTACGACCACGTGCGCACCACCATCGACGGCCAGACCTTCCACGCCCTCCACGCCCGCTCCGCCGCACCCGACGCGACGCCGCTGCTGCTCGTCCACGGATGGCCCGGCTCGATCGTCGAGTTCCTCGACGCGCTGCCCGCCCTCACCGCGACGTTCCACATCGTGGCGCCCTCGCTGCCCGGCTACGGCTTCTCGGGGGCGACCAGCCAACCGGGCTGGCATCCCCGCCGCATCGCGGGAGCGCTCGTCGAGCTCATGGCCGCGCTCGGCTACGACCGCTACGGCGTCCAGGGCGGCGACTGGGGGTCGATCGTGTCGGCCAACGTCGCCGACCTCGTCCCCGAGCACGTCGTGGGCCTGCACCTCAACTTCGTCGTCGTGCCCCGACCCGCCGACGCGCCCGACCCCACCCCGGCGGAGGCGTCGGACCTCGCCGCGCTCGGCGAGTGGCGCCGGGACGGCGCCGGCTACCAGGAGATCCAAGGGACCCGGCCCCAGACGCTGGGCTACGCGCTCGAAGACTCGCCGGTCGGGCTGGGCGCGTGGATCGTCGAGAAGTTCCGGGCCTGGTCGGACGGCGACGACGTCCTCGCCTCGTTCTCCGCTGACCGCCTGCTCGACAACGTCACCCTCTACTGGGTGACCCGCACCGCGACGTCCTCCACCCGCCTCTACTGGGAGATGCGACGCGCCGGGCGGGCCGCGCTGCCCCAGGCCCGCGTCGAGGTCCCCACCGGCATCGCGAACTACCCCGCCGAGATCACCCGCATGCCCCGCAGCTGGGTCGAGGCGCGCTACCACGTCACCCACTGGGTCGACCAGCCCCGGGGCGGCCACTTCGCCGCCATGGAAGTACCCGACCTCTTCGTGGACGACGTGTCGGCCTTCTTCGCCGGCCTGGACTGACGCCACCGGGACGCGCCGTCAGCGCCCACCCGCGGGGGCGCGGCAGGCCCGCACGGCGCAGGTCGTCGCGGTAGGTTCCCGCGGTCAGTTCCGAGCCGGGGGTACGGAGCATGCGCGTGCCGTTGACGGTCCGAGACTTCCTGACGCGGGCCGCGCTCGTGTACGGCGATCGCTGCGGCATCGTCGACGAGCCCGACCAGCCGGCCCCCTCCCTCGGCTCTCTGACCTACCGCGAGGTCGGCGAGCTCGCCTCGGCGCAGGCGGCCGGCCTCGACGCGCTCGGCGTCGGTGTCGGCGAACGAGTCGCGATCGTGTCGCCCAACTCGGCCCGGCTCCTGGTGTCGCTGTTCGGCGTCAGCGGCTCGGGGCGGATCCTCGTCCCGATCAACTTTCGGCTCAACGCCGACGAGGTGGCCTACATCGTGGAGCACGCCGACGCGAAGGTGCTCCTCGTCGACCCCGAGCTCGACGAGGCGCTCGCCGACGTGCGCGCGCCGCACCGGTTCGTCCTCGGCGCGGAAAGCGACGAGGCCCTGGGTGGTCGAGACCGGGACCCGCAACCCTGGGCGGCGGACGAGGACGCCACCGCCACCATCAACTACACCAGCGGCACCACAGCGCGCCCGAAAGGTGTGCAGCTCACCCACCGCAACCTCTGGGTCAACGCGGTCACGTTCGGGTGGCACCTCGGCGTCAATGACCGCGACGTGTACCTGCACACGCTGCCTATGTTTCATTGCAACGGATGGGGGATGCCCTACGCGCTGACCGGGATGGGCGCCCGCCAGATCGTGCTCCGCAAGGTGGACGGTGCCGAGATCTTGCGCCGGATCGAGGAGCACGGGGTGACCGCGCTGAACGGGGCCCCCACCGTCGTGAACCTGGTTCTCGACGCGGCGCGGGACTGGCCGGGCGAGATCCCGGGACGAGGTCGGGTCCGGGTCACCGTGGCGGGCGCCCCGCCGCCCACGCGGACCATCGAGCGGGTCGAGACCGAGCTCGGGTGGGAGTTCGTCCAGATCTACGGGCTGACCGAGACCGCGCCGCTGCTCACGATGAACCGGGCCCGGGCCGAGTACGACGAGCTGACCCCGCCGGAGCGGGCCGCCCGCCTGGCCCGCGCCGGCGCTCCCGTGGTGGGTGTCGACGTGCGGGTCGATGCCGACGGAGAGGTGCTGGCGCGCGGCAACGTGGTCATGGAGGGGTACTGGAACCAGGCGGTCGAGACAGAACGCGCGATCGCCGATGACTGGTTCCACACCGGCGACGGTGGACGAATCGACGACGAGCAGTATGTGGTCATCGCCGACCGCAAGAAGGACGTGATCATCACCGGGGGTGAGAACGTCTCCTCGATCGAGGTGGAGGACTGCTTGTTCTCCCACCCCAGCGTCGCCGAGGTCGCCGTGATCGGAGTCCCGGACCCGAAGTGGGGCGAGACGGTGAAGGCGCTCGTCGTGCCAACCCCGGACGCGACGGTGACCGACACCGAGCTCGTCGCCCACTGCCGCGAGCACCTCTCCCACTTCAAGTGCCCCACGTCGGTGGAGTTCCGCACCGAGCTGGCCCGCACCGCGACCGGCAAGCTGCAGAAGTTCAAGCTCCGCGCCCCGTACTGGGCCGACGACGCGCCGCGGAGCCGCTGACCGTCCCGACTTGGCGTCTCGCCCCGCCGCCGCGTGGGGCGGCATAGGGTACGGCGATGGAGCTTCGAACCCTCGGGCGGACCGGCGTCCAAGTCAGCGTGTACTGCCTCGGCGCCATGATGTTCGGCCCGTGGGGCAACGACGACCACGACGACTGCGTCCGCATCGTCCACAAGGCCCTCGACGACGGCATCAACTTCGTCGACACCGCCGACGTCTACTCGGCTGGCGTGTCCGAGGAGATCGTCGGGCGGGCGCTCAAAGGGCGACGCGACGACGTCGTCCTGGCGACGAAGTTCTTCGCCCCGATGGGCTCCGAGCCGAACCACCACGGGGGCTCGCGGCGTTGGATCTTCCGGGAAGTCGAGAACAGCCTGCGTCGCCTCGACACCGACTATCTCGACCTGTACCAGATCCACCGTCCCGACGACACCGCTGACATCGATGAGACCCT
This sequence comes from Actinomycetota bacterium, assembly GCA_003140175.1. Classification (GTDB taxonomy): domain Bacteria; phylum Actinomycetota; class Acidimicrobiia; order IMCC26256; family PALSA-555; genus PALSA-555. Next base: position 90,348 of record PLJD01000069.1, read on the forward strand.
CGGCGCGCTGAGCGATCTCGTCCATCAGGGCAAGATCCGCTACTTCGGCCACTCGACGTTCCCCGCCGAGTACATCGTCGAGGCGCAGTGGACCGCGGAGCGGCGACGCCGCGAGCGGTTCGTGTCCGAACAGCCGCCGTACTCGATCCTGATGCGAGGCATCGAGCGGGCGGTGCTGCCGACCTGCGCCCGGTACGGCATCGGGGTGATCCCCTGGAGCCCGCTCGCCGGCGGGCTGCTCACCGGCCGCTATCGCAAAGGCCAGCCAGTGCCGGAAGGGTCCCGGCTGGCCCGCGGCTTCGGCAGCCAGGCTGCCAGCGAACGCCAGCGCGCCGCGCACGAGCGACGTCTCGACATTGTCGAGGCGTTGGTGAAGGTCGCCGCCGACGCCGGGGTGAGCCTGACCCATCTCGCGCACGCGTTCGTCCTCGAGCATCCCGCCGTGACCTCGGCGATCATCGGACCTCGCACGATGGAGCAGCTCGACGACGTCCTGGCCGGGCGCGACGTTCGACTCGACGAGGCCACCCTCGACGCCATCGACGAGGTCGTGCGCCCCGGCACCGACATCAGCGCTGGTGATCCCTGGCAGCCCCCCGGGCTGGCTCGCGGCCCCCGCCGCCGGGCCCGCTGACCGTCCCGTGAGTAGGGCCGAGCCGAACTCGACCCGGCCCTCCGCAGCGGCGCGACGTCTGCCGGGCGGCTGACGCGCCATGACTGGGCCCGAGCAACGGCTCGAGGCACGGGGTTCCCGCCTGGGACCGCACGCTTCTGCACCGTGTGATCACCAAGTCGGAGTCCACACGCCAACGCCCTCGCCGGCCGACTGCATGACAGCACACCGACCCGAGCGTCTGCACGGGTTCCGTTCTTCCTAGGTGGTGAGTGCAGTGAGGTCGACCTGGCCAGTCGTCATCGCGGCGGTGAATCCCGCGTCGACGATGAGGTTGTGGCCGCTGACGTAGCTGGCGTCGTCGCTGTTGAGGAAGATCAGCGGCGGGGCCATCTCCTCGGGGCGTCCGAGGCGGCCGTTGGCTTGGGCGGCGGTCCAGTCGATCGTCGCCGACGAGAGGGCGGCTCGGAAGTCCACCATCATGGGCGAGTCGACCGGCCCGGGGCTGATGCAGTTGACGCGGATTCCCCGCTCGCGCACGAGGCGGGGCGCGATCCGCTGCGTGTACACGATCACGCATTCCTTGGAGAAGAAGTACGGGTCGCCCTGCTCGGCGAGGTGGGCCGCGGCCCAGGCTCGCCCGGCGGCGAGGTCCGGTGTGTCGAGCACCTCGTTGATGACGGGGAGGTGCTGCGACCAGCCCATGCCGGCCAGCGACGCCACGCTGACCACCGCGCCCCCGTCGGGCATGAGGGCCAGCACCTGCTTGGTGACGTCCCGCAGCCCGAGGAAGTTGACCTGGAACACTCGCTCGGCGGGGTGGGTCTGGGGGACGCCCGCGACGTTGAAGAGCTTGTGCACCGGCGCCGCGACCGAGGTGAGCGCGGCGCTCACCGCCGCCGGGTCGCCGACGTCGACCTCGTAGGCCTTCACGCCGGGGATCGCGACCTCGCGCACGTCGAACGCGTGGACCTCGGCGCCCGCCTCCACGAGCATCGCCGCGGTCGCCGCGCCCATGCCCGAGGATGCGCCGGTGATCACAGCCCGTTGTCCGTCGTAGCGGAATGTCGTCATGTCAGCCTCCGGTCGGGACGGTTTGGAGATTCTGGGTACCGCAGTCCAGCTGCGCGGACGCGGCGGGGAACACTCGCACGAACCGGCCGCCCTCGACGCCCAGGAGGACGTAGCAGCCGGTCGGCTGGCGGGCCCCCACGTCGGTGGTCCCAAGGATCCCACCGGCGGTGAAGGTGTGCACCGTACCGAGCGCGGCGAGCAGCCGCACCCGGGTGATGCCGTTCGTGCCGCTGGCCGTGACGACCTGACGCACTGCCTGCTGGAAGAGCAGCCCGGCCGAGTACGACTCGAGCCCGGCCACGGTCGGTGTTCCGAGGCTCTTCATGGCCCGGACGTAGGCGGCCATCGTCGGGATGCGTGCCTCGTCGGTGAGCGGGTTGACGCCGATGTCCACGTTCTCACCGTCCACGGCCGCGCCACCGCTCGTCAGAAAGCTCGGGTCCGCGCACGTCGCGTCGCAGTACCACGCCGTGACGACGCTGGCGCCTGGGTTGGCGGCCGCCGCCTTGCGGAGCCGGACGGTCGACTCGGCGCCCAGCCCGCTGCTGGCGAACGTCGCCTGCTTCGACACGAGGTCCGCGACGATCTTCGTGTACTCGCCCGGTGGGGAGCCCGCCGGGACGTCGGGGGTGGCGGCCGTGGTGAAACCGATCGCGGTCGCCGCCTGCACGGCGGCCTGGGTCGGGGCGCGGCCGGGTCCGACGGCCGGGACGAGGACGTACTGGTGGCAGCAGCCGGCGACGCTGCTCAGCAGGTGCCGGAAGGCGCCGACCGGGACCAGGCCGGCCCGGGCCGGGATCACCGCGTAGGCGTTGGGCCTTGCTTGGTGCGCGGGATCGAAGATGCGGGTCGCGACCTCGGGTACGCCGCACTGCAAGCCGCTGGTCTGGCTGTCGAACTGCGAGCTCGAACCGACCACCGCGAAGCTCGTGGTGCACGCGTTCGCGATCGCCGCGGTGTACTCGCTCGCGCTGGACACCACGCGGGCCTCGACCTTCACGGTGCGTCCGGCGAGGCCGCCGGTCCCGTTCACGGTCGCGGCCCACGCTTCGACGCCCTTGACGACCGGCGCCGTGTCGGCGACGACGGTGATGCGGATCGTGTGGGCCGTGATGCCGACGTCGCTCGCCCCGTTCGGGGTGGTCGTCGGGGTGGTGGACGGCGGGGGGGTGATGACGACCGTCGTGGGGGTCGTCGGCACGAGGCTCTGGGGCGGCAGGAGGGTCGTCGGGGTGATGCTCGGCAGCGTGGTCGCGGCGACGCTCGTGGTCGTGGTGGTGGCCGAGCCGGAGCCCACCGAGCCGCCACCGCCTCCGCCGCTGCCCAGGGCGACGGCGACGCCGATGATGGCCGCCAGTCCGGCGAGGAGCGAGCCCGCGATGATGACTGAGCGGCGATCCACGTGACCCTCCTCGGCGGTCAGTGTTTAACAGACACTCTCCGCGAGCTCGTCGGCGTAGGCGAGGAGCGTTTCGACCCGGCTGGCGATCGAGTCGAGGTCCGAGCTCGGGGCGCCGCCCTGGCCGCCGCGTCGGCGCCGCGCGTAGACGCCCTCCACGATGCACGCCATCTTCCAGTAGCTGAACACCCGCAGCCAGGGGAGCGCGTCGAGGGGGCTTCCCGAACGCTCGGCGTAGCGGCGGGCCACCTCGGCCCGGCGGGGGAAGGCTGGGGCCAGGGTGGGAGCTGACGGCAGGAACGGGAGTGGGTCGTCCGGGTCGGCCCAGTAGCCGAGACTCCACGCGAAGTCGGCGGTCGGGTCCCCGACCGTGCACAGCTCCCAGTCGAGGACCGCGGCGACCCGGTCGTCGGGTCCCAAGATCGTGTTGTCGAAGCGGTAGTCGCCGTGGGCGAGCCCGGGCGGCGCGGTCTCGGCCGGGATCGTGCGGGCGAGACGGTCGTGGAGCTCGCCCAGCAGGGCGAGGTCGCGGGTCTGGGCTCGCTCGACCTGGGTGCTCCACCGGCGCAGCTGGCGCTCCACGTATCCGTGGCGGTGGCGGCTGAGATCGCCGAGGCCGATCGCGTCAACGTCCACGGTATGGAAGGCGAGCTGGACGTCCACGAGCGAGTCGGTCGCGCGCTCCGCCGCGGCAGAGTCCAACGCCCCGCCGTCCTGCTCCGTGCGCAAGATGCGGCCCTCGACGAACCCCATCACGTAGAACGGGGCGCCGGTCACCTCGAGGTCGTCGCATCGAGCGAGCGCGGGGGCGACGGGCACGTCGCCGGCCTGTCCCAGCGCCTCGATGATTCGCCACTCACGCTCGACATCGTGCGCGGTCGCCAGGACCGCGGCGACCGGAGGACGGCGCAGAGCCCAGCACTGTCCTGCGGCGTCGTCGACCCGGTAGGTGAGGTTCGACCCGCCGGCGGGGATCAGCGAATACCCGACCGCGCCTTCGATGCCCTCGACATGATCTCGAAGCCAGCTCGTCACTCGCGGCGGGTCGAGCCCGGGCGTCTCGCTCAACCGTCGCGCTCAGGAATCGTCGAGGTGGCGGACCGCGTCGCGCAGCAGCACCATCGTGGCGTCGACCCCGTGCAGGTCGACCGAGACCCACATGATGTTGGCGAACTCACCGAGGGCATCGGCGACGGCATCGTCACCGTAGGCGTAGCGCAGGCTGGGGAGCGCGAAGATTCCCTGTACGGCTCGGCTGAGTGCCAGCTGTGACGCCTCGATGCCCTGGTCGACGCTGTCCACGACCGAGAACCGTACCCACCGGTGCGCGCGGAAGCGCGGACCGTCCCCGCTCGCATGCGCGGCGCGGCTAGGTCGAGGCGGAGAACTGCAGCGGCATGTGCTTGATGCCGTTGATGAAGTTCGATCGCAGCCGCTCGACCGGTCCCGCCAGCTCGACTCGGGGGAGCCGGGCGAGCAGCTCCTCGAACATGACCGTGATCTCGAGCTTCGCCAGGTGCGAGCCCAGACAGAAATGGGGTCCACCCCCACCGAAGGCCAGGAATTCGTTCGGGGAGCGCCGAATGTCGAACCGGTGAGGGTCCTCGAAGACCGCCGGGTCGTGGTTGGCCGCGATGTACCACAGGGCCACCTTGTCGCCCTGCTTGATCGTCTGGCCGTGGAGCTCGAGGTCGCTCTGCGCGGTGCGGCGCATGTACATCACCGGCGACGCGTACCGCAGCATCTCGTCCACCGCCGAGGGGAGCAGCGACGGGTCGGCGAGCAGCAGGTCGAGCTGATCCGGGTTCTCCAACAGGGCCAGCATCCCGTGCGAGATCAGGTTCCGGGTCGTCTCGTTGCCGGCCACCGCCAGCAGCTCGAAGAACATGTCGAACTCGAGATCGGTGAGGCGCTCGCCCTCCACCTCCGCGGCGAGCAGCGTGCTGACAATGTCGTCGCTCGGGTTCGCCCGCTTCTGCGCCGCGAGGTCGTTGGCGTAGCTGAACATCTCGACCCCGGCGTTCATGGCGTCCTCGGCGGTGACCGCGTACTCGGGGTCCTCGGAGCCGATCATCCGGTTGCTCCACTCGAAGACCTTGTGGCGGTCCTCTTGGGGGACGCCCATCATCTCGGCGATCACTTGCAGGGGGAGCTCGGCGGCGACCTCGACCACGAAGTCGCAGCTGCCGCGTGCCGCAACTCGCTCGACGATGTCGACCGCGATGCCCCGGATCCGCTCGTGGAGCCGCTCGACCATCCGGGGCGTGAACCCCTTGTTCACGAGCAGGCGGAGCTTGGTGTGCCGCGGCGGGTCCATCATCAGCATCATCNNTCGAGCTGCGCCTCGTCGACGTCATAGAGCGTGATGCCAAACTCGCTCGAGTAGTCGGGCCAGTCGTGGCTCACCCGCTGCAGGTCCGGGTACCGTACGACGCACCAGAAGCCCGGCCCGTGAGGCTCGGGATGGAAGTATGCCGGCGCGTCCTGTCGGAGCACGTCGAACATGTCGTGGGGGACCCGCTCGACGAAATTGTCGAGGTTGGCCAGATCGACGTCAGCGACCGTCGTGGTCACGGGGTCCTCCCTCGGTGGTTGGCCCCGCCTCAGCGCGGGACTGGAACACGTTACGATCTCACAGACCGGCCGTCCATGACGCCGGCTTGGAGGGACAGCGATGCACGACCTCGTGATCCGCGGTGGGACCATCGTTGACGGGACCGGAGCGCCGCCCGTCCCCGGGGACGTCGCCGTCGACCACGGCCGCATCACCCAGGTGGGCCGGGTCGACGCGGAGGGCTCGGAGACGATCGACGCCGCCGGCTGCCTCGTGACCCCCGGCTTCGTCGACGTCCACACCCACTACGACGGCCAGGTCACCTGGGACCCGACCCTGGCGCCCTCGTCGTGGCATGGC
>PLJD01000054.1 GCA_003140175.1 Actinomycetota bacterium
CTCTTCGCCGCCCACTGACCTCCGCTCGGCCCACCGCCGCCAGCCGCCTCCGCTGCCGAGGCGTCGCCGGCGGCGGCGCCGTGGTGTGACTGCTGAGTAACAACTGGCGCGGTGGTGCACCACGTCGGGGTGGCGCGCCGTACCCTTGGTCTTCGAGCGAGCAGATGGGGACCAGATGCTGATCGATGGGTTCGTGCACCAACTGCCGGACATCGACGTGACCGAGACTGCCGAGTGGCTCGACTCACTCGATTCGGTGATCGACAGTCGAGGCCGCACCCGCGCCCGCTACCTGCTCGCCCGCCTCATGGAGCGGGCCCGTGACCAGGGGGTCGGTGTGCCGGCCATGGTCAGCACCGACTACATCAACACGATCCCGCCCGAGCAGGAGCCGTGGTTCCCCGGCGATGAGGCGATCGAGAAGCGGATCCGCGCCGCCATCCGGTGGAACGCCATGGCGATGGTCGATCGGGCGAACCGACGTTTCGACGGCCTCGGCGGGCATCTCTCCACGTTCGCCTCCGCCGCCGCGCTCTACGACGTCGGCTTCAACCACTTCTTTCAGGGCAAGAGCGACGGTCGATGCGGCGACCAGCTCTATGTCCAGGGGCATGCCGCTCCCGGCGTGTACGCCCGGGCCTTCCTCGAGGGGCGAATCACCGAGGAGCACCTCGACCGGTTCCGCCGCGAGGTCTTCGGCGGCGGCCTGCCCAGCTACCCACACCCCCGGCGGCTCCCCGACTTCTGGGAGTACCCGACGGTCTCGATGGGGCTCGGACCCATCAACGCCGTCTACCAGGCCCGCTTCAACCGGTACCTGCTCCACCACGAGATTGCCGACACCAGCCACGCCAAAGTCTGGTGCTTCGTCGGCGACGGCGAGATGGATGAACCCGAAGCGATGGCCGGCTTGTCGATCGCGGCGCGCGAGCAGCTCGACAACTTGATCTTCGTCGTCAACTGCAACCTCCAACGACTCGACGGGCCGGTACGCGGCGACGGCAAAATCATCCAAGAGCTGGAGGCCACCTTCCACGGTGCGGGCTGGAACGTCATCAAGGTCGTCTGGGGTCGAGGCTGGGACGAGCTCCTCGCCCGGGATGTCGACGGTGTGCTCGTGAACCAGATGAACACCACCGTCGATGGCGAGTTCCAGAAGTACGTCGTGGAGAGCGGCGCCTACATCCGAGACCACTTCTTTGGTCCCGACCCGCGGCTCCGCCAATTGGTGGAACACCTGTCCGACGAGGACCTCCAGCGCCTCCCCCGCGGCGGGCACGACTACCGCAAGCTCTACTCGGCGTACAAGATCGCGGTGGAGCACCGGGGGAGCCCGACCGTGATTCTGGCCAAGACGGTCAAAGGCTGGACGCTCGGCACCGGTCTCGAGGCCCGCAACGCGACCCATCAGATCAAGAAGCTGGACGTCGCCGCCCTGAAGCAGTTCCGCGACCGGCTCAATCTGCCCATCGCCGACAGCGACCTCGAAGATGGCGACCCGCCCTACTACCACCCCGGTACCGACTCGGCCGAGTACGAGTACCTCGCCGCGCGGCGCAAGGCCCTTCACGGGCCCCTTCCCGAGCGGGTGGTGCGCAAACGGCCACTCGTGCTCCCCAAGCGGGACATGTACGCCGACCTCCTGGCCGGCACGGGCGAGAAGGTCCAGGCGTCGACGACGACCGCGTTCGCCCGGCTGCTCCGGAGCCTGCTGCGTGATCCCCAGATCGGTCGTCGCGTCGTCCCGATCATCCCGGACGAGGCGCGCACGTTCGGCCTCGACGCGCTGTTTCGCGAGGCCAAGATCTATGCCCCCTTCGGCCAGGCCTACGAGCCCGTCGACGCCGCGTTGCTCCTCTCCTATCAAGAGGCCCGCACCGGACGTCTCCTCGAGGAGGGGATCACCGAGGCGGGCGCGATGGCGAGCTTCACCGCGGCCGGCACCGCCTACGCGACGTGGGGCGAACCCATGATCCCGTTCTTCATCTTCTACTCGATGTTCGGCTTCCAGCGGGTCGGGGACCTGATCTGGAGCTTCGGTGATCAACGGGGCCGCGGGTTCCTCCTCGGAGCCACCGCGGGACGCACGACCCTCGCCGGCGAGGGCCTGCAACACTGCGATGGCCAGAGCCAGCTGTACGCGACCGCCTACCCGAACTGTCGGCCCTACGATCCCGCCTTCGCGTACGAGATGGCGGTCATCGTGCGGGACGGTATCGAGCGCATGTACGGACCCGACCCCGAGGATTGCTACTACTACCTCACCCTCTATAACGAGACCTACCCGATGCCGGCCATCCCTGACGGGGTCGAGGACGGAATCGTGCGCGGCCTGTATCGGTTCCGCGCCGCGACGGCTGACACCAAGCATCGAGCGCAGCTCCTCGCCAGCGGCACCGCCATGCTCGCGGCCTTGGAAGCCCAGCGCATGCTTGCCGACGAGTTCGACGTCGGCGTCGACGTGTGGAGCGCCACCAGCTACAAGCTGCTGCGCGACGACGCGTTGAGCGCCGAGCGCTGGAACCGTCTGCATCCCACCGACGCGCCGCGCGCGCCCTTCGTCACCGAGGCGCTCGCCGATGCTGATGGTCCGATCGTCGCGGTCAGCGACTTCCTCAAGGCGGTCCCGGATCAAATCGCCCGATTTGTCCCCGCGCCGTTCGTGTCGCTCGGCACCGACGGCTACGGATTCTCCGACACCCGGATCGCGCTCCGTCGCCACTTCGAGATCGACGCGGCCCACGTCACCATCGCGGTGCTCGAGACCCTCGCCCGCCAAGGTGAGATCAAGGCCGAGCAGGTCGCCGAGGCGATCCGGCGCTACGACATCGACACAGAACGACCCGATCCCCGGACCGCCTGACTGCGAGTTTTAGTTGCGGCGCTCGTCGATTCGCAGGGGGTCGTCCTCGTCCCAATCGTCGCCGTGTTCCTCTTCCTCGTCGAACAACGGCGAGTCGTCGTCGCCCTTCTCCTCGAGCTCGGCGAGGGAGCGATCAGATTCTGAGAACAGGCCGTCGTCGAACCCCTGCTTGAGTTCGCGAGCCTCGCGGAACCGGCGGGCACGTCCCTTCCTGGGCACCTCGTCACCTACCTCTCGCCTGGACCTCGGCTGCTCGCAGCGCCGTCTCCCCCCAGGGGCGGCCCCGGCGCCGGGTCACGACACCTTCTATTCTCCCACGCGCCGAGGACCCCTGCGGGCCCGAGGACCCCTGAAAAATCGCCGGTTCGGCCCCCGAGCCGCCCCGAGGGGAGGCCTCCCGGGCCGCCGAGGGCAGGCGATGCCGCCGTCCCGCCGCCGCGCCGCACGGGAGCCCAGGACCTCGTCGGTCAGGCGCTCACGGGATGGGGCCTTCGAACGGGAGACCGGGATGGACTGCCCCGTGGAGGTCGGTGGCGATGACGCTCGAGTGTGTGCTGTGGGACGTGGGCGACACGCTGGCGGACGAGCGGTGGCTGGTCGAGGCCGGGTTGGAGTGGGAAGCCAGCTGCGTGCGCCTGATGGACGGTCGGATGGGGGACCAGTGGAACCGCGGCGCGCGCTCCGCGTGGGATGTTGCCCAGCGGGTCGCCGACGACGCGGGCTGCTCGACCCAACACGTGTTCGACGACATGGCGGGGCGATGTCGGAGCCTCTCGTTCTTCCCCTACGCACTCGCCGGCGCACGGTCGGTGATCGTTCCCCGGGCTCTCGTCACCGTCAACCCCGACATCGTGTCCGACGTCGTCATTTCCCACTATGGACCGGCTGAGCTCTTCGACGTCATCGTGATCTCCTGGCAGGAGCACACCACCAACCAGGCGAATCTCTGCGACACCGCGCTGACGGCGCTCAACGTGGCCAGCCGCGACCATGCGTTCCTGATCGACAATCGAGCCGACAACGTTGCGGCGTGGATCGACCGTGGTGGGCAGGGCTACCACGGTCTTGTCACCCGTGGTGAACAGGTAGATAGCACCGGACCCAGCGATCCACACCGGCGTCGCCACACCCGTGCCGCCCCGCCTATCAGTGGTCAGCGAGATATACCTCGCATCCGCCAGCTCACTCATCCGTACTCCGCACTCCCAGGACACCCCTCGCATGTTCGCGCATGTGCGGAGCATCGGGTGGTGCGTCAGTCCCAAAACTGATGGTGAGTATCGCGGCTGCGGTCCCACGACCGAACATTCGGGATCCACATCGCCAGGCTGTAGTGTTCGGATCGTTCGCTCGGGAGGCGTCTCGGGGTATGAATTCAAACGCCAAATCCCGTGAGGAAGTTCTCGGAACTGTCCGCGACCGGCTCCGCTCGAAAGACGACGTGCTTGCTGTCCTACCGTTCGCGTCGACACCCAAGCGACCAAGCGGACCCGACGGCACGACACGCGAAGGGATCTACCCGTCGTATCGCCGCTATCGGCCGCTCGTTCTCACCGATCGGCGGCTGTTCGTGCTCGACGCCGGCCGCACTCCTCATCCGCGTCGTGGAGTGCTCGCCGAGTTCTCGCTCAAGGACGTCCAGGTCGTGGAGGTAATCCCGGGCCGGTTCAACCAGACCCGCGTCCTCCTCGACCTCGCCGGGGTCGGGACCGTGCCGTTCGACGTTGGCGGCTATGAGGTCGACGATCTCGCGAGCCTCCGCGAGGCGCTCGAACGTCCATAGCGCTACAGGCCAGGCCTCGCCCGGTGAATCCAGTCGCGAGGTATGGGCCTCCCCCAAGAATCCGCTCACTGGTAGCGGTGGTTTCTATATGCCCCGCTTCACGAGCTGACGCCGAACGCCTCTCGGCCGCCCGAGGACGGCATCCGGTACGCGGCCCAGCACCGGGGGTGGTCGTGGCATACGAGGGCGAGCCGAGTGACTACCCTCACCCCGAACCCGGGCGCTTAGCTCAGCGGGAGAGCGCTGCCTTCACACGGCAGAGGCCGCAGGTTCGAAACCTGCAGCGCCCACACAAAGGCGCAGGTCAACAGCCTGCGCCTTCGCCGCGCCCGAACGCCATCCCTCGCGTCCCAGAAAGATCCCAGAATTGTCTGGAGGGGACGTGCGAGGAAGCATTCGGACGAAGGTGCCCGGCAAGGTCTACGAGCTCCGCGTGGCGCTCGGGAAGGACCCCACCACCGGCCGCTACCGCCAGCAGTCGATCACCGTGCGAGGGTCCCGCTCCGACGCCCAACGGTCGCTGCGGCAGCTCCTCGACGAGGTCGAGTCGGGCCAGCACCAACACCCTGACGCGGGCTCCCGGACCTTCGCCGAACTGCTCGACGAGTGGCTGGCGCTCAAGGCCGCAGCCGACCGGTCGCCCACCACGATCGCCCGCTACCGATCCTCTATCGAACGCCAGCTCAAGCCGGCGCTCGGCGACCGGCGCCTTGACCGCCTCGACACGAAGGCCTTCGACGACCTCTACCGGACACTCGCGGCGAGGCTGAGTCCGGCCACCATCATGAAGACCCACCTGGTTGCTCGGGCCGCGCTCGACCGCGCCGTCCGCTGGGGCTGGATCATCCGGAACCCCTCGATCAACGCCGAACCACCGACGGTTCACCGCCCCATGATCCGACCGCCCACCCCCGAGGGTTTCGGGCGGCTCCTCGAGATCGCCGAGCGCGACGACCCGACTTTCGCCGTGATGCTCCGCGTGGCGGGGTCGACGGGTGCCCGCCGCGGAGAGCTCTGCGCCCTCCGTTGGAGTGATATCGACCTCGATGGAGGGATGATCACGATCGAGCGAGCGGTCATCGTCGTCGACGGGGGAGTGCAAGAGCGCTCGACGAAGACCCACAACCGCCGTGCGGTCGCGCTCGACGGAGGCACCGTGGACAGGCTTCGCAGGCATCTCACCGCCGAGCGGGCCAGCGCGGCGTCGTGCGGTGTGACGCTCGGCCCCGAGGCGTTCGTCTTCTCGCGCCGGCCCGGGGGATCGCTGCCACTTCGGCCCGACAATTGCACCACGACCTTCCAGAAGGTCGTCCGCCGAGCGGGCCTCTCGGGCTTCAGCTTGAAGGACGCCACCCGACACCTCGCGGCGACCCAACTGATCGCCGGCGGGGTGGACGTGCGAACGGTCGCGGGGCGGCTCGGGCACGCTCGAGCCAGCACGACCCTCGACATCTATTCGCACTGGCTGCCAGCCCGGGATCGCGATGCGGCCGAGTTGCTCGGTCAGGTTCTCGATGGCTCAGCCGCCGGCCCGACCGGCGGCTCCAAGAGGAGGAAGGCCCGCAAGACGTGAGCTGGGACCCACCGGCGGCGTGCGTAGCGCACCTCGGCAAGTTCTCCCCGATCGATCATCGCGGTGACGGTCTTGCGGTTGACGCGCAGAATGGCCGCGACCTCGTCGATCGAGAACGCAACGACTCCGCCGTCGAAGAGGGCGGCGTCGGCGAGGCTGGGTCGGTCGTGTGCGAGGAGTCGGAGTTCGGGCATCTATAGGACGCTCCTGCTGGGTTCGGGCTGGCACCGGGCGGGCCGATAGTGCGCCTGGGGCCGCCCAGGTCACCACCCGCCCGGAGCACCTGGGACCGCCCAGCTGACCACCCGGTTCGGGTCCCAATTGGTGCGTGGCGTCCTGGGAGCAAGCACGCCCCGGTCTGGGTGGTGCGATGCCCCCCGGTCGCGCACCCACCCGAAGCCAGGTCACGCCCGAAGGGCGTGACCTGCAACCGTGTATACGCCTGGTGGTTGAGATCGTCGGACTTGGAGTGTCGGCTGGCAGGGTTACGGCAGTCGAAATCTTTGATCCGTCCCTAGGTGTGTTTTTCTCCGTGACTCGGCGTCATGGTCTGCGTTTCTGCACTCGGATCGCTGCGAACCCGCCTCGGGCTGCACTCCCGGGGACTTGGGCCCCAGATGGGGTGTCCATCTGCCGCGGGCTCGCCATCGACCGATGGCATCATCGAGGGATTCTCACGCGATCCAAGCCGGGACCCATTGGTCGACGCCAGGCGATGTTGTCACGCCAGTCGGCTGTGCCATGACGAGGCACGATCCTCCGCCGCTAGCGCGCCTACGACGGGGCGAGCAACTGAGGGAGTACGCGGACTTCGTGAAGCGTGCGCTGCGAGCCGCGATGCGCAAGCGGCCGCACCCCGAGGGCCGGGCCTGGACCGTGGGGGACGTCGAAGATCTCCTTCAGGACTTCTTCGAGAAGGGGAGCCATACCCACATCTTTGCCCGCTCCGCCGACGACGGTGCGCTCAGACTCCAGACGATTGTCGCTGCGCGCAACATGGTGATCGATGAACAACGAAAGTCTGACCGGGGGAAGCTGCATCGCCGACTGATCGAGATCCTGCACGTCGACTTCGACGAAGGCCCCGCCGGTTGGTGGCGAGAGAGAGGCACGTCGGAAGGCGACACTTGGGGAGGGCGGGACGCGGACCTCGTGACCGCGGCATGGGAAAGGAACGTGCATCTTGTCTATTGGAGCCCCGAGGCGAAGCGAGATGGCCAACTCGCCGACCGCGGCCCGCTGGTGGAGGTGCTGACTGCCGTCTGCCGGCGGGCGGCCGGGGCGGTCGACATCGGAACCCTCGTGTACGTCGTCGCACGCAGGTTCAACCTGGGCCAATTGCCGCGTATCGAGTCACTCGACGTCCCCGCTCACCGGGCAGAGGACGCCGAGGGACCTGCCCCGACCAGGGCCGACAACTCGGCGGACGCGGCAGCGGGCGACCCGGCCCTCGTGGCGCTCGCCGAGGAGATCTGGACAACCCAGCTCGACGAACGAGAGCGGATACTGGTCCCGTATTTGGCGTCTGGGGGTCGAACCGTCGAAGGGGAACTCGATATCGGGTTGCGGAAGTCGGCGGCCCACGACGCCTTGGAGCGCTTGAAGGCGAAGATGAGGCTGTTTCTAAGCGATCTCACCATCGACGAGCAGTCGGCTGTGCTCGTTTGCTTGCTCCAGCGCGTTCCTCGGGGCACGGTCCGACAAGGCGTGTCATGACAGGCGGACAGGTTCAGCCGGTGGTCCGTTCGCACGGGAAAGAGAGGAGGCGATTGCTATGACGTCGTTTGAGCACCCAGACGAGCTCGCGCTATCCGACTGGGTCGACGGTCGGCTCGAGGAAGGCGAGTCGATGCGAATTGCCGACCATCTCACGGGCTGTGGCCTGTGTCAGCGCGAGATCGATCGCGAACGACACGATCTGCCTTTGACTGATGATCGATCGTTCGAGCCTGAGATCCCCATCGAATTCGCGAACGCATTCGCGTCCGAGCCGCCCGCCCCGGAGCGGGGACAGGTCTGGCAGTTGCTCTGGGACAGCGCGGCTGAGCTCGTTGTGCTCGAAGAGACATCGCCGGACTCTGTGCGCGCGATCCCCCTTGAGCCCGATCTTGAATTAGGGGACGAGAGCGTTGTGGTGACGCCCAAGCTCGAGGTGTTGGGCTCGGCCATGGCGCTGTGGACGAGTCTGGTACGCGACGTCCCGCGCAGGGCGCTGAACGTCTGCTTCGGCTCGGTGCCAGTCCACGTTTTGGAAAGGGTCGACGACGTGCGGTCGGGCAAGAGAGCAGGACTGGGTGCACCGATCACGGCCGTGTTCGACGAGCGAGCGCAATTGCGGGTGTCCATCTCGCAGCGCCTCGACTTGCTCGCAGCCGCTGTATGGGGGCCAGGTGTGGACAATCCACCGTCCGACACCCTCGCCGATGTCGCTCGAAGCCGCGACCTTACGCCGTCGAGGATCGCTACGGTGCTCAAGATTCAACCTGGAGACGCGCGCGCCATCCTGAGCGGTTCCCGATCTATGGACGACGATGAGCGCGATGCCTTCGCGATCCTCGTCGGGATGTCGCCGAGCGATATCGACCTCTATCGCCCGAAGGTCGATCCGGAACTCGCTCTCGCGCTCGACAGGCCGAAATACCGTTCCCGACTGCGTGAGCGTGCAGAAGCCGATGGGCGTTCCGAGGCGAACTACCGCTATTGGGTCGCTACTCACGGACTGGCGCGCGCGGCGCGCTCGGCGCGGACCACTAGCATCGACTGGGATCAGCTCATCGAGGACTTCCTCAATGCCCGGTAGCTACGACCAGGCGCGCCAACACGCTGAGCGCTTGGTCGCATCCATCTGCGATGACGAGCTCGAACTCTTGCGTGACGAGCCGATCGAGGCGATCTCGGTGCTGTTTGAGGTGCCCGTCGACGTTCGCTCATCCGTCGGCAGCGGCTCCGACTGTTCAGTGGCTGGTTCGTATCGAGCAGAGCCGACGCCGCACATCACTATCGCCTCATTCCCCAGCGCGGGCCGCACCCTCTTCACCACGCTTCATGAGCTCGGCCATCACCTCTGTCGCCTCGACGGGGATATTCAGGACTGGTGCTTCGCGTGCGGCGATCCTCGCGCCGAAGAGCACGTCGCTGATGCGTTCGCTGCCGAGGCGCTGCTACCCGCCGAGCTCGTCAACGCGCGCATAGGTCCACGCGGCCCAACCGCTGCGGCCGTCGGCGACCTGTTCGGGGAGTCGAACGCGAGTCGTGAAGCGTGCTGCGTCCGTGCTGCACAGCGGCTGCTTGGCGCCGGCGCCGTGCTCGTCGCCCGCGGCCAGATCATCCAGTTCGCAGCGCAGCGCGCACTGCCCTTCTTTATCGCACGAGAGCTCGACCAGGGCCCTGACGGTCTCTTCGGTGAGCTGGCCCATGGTGGGACTGCGCGGACGGACGATCTGCGCATCCGCTTCCGCTCCGGGAACCTGAGTTCACCGCTGTTCGCCGATGCCACGGTGGTCGGGAACTACACCTTCGCCGTGCTGGTCGAGCACACCCTCCCGTGGGGTGGGCTCTCGATCCGGGCCGCCGACGATGGCCCCATCGGCGGGGAGGTCGACTGCCAGTACTGCGACTTCGTCTTCAGCGACGTGTTCGCGCCGCCGTGCCGTCGGTGTGGGGATCGACCGTGCCCGAAATGTCGGCGCTGCGGCTGTGAGCCAAAGAGAGCGCCAGTCCGTCGCTGCACGTCCTGCTTCCTGGAGCTGCCGCGAGCGACTCCCGCCGACGTCCAGCTCTGCGAAACCTGCCGATAATCGACCGGACAGGATGGCGTGGTCTGCCGTTCAGGTGGGGTGTGAACGGATCCAGCCCCCCAGAAGGAGCCACCCCCATGGACGTGCCCGACGCCTTCGACGTCCTCGACGAGAACCTCAAGCTCGACCCCGACGAGAGGGTCGCGGCACAGGACCGGCATGCCGAGATCACCGAGACCCTCGTCTCTGCCGGCATCGCCAGCGGGTCCTTCCTGCAAGGGTCCTTCGCCCGCAAGACCATGTTGCCGCCCCTGCACGACATCGACAAGATCATCATCCTGACCGAGGCCTACCGCGGTCAGCACCCCGACCGCGTCATGGGCGCGATCCAGGACGCGGTCGCCGCCGTGTGCTCGCCGGTGACCTTCGACCGCAGCAAGCACGCTGTGAAGATCGATATCGCTGACGACCCGTTCCTTTTCGACTGCGTTCCCGCGTTCGAGTCTGACGGCGAGGATGACGACGTACTGATCGCGAACCGTGAGGCCCCGGCGGCGGTCGATCAGTGGACCCGCTCGAACCCCCGCGAGCTCGCCCGTCGGATCACGGAGCGTAACCAAGCAACGAACGGACGCTTCATCCACCAGGTGCGCATGGCCAAGCAGGCCGTCCGAGAGTTGCTCGGCGACAGTCTCCCAAGCCTCCACGTCGAATCGATCGCCTACATCGCGATCGAGACCGTGCTCGAGCACCCCGACGCGATCGCGAAGTTCTTCGAAGTCGGCGCGGAACTCCTCGGCGGCGAGTACTTCGAACCCACCGGCGTCGACCAGATCTCGGATCGCCTCGACACCGCGATCGCGGACGAGGCAAAGCTCGCGTTCACCAACGCTGCTAAGCGCGCACACGAGGCGATCGATCTCGCGGCGGCCGGTGATCACAACGAGGCCATCCGTGTGTGGGCGACGATGTTCGGGGACGTATTTCCACCGGCCCCCCCGCAGAGCGCGAACTCGGCGGTCGAGAAGTTGACACGCGGCGGCAGCGTCACCTCCGCGGCCGCCGTGAGCGCGACCCGCGCCGGGCGAACCCCGGCCCCGACGACACGGTCGTGGCGCTTGGCATGAACTCAGCCGCCCCCACCGAGAAGACCTGGACGTCGCCGCGTGCCGTCATTGACGGTCCGGAGGAGGTCGTTGCGTTCCTGATGAGGACCGACCTCGTGTTCGGAGTTGACCGAATCGATGTCCCGCTCGCGGAGCCTTCATGCGTCGTTTTCTGGCTGACCATGACGCCGCTTCCGGCGGCCGCCGCCGAGGGCTACGCCGAGGAGCGAGTGAGCATTGCGATCTGGTCGCACGGCCGCATCATCGCGGTGCCGCTGGACTCGACGGGCCGCACCTGGCACCACCGGTACGGGGGACTGTTCAAAGAGCTCTGCCTCTTCGACCCCGCCGACCCTCGGCCGCTGCGCTGGAACTGGAACGATGGGCTCGCCGCCTACGTGATGATCGTCTACAAGCACCTCTTGTCCGAGGAGTACGCACGTCGCAACGGCGGACGCTGGCCGTGCGAGGACTCCCCCCACGGTTTTGGCCCGCACCCCATCCGCTCACCCGCGATGCAGACCGCAGTGCAGAGGGTCGCATGACGGTGCTCGCCGCGTCCGATCCGAGCCTTTGGCCTGCAGTCATAGGGCTAATCGGAGTCGCCGTAGGCGGCGTGCTCACCTGGGTGCTCGGCCGACGTGGCGAGGCCGTCGATCGCCGCCGCGATGGTTACGCCGCCGCGATGACCACCTTGGTCGCGTACACGGAATACCCGTTCCGTATTCGGCGGCGCACCGGCGACGATCTCGATGCGCTCGCGGCCCTCGCCAGCACTGGACACGACCTCCAGCAGGAGCTCAGATGCCACGAAGCATGGATCGCCGCCGAGAGCAGCCGGGTCGCGGCAGTCTACGGCGAAGCGCGCCGCGGTCTGGCCACGACGCTCGGTGTCGCATGCAACCAGGCCTGGGCGAGCGAGCCGATCATGACCGCGGCGGGCATGAACCTCGCTGGTTGGGGGCCCGACCCCGAGAGTGTCCGGGGGCACCTGGCGCGATTTGAGAGCGCTCTCGCATGTCGCTTCGGATGGCGGCGAGCATTCAGCACCATTGGGATCTTGATCAAAGTGCCGCGCATACCCGCAATCGCGGAGATGTACACCCCGGAAGTACCCGGGCAGGCAACGGAGGAATGAGGCATGGCGCAACGAGTCGTGATCGAGCGCAAGGATGGAACATGGGGTTGGCACCTCACAGCCGACAACGGGCAGATCATCGCGACGGACGGCAACCAGGGTTACGTGAACGAGGACGACGCCCGCAAGATGGCCGATCGCATCATCGGTGGGGAGTTTTCGGACGCCGACAAGCGGATCAGCCGCCAGCCGAAGAAGAGTTGAGCTCCCCTGCACTTCCCTTCCGTGACCGGCCCGTGATTCGGTCGTTGCAGAAGCGGCAGACGGAGGCAGCCTGATGGTGCCCACCCGGCGAGGGGCATCCTCGGAGATCCCCACAGGCAGTCGCGATACTCGAGCCTGCGAATTCGCTCAAGCACGTAGGTCAACGGGTCAGGAGGGTGACGGTCGCAGTCCAGCCGGGACCGCGGCCGAGCCGCGGGACAGCTCAACGCCGCGGACTCGGGTCAGCCATCGGATGGGCGGTTCGCCAGGACGATCTCGGTGTCACCGGGCCAGTCCCAAAACCGGCCGCTCGGAGATCTGGTGAGCAGGAGGTCTCGGACGTCGGCTTCGAAGTCCTCACGCCGGTCTGCGAAGAGGTGCGGCGCCGCGAACGACATCGAGAAGAAGTTGGCCAGCACGCCGTCGACGTCTTGGACGATGTCAGCTCGACCGGGGGCAAAGACCACCCGGTACCGATCGAAGCCGGCCCGAGTCAGGGTCTGGGCGTAGGGCTCGCCGGGTGGGGGCCGCAGGCCCCGCCCGGCGCGGCGTTGCGGCCCCAGATACTGGTCGATGAGGGCTTTGATCTCGTCGTGTGGGATTGGCGGATACCCAGGCCCCGGCGGCTGCGGTCGGCCCTCGAACGCGTGGTTGATGAGCGCGACCGCCCCGCCGGGCGCCAGCAGGCTGTGCACGGTCGCGAGGACCTGGTCGCGGTCGGTCCACCACAGTGACTGCCCGAACGTCGCGAGCCGAAAGTCTCCGAGGCTCAGGCTCGGGATGTCTTCGGCAGTGGCTCGAACCCAGTTGATGTTCGTGATGCCAGCCTGGTCGGCTCGGCGGACACCCTCGGCGAGCATGTCGGCGTCGGGGTCGAGCCCCACCGCCTCCTCGAAACTGGCTGCCAGCTCCACGGTGAGGATGCCCGGGCCGCATCCGACATCGAGGAGTCGACCCGAGCCGTCGAGGCCGACCTCTCGGGTCAGCGTGGACACGAGCTCGCGGGAGTACGCCGGCCGGCCGGCGGCGTAGTACGCGGCGCTGCCCTCATAGATCGTCGGGTCGTACGGCATTGCCAACCGATCCTGCCCGCGATTCCCACAACTTGCCGGTGCGGTGGGATCCTTCCATTTCGACGAAGCCGACGATATGTTCGCCACGACAACCAAATGCCCCCGGCGCCGGCGGTAACCGACCCGGGGGCGTGGCCAGCACCTACTTAGGAGGTACTAGCAATGACGGACCCTACGCGTCCAACCCCCGACACGCCCTCGGACCCCAGCGTCCCCGATGCCCGGGAGATCCCCCTGGCCCGGGACCTCACCGACTGCGTGCTTAGCTTCGTCCACGACCGGGTCACCCCGGTCGCGGAGTGGGTCGCCTGGACCGGCGGCGACCCCGGCCTGGTCCTGATCCTCGTCGCGGAGACGCTGCGCTCGATCGCCGACGGCCTCGAGCCCGACAACGTCGCCGCCTAAGCGCTCGCGTTGCCCGTCACAGGAGCTCCAGGAGGTGTCGGGCGGCGCCTCACGACGGGCAGCGGCTCGCCCTTCATTTGCCCATCAAACCTGGCGATACTCAACCGCACGGGATAACCAGACGACACGAAGACCGAAAGTGAGCAGCCTCAACGCAACTCGTTGACTCCATCGCGACGTGATGGAGTCAACTAAAGCCTGGGAAAGCGAACCACGGGGAGGCACGCCGGGAACCGAATGCAACAAACGTCAGGCTGGCGCCTCGCACAGGTCAGAGCAGCTCGATCGAGGCGAGGTCGCGGATCGCCGCGCACGAGCGAGTTGCCATGGCCATGAACATGCCGTCGGAGCGCTCGGTTGGGTCGGCGGTAACGTAGATACAGCCGAGCACGGTGATCAGCGGACCCTGCAGTTGCCCGAGCCGGTAGTCGTCCCAGCAGGTGTCGGCGTCGTAGCCGGAGACGCTGCGCGCGAGGAGCTGCTGGTGGTAGTGGGCGACGAGTTCTTCCTGGTGCGCGCGCCGGGCGCCGGTTGGCAGGCTCGTGCCCAGGAAGTACGCGAGGTCGCGGGCGGGCGGGGCGAGCGTCACGGTCTGCCAGTCGAGCGCGGTCACGTCGTTACCGTCGTGCGGGAACATCAGGTTGTCGAGCCGGTAGTCGCCGTGGACGATGGCGTACGGCTCCGGCCGGGCGAGATGCCACGTTGTGATGGCATGCGCAACCGTGCGCAGCGTGGTCTTGTCGTCGTGGTCGAGCCGATCGTCGTAGCGCTTGATGAAGGAGTCCGTCGCATCGACGAGAACATCGCCGAGGAGGGCCGCCATCTCAGGGCTCGCGGGGGCGAGGAAGGCGTGGTCTCGGAGCGCCGGGTCGTTCCAGCGCGAGGCGTGGAGGCCGGCGAGGTTACGAACAGCGCCTCGTGCCTGGGCGGCGGAGCATCCCTCGGCCTGGACGCCCGGGGAGGCAGCGGTGACCTCGTCGAGGAGGAGCGTGAAGTTCGTGTTGTCATCGGTGATGGCGCTGTACCAGCAGCGTGGCGTGCGCACGTCGACCGTGGGAGCGAGGTGCGTGTAGAACCCGACCTCTTTGGCGTATCCGCCCGCGACACGCGAGCGGGCGTCGTCGTCGCCGGCGGCGAGCTTGGCCACCAGCGTGGCGGGGCCCGGCCGACCGTCGTAGGAGAGCGTGAGCCGGTGGCTCGTGCCGATCTGGCCCGTGCCGATCTGCTGAGTCGTCACCGACGACACCCTGGCGCCGCCGTTGGCCCCCAGCGCCTCGGTGAGCCAGTCGGGCGTCAGTTCGTCGAGGCTGCTCACGACAGGGTTCACAGCAGTGGCCGGCCCGGGTTGGCCGGCGCCGTCGTGAACCGGTCGGGTCGCGCCGCCCGGTAGGCGGGCAGGATCGGTCCGAGCTCGGCGGGCGTGGCTCCGTGGAGAATGACGCCGTTGGCGCCGAGCTCGAACTGGTGCAAGATTGTCGTCGTGCAGTTCTCGGGCGTGCCGGTCGCGGCGACCGACGTCCACTCCTCAGGGAGGAGCGTGGCGACGTGCTCGAGCTGGGCGGTCGTCGCGTTGGAGTCGAGGCCGCCGCGGAAGTTCTGGACGAGGTCATCCTCGCAGAAACGGGCGAGCACCGCCGGGTCCCAGTCGTTGACCGTCACGAGCAGGTCGCCGTAGCCCTGGAGGTAGGTGGCCAGTCGGCCGACCGTCTTCTTGAGGCGGAGCTCCTCGCCGAGGTGGTCTCCGATCGTGGCGAGAACCGACCAGATGCGGACGGAGTCGGGGTCGCGACCCGCCAGCTCCGCGCCGCGCCGCACGGCGGCCACCGACCTCGCCACGGCCTCGTCGGTGAAGAACGTGTGCAGCACTACGCCGTCCATGACGCGCCCAGCGAGCTCGAGCGTCTTCTCACCGAGGGCGACCAACATGAGTGGGATGTCCTCGTCGAACGCCGCGTCCTGGTGGAGGTACGTGTACTTCCCGGCAGGGCCGTCGTGGCCGAGGATCATCTCGCCGTGCCATAAGCGGCGAAGGATGCCGGCGATGTCTTCGAGCTCGGCGCCAGTGATCGGTTTCAGGCCGATGGCGTTGAACAGGGCGTCGAAACCACGTCCCAGGCCGAGAGCGAAGCGGCCGCCGGTGAGCCGGTGCATGGTCGTCGCGAACGTCGCCGTGACGAGCGGGTGGCGCGTGTTGTGGTTGGTCGCCGCGGTTGCGATGCCGATCGTCTCGCTGACGGCGCCGGCCGCGCCAGACAGCGTCGCCGCGTCCTTGACGTTGAACCGCTCGGAGATGAACGCCGAACCGAGACCTAGCCGCTCCGCATCACGCACCTCCGCGACGAGGTCACGGGGCGAGTCGGAGTGCCCGGCGAGCGTGTAGAAGCCAAGCTCATTCAGTCGATCCATGCGTCGATCGTACGCGGCGCCCGCACAACCGGTAGGTGCACCCATTTCACGCCGAAGGCGCCGCGGCAGATCGACCGCGGCGCCCCCTGCGATCGACTCAGGAGGTGCTGTTGAGCTTGTAGGTCTCGACGTTCTTCGGGTTGCAGTCGAACGTGCCGGCCTTCGTGGGGAAGACCGACGCCCTTCTCCAACGCTCCGCCCGTGGGGCCAGGGTCCGAGGCGGCCGCATCCTCCTTATGGGGCCACTCAGGTCCATGCCAAGTCCGTGGAAGGACGAAAGACGTTGGGTGGGCTCAAGGGGTCCGCGCAATTCCTGGGCGAGTTGACGATGCTCGTTGACTCGACCGGGGAGGGTGGGGATGGCGCAGCTCAGTGTGGAGCAGCGGGAGTTGGCTCGAAGGCTGAGGGCACGGGGATGGCGGCTGCGGGAGATCGGCGCCCAGGTCGGCTGTTCGTTTGACACGGTTCGGCTGGTGGTGGGGGGTGCTCGGGTTCGGCCTGGGCGTCCTGATGTGTGGTGGCCGGCGCCGGGTCGTTTGAGGTTGGCGGAAGGTATGCGCGTGGTGTTGATCGGAAAGACGCCGAGCTGTTGAGATTCTGCTACCACCCAGACGCGATCGACGCGCACTGGTCCTTCATCGGCAACGGGCAGGAGTTCGCCGATGAGATCCTGAAGCCCCATCAGATGAGGGCGATCCCCGTTTTCAAGCACTTCATCACGAACATTCTGATCGAGCTCGACGGCGATCGAGCGTTCTGCGAGAGCTCCTACCTCTTCACCCAGTCGTTGCAACTCGACGATCGACGGACCGCCGCCATGACCGCCGAGGGCCGATACCTCGACGTCTTCGAACGCCGCGACGGTGAATGGCGCATCTTCCATCGGCTCCTCGTGAACGAGGCCGGCGCGTGGTCGCTCCCGATTCCGATGCCGTACGCCGCAGGCGGTGCACCGGTCGCTGACGAACGTCAACGTGTCGGAGCGTTCCCCGATGACCCCGTGTATCGAGGTTTCGCGGTGTCGGACATCCTCCCAGAGGAGTTCCGCACGACCGAGGACACCTGGGCGGGAGCTCGAGAGCATTTGCGACAACTCGTCTCTCACGACGAAGACCAATAGAGCGTTCAGCGGGCCATGAACCCACCGTCGACGACGATCGGCTGTCCTGTGATGAACGACGCCGCGTCGGAAGCGAGAAACGTGACGACCGCTCCGACCTCCCGGGGCTCCCCCCAACGGTCCATTGGAACGCGAAGGTCTTCGCTGATCACACGTCGGCTCGTCTCGGGATCTGCGTAGAGGAACGACGTGATCGCGGTCTTGACATAACCCGGACACACCGCGTTGACGCGGATGTTCTGTTTGGCGTAGGCGAGCGCCATGGTCCGAGTGAGGCCGACAAGCCCATGCTTGGCCGTACCGTACCCACTGCCCTCCACATTGGAACTCACTGAGCCGGTGATACCGCCGATCGATGCGATGTTGACGATCGATCCTCCGCCAGCCCGTACCATCTCATCGACCGCGTGGAGGCAGGCGTAGTACGGGCCTTTGAGGTAGAGATCGACGAAATCGTGCCACGCCTGTCCGGGGGCGCTGTGGAGGTCGCCCGCGCCGGCGGAATTCACCAGGACTTGCAGGCGACCGAACATCGCGACGGTCGCCGCGATCGCAGCGACAACGGACGGCTCGGCCGACGCGTCCACGAATGTGAACGCCGCGGTGCCGCCCCGCCGATTGATATCGTCCGCTGCAACCTGTCCGGCCGCTTCGTCGTTGTCGGCGAGCATTACCGTCGCCCCCGCCTCGGCAAACATCTCGGCCGACGCGAGGCCGATGCCTGACGCCGCGCCGATCACGAGGGCCACCTTGTCGTCCATCCGGAACAGGCCGCGACTCGCATCCACGAGTTCGCTCATGTGATCTCCACTCGCAGGGTTAGACAACGACGGGCACCTTGGAGTAGCCGCGCACAGTGCTTGTATGCAGCCTCACCGCGGCCTTGCGGTCGACTCGCAAAGCGGGAAAACGACGCATCGTCTCCTCAAGTGCGACGCGGGCTTCCATGCGAGCAAGTGCGGCGCCGATGCAGAAATGCGCGCCGGAGCCGAACGACAAGTGATGGTCGAGCGATCGGTGGATATCGAAGCGGTCGCCGTCCGCGTAGTGGCGCTCGTCACGGTTCGCTGAACCGGCGATGAGAAGCACCTTCGACCAGGCTGGGATCTCGACGCCGTAGTACTCGAGATCGCGGGTGGTCCAGCGGCCCGTCACCGGTGACGGTGCCTCGTAACGGAGAATCTCTTCGATCGCATTCGGTATCAGCGCGGCATCGGCGACCATCTCGGCTCGCTGGTCACGATGCTCGTCGAGGAGCATCGTCGCCCATCCGAGGAGCTTCGCCACGGTCTCGGTTCCCGCGCTGACGAGCAGGTTGCCGAAATCCGCCGCTTCGTCATCAGTGAGTTGCCGTGGCGCACCATCCTCGGTGATCTCGGCTCTGGTGAGATCGGTGAGCATGTCGTCGCGGGGATCGACACGTCGCTGCTTGAGTTGACCGAGGATATAGTCCTGAATTGCGAGACGTGCCCGCATTGACACGTCATTGATCATGCCGACGCCCGGCTCGATATGAAAGATCGTCTCGATCTTTCCGCGCAGCATCTCCTGATCCTCGAGCGGCACCCCGAGTAGCGACGAGATCACCAGTGACGGCAGCGGCGCAGCGAAGTCCTGGACGTAGTCGAACCGACCGCTCCCCCCGACGCGGTCGAAGAATTCGTTGCAGATCTCGCGGATGCGGACCTCGAGCTGCTCGACGCGCCTCGGCGTGAATGCCCGCGACACGAGGGCCCGGAGACGCGTGTGATCGGGCGGATCGAGAAACATCAGCTGCCCCGTCGGAAGCGGTTCGGGTTGCATGATCTCGAGCACCGTGCCGTGTCCCGAGATGAACGTCTTCGTGTCACGGTGTGCGGGCTCGACGTCGTCGAACCGACTCAGCGCCCAGAAATCGAACCTCTCGTTTCGGTACGCGGGCGCCTCGTCGCGCAGTCGCCTCCAGATGGGATGCGGGTCGGCGTCGATGTCGGCATCGAAGGGGTCCCAATACAGACCAGCCATTGGCTTACGCACCTCCGAGCATTGCGCTGTCGTCGGTCATGATCTCGCTGTCCGGTCGAACGCCACGCGCTCGAGAACGTCGCCGGTGGGCTTCGGGAGGTCGAGGGTGACCGTCTGTACAGCACATCACGGATCTGATCCTTTGCGACCAGGACGTCGAGCTGTCGGCGCAGCGCGTCGAGTCGCTCATCTCTTCCCGATTCCTCGCGTGCGTTCGAGTATGACACGTCTCCGTCGCCTCCAGGGCCGGACTACGCGTGGACAAGACCATTGGGACCGAGCACGAACTTCTTGGCGGCGCCATGATCGAAGTCGCGGTAACCCGCGGGAGATATCGCCGTTCGGAGCAAAGCGCTCGAAGCGCACTTCCACAAGGACGTTCATTTCCACGACCGAGACGGCGAGTTCGTCGGCTACGAAGGGCTCGAGAGATTCAGCGACTCGCTCAATCTCGATTCCCGGAAGCCGGGTTCACGCTCGCCGAGCCGCCGCGGCGACGCCATCCGCGCCTACTGGCGCTTCGGTCCGCCGGCGACGCCAGCCGCCGTGTCCGGGATGGACTTCATCATCCTCTCCGAGAACAAGGCGAGCCGCCTGTACGCCTTCGTAGAAGTCGGCGTTTAGCAGCGTTAGGGCGCCAATCATTCCGAGTCGATTGGACCCCTTTTCTTCGTCGCCCGACCAGCGATAGCTGGGTACTGAGCAACACGTGCGCACGGATGAAAACGCTCTCGCTGTGCGAGGGGCAGGCACAGGTCGAGTAAGGACCTGCGTCGGTGTATCTGCCTGGTAGTAGCTGGCATCGACGCTCGGAGTTGGCTCTAGCCTAGATGTGCTCGCCTCTCGCGTACTGGGCCAGCGATGGGGGGACATGGTTTGCGATCGGGTTGGATATCGGCGATATCGAACGGCCGAACGAGGCCCAAACCCTGCGGGGTGACCCTTATCGAGTCACCCGAAAATGAGCCACGCGCCTAGGCGGGGAATGTTCTAGCTGGTAGTCCTGACGAAGGACTCGCCGGGGAGTAGGCGGCAGGTGACGTGCGCTACAGCGATCAGCCGGGAGTCCTTACCGAGGTCGACGAGTTGCACGTCGGCTACGCCAAGTGTTTCGGAGACCCGCAGGACCTTTGCGGTGGCGCGGATGGGCCCAACGCGCGCCGCCGCCAGATACTGGATTGATGTAGATGCCGTGGCGACTGGCCGCTCCGTCGCTCGGGCGATGCAGAATGCCCCGGCGACATCGACGAGCATCGTTACGAGACCACCGTGCATCGAGCCGGCAGGACCTCGCAGATTGTCGGTCAGATCAAGCTCGACGGCGTTTCCGCCGTTCACGTCGACGTGGCGATATGAAAGTCCATCTAAGTAGGCGCACCCGAGAGTGAAATGGCCGGCGTCGATGTCCACATGTTGACAGTAGTAAGTAACTGCTGCGTGCGCCGCATGAAGCTGGGGTCACGGCAAGTGTGCGAGTCCCTGAGCATTGGCGAGGGACATCTGCGCGGCTATGACCCGGCGGCGATGGACCCATCGAGCCGCCGCGGGACGGGTTGCGGCGGCGCTCCAAAGATCCTTTCAGCATGTTGCCCGGTTGGGTGGACTGCTGACCGCAGCTGTGGACGCACGGCGGCCCGGCATCCGGCGTCGGGCCGTTGTGCGCCGACAACGTCGGCACGCGACTCTCGGGATGCTCGCCCCACTCATCGTCACCAAGCTGAGTTCGTGTGGGCGTCCGCGATGTCACCTCGGACTTGAGCTCCCATGCGAGGCAGCATCATGCGGATGTCGTCAGTCCTTTCCCGACTTCTGTACCCACGATGGAACAAAGCTGACACACATTCCTGGACGCCCGCCCAGGTTGTGGGTCAGACCCAGAGACAGTCACCTAAGATGGACGGTCATCCCGACTGCGAACGGACGCCGCTCGGGCCCAGCCTTTGCCGGCATGGAGCCGTAGATGGCTAACTCCCTGGTGGCTGGCAAGATCATCCTGGTGACTGGGGCGGCCCGCTCGCTCGGTGCGCAGATCGCCGCAACGTGTCGGG
This sequence comes from Actinomycetota bacterium, assembly GCA_003140175.1. Classification (GTDB taxonomy): domain Bacteria; phylum Actinomycetota; class Acidimicrobiia; order IMCC26256; family PALSA-555; genus PALSA-555. Next base: position 21,461 of record PLJD01000054.1, read on the forward strand.
ATGAGGGTGCCACGGCCATAGCCACTGACATCACCGAAGTGTCCGAGAAGCGAGTCGTACCTCACGACGTCACGAGTCCGGCCGACTGGTCCCGTGTCGTCGCCGACGTGCTCGCTGCCCATGGGCGCATCGACGGGCTTGTTAACAACGCGGCGATCATGTACTCGGCTCGTCCCTTTCTCGAAGAGACGCCCGAGGAATTCGCGCGTCTGGTCCAGGTCAACCTGATGGGGGTGTGGCTCGGGATGCAGGAGGTGGGTCGGGCCATGTCGCAGTCTGGCGGTGGCTCTATTGTCAATATCGCCTCGACTGCTGGCATGGTCGCGCACCCCGGTCTAGCGAGTTACGGCACCAGCAAATGGGCGGTCCGCGGTTTGAGCAAGTACGGAGCATCTGAACTTGGTCCGAGCGGCATCCGGGTGAATTCCGTTCATCCTGGGGGGATGATGGGGACAACGATGTTCCCTGGCACCGACAACCAGGCCGTCTACGAAACCGTGAGAGAGGGTCTGCCACTTCGTCGTGTGACAGATGCGGCGGATGCCGCCAACGCCGTTGTGTGGTTGCTCTCTGACCTCTCGCGTCAAGTGACGGGACGCGAGCTAGTCATAGATGCCGGAGCCACGCTTGGCGCCTAGACCTTCCTCGGGACGTCAGCTGCAGACGGCTTAGGCCCTCAGCACGCCTGCATGTCGGCCTGGATCACCGCGCCGTCGGCGACGAGTTGGTCGATCCGGTCGTCGTCGTACCCGAGCTCCTGGAGGATGAGGCGGGTGTGCTGCCCGGGCACCAGCGGCGGTCCCTGTACGACCCCGGGGGTGTCGGCCAGGTCGAAGAGGAGACCGAACACGTCCATATTGCCGACCCGCGGTTGCTCGTAGGAGGTGACCCAGCCCTTTTCGATCAGCTCGGGGTCGTCGAACAGGCCGAGCACGAAGTCGGGGTCGACTACCTCGCACGGGACGCCGTTGGCGTCGAGCTCCTCGAACCAGGCCGTCGCCGTCCTCGAGCGGAGATCGCTCCCGCCACTGGTGATCCGCTGGAACGACGCCAGGTGGTCGTCGGAGACGAGGGCGATGCAGAGCCAACCGTCGGCCGTCTCATGCAGGCGGTAGCGGTCGCTCCAGCCGAGCTGCTGGGCGTCGAGCCGGGGACGGTTCCCTGGCGTCCCGTCGGCATGTACCCACGCCATCGACGTGTTGAGGAGATGCGCGTAGACGATCGACGTGTCGAGGAACTGCCCTTCGCCTGTGCGGGCCCGGTGGCGGAGCGCCTGCAGGATGCCGATGGCGGATAGGTAGCCGTTTCCGGTGTCGCCGAGGGACGTGTTCGGCCAGATCGGCCGGTTCCCGGCCTCGACGCCGGCCTCGATCCACGACGCCCCGGCCAGGGCGGCCCCGGTCTGGTCGTTCCCCGGCAACAGCATGCGGGCCGGGTCGTGGCCCCGGGTGTGGCAGTAGACGAGCCGCGGGTTGAGCTGCTTGAGCGATTCGTAGTCGACGCCTAGGCGCTCCGCGGCGTCGTAGCGCATGTTGTGCTGCACAACGTCGGCGGTGCGGACGAGGGCGTGGAGCACAGACATCCCGTCGGGTCGCTTCAGGTCGATGCCGATGCTGCGCTTCCCGCGGTTGCAGCACATGGCCCAACTCATGCGCATCCAGAAGGCGTCGAACTGGGCGTTGCTGACCTTGATGACGGTGGCGCCCAGATCGGCGAGCAGCTGCGTCCCGAACGGCCCGGCCACGGCGAGGCCCAGGTCGAGCACAACGACGCCATCGAGCGGGTGGGAGAGGTGGCGACCGGCGCTCACCGGCGTCGCGTGGGCGGCGACCCCTGCCGCCTCGGCGCGCACCTCGGCGGTTTGCTCGCCGGGCTCGGCGACCCGCCCGATCGGCGGCGCCGGCGTCTTCTCGAACTGGTAGGTGCGGCCCACCATGCGGATGCCGTCGACCTCTACGACGCTGCCGTCCTCGAGCAGGAGCGGGTCGAGCAGCGCCTCCTCGGGGGAGCGGACCTCCTGGACCGGTACGCCGACCCGGGCGGCCAGGCGGACCCAGTCGGCCGCCGGGAACCTGGCCACCGCCTCGACCATCTGCTCGTGGTAGGCGTGCAGGACGACCATGTCCTCGGCGACCGGCGAGATCCGCATGGGCGCATCCCGCGGTGCGGGAAGATCGGCGTCCGTGTCCAGCGAGTCGAGGGCAGCGGCGCCGAGGATGAAGCCAGGCAGCGGGACCCAGTGATGGGTCCACCGCCCGTCGGAGGCCCGGAAGAAGCCCTTCGGCGCGCGCGGGTCGTTGATCCAGGTGTTGAAGCCGTCCCGGTCGGCGTGCTCGACGCGCTGCCAGGCGGCCACGGTAGTGGCGAGGGCGCCCTGGAGCATCGAGGTGTGGACGTGCTGGCCCCGGCCGGTGGTCTCTCTGGCGAGGAGGGCGGCGTTGATGGCGATCGAGGCGTTGTAGAAGGTGGCGACGCTGATCCAGGGGACGCCGCTGAACAGCGGACCGTGGCGGCGGGCGCCGATGAAGCACTCCTCGGGGCAGTCGTAACCGGGGAGGACCTCGGCGTCGGAGAGCCGGCCGATGGTCGTGCCGACCACCCCGCGGCTCTCGAACTGCTGGCCGGTCCGTGCCGCCACCAGGGCGTCGTAGGCGGGGCGGTTGGCGTGGCGACCGGACTCGCCGTAGCCGGTGATTGAGCAGTGCACCAGCCGGGGGTTGGCGGCGAGCAGGGTCTCGTGGTCGACCCCGAGCGCCCTGGCCACGTCGGGCCCGAAGCTCTCGATCACGACGTCGGCCCGGCCGGCCAGGGTGAGGAACACGTCGCGGTCGGCGGCGTCGTGCAGGTCGAGGGTTGCGCGCCGCTTCCCCCGGAGCCAGACCCGAGAGCCCGACGCGCCATCGAAGGGGTCGCCTTGGGGCGGCTCGATCCGCGTCACCCGGGCGCCGTGGTCGGCGAGGAGCATGCTGGTCATGGGGCCGGCGATGCTCCACGACAGGTCGAGGACCTCGAGACCCTGCAGGATCCCCCCGTCGGTCATGGCGCGCCTCTCTCGGCCGCCCCGAGATCCGAGAGCCCGGCGGCCGCTTGTGCCACCAGCTGTCCGAGCTGTTCGTAGCGCTCGGCTGGCATCCGTGCGGTCGGGACGCTGATGGTGATCGAAGCGGTCGGTCGACCACCGGCGGCGAGGACGGCGGCACCGACGGCGCTGGCTCCGGCGGCGACCTCGCCGGCGTTGATCGACCAGCCCCGTGCCCGGTCAGCAGCGAGGGTCGCCGCAAGCTCCGCCGGTGGCGCCCCGTCGAGGAACGCCGCTGCCTCGTCCGGTGGCAGGTGGCAGAGGATCGCCCGGCCCGCCGCGCTGGTGGGTACCGGCACGAGCAGCCCGACCTGGGGCGAGGTGCGCAGGAGCTGGCGGCTGATGGCCACGTCGAGGACGACGACCCGGTCGCCGTCGGGGACGTTCAGGATGATCGTCTCGTCGGTCTCGTCTTGCAGGCGCTCCAGCACGGGGCGAGCCTGCTCGACGATGTCGGCGCCGTGCTGGGCGATATGGGCCAGCACGAGGATCCGGCTGCTTGCCTGCCATCCCGACCCTTCGTCGGCCGCCGGTGTGATCCACCCCGTGGCGGCCAGAGTGGCCAGCGCCCGCTGCACTGCGCTCTTGGGCTCGCCCAGCTGGCGGGCGAGGGCGCCCAGGCCGATCGGCTGGTTGCGGATCAGGGTCTCGAACGCGCCGAGCACGCGCGCGGCGCTCTCCACCTGCTTGACCGCCACGGTGGCCCCTCCTAGGGTGTATCGAAATAGCACCTAGAGGGTATCGCACAACGATACAGGCGCGTGCGGCCCCCGACCGGAGGACCCGCCGATGCCGCTGATTACGCTCGACCCCACCGACGAGGGAACCAGTACCGGGTTCGCGCTTGCCCCTCGCCCGGCGTCGCTTCACGGCCAGACTCTCGGCATCGTGGCCAACGGGCTCGGGCTCTCCGAGTTGTTCTTCGACGCCCTTGCCGAGCAGCTGACCAAATGGGACGGCATCGCCGCCACCGAGAAGGTCGTGAAGCCCAGCGTCGCAGTCCCGCCGTGGCCGGCGCAGTGGGAGCAGATCACCGGCAGCGCCACCGTCGCGATTACCGGCTTCGGCGGCTGCGGTAGCTGCAGCACCCGGAGTATGCGCGACGCCCTCGATCTCGAGGTCGCCGGCATCCCCGCCGTGTGCATCGTGCACACCGCACTTGTCCCGGCCGTGCGCGCCCTAGCGCGACTCGCCGGCGTGCCCGACTACCCCATCGTCGAGGTCGGCTACCCGCTGAACCCGACGGCGATGTGGACCCACGACGAGGCCAACGAGCTGGCCGGCCAGGTCCTCGACGGCGTGCGCGCCCGGCTCACCGCATGACGCTGGCGTCGACCACGCTCACCCACGACGACCACATCGAGGCGATCGAGGCCTACCACGGCCTGGGTTGGACCGACGGCCTGCCGGTGATCCCGCCGACGCCGGAGGCCGTCGAGGCCATGCTCGTCGCCGGCGGCGTCGACGGCTCGGAGGTGCTCGGAACCGTCCCGACCCGCCAAGTCACGGTGACGGCCGAGAAGGCGGGTGTCAACGCCGTGATGGCCGGATGCCTGCCGGAGCACTTCCCGGTCGTGCTGGCTGCCGTCCGCGCCCTCCTCCAGCCGCTCGCCAACCCGCATTCGACGACCGCGACCCTCGCCGGGTCGTCGCACGCCGTCATCGTCAACGGGCCCGCGCGCGACCGGCTCGGTATCTTCGGGGGCCAGGCTTGCCTCGGACCCGGGTTCCGGGCCAACGCCAGCATCGGCCGGGCCCTGCGTCTAGTCATCCGTAACGTGTTGCGCACCGTGCCCGGCGGCCTCGATCGGGCGACCTTCAGCTCGCCGCTGCGCTACTCCTTCTGCTTCGCCGAGAACGAGCAGTTCAGCGACTGGACGCCACTGCACGTCCAGCTCGGATACCAGCGTGACGACAGCGTGGTGACGGTCCAATCGGTCATGCGGCTGTTGCCCTTCATCGAGTTCGCGACCGAGCCCGAGGGGATCGTGGAGTCGCTCTCCGACATCGCCCGTACCAACGGCATGGGACGCGACGAATTCGTCGGCGACGCCCGGAGCGTCGTTGTGCTCATCGGCCAGGAGCACCAGCTCCGGATGCTCGACAGCGGGTGGACCAAGGAAGCCGTGCAGGCGGCGCTGTGGGAGCAGATGACCCAGCCCACCCGCGGCAAGATCGACAAGCAGCTCGTGCTGGCCCATCCGGCGAACGTGCTGGTCGTGGCGGCCGGTGGCCCCGGGCTGGCCGAGTCGTGTGTCATCACCCCTCATCTGAGCGCGCCGACCCATGAGCGGGTCGTCTTCCCGTGAGCATGGTCGCCCCGGTCGTCGAGGAGCTCAACGAGATCGTGCGCCTCGACGGCGCCGAACTCGTCGTGCGGGCGGAGTCGCTCACCAGCGTTCTACTCGAGCTCGACCTCTCGCGCTCGGAGTGCCCGGAGTGCGTGGTCCCCAAGGACCTGATTGTCGAGCTCATCCGATCGAAGTTGGCCACGGCCGCGCCGGACGTCAGCACCGTCAAGCTGATCGACCCACGCGAGGACGAGGGAGCGCCCCAACAGCACTAAGCGGCGTGAGCCCCTGCCCGTCTTCTACCATCCGCGCACGTTTGCTGCGCTCGGCATCGACGAACAAGCGGAACAGGGCTACCGGCTTCCACATGTCTGGTGCCACGACATGAAATGGAAGTCGAAGTTCTCGACCGAATCGCGGTGTCCGTCTATCACCCGGGTTGTGACAAGTCGGCCCGCACCGCCCGCCGCAGCACCTTGCCGGTTGGGGTGTGCGGCAGCTCCGTGACAACGACGAGGACCTCGGGCGTCTTGAGCGTACCGAGTCGCGCCAGCACGAACCCTCGTAGCTCTTCGGCGTCGATCGTGTCGCCGTCGCGAGGCACCACCATCGCCCCGATCCGTTCCCCCCATTCCTCGTCGGGGACGCCCACCACCGCCGCGGCGGCGACGCTCGGGTGGCGCAATAGCGTGTCCTCAATCTCGGCAGGCGCCAGGTTCTCGCCGCCGCGGATGATGGTGTCGTCGGCGCGCCCGTCGACGAAGACGTAGCCGTCTTCGTCGATCCGCCCGCGGTCGCCGGTGCGTAGCCATTCCTCTTTGTCACGCTGTGGGCCGTTCCCGAGGTAGTCGCCCGACACCTGGTCGCCGCGCACCTGGATCTCGCCATCGACGACGCGCAACTCGACCCCGGGCACCGGACGGCCGACCGATCCGAGCCGTGACCGTGCTGCCGGGTCGCCTGCCGCGAGCGCTGCCCGGTGATCGTCAGGGCCGAGGACACACACAGTGCTACTGGTCTCGGTCAAGCCGTAGGCGTTCGCGAACGCGGTGTCTGGGAACAGTTCGAGGGCCCGCTCGATCACCGGCATTGGCATGCGTGCGCCGCCGTACGCAAGGTGACGCAACGACGGCGCGCGCAGCGCGGGGTCGGCTTCCATCGCGGCAATTATGCGGGCAAGCATCGTCGGGACAAGGAAAGCGTGGGTGACCCGCTCGTCCCGGGCGAGCCGGAGCCATGCCTCGGGAGCGAAGTGGGGGAGCGGCACCATCCGCCGCCCGGCGTACGTCGATGAGAGCACCGCTGCCACCCCGGCGACGTGGAACGGCGGGACCGCGACGAGGACGGCTTCGTCTTCGGCCGCAGCGGCGAACTCGACCGTGTTGAGAATGTACGCGGTCAGCTGGTCGTGCCGCAGCGCCGCAGCTTTCGGCTCCGCGGTCGTGCCGCTCGTGTAGAGCAAGACCGCCGGCAGCTCGGGGTCGTCCGGGAAGGTCCGGCCAGGGTCCGGCGGCAGCGCGAGCCATGCCTCCTCGGCGACGGTGACGGGAGCGAGCCGCCTGACCAGCTCCTCTCGGCTGGCCGGTGGTAAGCGGTAGTTCAGGGGCGCGTACGGGACGCCGGCCCAAGCTGACCCGAACAGTGCGGCGGGGACGAGCGCCGAAAGTTCGCCGTCGAGCGCGACTGTCTGCGGTTCGGCCGCGAGCGCAGCCGCGATAGCGGTGGCCTGCCAGCGCAGCTCCGCGTAGGTCACGCTCCGGTCGTGTCCGCCCATCGCGATCCGGTCGCCGAATCCGTCGGCGGCCATCTCGAGGAGCATGGCGATGTTCATGACCGAATGTTCGGTCGGTCAGTCAGACGAGGGCAAGGGTTTGGCCTGGGCGACCTCCATGGCCTCGCCGTGGCAGGTGAGTTGTCCGTCACCGGCCTTGGTGATCAGCACCGTCGCGCCGCACGCCGCGCACTGGTAGCGCTTCCCAAGCAGGTTCGACACGGCTCCTCAATCCTCGCGGAGGCTCATCGGCTCGTTGCAGCAATGGAGCTCAGTTTCGCTGCTCGTCACGACGATGATCTCGGTGCTGCAGCGTTGGCAACGCAGGCGCGTGCCCACCTCTGTCGGCGTCATCGAGTTAGCTGCGTTATCAGATCCGTCGCCGCCGGACCGCCCGAGTTCGGTCGACCGTCCCTTTGGCGTGCGAGCGTCATGGTCTCGAGCGTGCGCCGACGGCGGCGGCGCCGCCCGCGAACGCCTGAAATGCTTCGATGTCACTGGCATCTGGCTGCCGGCCGACCCTCGTCACCGTGTCGACGTCGGCCGCTTCCGCGCGCAGTGACCCCGCCGTCGCGGACTCCCTCGACCGCGACGCGAAGGGATCGAACTGGAAGTGACGCATCGCGTTCCCGTACGTGATCTTGGCAACGGTCTCGGCATCGACCTTGTCCATCAGCTCGGCAACACATTCCGGACCGTGCGGCCAGAGGGAGTCGCTGTGCGGGAAATCGGACTCCCAGCAGACGTTCTCGATGTTCAAACGGTCGAGCAACTGCACGCCGACCTCGTCGGTGATGAAGCACGTGATGATCCGTTCGAGGAAGAGCTCGCTTGGACGTCGGCCGTCCGCGAACTTCTGGCCGGTCCAACCGGAGTGACGGTCCTGCACGTGGTCGGCCCGCTGGAGGAAATAGGGGATCCAGCCGATGTCACCTTCCGTGAGGGCGAAGCGCAGGTCGGGATAGCGCGCCCAGAAGTCGGCCCAGATCAGGTCCGCCAACGTGAAGGCGGCTGCGACCGCGGGGAGCGTCATCGCCACGCTCGGTGGGGCATCCGGCGTCGTGGTGGTGCGCTTCGCCGACGAGCCCACGTGACAGCAGAGGACGGTGCCGGTGTCGCTCGCCGCGGCGAACACTGGGTCCCAGAATCCGCTGTGAATCGAGGGCGCGCCGAAGGCCGTCGGGTTCTCGGAGAACGTCACGGCATGGCAGCCCGCAGCCGCGAGTCGACGGATCTCGGCCGCGGCAAGGTCGGCATCCCACATCGGCAGGACTCCGCAGGGGATGAAGCGATCGGGATATGCCGCGCACCACTCGTCCAGATGCCAGTCGTTGTAGGCGCGGATCATCACGAGGTTGGTGTCCCGGTCGGGTCCTTGGCTCAACACCGGCGCCGCGAAGCCTGGCCAGTTCGGGAAGTTCAGCCCCGCGAGCTGACCTCCGGCGGACATGTCTCGAACCCGCTCGTGGACGTCGTAGCAGCCCGGCCGCATCTCCTCGTAGCGTGCCGGGTTCACGTTGAACATCTCGCGCGGCTTGCCGGCGACGGCATTCAGCCCGAGATTGCGGCCGCGGACTTCGCCGTACCACCACTGCTGGTTGCCGTCGTCGTCGGTGAGCACGCGGGGCGCGTGCTCGCGGTAGCGCTCCGGGACGTGACCATCGAACATGTCGGGGGGCTCGCAGATGTGATCATCGACGCTGATGAGAATCAGTTCATCGGGCTGCATTTGCCTGAGCCTCCGTCGTCGAGGTGTCGACGCCGGAACGAGTGGGCAGCGTCGACGGGTACACGTACGCCTCTATAGTGCACCGATACAATTGGACAGAAAGCCGATGCGATTCCATCCGGGTGTTCAGGGTCGCGCCACCGAGATGGCAGACCTCGCGCAGGCCGTTCGCCGCCTCGTCGCGGCTACCATGCTCAACCGAGGCGAGCCTGCTGAGCTCGTGGCTTGCACGCGCGAGCTCGCGATGCTCGCGGATCGACTCGAGGCGCAGATCCCGAGTCCACCACCGCCGCTGACCGACGTCGAGGCGGGCGGCACGATGGTCGACGGCGCCTCGATGTCCGAGGCGCTGGCCTTCGACGTCGTCATCGGTCGCTACAGTCCGTTGGCGCTCCCGGTGGAGATCGAGTTCGACCCGCCACGCGCGTTGGGTCGGGCAGTGTTCACGGCGCCCTACGAGGGACCTCCCGGCTGCGTGCATGGCGCAGTCATCGCGGCCACGTTCGACATCGTCCTGACGGCCGCGAACGTCGTGGGCGGCATGCCGGGGCTCACCGCATCGTTGAGCACGAGGTTCGCCCGCCCGATCCTCCTGAACGAGCCGACCACGTTCGAAGCGACAGTCGTGCGCATGGAAGGTCGGCGTATCCACACGCGCGGACAGGCGGTCCAGCATGGAGTCGTGGCTGCCGACTCCGAAGGAGTGTTCGTGCACGTCGATCGGGAGCCCGATCGGCCGCGTTCGACCTGAGCGCCATCGCTCCATGGTGGGGCTGCTGCACTCGTGGCGGCCTCGGCGCCCGAGAGGCGTCCAACTGGGCTTGCGACAACTATGGGATACGCGCAGCGGGTGCCGTCGTGAGGAGCGAAACCAGTGGATCGGGACCTGACCGAAGACCAGGTGATGTTCCACGCGACGACGCGGAAGTTCCTCGAGCGAGTGTCGCCGATGGCGCGTGTTCGAGAGCTCTGGGCGAGCGAGGTCGGATACGACCGGGCCGCGTGGAAGCAGGCCGCTGATCTGGGTTGGTTCGCGGCTTTCGTTCCGGAGCAGGACGGTGGCGGAAGTGTCTCCGGTCGTCCCGTCGCGGATGCGAGCATCGTGATCGAGGAGGTGGGCCGGGCGCTCTTCCCCGGTCCGGTCGTGCCGACGAACGTCGTCGCGTATGCCATCGCCCAGAACGGCTCGGCCGGACAGCGATCGGAGCACCTTCCCGCCATCGTCGCCGGCGAGAGTACCGGTGCGTGGGCGTTCGCCGAATCGAACGACCGCTGGGACGGCGAAGGGGTCCAGCTCGAGGCGACGCCGGTGGACGGCGGATTCCGGCTCACGGGAACCAAGTCGTGCGTCCAGGACGCTGTGTCCGCCGATCTTCTGCTTGTCAGTGCTCGTAGCCCCGCGGGGCTGACACAGTTTCTCGTTCCCGACGGAACGCCGGGTGTCCGAATGACGCCGCTCGACTCGTTGGATGTCGGCCGCCGGTTCGCGAGCGTCGTGTTCGACGGCGCGCTGCTGCCACCGCACGCTGTGCTCGGCGAGGTCGGCCATGCAAGCGCAGCGATCGAGCAGCAGCGAGACATCGCGGCTGTCCTCGTCTGCGCGGAGACTGTTGGCGCGGTGGATCAGGTCTTCGACATGACACTTGAATACGCGCGTATGCGCAAGGCATTCGGCCGGCCGATCGGCTCGTACCAGGCGATCAAGCATCGATTCGCGGATATGCTCCTCTGGCTGGAGACCTCGAAGGCCATTACCGTCGCCGCGGTCGGCGCGGTGGACCACGATGCTGATCGTGCGGAGTACGCCAGCAGCGCGAAGTCGTACGTCAGTGATCGCGGGCCGGCGATCGTGCGGGATTGCCTGCAGATCCACGGCGGCATCGGCTACACGTGGGAGTACGACCTCCATGCCTTCCTTCGACGGATCGATTCGAACGCAGCTCTCTTCGGCGGGTCGGCGCGCCATGAAGACCGGATTGCCGAGCTCGTCGGATTGTGACTTGTCGAGGCGGGCCCGCCTAGTGCGTTCGTTGCACATTTCCGTGCCGAAGTCGGGGATCTGACCTCCGCACGGCGGCGTAGCGGTCAGTAGCACGCCCTTCGCGATCGGTTCTCGACCGAGTCGGCGAAGCGAAGCCAGAACGCCGCCCGGCGACGCGCTTCGTCCGCCACCTCGTAGATCCGGCTCAGCGGGACGGCCCTCGAGCGCTCCTCCGGGTCCACCGCCGAGGTATCGGTCCGCTCGAAGAACTCTGCGACCTCGGCCGCGTCGTTTCGGGACGTGAAGGCGCTGTCGGCACGCCATGTCCGTTCCCTGCGACGCGTGAACGCGCCTTGCACGACGGCAGGAGCCCGCGGGTCCCGGTCAAGGCAACCTTGCTCAGCCATCGAAGCCCGGACCCTGCGCACTGTCTCGGGCGAGACGCCGATTGGTCCGGCGATGGCCCGCAACGAGCCCCGTGGGTTCTCCTTGATCGCCGCCGCGATCCTGGCGCGCTGGGCTCGCGCGTCGAGCGGTCGAACCCTACCGTCGCGCCCGATCCGTGCTTCGGTACCGTTGACGCGGATGCCACCGACGGTCTCACGCAGCGTCGCTCGCACGTCGCCGACCGTCTTCGGCGGGATGCGACACAGCTCGCCGATCCTGCGATCGGACCAGTCCGGGTGCAGGCAGAGCATGCGCCGCGCGGCCTCGCAGCGTTCGGATCGGCCCAGTCCGACCTCGCCGCTCATGTTTAAGCGGATGAACTCGACGATGGCGTCCGCCTCGTCGCCGTCGAACCAGCGGACGTTCATCCGAGAGATCCCTAGCGCCTTGGCGGTGCGAACTCGCCGGTGACCGTCGACGACGGCACGGGTCGCACGGGCAACGACGATGGGCTGCCAGCCCGCCGGGTCGGTGAGTGTCGTCGGTTCGCTCTCGGCACCCGCCTGGTCCCGGATCGACAGACCGGTCGTCAACGAGGCGACCGACACGACCCCGGTCTCGTCGGGTGCCGGATCCCCGTCGCCACATCGGTCCGGTACGCCGTAGAGATGACGGTAGGTGGTCGCGATGGCTCGTTCCGAAGTACTCACGTCGAACTCCCCCGGCACACGATTCTAACTGTAGTTTGACAGATGAAGGTCCGATTTGGCAAGGGATTTGGGGGGTCCGGCCGCCGTGGGCGGCCACGACAGACCCCGTAACCAGGGTGCCGATCCGTCTACATTGACGGCGCAGACGGGAGGCGCGTGGCAAGAAGACGACGGTCCGTCGACGAGCTGGACGACCTCAGCACTAAGCGAGGGACGCTCAACGAAAAGCGCTGGGAGGAGATCCTCGACGCTGCGGCGGAGGAGTTCAACGAGCGCGGGTATCGGGCGGCGAGGCTCCAGGACATCGGCTGCCGCGTCGGCCTACTGACCGGGAGTCTCTACTACTACATCGACTCCAAGGAAGACCTGCTCTTCGCGCTCGCGAAATCCAGCCTGGAGCTCGGTCTCGCAGCCGCCGTCGAGGACGAGGTGATCGCGAACAGCGACGCAGTCACCCGGCTTCACTCGTTCATCCAGCGGCAGATGCAGATCATGGGCCGCCTGCGAGGTCCCGCTGGGGGCATGCTGCGCGAGCTCGCTTCGCTCTCAGCGGAGCATCGAGAGCAGATCGACTCGATGCGACGTCAGCTGCACGCCTTCGTGCGCGGGATCATCGAGCAGGGGATGGAAGACAGCGACTTCGATCCTGCCGTAGACGTCGGCGTCGCGACGAACACGCTATTCGAGCTCCTCAACACCACGCGGGAGTGGGTCAAGCAGGGACGTCTGGGGATGTCGGAGATCGGCGACTGGTACACGCGCATGCTGGTTCGCGGCCTCGTGCGACGGGAGTCCCTCGACCGCCTGCCCTCGTCGATCTGAGTACGCTCGCTCTGGATCAAACCCGGCGGGCGTTCCGCAGCACCTCGCTGAACGGGACGTCACGGTCGGGGGCCGATTCCCGAGGAAGCCCGAGCAGGCGCTCGCTGATGATGTTGCGCTGCATCTCGTTGGTGCCTCCGGAAATAGTGCCGCCGCGGGATTCGAGCCAGGTCGTACCGACGTTGTCGTATTGCACTTCTTCGCCGTCCCAGATGACACCGTCGGCGCCCCACGCGGCGAGGGCGGTCCGCACTGACGCCTGCGCGGCGACCGTCGACTGCAGCTTCGTGAGCGATCCCCACCGCCCACTGTGGGTGCCTACGCGGAGCCCTGCCATCACCCGGGTGCTCGTCAGCGGCGCGACGACCGACTCGATGTAGGTCTCGACGATCGCCTCACCGACGGAATCGAGTGCCGAACGTCGTCTCGCCGCCGCGAGGGATCTCATCGCCGGTTCGCCACCGAACATCCGCTTCGGGCCGCGATCGCGTCGACCGAGATAGCCGTAGCCGATGTTACCGACGGTGTTCCGCTCGTGCAGGAGGAGCGTCTGCGCGACGGCCCACCCGTCGTTCTCCTCACCGATTAGGTACTCGATAGGAAGGACGACGTTGTCGAAGAACTCCTCGGAGAAGTCGCTCGTGAGCCCGCTCGCCGAACGCGTCTGCTGGATCGTGATACCTGGGACGCCCTTGAGCGGCACCGCGATCATTGACAGGCCGCGATGCTTGGGCGCGTCCCAGTCGGAACGGCAGAGGCAGAGGCCGAAGTCGGCCTCATGGGCACCGCTGCTCCACATCTTCGACCCGTGCAGGACGTAGGTGTCGCCGTCGCGTGTCAGCCGCGTCGTCGCCCCGGCCATGTCCGACCCGCCTTGTGGCTCGGAGAGCAACTGCACCCAGAGCGTGTCCCCGCGCAGCAGTGGTGGCAGGAACCGCAGCTGCGCGTCCTCCGAGCCGTGGTCGAGGATCGTGGGACCGAGCATCCCGATCGAGACGCGGTTGCCGGTCGGAACCTGCCGGTCCTGTGCGGTGGCCTCGTCGTAGAACGCCTTCTGATGGTCGAGCGTCAGACCGGCACCACCGTATGCACGCGGAAACGCGATGCCGGCGAAACCGTGGTCGAACAGGAGACGTTGCAGGTCGCGGGTTTCGACATGCTCGTCGTTCCAGCGGGGCAGGTCGCGCTCGATCCAGCGTGCCGCACGAGCACGGAAGGCCTCGACCGACTCGGTCTCCTGGGCGTTCATGCCGTCTCCTCACTCGTCGACAGAAGGCTCAGTAGGTGGTGCTTGTGCTCCTCGGGCGTCCCGAATATGGCTCGGTCGACGACCGCCCGGCGGTTGTAGAGGTGGATGTCGTGCTCCCACGTAACGCCCATGCCGCCGGTGATCTGGACGCAGTCGTCGACGGTGTCCAGGGCATGGGTGCCTACGTAGGCCTTCGTCACGCTGGAGAAGCGTTCGACGTCGGCAGCATCACCGTCAATCGCGTCGGCGAGCGCGTCGGTGACGGCCTTGGAGCCTTCGAGATGCACCGTCATGTCTGCGATCCGATGTTTCAGGGCTTGGAACGACATGATCGGCCGGCCGAAGGCGAGGCGCTCCAGGCCGTATTCGATCGTGAACTCCAGCGTGCGGTCTGCGACGCCCACGAGTTCGGCGCACTGCAGCGCGAGCGCGAGCCGGAGCTGCTGGGCGATCCGATCGGCGGCCTCACCAACGTTGCCGACGACGGCGCTCCTCGGCAGACGCACACCCTCGAACCGCACTGAGCCGAATCGCCGAGTCGCGTCGAGGCTTCGCCCGAGCGTCGCGTGGACGCCGGGCGCATCGAGAGGGACGAGCACCTGGGTGAGCCCGGCAGCCGAACGTGCCGAGACGAGCACCTGCTCGGCAGCACCGAGCGCTTCGACGTACGCCTTCGCGCCTTCGACGACGATGTCGCCGCCGGACGCGGTCGCCGTGGTCCTGACCGCGTCGACGTCCCATCGGCCATGCGGTTCGCAGAGGGCCCACGTCGCGACCAGCTCTCCCGAGATCAGACCGGGTAGTACCGACGACTGCTGCTCGTCGCTTCCCTCGGCCGCGAGCGTGGCTGCGACGACGTTCACCGGGAGGAACGGCCCGGGTGCCACGAGTCGACCCATCTCCTCGGCCACGATGACGGCGTCGGCCACCGGCCGACCCGACAGCGTCCCGCCGCCCAGTCGATCGGGGACCAGTACCGACGTCCACCCGAGCTCGGCGGCCCGGCGCCACCAGGCGCGATCGAAGCCCTCGCGGGAGTCGTAGAGCTCGCGGACGACCGTGAGCGGCGCCTCCGCTTCGAGAAACCTGCGGCTTGAGCTGCGAAAGAGTTCCTGCGCCTCGCTCAGCTCAACCTGCATCTGGTCGTCCCCTCGCCGGTCTGAGGCGTCGGTTCTGGCGCCGCGCTTCTCGCTCGTGCCACTCGTCCACGGGCAGCGCTCCTCGATCGCCCCGACATGTGCAGCGAAGTCTGCTGCGTCGAGGGCAGACGCATGCGGCGGCCAGGGATCATCCCGTACGGCGGCTGGCCCACCTCCCAGCGCCGTCCAACTGCGCGTGCCTCGGTGGCCGCTCGTCGGGTGACCAACTGGGCCTCCGCACTTCGCTCCTAGTGTGCGTCGTATGGGGCAGAGGTGCACGACGGATGGCGTTCGACGGGTCGACTGATCGGGCGCCGATCTTCGAACGTGCAGCCGAGGTCCCGGACGACCCCGCGATCGTGGAGCCGTCCGGTGTCTGGACGTGGTCGGAGGCGGCAGCCGCCGTCGCTCGCGTCGCCGACGCCCTCACCACGCTGCCCCTCAAGCACGGGGAACGGGTCGCGGTGCTTGGCGACAACGACTCGGCGACACTGCTGTTCTATGCGGGCGCGTTGCTCGCCGGCGTGGGAACGATCATGGTTAACCAGCACCTCACGGCGTCCGAGGTCGTGTACATCCTCGACGACGGCGATGCTCGAGCGGTCTGGGCCAGTGCTGGCCAGATGACGCTGGCCCGGGAGGCGGCACGCGAGCTCTCGGAGATCGCAGTCATCGGTCCGGGCGAGGCGACCTGGGACCGGGCCGTCGCCGGCGCTTCGACCGCGCCGCCGGTGTCGGAGCGCCTGGCGACCACAGATCTGGGCTACACGTCAGGGACGACAGGTCGTCCCAAGGGCGTCATCGTCCCGAAGGAGCCGGCGTTCACGGTGCGGGAACGGCTCCAGCTCGCCGCTCGGCACCACTCCGTCGGACTGGGCCCCCATCTGGTCGCGGGGCCGCTCTACCACGGAGGCCCGCACGCGGCGGTCGGCCTGCTCCTGATGGGCACTCCGATCGTCTTGATCGGGAGGTTCGGTGCCCGTGAGGCGCTCGAAGCGATCGAGCGGTACGGGGTTGCCACTTCGGTCATGGTTCCAACCCACCTGTCGCGGATTCTCCAGCTTGACGAGACCGAACGGCGGTCGTACGACACGTCGTCGTTGCGCTTGGTGGTGCACACAGGCAGTCCGTGTCCGCCGGCAGTGAAGCGGGCCGTGATCGACTGGTTCGGGCCGATCGTCCGGGAGACCTACGGAGGCATCGAATCGGGACCGATCGCGTCCATCTCCACCGACGAATGGCTTGCGCATCCCGGGTCGACGGGACGAGCGGTCCCACCCTACGAGATCGTGATCGTGCGCGAGGACGGCACCCACTGCGCAGTCGGTGAAGACGGGCTCGTCTACGCACGTGACCTGACGGGCGAAGGCATCTCCTACCGCAATGATCCCGATAAGACCATTGCGTCGCATCTCGCGCCCGGTCTCTTCACGCTCGGTGACTACGGCCACCTCGACGCGGAAAGCTACCTGTACCTCACGTCCAGGCGCGATGGCCTCGTCCTCTGCGGCGGTGTGAACCTCTACCCGGCCGAGGCCGAGTCGGTCCTTCTCGAACACCCCGGTGTCGTCGACGCCGCGTGCATTGGCGTTCCCGACGCCGATCTCGGCGAACGGCTCGTGGGCGTGGTCGTCGTCTCGGCCAGCGACGTCACCGTCGAGAACGTGCTCGCGTTCTGCGGGAGCCGACTGGCACGACACAAGACCCCGCGCGAGCTTCGCATCGTGGCCGAGATCAAGCGGAACCACATGGGAAAGGTCGAGCGGCGCCACCTCCGGGCGGAGCTCTCCTGACGCCGACCCCCCGGCCATGCGGGTTTTGACGACGGCCTTTCCCCCGGGGGACCAAAACCGTTGTCCAATCGCGTCCCGGCCGGGCAGGTCGTAGCGTGGGCGTCGAAGCCGAGGAGGCCCCGAAGTTGAGGGAGGCCGCAATGATCAGGGTGATCGATGCCGACTCGCATATGTTCGAGCAACCCGGCCTGTGGCGCGACTACATGCCGGCGAACCAGCACGATCTCGCGCTCGACCTCGAAGAGGACGAGCTCGGCTACACCTGGCTGACGCACAAGGGCAATCGCCTGATCCAGTGCTATATCAGCGAGCCGGGGAAGCTCTGGGAGTCCTACGGGCTCCCTCACCAACGCCAGCGCGAGGGTCAGCCAGCGCTCCGCAGGTACACCGAGATGCCTCCGACGTACCGCGATCCGGCGGCCCGCCGCGATGCGCTAGACGGCTGGGGCGTTGACGAGCAGGTGGTCTTTCCGAATTGGGGCCTGAATTTCGGCTGGTACCTCCAGGGTGACCGCGAGTCGGAGCTCGCGAACATCAGCGCGTGGAACCGTTGGGCGCGCCAGATGCACGCCGAGGGTCGTGGCCGGCTTCGGCCCGTGGGTCACCTCACCCTCCGAGGCGACGCCGGCTGGATCCGCCAGGAGCTGGATCTCCTCGCCGAGGGCGGGATCACACAGGTCTTCCTCCCCGCCGGCCTCGTAGACGGCCGGCGCATGTCACATCCGGACTTCGACCCGGTATGGACACACATGGTCGAACTCGGGCTCGCTCCTACCTTCCACATCGGGGCGTTCGCCGAGCGGATCATCGATGACGGGTGGCAGGCCAACGACGTGATCCAGTACATGACGACGCAGAGTCTCGTGATGAACGGACTCGACGCGCAGATCTCACTTGCGGATCTGATCCTGAACGGCGTGTTCGATCGCCATCCCGAGCTCATCTGGCTCGTCACCGAGTACTCCGTCGGGTGGCTCCCCGAGCTGCAGTTTCGCCTCGACATGGGCTTCGACACGCACTACCAGGTGACTGCCAAGAATAACGTCGACCTGGCCCTCCGCCCGTCCGAATACGTCACTCGAAACCTGCGATGCGTCTCGTTCCCGCACGAGCAGCCCCAGAAGGTGATGGACGTCGTCGGCGACATCCTGATGTTTGGAAGCGACTACCCCCACGCCGAAGGAGTGGCCAACCCGGTCAGCGACTATGAGGCGCAGGTCGGGGACATGGGGGCTCGTCAGGAAAGCTTCTACGGAGGCACGTTCGCAACCGCCCTCGCCTGAGGCACCACGGGTGTCCCGTACGACCACGGCGTCGCGGGTTCGACGCGCAGCTCAGCTGTTGGACCTGCCCTCCGATCGAAACGAGGATTTCGGTGAACGCACAATCCAGGACAGTCGTTCCGTCCTTCCTGACGCGATGCGCCAATGACGAGTTCGTGCCGCCGCCGCTGAACGACGTCGAACGCGCCGCCGCGAGGTGGTCGGCCGAGGCGATCGAAGCGGCGAGTGAGCGTCTGCGCATGTCGGTCGTGGACTTCGCGGAGTCACGACAGGGCCTCGCAACCGGGCTGCTCGGCGTCAACCGAGCCAACGGTGATCAGTTCTTCTCCGTGCCCGAGCAGGCTTCGCTGGACTCGGCCGCCGCGGACGACGCGCTGGGCGGCGAGGAGCTGGTGATCGACGTCCAGACGCACTACATCGCGAACCGTCCCGCATGCGAAGCGAACCGGCAGCTCATCCACACGGTCTTCCCGAAGTACGGCCCGGATTGGTGGGACGGTCTACCGGACGAGGCGAAGCTTGACTTCGTCGACTACCTCCGATGCGTTTACGTGGAAAGCGACACCGCCGTCGCGGTCCTCAGCTCGGCGCCAGGTATCTCGGACGAGCGGATGCTGTTCAACAACGAAATGGCGGGCACGAGATTGCTCCTCGAGCGCCTGGGCGCACAAGACCGCATGTTGAACCATGCAGTGGTCCACCCCGACATCGACGGCGAGATCGCCGGAATGCCCGAGGTGGTCGATCGGCTCGGACCGGCCGGCTGGAAGGTGTACACGCTCGGCGCCACGACGGCGAGCGACATGGGAAAGATCCGGGGCTGGTACCTCGACGACGACCTCGGCGTGCAGTTTCTCGAGGCTGTTCGCGCATCGGGGGTCAAGCTCCTCTGCGCGCACAAAGGCCTCAGTGGTCTCGTCGATACCGGTTCACCCCGTGACTTCGGGCCCGCCGCATCGATGTTCCCCGACATCACCTTCATCGCGTACCACTCGGGGTTCGAGCCCGGTGAAGGCGAGCCCACCGACGAGACCCGGGAAGGCCCGTACAGGGAGGAGACGGCCCACATCGGCGTCAATCGCCTGGTGCACTCGCTGCTCGGATCCGGGATCGCACCAGGCTCGAACGTCTACGCCGAGCTCGGCACGACGTGGTACTGCCTCATCAAGCGCCCGGTCGAGGCTGCCCACGTGCTCGGCAAGCTGCTCAACGCGGTCGGTCACGACAACGTGCTCTGGGGCACGGACGGGATCTGGTATGGGCCGACCCAAGCCGCCGTCGACACCTTCCGCGCGTTCCAGATCCCCGAGTGGATGCAGGATGAGTTCGGCTACCCCGAGCTCACGCCCGAACTCAAGGCCAAGATCCTCGGCCTCAACTCAGCCAAGGTCTACGACATTGATCTGGAGACGGCGCGCTCGAACATGGGTGTCAACGACATGGCGTGGGTACGCGAGGCGTGGGACGACTTCAAAGCCAACGGCACACCGACGGCCTGAGGCGCGAGGGCGAGATGAGCACCGAAGGCCTGGAGTCCTCCGACGTACGCCGGTTCCGGCTCAAAGCGCGCGAGTGGCTCCAAGCCAACGTCCCGCGCTTGGAACGAGCGGACGACGGGGCGTGCCTCCCGCCGGACCGGGACGAGCCCGAGAAGACTCGGATCGACTTCGCCCGGCAGACCCAGGCGCAGGTGTTCGAAGCGGGTTACGCCGGGATCACGTACCCGGTCGAGTACGGAGGCGCCGGACTCAGCCTGGATCACGAGCGCGCGTACCTCGAGGAGTCAGCCGACTACAACGTGCCGACGCAGGTCTTCGCGGTGTCTCTCAACATCCTCGGCAAGACGTTGCTCAAGTACGGGTCGGCCCAGCAGAAGCTACATCACCTCCCGCGGATGCTGCGGGGTGACGAGATCTGGCTGCAGCTGCTCTCGGAGCCATCCGGCGGTTCCGACCTCGCGGGTCTCGTTACCCGCGCCGACCGCGATGGTGACGTGTACATCCTGAACGGGCAAAAGACATGGAGTACCGGAGCGGATTCCGCCGACTTCGCGATGTGCCCGGCGCGCACCAGCTGGGATGTCCCGAAGCACAAGGGCATCTCCATGTTCATCGTCGATCTGCAACTTCCTGGGATCGAGGTTCGACCGATCAAGCAGATCAACAGCGAGTCGGACTTCTGCGAGGAGTTCCTCACCGACGTCGTCGTGCCCTCTGACTGCATGATCGGGGACGAAAACGAGGGCTGGAGAGTCGTGCGAGGTCTCTTGGAGATCGAGCACGAGTGGGTCGGCCGAACAGGCGGCGTCTACATGCCTCGGACCGACGTCGACGACCTCGTCGCGCTCCTCAAGCAACGTGGTCTCGACAAGGACAGCGGTGCCCGACGACAGGTCGCGGCGATCTTCACGCTGCAGGCGGCGCAGCGTGCTCTCGCGATTCGTGTGGGCCAAGCGATCGCCGACGGCCATCTGACGCCCGCGCACGGGGGACTCCTGAAGCTCGGGAACGACACCTTGCGCCAGCGTCGGTCGGAGACGGCCCTCACCCTTGCCGGGTCGAGCGGCATTACCTGGGAGCCCGCTGCGTTTGGACATGAGTGCACAGCCATCTATCTACGTGCTCGCAGCGCGTCTATCGCCGGCGGAACGGCCGAGATCCAGCGCAACAACGTAAGCGAGCGAGCGCTTGGACTCCCGCGCGAGCCGGACGCAGATCGTGATCGCCCTTTCAGCGAGGTGCCGCGGAACTGAGCTCCGGTGCCGAGCTAGCGCGACCAGAGCCCTTTGAGACCGACCCATCAGCAAAACTGGAGTTCGACCTCGCGAGAGAGCGAACGACGCAAAGGAGTGAGATCGATGTCCGACTACGAGAACCTGCAAGTCGAGACGTTGGACGACGGGAAGGTGGTCCGGATCCTCCTGGATCGGCCCGACGCTCGCAACGCGCAGAACCGAGCGCTGCTCGTGGAGCTCGATCACGCCATGCTTGCCGCGGAGGCGGACGACCAGGCGCGGGTCGTCATCCTCGGCGGCACTGGCACGCTCTTCTCGTCGGGACACGACATGGGCTCGCCCGCCGCGGTGGCCGACCGCACCCCGGGGCCCGGGCAGCACCCGTCCTACCGGATCAACGGCGGTACTCGCAATGGTGCGGAGAGCCGCATGCTTCAGGAATGGCACTACTTCTTCGCGAACACGATGCGGTGGCGCAACTTGCGCAAGATCACGATCGCGCAGGTCAACGGCAAGGTTTACGCGGCAGGGCTCATGCTGATGTGGGCCTGCGACCTGATCGTGGCTGCGGACGGAACTGAGTTCGCCGACGTGGTTGGCACACGTCTCGGCATGTGCGGGGTCGAGTACTTCGCCCACCCCTGGGAGCTCGGACCGCGGAGGACCAAGGAGCTGATGCTCACTGGCGATTCTCTGTCCGTCGACGAGGCCCATGCGCTGGGCATGATCTCCAAGGTCTTCCCGGCATCAGATCTCTCGGATCGCACGCTCGAGTTCGCGTCGCGGATCGCCGAGCTGCCGACGGTGACGAGTCTGCTCGTCAAGGAGTCGGTCAATCAGACCGTCGACAACATGGGCTTCTACAACGCACTCCAAGCGTGCTTCACCCTCCATCAGCTGAACCACTCCCATTGGGCCGAGGTGCACGACGACAAGACGCCCCGCGGCCTTCCCGAGGACGGTGTGGTTGACTGGCGTGAGGCGCCTCGCGTTGTTCCGGCCGTGAAGGGCAAAGTGCGGTCCTGACGCTGTTCGCGAACGCGAACGCCGCCAGCGTCGGTCGAACCCGGCTGGGCGAGACTTCCCAGCTCGACGCGTAAGAGGTCGCGACCTCGATCGCTCATGTCACCCATCGCCGCATTGACTGAACGTCTGGTTTCGCGCAGTTGGTCAAGAGGGCGGAAGGTACCGTCCGTGCTCGTTACCGTTCGACGCATCACCGACCGCGGAGTATGCGATGCGATTCTTCACCTTCCACTACATGCCATACCAGGGCCTCGACGCAGTCCAGGCCATCGATGACTATGGCGTGGGATGGTGCACGCTCCCGAACTCGATGTGTGACCCTGGGGTCATGGCGTCGAACTACCGGGACTACGTCGATCAGGCGGCGCTGGCTGACGAGCTGGGCTTCGACGGCGTCACGCTCAACGAGCACCACCAAACGCCCTTCGGTACGATGCCGAGTCCCAACGTCATGGCCGGCGCGATCGCGGAGCGCACGACACGCGCTCGGATCGCCGTGTTCGGGAACGCGCTCCCGCTGCGATCGACCCCGCTGTCGTCGATCGAGGAGTACACCATGATCGATCTCCTCAGCAACGGTCGGTTGGAGGCGGGATTCGTCGTCGGCGGTGGTCCCGAGTACTACAGCTTCGCGCTCTCGCCGACCAATGCCCGCGACCGGTTCGCCGAGGGACTTGCACTCGTTCGTCGTGCGTGGTCAGAGCCGGGGCCGTTCCGCTGGGACGGTGAGTACTATCAACTCGATTGCGTAAATCCATGGCCGCGGCCTGTGCAGCAGCCACACCCGCCGATCTGGGTCTGCGGCATTGGGAGTCCGTCGACGCTTGAGATGTGTGCCAGGGAGGACATCGGCTACATGGGCGTCAACGCGAGTCAGGGCCATGTCGACTTCGTGGGACAGTGCGAGTATCTGCGCAAGGCGGCCGACGAGTACGGCCGCCAGTACGACCCGGCGAGGATGGGCTGGCTCACGCACATCCACGTGGCGGACAGCGACGAGCAGGCCCTCGAGGAGTTCGGTGCGCACGCTGCGTACGGCGGACTCCTGACGCGCGGCTTCGGCGGTCCAGCGAAGACCTTCTACCCGCCTGGCCACCTCCCCCCCGACCGGCTGGCGAAATGGGAACGTCAGACCCGTGAGAGCTACGTGGCCAAGCCGATGCCCGGCGACGCACCGCTCATGGGGAAACCCCAGACCGTCGCTAACCGGCTGATTTCTCGGCTCAAGGACTACAAGATCGGCAACGTCGCGATGGCGTTCCAGTGGGGGACAATGCCGCACGACATGGTGACCCGCAGCATGAGGATGTTCGCGGAGCAGGTCATGCCGATCGTGCGAGCGGAGCTGGACGCGTACCTTGACGACCTGTATCCGCAGCGGACCCAGTCCGCCATGGCAACTGGGGTGGGAGCGAAGTGATCGCGGAGATGTCGCAGGTGCGGACCCCTGCCATGAAGGTGTCCGTCGCCGAACTCGGAAGTGGTGTGCCGTTGGTCTACCTGCACGATGTGCTGTTCGACCTCGTCGCCGTCGACGGGGACGCACCCGTCCTGCTCGAGCTGCTGGCAGGATCGCACCGCGTATTCGCGCCCGCGCTCCCCGGATTTCGTGACCTCAAGCAGCTCGCGGCGTTCTCGTCGGTCACGGACTACGTGCTCGTCGTGAGCGACCTCCTCTCGTCGCTGGGGCTCGACCGACCGCACGTCGTCGGCACGGGCCTCGGTGGCTGGTTCGCCGCGGAGCTGGCGGCCTTCTATCCCGACAGCGTCGGGACGCTAACCCTCGTCAACGCGTTCGGTCTACGGGTCGAGGGTCACCCGACTGCTCGCTTCTTCGACGCCGCGGCGCCCAATGCCCTGGGCGGCCGCCGCGAGATCCGTGAGCTCCTCTTTGCCGCCCCGGACGGCCCGCCGGGGATCGACCTCGTTCCCGACTTCCCGGACGACGAGACCAACGAGCGGTACTTCGCGCACATCCACGCTTCGGCCCGAATCGGCTGGGAGCCACCCGCGTTCTACGACCCGCGGCTCCTCGGCCGCCTCGATCGGATCTCAGCACCGACACACATTGTCTGGGGTGCCGAGAACGCGGTCGTCGACGTATCGCACGGCCGAGCCTACGAAGCAGGCATCGAGAACGCGGTGTTGACGGTGCTTGACGGCGCCGGTCACGCCGTTACGGTCGAGCAGCCAGAGGAGCTGGCCAAGTCCGTGGTGGCGTTCCTCGAGATGCATGATCGCTGACGTAGCCGCGTCACCAGTGTCGAGCTCCACGATTCGATGCGGAAATGTCGACTGACAGGAGATACGACGGTGATGGTGCGTCGGGGCTGGCGCTGGAGGGTGTTCGGGTGCTCGATCTCAGCAGTCGAGTCGGTGCCTACTGCGGGAAGCTGCTGGCCGACCTCGGTGCAGACGTCATCAAGGTCGAACGACCGACTGGTGACCGGCTTCGCCGGGTGCCACCCTTCCGTCGCGGCGCGCACGACGACGAACCCGGGCTCCTGTTCGCTTGGTACAACAACAACAAGCGCGGGATCACGCTCGACTGGATGCGGACCGACGCGGTGCCACTGTTGGCCGAGCTCGCGAGTTCTGCCAATGTTGTCGTCGTCTCTCCCGACGCACGTGAGCGCCTGGCGACGTTCGCAGAGAAGTCGCCGCACCTCGCGTGGGTTCCAGCAGGGACGACGCTGTGCTCAATCACGCCGTTCGGGTTGACAGGCCCCTGGCGGCATTGGCGTGCGACGCCGTTCACGACGTTCGCGTCGAGCGGTCAGATGCATGCCGTTGGTCCCGACGAGGGGCCTCCGTGGGCGATGCCGGGACAGCAGCTCTACGACCAGGCGTCGACGAGGGCGGCCACCATGGTTGTGGCCATCCTCGCCGGCAATGTCGCCGCGCAGACGGTTGACGTCTCTGCCCAGGAGGTCGGAGCGTGGCAGTACCACGTCATCCAGCGGTTCGGCAGCTCCGGCAGGATCCTGACGCGGGCGACGAACTTCGGACCGCCGCCGGGCGGCGTGTGGAAGTGCCGTGACGGGTCCATCGACATCGCCGCGCACTCGACGCACCACTGGGACGTGTTTGTCGAGCTGCTCGGGAGCCCGGAGGACCTCGTCGAGCCCCTCTACCGCGAGCGCGAGATGCGGGCCCAGCTCTTCGACGTCCTGACACTCATCATCGCCGACCACCTGGCCGACCAGAGCGCGTCCGAGCTGGTGCGACGCGGTCAGGCCATGGGCCTGCCCTGCGCGCTGCGCTACCAGCCGGAGGAGTTTCTCCAGGACGAGCAGCCGCGGGCGAGGGGAGCGTTCGTCGACGTCCACCATCCCGACCTGGGCGACATCAGGCTGCCCGGTCCGATCGTCCAGACCGTGCCGCCGCTCCTCGCCTACCGACGACCCGCCCCTTCGCTTGGCGGCTCCAACCGTGAGGTGTTCGTAGACGAACTCGGCCACGACCCGAGTGAGCTCGAGGAATGGAGCGCTTGTGGTCTCGTCTGAGCCGACTGCGTCCGAGTCGCGCCAGCCGCTGAGCGGGGTCCGTGTCGTCGCGTTGGGTGCATTCGTGGCCGGCAACGTCTGTCCGCTTGTCCTCGCCGAGCTCGGAGCAGACGTGGTGAAGATCGAGTCACGGCAGCGCCCCGAGTCGCTTCGGTCGTACTTCTCGCCGGATCACGACGTGATCCTCGAACCCTCCGGGATCCAGACCACGGCGATGTTCTCGTGCCTCACGAGGAGCATGCGCAGCGTCTGCG
Organism: Actinomycetota bacterium; assembly: GCA_003140175.1. Lineage (GTDB taxonomy): Bacteria > Actinomycetota > Acidimicrobiia > IMCC26256 > PALSA-555 > PALSA-555. Next base: position 47,215 of record PLJD01000054.1, read on the forward strand.
TCGAGGCAGACCAACCCGGTGGCGTCGCCACGCTCCGTTCGCTCGCCCGGCGGGCCGACATCCTGATCGAAAACATGGGGCCGGGGGTGATGGAGCGGTGGGGCTGCTCATACAGTGAGCTCGCAGCCGAGAACCCCCGGTTGGTGATGCTCTCGATCTCCGGGTACGGGCGCAGCGGTCCACGCGGTGACTACCGGGCGTATGGCTCGAGCATCGCCAACTACCTCGGGTTGGCGAGCGTCTGGGCGCACGATGGCGTTCATTTTGACTTCGTCGCCGCCTACCACGGGGCTCTTGTCGCGCTCGGCGCGTGGGCGCGTGCGGCCCGTACGGGTCTCGGCACCTATCTGGACCTGTCGCAGGTCGAGTCGGGCATGGCACCAATGGCGCCCTTGTACCTCGACGCGCTCGTGAACGGTAGACCGTGGTCGTACGGACCGAACGAGGTGCCGGGCGCGGTGCTGTCCGCAGCCGTCCGTTGCGCAGGAGAGGATGCCTGGGCTGCCGTGGAGATCGAGGACCTTGACGACCTCCGAGTGCTTGCCGACGTGCTCGATCGACCGGAGCTGGTGGCATCGAACGACGACGACGCCCGTGCGGTTGCGGCCGATGCGCGCGCGTGCCTCGAGGAGTGGGCGAAGACACTCACCCCGATGCAGGTGAGCTTCAAGCTGCAGCAAGCGGGCCTGGCCGCTGCTCCCGTGCAGAACACAGAGGATCTGTGGCGCGATCCTCAACTTCGTGCGCGAGCCGCGTTCGTAGAGATCGAGCATCCGGACGTCGGCCTGCTGGAGCACCCCGAGTCGCCTGACCGGATGTCGGTAACTCCCGGTCGCGTCCGCGGTCGCGCTCGACGGCTGGGTGAGGACACCGTCGCGGTGCTTGAGGAGTGGCTCGACCTGGACGGAGCCGAGATCGAGGCGCTGCGACGCGGCGGCGCCGTCTTTCAGGTCGACGACGCGGGTACCTAAGCGGGAGTGGACGAGCCTTCGAGCGTCTCGACCGGATGGCCCTCGAACGACTCGACTGCTTCCCAGAGCGCCGCCCGGATCGGCGCCGCTCGGCCCGTCTCGGGATCGACGCTCGCCATCACGACCCACGACGTGGCGACGAGCCTGGCCGTCGTCGCATCCCAGAGGGCTTCCTCAAGCACGTACGAACGCCGAGTCCGATGGAGGGCTCGGACGCCGCGGACTAGCCGGTCGCCGCCGTGGCACTCGCTCTCGAACGACGTGGTGATCTTGCGAACAGCGACACCGTGGTCGTCGCCGGCGGCATCCCGGACGAGCGCGACGTACTGCTGCCACCCACGAGAGAGCAGCTTCTGGATCTCGAAGTCGACGACGTGCGCACCCGGAGGCTGCGTATCCTCCGGCGCGACGACGTCCTCGATCAGCGAAAAGGCAGCCACATCCACTCTGAGAGCGTACGCAGTACCTCGGTGCCGACCTCATGGCGGCTGTCCAACTGGGGCGCCAGGTGGGCAACAGGTCTGTGCGACAGTTGCCTACCCGGGCGAATCGCGAGGCGAGTCATGGTCGAACTGACAACTCTGGCGAGCGGGCTGGGTTTCGTCGAGGCGCCCCGATGGCACGAGGGCCGACTGTGGTTCTCCGACTTCTCGTCACGGACCGTCAACTCCGTCGACGAGTCGGGTGAGGTTCGCAGGCACGCCTACGTGGCAGGCCAGCCGTCGGGCCTCGGGTTCACACCGGACGGCGAGCTGCTCGTGGTTTCGACGCACGAAGGGCACGTCCTCCGCATCGACGACGAGGGCACGACGCTCGTCGCAGACATCGGTGCGATTTACCGAGGCGGCCTCAACGACATGATCGTCGACGATCGTGGACGAGCCTATGTGTCGGCCTTCCCCGCCCACGTCCCCGGGCAGCGGACCGGCCAAGTGCACGGCGAGCCGTCGGTGCCGCTGTTCCTCGTCTCCCCCGATGTCGGCGCGCAGGTGGCGGCGGAGGGCCTCGCCGTCCCGAACGGGATGGCGCTCGGTCACGACGGTGCGATGCTGGTCGTCGCCGAGACGCTAGGGCGACGGCTCACGGCGTTCGACGTCGCCAACGACGGCACGTTGACTGGCCGTCGGGTATTCGCTGACCTCGGCGAGCGGAGGCCCGACGGCATCTGCATGGACCCGTCCGGGGCGATCTGGGTCGGTTGTCCGTTCACCTCGGAGTACGTGCTGGTGCAGGAGGGCGGCACCATCCTCGCGACTATTGCGACACCCGACCGCTGGGCCGTGTCCTGCGCGCTGGGGAGCGCCGACGGCGGGACGCTGTGGTGTGCCACCGTCGCGGTGACGTTGGACGAGTATCGGCAGGGTGGCGGGCGAGGAGCCATCGAGAGGTGCCGGCCGGGGGACAACGTCCCGGCGTCAGGCGCGCGCTAGGGGAAGGTGCGAAGCATGGAGCTCGACTTCAGCGGCCTGGGCTTCCAGCGGGACGAGGTTGCCGTCGTGACCGGTGCCGGGAACGGCATCGGACGCGCGACCGCACTGATGCTGGCACGAGCGGGCGTCACGGTCGCCGCATGGGACCTCGACGAGGAGGGGCTGGAAGCCCTCAGCAAGGAGATCGACGGGATGGGAGGTCACGCTCACCTCGAGAGCGGAGACCTCGCCGACCAGCGGTTCGTCGACCACGCCTGGCAGCAGGCGGCGCAGATCGGGGAGCCCGTTCGATATCTCGTGAACAACGCCGGTCCCGCGGCCACGACTGACATGACGGTCAGCGAGGGAATCCAGGTCGCGATCGGTTCGTATGCCGCGGTCGCTGAAGGCTTCGTCGCGACGTCGGGGCAGGCGGCGGCGAGTATGACGTTCACCGCATCGATCGCCGGCACCTTCTACGTTGGCCCGACGCCTGACTGGTACCCGACCGCGAAGGCGGGCATCGCTGGGCTCATGAGACATCTCGCGGTCAAGCATCGTGGCCACCCGAGGTCCAACGGCGTCGCGCCCGCCGCCATCCGGACCCAACGAACCGCGGATCCGCCGGCGACGTTCGCGGAGAAGATCGCGCGGCGTCCGCTCGGTCGAATCGGCGAACCGGAAGAGGTCGCTGCGCTCATCTGCTTCCTGCTCTCGCCCGCCGCCTCGTTCATCAACGGTGTGCTGGTGCCGGTTGACGGAGCAGCGACGTGGACCGACTAGTGGACGGGAGCGGTGGCGTGGACGCGTGGATGTTCGACGCCGACAACCACTACTACGAGGCAGAGGACGCGTTCACTCGCCACGGTGACGCCGCGGTCAAGGGGTACGTGCGGTGGGTCTCGAACGGGCACCGGCGCTACATCATGTTCGGCCCACGCATGGCGACGAGTCTGCCGAACCCCACGTTCGATCCGATCGCGAAACCCGGCGTCTTCCACGACCGGTTGATCGAGCTGGAGTCCGGCAACGGGAACCGCGCGCTCTCGAGGGCGGCGAAGCAGCGGTACGGCGAGCTCGAGCCCATCGCGCCCGCGTATCGGGACCGTGACGTTCGCCTGCGGATGATGGACGAGCAGGGCGTCGACCGGTGCCTGCTGTTCCCGACGCTCGGGGTCGGGGTGGAAGGGCTCATGAGCCACGACGTGGAGATGGCCTACAAGGTCTTCCACGCCTTCAACCTCTGGCTCGACGATGACTGGGGCTACGCGTACAAGAACCGGATCCACGCGGCGCCGCACATCCCGCTGCTCGACCCGCAGCTGGCGGCCCGGGAGCTCGACGCGGTGCTCGGGCGCGGCGCGGCGCTGATCGCACTCAGGCCCGGTCCCGCGAACGGTCGGTCCCCCGCCGACCCGGTGTGGGATCCCTTCTGGGCGCGAATCGACGAATCCGGCGTTCCCGTGGCGTATCACGCGTCCGCGGGCCCCGACGACTACGACGTCGCGTTCCGGCATCTCTGGGAGCGACAGCAGGTGACCGACGTGCGGTACCAGGCCACCCTGGCTGCAGCGCTGCGAGACTCGCGCGGGATCCTCGACACGGTCCTCGCGCTGATCCTCGGCAACCTGTTCGGTCGCTTCCCGAACGTGCGGGTCTCTTCGGTCGAGCTCGGGTGTGCGTGGGTGCCCTACTGCCTCCACGTGCTCGACCATGCGGGCACGCTCCTCGACCGGAACATCGTCGCGTTCGGGTCGGCCGTCGACGACCGTCCCTCGGACATCTTCAAGGCCCGGGTGAGCGTCTCACCGTTCCCGGAGGAGGACGTCCTCGCCTTGATCGATCTCATCGGCGTCGATCGAGTGCTCTTCGGCTCGGATTGGCCGCATCCAGAGGGCAACAAAACGCCGCGCGACTACGTCGCGTGCCTGCAAGGTGCTGCACCCGAGGTGGTCCGGAAGGTGATGCGTGAGAACGCACTCGCCCTCTTCGGTGTCGCTTGACCAAGGAGAAGACGATGCGGGTTCACATCGACGCGAAGGTCTGCGAGGGGCACGGGCGATGCTACGTCCTGTCGCCTCTGGTGTTCGCGGCCGATGAGGAGGGCAACGGCGAGGTGCTCGTGGAGGAGCTCGACTCGCCGGACCTGATCGCGGCCGCCGACCTTGCGTCGAAGAACTGTCCGGAAGGTGCGATCACGGTCTCGGACGGCGCATAGCGCTGCGGTCCCGGTGATACTCCTCAGTTAGACGCGTCTCGGTCTTGCAGCCCATATTCGACTGTTACCTTCCGACTGTGGAAGGGCGCTCCGCGTTGATGCCTTGGCCTCGAACGAAAAGATCTACCTTCCGACACATTCCTTTGATGCTTGGCGTTTTGCCATGCACATCGAGAGAGGTCGCTTCATGATCGAGGTCGAACTCGAGTACAAGATCCTCGACGCAGATAATCACTTCAACGAGCCGCTCGACTGCTACGAGCGGTACATCGACCCGAAGCTCCAGCATCTAGCGATCCGCCATGTCGACGGCCCGGACGGCAAGCCGATTCAGCTGTTTGCGGGGCGACCTTCACGGTTCTCGACCGAGCAGGTCATCTATTCGGCTGATGAGCTCCAGAAGATGCTGGGCTCCAACCCGACGCACGAGATCGAACCGACGGTCGCTCCGGGAATCTTCCTGAACCGCATGAACTCGATGCGCGGCCTCTCGGACGAGGAGAAGTCGGAGCTTCTCGCCACCTTCCGCGATCAGCGGGAGTCGTACGGGAACCGCGATCTGCGGCTGGCCTTGATGGATGAGCAGGGGATTGAGGCGGCGCTGATGTTCCCCGCGTCCGCCCACGACATCGAGTACGAGTTCGCCGACAACGTCGAAGCGTTATACGCGAATGTCCGAGCCTTCAATCGCTGGATGCACGACGAGGTGGGCTTCGCGTACCAGAGCAGGCTCTACCTCCCGCCGTACATCCCCCTCGCCGACGTCGATCTCGCCGTCGTCGAACTGGAGACGGTGCTCGAGCAGGGTGCGCCTGTCGTACAGCTCAAGGCGGGCCACGCGCACGGTGGCGCAGCGAATCCAGACGGCGGCAGGTCGGTCGCCGATCCGATGTTCGACCCGATCTGGGCCCGGATCAACGAGGCGGGGATCCGGGTGTCGACGCACCTTGGCGGCACCGACTACCAGAAGTACGGCGCGGACTGGTCGGAGGACCCGGAGGCGACGTTCGGCCAGTTCGACGCTTTCCAGTGGGCCATGTACTGGGGGGACCGGCCGGCCATGGAGTTCACTGCCGGCACGATCCTCCACAACCTCTTCGGACGCTTCCCGAACGTCAAGGTCTGTCTCGCGGAACAAGGAACGGTCTGGCTTCCGTACACCCTGCGGAAGGCGGACCACGCGTTTCTGATGGGTCGGAAGGGAAAGTGGGGCGACCTCGGCCGCCGGCCCTCCGAGATCTTCCGTGAGCACTTCGTTGTGGCGCCCTTCCCGGAGGAGAACGTCCGTCGCGTCGTGGACGAGGTCGGCATCGACTCGATCGTGTTCGGTTCGGACTTCCCGCACGGTGAAGGCCTCGCCTGGCCGAAGCAGTATGTCCCGAACCAGCTCGGCGGGTTCAACGACGACGAGACGCGCAAGATCATGCGCGACAACCTGGCCGGCTTCCTCAGACTGGCGGCCTGACGGTGGGCGGCGTCGGATGGATCTATACGTTCTGGGCGGACCCCGAGAAGGACGACGAGATCGTCCGCATCATGAACGAGATCTTCGAGGCAATGGAGGAGGAGGAGTTCCCCACGGGAAACGTGATCACCTACACGCTGTATCGGGTGCCTGAGGAGCCCGGGAAGTGGGTGATGTTTGAGCACTTCACGCAAGAAGGCTCTGACCTCCACGCCAAGGGGCCGCGTGTCCGCGAGATTGGGTTGCGCAAGCTCGAGCTGATGGTGAAGCCATACACGCGGATGCAGCTGGAGCCAGTGCTGATCAGGGGCTGTGGCGAGCCCATCAACGCGAGCAAGGGCGACGATGGATGACCACCGCTCCCGAACGCTCGCCGGTGCAGCAGTTCACGATGCTGGCCGGCGTCCAGTCTGAGGATCCGTTCGAGGTCTACGCGCGCGTTGGTTGCGTCCCGCCGTTCTGGACCGACAACCCAAATGACGTCGATGGCTTCTGGGTCGTTACGCGCTACTCAGATGTGCGCGCCGTGCTCCAGGACGCGGACTCCTTTTCTTCTGTCGAGGCGTTCATCCCCAAGATCGCGATGCCAAACCCGATGCTGCCGACGGAATCGGATCCGCCCGCAACCAGGAAGTACCGCAGCATCCTTCTCCCGGAGATGACTCCGGAAAAGATCGATCCACTTGAACCGCGGATGCACGCCGTGTGTGCCGAAATCATCGACTCGTTCCGGGATCGCGGCCACTGCGACGTCGTGTCAGACTTCGCCCGGGAGTACCCCATCCGGATCTTTGTGGAGTTCTTCGGGCTTCCGCCGGAGCGGCGCGAGGAGTTCAGGGGGCACGCGCACACATTCCTGCACTCGCCTCCGCAGCGCCCGACCGAGTGGACCGCGATCCGAACGATCGTCAAGGAGGAGCTGTCCGCTAAGCGCGAGTCGCCGGCACGTGATCTACTGAGCTCGATCGCCAACGGGCAGATCGACGGCGAGCTCATCGATATCGAGAGCGCGACAAACGTTGCCGCGACCGTGTTCCTCGGAGGTCTCGACACATTGCCGTCGAACATCGGCTGGTCCCTGGGTTTCCTGGCGTCTCATCCCCAGATGCGCAGACGGCTGATCGAGGACCTGAGCGTCATTCCGCACGTCGTCGAGGAGTTTCTCCGCTTCTACTCGGTCGCTAACCCGGTGCGACGTGCGAGCCGGGACATCGAAGTGGGTGGCTCGCTGATCCGCCAGGGCGACCGGCTCTTTCTCATCGCGGGGCGGGCGGATCGCGACGATGCCGAGTTCGAGGAGGCCAGTTGCGTGCGATTCGACCGAGGCGTCAACCGTCACCTGGCGTTCGGCGCCGGCGCACACCGGTGTCTGGGCTCCCACCTCGCCCGTCACGAGCTCGCCGTTGCACTGGCCGAATGGCACGAGCGCATCCCGGAGTACCGGATCCCCGAGGACGTCGAGGTGTCGTTCCACGGCGGCGTGCTCGCGATGGGCTCGCTTCCCCTGGTCTGGGACGTCTGACAGTCCGCTCCGGCGCAACAGGCGCCCGAGTCCGTTCCGGTCCACCCCGGTCGGCTCCTGACCGCGGTTTTCGGACTCGGTTGGACGGGGCGCGACCCGCGAGCACTCGCCAAACTGATATATGTTAGAACCGGATAGGGGGGAGTTCCGCAGTGACGGCTGTAGATTGCGAGTTCGACGGCGCGCCGGCCAACGACCCTGGCCCGGCGCTCTCGCTCACCGACGTCACGGTCCGTTTCGGCGGAATCACCGCCCTCGAAGACGTCAGCCTGAGCGTCGAGGCAGGAGAGGTTCGGGGCCTCATCGGCCCGAACGGAGCCGGCAAGACGACGCTGTTCGATGTCATCTCGGGGGTGCGGGCGCCGGACTCCGGACGGGTCATCCTGGCCGGCGAGGACGTGACACGCCGTTCCTCGATCTCCCGCTCCCGGCTCGGCCTCCGGCGCACCTTCCAGCGGGTCCAGGCGTTCGGCTGGCTCACCGTCGAGGACAACGTCCTGACCGCCCTCGAGTGGCACGGCGGGGGCGGCGGTCTGGCCGCCGACCTGGTGTCCCTCCCGACCCGCCGCCGACGGGAACGGGAACGGCGAGCCCGGGTCGCCGAGGTGCTGGAGCTGTGCGGTCTGACCGCGATGCGAGGAGAGCTGGCGGGGTCACTGCCGATTGGCCTGGCCCGCATGATGGAGCTGGCCCGTGCCATCGTGGACCGCCCGCGGGTGCTGTTGCTGGACGAGCCGACCTCGGGCCTCGATGAGACCGAGGCCACGCGGCTGGGCGAGCGAATCCAGGCCATCCGTCGCGACGAGGCGTGCGCGGTGCTCCTCGTCGAGCACGACGTCGGGTTCGTGATGCAGCACTGCGACCGCATTGTCGTGCTTGACCTCGGGCAGGTGCTGACGGTCGGAGCGCCACACGAGGTGCAGTCCAACCCCGCGGTGCGCGCCGCGTACCTGGGTGAGGACTGAAGTGAGAATCACACCTAGCCAAGCACAAGGGGGAACCGTGAAACGAAGAAAGTGGGTCGCCGCAACTGCGGTTGTAGCCGTCACCGGCGCATTCGCGTTAGTGGGGGCCGCCGCGGGTGGCACGGCCGGCGCGGCCGGTTCAAGTGGCGGCAGCGTGCGCGGAGTGACGAGCACTTCGATCACCGTCGCCGGGATCTCACAGGCCGAGCAGTTCCCGGGCAGCGATATGGAAACCGGGGCGAAGGCTGCCTTCGCGCTTGTGAACGCGAAGGGTGGTGTCTATGGGCGCAAGATCAACTACGTCGAGAGCGCCGACGACCAGGGCAGCGTGAGCGTCGACCTCAGCCAGGTTCAACGGCTCGTGGAGCAGGACCAGGTCTTCGCGCTCGTGCCGGTACTCGACCCATTTCTCGACGAGGCCGGGCCGTACCTGGAGGCTCAGAAGGTTCCGTTCTTCGGGTGGGGGGTCGACCACGCGTTCTGCGACAACCCCTACGCCTTCGCCTTCACGGGCTGCATCGTGCCGCCGCCGAACATTCCCACAACGGGAACCACCTGGGGGGCGTTACTGAACGCCTACTTCAAGGCCAACGGCAGCCCCGGCGGGAGCAAGGGCAAGACCGCGGCGGTGATCTCGGAAGACAACGCGACAGGGATCAGCGGCGCGCAGGTCATCGAGGCGCAGGTCAAGAAGGCGGGCTTCAAGTCGGTGTACCTGCAGCACACGCTTCCGGCGCCGCCGGCAGTGGTGGGTGACTACACGCCGTTCGTCCAGGCGATGATGACGAGTGCGAACGGGCAGCAGCCTGACGCGATCTTCCTGGTCACCACGGTCAACAACACTGAGAAGCTCGTGTCGGCGCTGCCCGCGGCGGGCTACAAGGGCGTCCTCACCAACGCGGTTCTCTACGACCCACGGGCAGTGGGGCTCACGAAGGACAACTTCGAGTTCACGCAGTTCGACACACCCGTGGACACGACGAACCCCGCGATGAACCAGATCGTGGCGAACATCAAGGCCGTGGGTGGCCCGAACGTGGTGATCACTCAAGGCATGCTCTCGGCCTACTTCTCGGCCGATGCCTTCGTGAAGGTCCTGCAAAAGACTGGGAAGAACCTCACGCCGGAGACCTTTGCTGCGGTGATGAAGAACTTCACCTACCAGATCCCCGGTGTCGTCGGGCCGACGGTCTATCCCGAGGCTGAGACCGAGGGGTCACCGTGCGGCTCGCTGATCGGGAGCAACGGGACCACGTTCAGCATCGCGGTGAAATACACCTGCTACCAGGACTTCAACTACAAGACAGGCAAGTTCCTGAAGTTCTAGGTATCCCATCGGACGGACTACGGCAGCGGTGGTCGGGCAATCTGCCCGGCTACCGCCGCCGGGCCGTCCGCCTTGGCGTAGTGCACCTCGAGGGCTGACCGTTGCAGAAGTTCTTCAATCTCTTGCTCTCTGGGACGGTCACCGGCGGCATCTACGCGATCATGGCCTCGATCCTCGTCCTGACCTACGAGACGTCGGGGATCTTCAACTTCGCGCAGGGCGCAACAGCGTTCGTCACCGCGTACTTCTATTACCAGCTGCACACCGGCCAGGGCATTCCCATCGTGCCGGCGGCGGTCCTGAGCATCTTCGTCTTCGCTCCCCTGATGGGCTTCGTGCTCGATCGGGTCATGCTCCGCCGCCTCGCGACTGCCCCGGTGTACGCGCGGATCGTCGGCACGATCGGCCTGCTGGTGGCGCTGCCCCAGCTGGCGCTGTGGCTGGTGGAGGTCCTCGGCGACCAGGTGCTCGGCCTCAGCCTCCCGAAGCTGTCGAACACCGTGGCCGTGAGCGGGTCGACGCCGGGCCTCGGCCCGACCCCGGCGAAGGTCTTCGGCTTCGGATGGCTGGGTCTGTCCGGCGTTCACCTCAACAGCGACCAGCTCGCGGTGTTCGTCGCGGCCGCGGTCGCCGCGTTCGTCCTCTGGTTCCTGGTCCGGCGCACCCGAACCGGCCTGGAGATGCGGGCCGTCGTCGACCGCAAGAGCCTCGCAGCCCTCCGAGGTGTGAACGAGCGTCGCACCTCCGCCACCGCCTGGATCCTCACCATGATGCTGGCCGGACTCGGGGGGATCCTCATCGCCCCGCTGTTCCAGCTCAATCCCGACATCATGACCCTGATCGTGTTCGGGTCACTGTCTGCGGTCTGCTTGAGTGGCCTGCGTTCGATCCCGATCGCCTTCCTCGGCGGCCTGGCCCTCGGCGTAGTCCAAGACCTCGTGGCCGGATACGGGAACAGCTTCCTCCCCGGGTTCCTGAACAACCTCAGCGGCTTCCGGTCCGCGATTCCGTTCATCATGACACTGGCGCTCGTGTTCCTCATCCGGGAGGCACCCGCCGAAGAGACGCCGCGACCGGACCACCGGGCTGGACTGCCAGCGTGGCGAAGACGCCTCCCCTGGGTCGTCGGCACGATCGTCCTGCTCGCCTACGCGCTGCAGTGGATCAACGTTCCCGCACTCCAAGCCGACAACTACGAGCAAGGAGTCATCGCCAAGGGCATCGTCTTCGGGATCATCTTCTTGTCGTTCGTCGTCGTCACGGGCCTCGGTGGCATGGTCAGCCTCGCCCAGGCGTCGTTCGTCATTGCGGGGAGCTTCGCCGCGGGGTGGGCGCTCGACCGGAACTGGGGACACCTGGCCCTGCTCGCGCCGCACGGCCACCTCAACTTCGCGATCGCATCGGTGATCGGCGCGCTGGCTGGCGCCGGACTGGGCCTCGCCATCGCGCTCGTGGTCGGCGTTCGACGTCTCGGCGCGGTCTCACTCGCCGTCGCCACCTTCGCGCTGGCGTTCTTCCTCGCGCTCGTGCCCTTCGACACCCAGACCATCGCCCACGGCGACGTCGGATACCCGATCGCTTCCCCCTCGGTGAGCATTCCGGGTCTCAACTGGCTCAACCGCCAGCTCGTGCCGGGGGCCGGGGCACACTTCGACTTCTCACAACCGGGACAGCAAGTCGTCTTGCTGCTCGCGCTCTTCGGGCTCCTCACCCTCGTCGTGTACAGCCTGACCCGATCGCCGTCGGGACGAGCCATGCTCGCAGCTCGCAGCACCGAGGTCGGGGCGAGAACATCCGGGCTGTCTCCCGCCCGCACCCGGCTGATGATCTTCGCAGTGTCAGCCGGGATCGCGGGCTTCGGCGGCGTGATGCTCGCCATGGTGACGAACTCCGCGACGAGCAGCAACGCCCTCCCGACCGACGGGCTGATCTGGCTGGCCGTCGCGGTCGTCTTCGGTGTGCGTCGCCCCGGCGGTGCGCTGCTCGCCGGCATTGCCTATGTCGCGACCCCAGTGATCATGCTGTGGATCGGACAGGACTTCCTGACCGGCTCGTCCGGCGGCCTCTTGACCTCCGCCTTTTTCGCTCCGATCCTCTTCGGGCTTGGCGCGATCAACCTCGCCCAGAACCCCGACGGGCTCCTCGCCCTCGTCGGCTCTCAGCGTCGCGCACGGGCCGTGGCGCGCCGTCGCAAAGTCCAACTGGCGGCCGAACAGGCGGCTGAAGCCCCCGCCGTTCCGGCGGCGACGGGAGTTCCCGCGACGATCGCAGTCACCCCGGCGAGCGGGCGAGACGGCGTCGTACCGACGGTCGCGTTAGGGATCCAGGGCGTCGTCGGTGGCTACGGCGAGGTCGATGTCCTGCACGGCGTGGACGTCACCGTGGCGGCCGGATCGATCGTGGCCCTGCTCGGCGCCAACGGAGCCGGGAAGTCGACGCTGTGCAACGTCGCTGCCGGGCTGATCATCCCGCACCAGGGCCGCGTGCTCCTCGCCGGCGAGGACATCACCGCGGTCCCACCGCACGAGCGGGCTCGCCGAGGCATGCTCGTCGTGCCCGAGGCGCGAGGTATCTTTCCAGACCTCACCGTCGAAGAGAACCTCCGCCTCTCGCTCCGAGACGCCGGATTGCGTGAGCGGGCGTACGGCCGGTTCCCGATCCTCGCCGACCGGCGCAGCCAGCACGCCGGGTCGCTGTCCGGTGGCGAGCAGCAGATGCTCAGCCTCGCCCCCGCGCTCGCCAACCCGCCGAAGGTGTTCATTGCCGACGAGCCAACGTTGGGCCTCGCGCCGCTCGCCGCCGAAGAGGTCCTGCACGCGCTCCGAGAGTTGCGCGAGCTGGGATCGGCGATCATGCTCGTCGAGGAGAAGGCCCACGCGGTGCTGTCCCTCGCGGATACGGTCGCCTTCATGGAGCTCGGTCGAATCACCTGGTCCGGGCCTCGAGCCGAGGCCGACGAGGAGCGACTCGCCGCCACCTACCTAGGGGCCAGCTCTTGAGCACTCCCCAGCGCGTCGCGACCGGCGCGCTGGTCGGCGCTCCCGTCGTCGGCTAGGCCGTGGCCACCGTCGCGCTCGCCGCGCGCCGCGACCGAGACCCGGGCCACCCGGGCGTGACGTCCTCCACGGTGACGGTGACCGGCCTCGACTACTCCGAGGATGAGCCCGATGTGTCGACCGGAAACGAACTTGCACCCAATCCCTGGGGCTCCTGGCGAGGCCGGCGATCGAACCCCACCGCCCGCCCTGAGGCCCCAGGCCGGGCGGCCAGAGAACAGCTTCCCTGGAGCGGCGGCCCGATGAGATCCCCGCCCCGGCCCGCGCTTGGCCTCGCGGACCGCTGGCCGGCCCGATTGGGCGCAACCGCAACCTCCTGATGGGGCCGCTCAAGTCCGTGCCAAGTCCGTGCCAAGTCCGTGGAATGTCGAGAAACGTTGGGTGGGCTCAAGGGGTCCGCGCAATTCCTGGGCGAGTTGACGATGCTCGTTGACTCGATTGGGGAGGGTGTGGATGGCACAGCTCACGGTGGAACAGCGGGAGCTGGCTCGAAGGCTGAGGGCACGGGGATGGCGGCTGCGGGAGATCGGCGCCCAGGTCGGCTGTTCGTTTGACACGGTTCGGCTGGTGGTGGGCGGTGCTCGGGTTCGACCCGGTCGTCCCGATGTGTGGTCGCCCGCCCCGGGCCACTTGACGTTGGCCGATCGGGAGGAGATCAGTCTCGGTCTGCACGGCGCTGAAACCTTCACGGCGATCGCGGCCCGGGTGGGCCGTGCGGTGTCGAGCGTGTCTCGAGAGGTGGCCGCCAACGGCGGGCGGGGCGGATATCGGGCATGGCGAGCGCATCAGCGGGCCCGGGAACGCACGCGGCGGCCCAAGCCCTCGAAGTTCGCCGACCGGCGGCTGGTGACCCAGGTGCAGCGGTGGCTGAAGGAGTGGTGGTCACCGGAGGCGATCGCTCGCCGCTTGCGCATCGAGTTCCCGGACGATCCGATGATGTGGGTGTCGCACGAGACCATTTACCAGTCGCTGTTCGTGCAGGGCCGCGGCGAGTTGCGACGGGAGCTGACCCGGTGTTTGCGGACCGGGCGGGCCCAGCGTCGACCTCGAGCCCGGGTGGAGCGCCGAGGCCGGCTTCCCGGCATGGTGATGATCAGCGAACGTCCCGCCGAGGTCGCCGACCGGGCGATGCCGGGCCACTGGGAAGGCGACCTGATCCTCGGCAAGGGCAACCGATCCGCGGTCGGGACGCTCGTCGAGCGGTCGACTCGCTACCTGTTGCTGCTGCACCTGCCGGAGGGTCGAGAGGCCGACAAAGTCGATGCGGCGATGCGAGCCGCGATCGCCAGGCTGCCCGGCGAGCTGTTCCGCAGCATCACCTGGGACCAAGGCAAGGAGATGGCCTTCCACGCCGACTTCACGATCGACACCGGCATCCAGATCTACTTCTGTGACCCCGCAAGCCCCTGGCAGCGAGGCTCGAACGAGAACACCAACGGCCTGCTCCGCCAATACATGCCCAAGGGAACCGACCTATCCGAACTGACCCAACAAGACCTCGACCGGTTCGCCCGCAGTCTCAACAACCGACCCCGCAAGACCCTCGACTATATGAAACCATCAGAGCGACTCGCCGAGCTCCTTGCGCACACCAGTTGAGCCCACCTTGCAAACCAATGACAAACAACGACAAACATCACCGCAGGTCAGAGCCGCTTTCGAGCCTCTGACCAGCCCTCTCGCGACCACCTGACTCGCCCTTACAAGGCGGAGGACGGGGGTTCGAGCCCCTCAGCGCTCACCAGCAAAGGAAACATTCTGCGGGGATGTGACGTACCCGGGGAGGGCTCGGCTCAGCTCGAAGTCCGCCAGGAGTCCGTGCGCGTTCCAAATGCTCCAACGATCGCCCTTAGGCGGCGAGTCGTGGCGCGAGTCCTGCCGAGAGGTGCGCACCGATCATCCCGCTTGCAGAGGGATGGTCTGAGCGAGGTGCGCATGTCATTCGGTGATTTGGGGGTGGCGTGACGCCCGACCGGGTACACGGGACGCGGCAACGGCCCGCGCTTGCAGCGCGGACGTCCGCTGGGCAAGAGGCGGTAACTGTCCGGGCGGTGGACTGACCGAGCGTGCGACGAAGCACCCCACCCGGGCGGAACGCTGCTACGGTTCGAGGAGGTGGCGGGGGCGTCGGGCTCGCGACGACCAGCTCGGCGGGCGGCGGTGGTTCATCGTTCGTCACGCCCGGCACGGCTGTGCTCTCGACCGGCCCCAACCACGGTGCCGGATCGGTCATCGTCAGCTACGACCCAAGCACGGATTCCTGCCCGACACCGATCGTCGTCACACCGAGGTTCACCGGGTAAGCACTGAGCGGGGCGCGTGACGGCAGACCAATAGGTCATTGTCCGCTCGTTTGGACGGCCGCCGATTTGGCTCGAACGTGTGGTGTTGGATGATCTCGGCGTGCTCTCCGCGTGCCCATCGCAAGGTCAGACTGCGTTCAGCCGCCTGCGAGAAAAGCGAGCGATCCCGTCGCCCTTGCAGGTGGATGGCTAGAGGCGTAAGAGAGCGCGATCGAACCCGACGGGCCGCGGTGAGGGGCTTGGGTCAGAGTAGGTTTCGAGACTGTGTACGAACAGTGCGCCATTAGCGGCTGAGCGGTTTGGCCGCGCCACGAGCCGGCCGGGTCAACCAAAGCGCTGTTGGGCGGCTTGCTTTGAGACGCCGAGCGCCGCGCCGATGGCCGCCCAGGAATAGTCGGCGGCTCGAGCGGCTCGGACCGTCTCGCGGAGGTGTGCGTCAGCCGAGGCAGCGGTTTCGAGCGCCGCTTCGATGCGACGGAGCTCAGCTCCGCTTCGCCATTGGCGCTGCGAAGGGTCGGTGTGGGCGAGTCTGTCAGCGACGTGTTCGGCTCGCTGGCGGCTTGTGGTCGTGCGTGGCATCACGGTCCTTCCGGTGGGAACTTGAAGGGTCGGGCTGGTCGCATCGCGTGAATGATGGCTGGCCCGTCTTGGGTGTCGAGCACGCCGACTTCGATCAGGTTGCCGGCCCGGTCGGGGCCGAGGAAGAGGGTGACGTCGTCGTCTTCGTCGTTGAGTGCCATCCAGTTGCGCAGCGCATGGCGTATGTCGGCATCGTGGACCTGGTGACGTCGTGCCGTCTGCCAGATCGGCGCGTCGACGAGTCCAATGTGTCAACCCTACCTTGACGCTGACAGGTGGTCAAGCAACCCTTGACCTCCAGATCGGCTGTCCTGGCCTGGGGGCTCGATCCTGGCTGGTGTCGGCGCCTGGTCTGGAGCTGAGCATGCGGTACACCGCGGCCTCGTGCGCTGGCCTCAGGACTGGTATCGCCACGGCGGATGGCCTGCCGTTCGCGGTGTGGCACTCCATCGCGAACGCTTCGCCAAGTCCGTGCCAGGTCCGTGGAATGACGAGAAACGTTGCGCACCAACGACAAACAACGACAAACGTCTGCGCAGGTCAGAGCAGGTTTCGAGCCCGTGACCAGCACCTTCGCGGGCCCCTGAATCGCCCTTTGAGAGCGGTGTTCGCTTCACTCCCTCGCCTAACGCGTCTCACAGGTGGCTTCCCAGGACGTGGTTGGCGGTCAGGATCACGGCGAGCTGCTGTTGCGATAGGCCGATGAGGAACGGTGCGTCGACGCGATCGCAGCTTCGGAGGGCGCGGCCGTGAGGTAGCCGGCCACGACGGCGCCGTTCTGCCCGAACTCAGCGTCCTCGGCGGGGGAGGTGTGGGCGAACTCGGATGACGACCCGCACCATTTCCTCTGCTAGCTCATCGGTTGGAGCGCGAGGATTGTTGTAGACCACGTACTCCTTGGCGACGAGTGTGGCGAGATAGTCGAGGAGCGCGGACTCGTCGTCCTTGACGAGCAGGTAGTCAGTGTGACGCTCGTTGTATAGGACGATGTTCGAGTCAGGGTCGTATCGGCTGCGGCCAGCGCCGGGTGCGGGATCAGGTTCGAGGCGAGGGAGGGACCGGTTACGGGTCTGGTCAGGGCGAGCCGAGTTGGGCGCTTGGTCAGGAAGAGGTTCGGCAAGATCTGGCGCTCGTTCCTCGAGATCGTTGAGCGGAGGTAGTCCTTCTGCGGGAGCAGTGTCGCCGTTTGAGCCCGGCGCCGATGGTGGCGCGACGGGTTCGAGAAGTGCTCCATCGCCCGGGAGAGCACCGAGCGGGGTGCGCATCGGGTTGTCGAGATCGCTGAGCTCGTCGAGGACGCGCTTGAAGATCCGCTGGATCGTGTCGGCGAGTCGGTCGGCCTGCCGAGCGTCGACGTCACGGTTGACGCGCTCCAGCGCCTTGGTCACCGTAGGTTCGACCGCCCGGAGTGCGTCGACGAAGATCCCGAAAGCGCTGTCGAAGAGGACGCCGCGGCGTCCCGAGGCCTGTTGAAGCCCATCGAAGACGACATGCCCAGAGATTTGATCGCTGGACCACGGCGGATTGCTGAAGGGATCGAGTTCACTGAGATCATCCAGGATGGTGGTCCCGGCTCGCCCAACGACCGCGACCCGCCGCTTTCGCTCGTCGCGGGGTGCGACATAGAACCCAAACTCGATACGACCCCAGAGCGTCTGGTGCGCCGGGATCGCGACCCGAATGCCCTCGGGCTCCTCGGGCGTGACCAATTCGCTGCGCCTACCCTCAACGACTTCGATGGTGTAGTCGCCCCGGGCCAGCGCTGTACCTCGCCGTCGACGGAGATAGTCAACGACCTTGCGTTGCGTCAGCACGCGTAAGACCTCGGGATCGAGGTCGCTGAGATACACCGTCGTTCCGGACTCCGGGCGGGCCCGCCGTCGCTCCGGTTCGAGCAACCCGACCGCTCGGCCTCGTTCGAGTCGCAGCGTGTACGTCTGGTTCTCACCGACTGCGCGAGACACGATCTCGCAGCGTCCGGCGAGCTGCTGGAAACCCAACAGGCCGATCGCTTTCTCGCCGAGAGTCCGCTCGTCTCCGGATTTGGCTGACTCGAAGAGGTTGCGGGCGATCTCACGGAGCCGGTCTGGATTCATGCCACGGCCGAGGTCGTCGATGGCGACAACTGGTCGCTTGCCTTTGCGTCGGAGCACGATGCGGATCCGGGCGCCGCGCTGACCGCTCTGCGCGTATTCATCAGCTGCGTTCGACACGAATTCGTTGAGCGCATCCTTCGGGTCGCGGTACACCTGTCCGGTGACGAGGACCGCCTTCGCGAGGTTGCCAATTCGAAGACGAACCTTCTCTACCGCCACGATTTGCGATGGTACGGGCCCGCCCGGCGGCGGCGGGTGACCAGACCCGAGGGGAGCTCCGCGGCAGGCCCTCCTGGTGGTCGGTCGACGCGCATCTGCTGCGGCCTGCGGGGAGGTGGGCCGTCGCGACGCGTCTGATTCCACTCTGAGAAGGTTCGGCCGACTGTCGCACCCGTGCTACAGTACGCCGGTATGGCTCGGCAGATCACTCAGCGGGAGCTTCGGAACGAAAGTGGCGAGATCATGCGAGAGCTCGATCGCGGGGAGTCGTTCGTCGTGACGCGCAATGGAGTCCCGGTTGGTGAGTTGCACCCGATCCGCCGGCAGTGCTTCGTCGCTGCGTCGGTCGCGGTCGCAGCCTTGGCGTCCGCGGGGCCGCTCGACTCGGAGCGGTTCCGGGCCGACGTCGACAGGGTGCTCGACCAGGGCCCTGCCCCGCGTGTCTGAATCAACCGAAGGCGCTCGGGGCCTGCTCGACACATCGGTGATCATCGAGTTAGGGCATCTCGACGGCGCGGCGCTACCAGGCGAGTTGGCCGTGTCGGCGATCACGATGGCCGAGCTGGCGGCGGGACCCCACGCAGCCAACGATGGTGAAGAGCGAGGTCGACGACAAGAGCTGCTCCAACGAGTCGAGGCGACCTTCGATCCGCTGCCGTTTGACGCCAACGCAGCCCGAGCCTATGGCCGGGTGTATGCAGCTGTTGCGGACGCCGGCCGGAAGGCTCGAGGCCAGCGCGCGATCGACCTGCTCATCGCAAGTGTCGCACTTGCGAACCAACTGCCTCTCTACACGTTGAACCCGAGGGACTTCCAACTCTTGGGCGAACTCATCGACGTCGTCCCGGTCGCGAGGCAACCGGGACGTTGAGGGGACGATCAGTCAAGCGCGAAATCGGGGACTTCACGGAGCGGGGTCGTGGCCGTCGCGCTCTGCTGTAATTCTGGTTCCGCGTCGAAGTCACGACCGCAGCAGCGCGGCGAGCCGTCCCAGAAAAATCCCAGAATCGGCGCGCTACTTGGTGCGGACTGGTGTCCAACGAGGGCCCGCTCGCGTAGTCTGAGCAGCCCAAACGGATATCAGGGGACACCAAGGGATGTGCCTGTTCGGGTTCACACGGCAGAGGCCGCAGGTTCGAAACCTGCAGCGCCCACCGGGACAGTGCAGGTCAGCGTGAGCGTCGAGCTCGGTGACAGTCCCCGGTGTTCCATGCCACGGATATGCCACAGCCGACGCGATCGCGTCGAGTGTGCGACTCCGGTTCATGCTTGACGCGGTGGCTCCGGCAGGCGCCGAGCTCCGCACGCGAGGCGACGGAGAGTTGGCTGTTGACGCTATGAGACACACCTGGCAGACTCTGCCGCGTCCGGGACTTTGGTTCTCCTACGCGCGAGGAGGCAGTCGTGCCAGCAAGGATCCTCAGCGGAGAAGATGGTCACAAGGGGGGGCCCGTTTGGCGTATCGCCCACGGCTTCTTCGCAGCGATGCTCATGCTGGGCATGGTTCTGGTTGCGGGCGCGGGATCGGCGAACGCGACCCAA
>PLJD01000118.1 GCA_003140175.1 Actinomycetota bacterium
GCCCGAGGGCAACTGCGAGGCGGTCCGGACCGACCTGGTGCAACTTCGCAGTCACGGGACTACGGGCTCCGTGAAGTCGCTCTGGCGCTGATTGCAGTCGCCCCGATCGCGCTACGGGACGCGACGCACCCCGCGTCTACCGTCCACCAACTTCCTCTGCTTCTTCTTCTTCTCCCTCCTCCTCCTCCTCCTCCTCCTACACCCGGGAGCGTCGCCGGCGATGAGAAAGATCCTCGTCATCGGCATCGGCGCCGGCGACCCCGACTACGTGACGGTTCAGGCGATCAAGGCGCTCAACCAAGCCGACGTGTTCTTCATCAACGACAAGGGTGATGACAAAGCCGAGCTCGTCCGCATTCGAAAAGACATCTGCGAGCGCTACATCACCGACAGAACGTACCGAATCGTCGAGACCCGAGATCCCGAACGCGATCCAGCGTTGCCGTCATACCTCGAAGGTGTCGAGTCATGGCACACCCAGCGAGCCGAGATCTACGAAGCACTGATCCAGGCCGAGCTCGACGAAACGGAGGGGTGCGGCGCCTTCCTCGTGTGGGGCGACCCGTCGCTCTACGACAGCACGCTCCGGATTCTCGAGCAGATCCTCGCCCGCGGCGTTACCAGGTTCGACTACGACGTCATCCCGGGCATCAGTAGCATCCAGGCGCTGGCAGCAAAGCATCGGAGCCCCATCAACGAGATTGGCGGATCGATCCGCGTCACCACGGGTCGCCAGCTCGTCGCTGACGGACTCCCCGACAACGCCGACACCGTCGTCGTCATGCTCGATGCCAACTGTTCGTTCACGACGATCAACGAGGACGTTGAGATCTCCTGGGGAGCCAACCTCGGAACCGATCAGGAGATCCTCATCTCCGGCACACTGCGAGACGTCACCGACAGCATCAAACGGGCCCGAGACCGGGTGAAACAGACGAGCGGCTGGGTCATGGACACCTACCTTCTCCGCAGACAACCTCGCGGGTGACCGCGTCGGACGATGGGTCTCATTGACGGATGTGCGCCACCACGCGGGACCTGGCCCGCCGGAAGCCGTCGTGGCGCTACCACCCGTCGTGGTGGAGGACGGCCTGCAGCGGCGCCCGATGGCGCCAGCCGTGCCGTTCGAGGTCGGGAATCGCCTGGAGGTGCGTGACCGGCCCGAGACAGAGCCAGGCGACCGGCTTGACCCGCGCGGGCAGCGAGAGAAGCCCCTGGAGGTAGTGCTCCCGGTAGAACGAGACCCATCCGACGCCCCATCCCTCAGCTGTCGCGGCCAACCACAGGTTCTCGATCGCGAGGCACACCGAATAGAGGCCGGCGTCGGCGATGGCGTGGCGGCCCAACACATGCGGCGATCCCCGGTCAGGGTCGTACGTCACGACCAGCGACACGCTGGCCTCGAGGATCCCCTCGATGCGGATTCGATCAAACACCGCCGCCCGATCGGGTGGCAGCGCGGCGGAGAAGACGCGACGTTCCTCATCAACATGGGCCCAGAACTCGTGGCGGATCGCGGGGGCCTCGATGAGGATGAAGTCCCACGGCTGGCTCAGCCCGACGCTGGGAGCCGCGTGAGCGGCGCCCAGAATCCGCTCGAGGACCACCGGGTCGGCGAACTCGCCGGTGAACTCCCCCCGCACGTCTCGGCGGGCAAAAATCGTGTCGTACACCGAGGCAGTGATCGTGTCCATGCAGGCTCCCGCTGTCGGCCGCCCAGTGGCGGCGTGGAGCGAGGCCGGTCTTCGGACTTCCGGATCTTCGCTGCACCGCCCGCCTTCCCAGGCCAAAGCCCAGTGGCGTTGTGGACGGCCGCTCCCCGGTCACCGTGGCGGGCCCGTGCCGGATTCGCACCGGCTTCCCAGATTCTCCCCGACCCAGGCCGGGGCACCTCGCGTCAATGCCGAGTTGATCCTCGCGTCGGGCGGTGACCAACCGCAACTCGGACCGGCCTGACGATCTCGAGCTCCTACCCGCGTCGAGTCAGCCGACGCGCACTCGGCCTGGGACAGCCGATCTACGTCGCAGGCGCCTTCCCGCCGCGGCGGGCCTGGCACAGCACTCGGGAACTCGCCCGCGTGCTCCGCGAGCAGGTTCGGCTCGCGGCCGGCCGGCGGGTCACCGATAGGTCAGCTCGGCATACCAGTCGTCGCGGCCGTGCGGTGTGAGATCGAGAAAGTGCCAGGTTGGGCAGAGGAGATCGATGCCGCGCTGGTCGGTGTCGTCGGCCATGCGTGGCTTCACCGTGTACGAGTGACGCACGGCGCCGTCGGCGTCGCGGGAGAACACCGACAGCGTCGAGTCCTGGTTGCCGTCCTCGTCCTCGCTGCCAAGGTCGTACTTGAACTGGTTGTCGCCACAGCTGAGCAGGCGGAGATTGCGCCAGCCCCGGGCTCGGCCGTGACCCCGCAGCATCGCCGGATCGGCCGCGGCAGCCACGACGAGGTCGAGATTCGGTGCGAGATGGTGCGCCATGCCGTTGAACCCGTCGATCCACATCGTGCACATCGGGCACGGGCTCGTCTGTCGTTTCCCGTACATGAAGTGGTAGACGACCAGGGCGCGGTCGGGTGCGCTGAACAGCTCGCTGAGCCGCACCGTCCGCACCGGGGCATCGCCGGCCTCGAGGTCGGCCGGTCCCTCGGTAAACGCGTAGTCGTCGACGACCGGGCCCAGAGGAAGCCGGCGACGCTGCTCAGCGACACGCTCGCGGTGTCGCATCAGGTCAAGTTCAGCGAGGCGCAGATCCTCCCGCGCGGCCAGGTACTCGGGCGATTCGCTCGCCAACTTCGTGTAGCGCATGGTCCCTTCCTCGTCGACGTCGAGCCAGTCCTTGACACATTGAGACAGCTTCTCCCCGGAGTGCCTTGTTCGCCCGGTGAACGTACCCCGCTCTGGTGCCGGTCTCATCGGCCGAGTCGGCGTGGCAACGCGCCTGGAACGAACCGATCGGCTCGCGGTCGCCGATGGGTTACGGTTCCGGACGCTTCGACCTGCGGGAGACGAGATGGAGAACAGCCTCGGCCAATACTGCATCTACGTGAGCGACATGGACCGTTCCGTTGCCTTCTGGGAAGGGGTGGTCGGGATCCCGGTCCAGAGCCGCACCGACATCCCAGGGGTGAAGGAGGTCGTGTTACAGGCGGAGGTCGGCGGGTCGCGCATCCAGCTCGCGCAGCAGCTCGACCGTGGCGGCCCCATCGAGATGGGCACGGCAGTGTGGAAGATCTACGTCGACACCGATGACTGCCAGGCGCTCTACGACAAAGCCATCGCCGCGGGCTGCGAATCGGTGTCCGAGCCTCAGCAACTCGACCGGTGGCCGGTCACGGTCGCGTTCGCCAAGGACCCGGACGGCTACCTCATCGAGTTCATGCAGAACCACGAGGGCCGGCGACCGTCCCTCCGCTGACCGGCCCTCCGACTGGCCATGCTGGGCTGCGAGCTCGACGCCGACGAACTGCCAGAGTTGGCCCAGCATCTGCGCGGGCTCGGCGCCCGCGTCACGCGCGTAGCGGGCAACTTCACATCCGCGTCGTGGTTGGGTTCGGGCGCCTGTGCGACCATGTGATGAGTGGATACCCGAGATATGACGATCCGACCCGAGGGCCCTGATCACTATTCCGCCGTTTCTCCGGTCGTACGCGGAGCTTTCGATGATCGCCCGAACGAGTCCGCTCTGGTCGACGGCATCCGCCAGTCCGAGCACTACCGTCCGGACTACGCCCTGGTAGCCGAACGACGTGGCGACGTCATCGGCCATGTGTGTTTGAACTATGTCCTCCTGCGCGGTGAGGATGAACAGGACCGACGGGTCCTCGAACTCGCCCCACTATCGGTGAAGCCGGGTCCGCTGGGACAGGACATTGGCACAGCGCTGACGCAACGGGCCCTCGCGCTCGCGGACGCCGCCGGAGAGCCGCTCATCCTGGTCCTCGGTGACGCTCGCTACTACGAGCGGTTCGGTTTCGCTCCGGCGTCCGCGTCGGGTATCACGGCCCCGGCGCCGGTTCCGGCCGCGACGTTCCTGATCCGGCGGTTGTCGGGGTCTTCGGCGCAGCACCGCGGACTCGTCGCCTTTCCACCTGGCTTCGAGGCGACGGGAACGCTGTAGCGCCTGATGTCGGACTGACGGCGGTGAGCGTGAGCCACGATCCGCGAGCCATGGGCTTCGCCAACCGTGCCGGCTTCGGGGTGGACCGCCGGCTGGTCGACAACCTCACGCATCCCTCAGCCGGCGTCGTCGCGGACGACCGGCAGCTCCTCGAGGCCGGATGATCCGGCTCGCTCGGCGTGGGATCCGGGCCCACGCCCGGCGGCTGGGCCTGGTCTCGGCGGCCGTCGTGGTGGGGGTCACCTTCATGGCCGGGACGCTCTTCTTGACCGACACCGTCCGGGCGACGACCACCACCCAGGCCGCCACCGACCGACCGCCCGCCTTGGCCGTCGTGGTTCTCGGCGCTTCGTCGCTTCCGCAGGAGACGGTGGCCACGATCTCGGCGGTGCCCGGCGTCGCGCGGGCCGAGGGAGTGGTATCGGGCTATGCCCAGATACTGGCCGGCAAACGGCTGCTCGGATCGTCCGACTCGGTTGCCGTGTCGGTCGCCACCGCGGCGGGGCTTCGCTCCGGTCGCCTCGTCCTGGGTCATGACCCAGCGACAGGCGGGCAGATGGTCGTGGACGCGACCACCTTCGACGCCGAGCACTGGCGGATCGGGCAACGAGTGCGCGTGGTCTCGAGCCAGCCGGTCGAGCCCTTCACCGTGGTCGGAGTGGTGCGGGGCCTCGGCCTCCCGGGGTCGCCGAACGCCACGGTGAGTGGCTTCACACTCGCCGCCGCGCAACGGTTGACTGGCCTCGAGCGGCGCGTCAGCGAGGTGTTCGTCTCGGCGGCACCCGGGCTGGCGGCGGACACCCTGGCGGCCCGGCTGCGCACGGCACTCGGACCCGCAGACCGGATCCTGTCTGCGTCCGCCTTCTCGGCCGTCGTCACCGCCCAGGGCTCGAAGAATCTCTTGTCGTTCTCCACCACCCTGGCGGTCCTCATCGGCATCTCGCTCGGGGTGGGGGCTTTCGTCATCTTCAACGCCTTCTGCGTCGTCGTCGCCCAGCGGCGCCGCGAGCTGGCACTGCTGCGCTGCCTCGGCGCGAGCCGCGGGCAGCTCGCCCTCCTGGTCACGGGTGAGGCGGCGGTGGTCGGCCTGGCCGCGTCGGTGCTCGGGGTCGCCCTCGGGCTGGTGTCGGCCCGGGCGTTGCGACGCCTGGTCGAGGCGTCGGGCACCGCGCTCCCGGCCGGTCCGCTGCAGCTCCACTGGTCCAGCGTCCTGATCTGCCTGGCGGCCGGGACGGGTGTTGCCGTCGTGGCCGCGCTGGTCCCGGCCGAGCAGGCCAGCCGGGTGCCGGTTCTCTTGGCCCTCCGCGGGGACCCGGTAGCGGAAGGGGCGCTGGTCCATCCCGCCCGCCGGCGACTGGCCACGGCGACCGCGCTCGGAGGGGTCGGACTCCTCGTGGGCGGACTGCTAGGCGGATTGTCGGGCGCGGTGGCCGCGGGCGCTCTGCTGCTCGTCGTGGGCATCGCCGGCCTCGGTCAGACCGCGGTGTCGGCCGCGGCGGGCGCCCTGGGCTGGCCCGTCGCCCGCTGGTGCGGCTTCGCTGGTGCTCTGGGCTGCCAGAACGCCGTACGTCACCCTCGGCGAACGGCGGCCACCGCCGCGGCCGTCGTGGTCGGTGTGGCGCTGATCTGCGGGCTGGCGGTGATCGCCAGCTCGGCGCGCGCGTCGGCCAACGGCGAGCTCGGCCGCACCGTCCTGGCCGACGACGTACTGACCCGAGCCGGATCGGGTCCGGCCGGCGACGGCCCCGCCGCGGTCGCGCCGATGGCTCCGGGCGTCGTGACCCAGCTCCGGGCGCAGCCCGGCCTGGGTGTGGTGTCGCCGTCCGCCTACCTGGCCTTCGAGGTGGCCGGTCACGGCTCCGACTGGGGCGCCGCGATCGACGTGTCGACCTACACCCGGGTGGTGGGCCTGGGTCCGACCCAAGGGAACCTGGCCGGGCTGCGGACCGGGGGGGTCGCGGTCGAGCGGGCGCTGGCCGACGCCCATGGGTGGCACCTCGGGCAGGTCCTGCCCTTCGTCTTCCCCGCCCAGGACGGCGCTGAGGTTGCGGCGTCGTCGCGCCGCCCCATCAGCGCCATCTTCGACAGCCAGGGCTACTACGGGGGATTCCTCTTCTCGGCCGCCACCCTGGCCAACACCTATCCGGATCTTCGGCCCTCACTCGTGTTCGTCAACGGGATCCCCGGCGCCACGCCCTCGGCCACCCGAGCCGCCCTGGCCCGGGCCCTCTCACGCTTCCCCCCGGTGTCCGTCGCCGACCCAGCCCAGGTCCAGGCAGGCCAGGACCAGGCCATCAACCGTCAGATCAACCTCATCGCGGCGCTGTCATTGCTGGCCCTGGCCATCGGCTACCTAGGCATCGTGAACAACCTCGCCCTGTCGGTCATCGAACGGGTGCGCGAGATCGGCCTGCTACGCGCCGTTGGGATGTCTGCTCGCCAGCTCGGAGCGACCCTCCGATACGAATCAGCGATCATCGCCGCGCTCGGCGCGCTCGGCGGCGCAGCGCTGGGGCTGCTCGGGGCGTGGACCCTCCAGCGCGCCCTCGCCTCCGACGGGCTCACCCGCCTGGCCGTCCCCTGGGCAACCCTGCTCGCCTACCTGGCCCTTGCCGTCGCGGCCGGCGTGGTCGCCGGCCTCCTACCCGCCCGCCAGGCCCGACGGGTCCCCGTCCTGGAGGCGCTCGCCGAGGAGTAACCCTGGGCAACTGGGAGTGCTCGGTCGTCGACGAACGCGAGCAAACAGGTCCTCACCTGCCGGGCGCTCGTCTGGTCCTCCACCACACGAGCTCTCGGCGGCATTCGAGCACGAGACCATTGAGTCCTTCCTGACGTCCCTTACGTCGAGGCTTCCCACAGTCGCGCTTGCCGTCGTTTCTCACCCGGTCGCTGACCACGCAGCCCGTCGATCAACTCGCAACGATGCTTGGGCTCCACGCCATCACTGCTCCCCGCGACCTCAACATCCACCAATGGAGGCGAGCACCAGCGATGGTGTGCTGCGCGCCGGTGGCTCCTCGTTGGACGAGCGAAGAATTCCGAGGCCGGGGGGCATAATCGATCCAACAACAGGGCCGACCGCCGCGAGCTTCGCCGAGGCGATACCTGGGCGCGGCCAGCGGTAAGGCCGCCCAGCCGCCCACAGGCCCAGCGACCACCGTTACTGACCAGTGCGCAACAAGGCGAGGCCAGCTCATCACGTCGGCTCGATGGTGGTCCGACACGATCAGCAGAAGGTTCGGCGGTCTCATGGCTCCCTTATGAAGGAATTCTCGTAGCCGACGCTCGATCGGAGCAGCGACATCTCAATCGCGCGGCGCGGCGTTGGCCACCATCGATCCGTTGGCCTCTACCCGTCGTCGGCGGCTTTCGCCGCGGCGGGAAGTTGCGACGGTTTCGGTGTGCCGGTGAGCGTGGTCTTGGGGTGGACTGGGAGCACCACCGGTGGTCGGGGGCTCTGATTGAAGTTGAAGTCGTTGGCGAGGTTGCCGAGGATCTTCTCGTTTTCGCGGACGTCTGGTCTGGGATCAGGTCGGCCGTCGGTCGCAGGGTCGATGCGCTGCCCGTTGAGGAAGTCGTCCTCGATGAACTTGTCATACGCGTCGAAGCTCAGGGTCTGGTGGTCGACGTAACCACTCTTGGCGTAGGGGCTGATGACCATGCCGGGCACTCGGAGTCCGTAGCCGTTCTCATCGACCGTCGGCGGTACCACCTGGTCGTAGAAGCCGCCCCAGTCGTCCCAGGCCAAGAAGATCGCGGTTGAGCTCCAGTCCGGGCTCTTCATCACCGCATTGATCACACTGGTCACATAGCTCTGCCCGTAGCTCACGGGGGCCGGGGGATGCTCGCTCACTGCACCGGACGGCACCACCCACGACACCGCCGGGAGAGTGCCCTTCTTCGCCGCGGCGTAGAAGCGGTCGACCGACTGGATGTTTCCCAGCTGGTGATCGGCCTTCACCGTGTCGAACCACGGCAGCGGATTCCAGATCCCGGGGGTGCTGGAGTTCTGCTGGACAGGCGCGCAGGTCTCAGCCGCGTCGTTCTCGCAGTCCGGCTCGGTCCCGCTCACCACGTAGTAGCCCCAGCTGACGTGGGACTTATGGAGAAGGTAGGTCAGATCCGTCCAGGCGTAGATGGGCTGGCCGGCCTTCGTCCTCTTGTTCCCACGCTTCGGATTGCCGCCACCATTCTTCGGCCCGGCCTCGCCCCCGTAGTAGGCGGGGGCGTTCGGCGGCCGCTCGGCGGGTTTCGTCTGCAGGGCGTTCATGCAGCTGGACGGATTGTCCGCTTGGGTGCAGTACGCCGACCACTCGGACACCAAGAACAGGTGGGACGGCAGGCTCCACGAGGCGTTCGGCTCGAACAGGTGGTCCTGGAGAACGAAGTCCTTGGCGTAGGTCCAGTAGTTCGGGATGTCGCTTTGCGTGTGATACCCCATCACATCCGGTTTGGCCGAATTGGTACATGCCGGGTCCGTGGGATCCAAGCAGCCCTTCCTTCCGGACTCAGCTTGGCCGATGAAACCGTCCATCTTCCCGCCATTGACGTCCGCCGTCGCGTTGACCGCCGAGTGGGGGCCACCGCCGTTCACGTCCGCATGGTCGACATAGGGGGCCACGCAAGCGCCAGCAGCCGGATCAGTCACGCACACTGTCGGCTGCCCGTTCTTCATCGGGATGCCATCTGCACCCGGAAACGTGCCGAAATAGGAGTCGAACGATCGGTTCTCCTGCTGGATCACGATCACGTGCTTGATCTTGTGGACCCCGGCCGGCACGACATAGGTGCCCGTCGGTCCCCCCGACACTTGCTCCACGCGGGTTGGTACCGACGCTGACGCGCCGCTAAACGAACTGGCCACGAGAGCCGACGCGATAGCGACACCCAGGCCCACGGACAACGTCGGCTTGATCACACTGAACTCCCTGGTCGAGCAGCGGTCCCGACTCGTCGGCCTAGCGGTCAACGATCCCTGTTGGACGTCCATGATGAAGAGTGCGACCTTCGGCACCTCACCATCATCGCGGCTCCCGACCGGCCCCGCGTCACGGCTCGGCGAGCCGAACACCCAGCCGGCGGTGTCGCCATCGGGACACCCGAGACCCCTTTGCTCGCCGCTGCGCCGCGTCCCTAGCCTCGACCTTCATGCGCTTCTCGTACGCCGAATCGATGACCGATCCCTCCTACTACCTGCCGTTGGCACGAGCGGCTGAGCAGGCCGGTTTCGAGGGCTTCGTCGTGCCCGACAGCATCTGCTATCCCGAGGTCTCAGATTCCACCTACCCGTACACGCCGGACGGGCGACGCGAGTTCCTCGAGGACAAGCCCTTCCTGGAGCCGTTCTCGCTGATCCCGGCTATGGCGGCAGTCACCGAGCGGATCCGCTTCAACACGTTCGTCGTGAAGCTGCCGATCCGGCACCCGGTGCTGGTCGCGAAGCAGGCGTCGAGCGTCGGGGTGCTGACGGGCGGGCGGTTCGGCTTCGGCGTGGGCCTCAGCCCGTGGCCCGAGGACTTCGAGGTCTGCGGGGTCCCGTGGGAACGGCGCGGCAAGCGGATGGACGAGTGCATCGAGATCATCCGCGGTCTCATGGGCGGCGACTACTTCGAGTACCACGGCGAGATCTTCGACGTCCCATCCATCAAGATCTGTCCGGTTCCCGATGACCCGCTGCCGATCCTGGTCGGCGGGCATACCGACCCTGCGCTGCGTCGGGCGGCCCGCCTCGGCGACGGCTGGATGCACGCCGGCGGAGACCCCGGGGAGCTGCCCGGACTGCTCGAGCGGCTCACGAACCTGCGGCGTGAGTATGGCCGGGACAAGGACCCCTTCGAGGTGCACGTCATCTCGCTCGACGCTTACTCGCCCGCCGGGATCGCACCCCTCGAGGACCTCGGCGTTACCGACGTGATCGTCGGCTTCCGCTGGGCCTACGACCTCGCGCCGGACTCGGAGCCACTCCAGCAAAAAGTCGACACTCTGAAACGATTCGGGGACGACGTCATCGCCAAGATCCGCGCCTGACCCAAACCGGCATGCACGACCATCGAGAGACCTAGGCGAGCCATTGGGGCACCACCCACCGGGGCCACAGCGGAGCCTGGACGCGACTCGCGATTGTTGAAACCGCGAGTCGGTCCTCCCTCGCTAGGGAGACGCTCCGACTCGAGTATCGCGAAATCGCGCAGTGGGATGAAACCTATTTCCGACGCCGACGCTGATAGCGCACGGTCGCCAACGCGGCCACGATCGCGGCACCCGTCAGGCCCCCAATGATCACGCCATTGCGAAGACGGACCCTCGAGTGACCACTTCCGGACTCTTGCTCCACGCCTTGGATGTCTTCTAGAAACAGGCTCTTCTCTTCCAAGGTGATATGCGCGCCGTCGTCAGCATGCTGCCGACTGACTCGCTCGAGCTGTTCGCGAAAGATCTCCGGGCCAATCCCTTCCGGCATTTCACCACTCGCATGCTCGAGCTCGGAATCGTCCATAGTCCTTCCACGGCGGTTAGCACGCCTCGCCAGCCTGTGTGGCTCCGGGGATCCTAACGGCGGATCATGGACGACGGAGATAGTTCCACCGAAAGTCGAGGCAGGGTCCATCGGGTTTCTCCCAATCGGAAACACCTGCGCTACTGATTCGAAGGCGTCGACTACCGCCCCGGGAAGTCGCACCTCTCGGATGCAGCAGCCCAACTCGTCTGGCTGCACCGGATTGAGAAACCGAGCGTTATGGCGTTGGCCACAAGATCGAGCACGAGTTGCGACCGGCTGCGGTGTCAGCGCCCGTCGCCGTGGCGGTCGGAATACCAGGCCGTGGGCGACCGTTGACGCCAGCCATGGACCATGGAGAGGATGACGCGATGAAGGTCAGGAACTCGCCGAGGTCGTTGAAGCACCAAGATGGATCGATCGTCGTCCAGCGCCACGGTCGCACGTTCATCGTCAACAAGCGCCACCCGTGGTGGAAGGCTCACCAGGGATGACGTTGCACGGCGAGTACGTCCCGAGCCCAGCCCAGTGGGTGCGGGAGCAGGTGGCGGCCTACGAGCGCACGGGCGGTGAGGAGGCCAACACCCTGCGGGACACCGGCCTGCCGGTGATCATCGTGACCATGCGGGGCAACAAGAGCGGAAAGGTCCGAAAGGTCGCCCTGATGAGGGTTGCGCACGACGGCGAGTACGCCCTGGTGGCCTCCAAAGGCGGAGCTCCCACGCATCCCGTCTGGTATTACAACCTCAGGGCCAACGCGGATGAGGTCACCATCCAAGACGGGCCCGAGCCGTTCGAGGCAGAGGTCCGTGAGGTCACCGGCCCGGAGCGGGCCGCGTGGTGGGAGCGCGCCGTCGGCGCCTATCCGCCCTACGCCGAATACCAGACCAAGACCGACCGGGAGATCCCGGTCCTCGTGGCCAGCCGCAAGGGTTAGCGCCGGGCGCGCGGCCGGCGGGCACCGCCGGCGCCCGGCCACGGCGATCATCTTGGAGACGAGCCAGAGCGACGGACGACCGGTGAGGAAGCCCTCGGACGGGAACTCGCAACGGTCACCTGGTGTTCCCCAGCGGCTCCGAGAACTTGCCCAACTTCGTGACGAGGGACTCAATACGTCAGAGGAATTCGACAGCAAGAGGATGCAGATGCTCGAAGAGCTCTAACCTTCAAGGTAGGTAGCGGTGAGTCTGCCCGGCCGGTGGCTCTTGTAGAGGGGGAAACATGAGCAAACGCTCTGGTAACGCCCGGTGGCGGCTCCGAACCGTGGCGGTGAGCGC
>PLJD01000071.1 GCA_003140175.1 Actinomycetota bacterium
GGCCCAGCTCGACCGCTTCCTCATGCGCCTCCCGATGGGCTACCCGAGCCGCGAGGCCGAGGTCGCCATCCTCGAGACCCACGGCGTGGGCTTCGTGGAACCCGAGGACCTCACGCCGGTGGCGAGCGCGGCCGACATCGCCGCCGCGTCCGACGCGACGACGATGGTGCACGTGGCACCCGCGCTGCGCGAGTACATCGTGGACCTCGTCAAGGCCACCCGCCGCGACGCCGAGCTCGCGCTCGGGGTGAGCCCCCGCGGCGCCCTCGCCCTGCAGCGCGCCGCGCAGACCCTCGCCGCCGGCGCAGGCCGCGAGTACGTGATCCCCGACGACGTGAAGGTGCTGGCGCCCACCGTCTTGACGCACCGCATGCTCGTCGCACCCGAAGCGGAACTGCGGGGCGTGAGCGCCGACGACGCCCTCGAACGTGTCCTGGCTGACGTGCCGGTGCCCCGTGCCGCGGGCTGAGGTCGCCGACGGCCCGCGGATCGGCGTCCCCGAGCTGACCGGCCGGGGCTGGACGCTCATCGGCGGAGCGGGCGGCCTCGTCGTCGCCGGCAAGTTGTTCGGGTCAGATGCGCTCACCGCGACCGGCCTGGCCGCAGGATTTGCCCTCCTCCTCGCGCTGGCCTGGGTCGCCCGCCGCCGGGACTTCCTGCCGTTGAGCCGAGAGCTTCACCCGGCTCGGCTCAGCGTCGGCGGCGAGGGCCGCGTCGTGTTGTCGGGGACCACGACCGCGGCGACGCCCTGGCTCACGATCACCGAGGCGGTCGACGAGGGGCGGCGCGCGGCGCGCTTCGCCCTCGTGCCGCTCGGGCCAGGCGTGCCGGTGCGCGCCGGCTACCGCGTCCTCACCGACCGGCGGGGCCGGCGAGCGGTGGGGCCGGCATTGCTCACCCTGAGCGACCCGTGCGGGCTGGTCCGGCGCACCTGGGTCGCGGCCGGCGTCGGGGAAATCCTCGTCCGACCCCGCGTCCACGAGATCGTCCCCCCCGCGCGAGGCGGCGGCGGCGAGCCCACCGAGGGAGCCAGTGGGCCGCGCGTGCCCGTCGCCGAAGCACTCGGCGAGTTCCTCGGCCTCCGTGAGTACGAGCCCGGCGACGACCCCCGTCGGGTGCACTGGCGATCCAGTGCCCGACGCGGCCAGCTGCTCGTCCGCGTCGACGACGCCCCAGCCCCCGGTCGAGCCGTGGTCCTCCTCGACACGCGGCCCGCGGTCCACGACGAGTCATCGTTCGAGGACGCCCTGGAGGTGGCCGCGTCGGTCGCCACCGTCCTGCACCGCACCCACCAGGCTCCAGAGGTCGTCACGAGCGGCGGCGAGACCATGCGGCGCGGCGGCGTGAGCGCGCTCGACGCGGTCCTGGACCGCCTCGCGGTCCTCGAGCCCGAGCCGGTCGACCACCTCGCCGCGGTGACCGGCGTGCTGCGTCACCGGCTCGGCCTCGGCGCGGTCGTCGTCGTGACCGGTACCGCCGACCAAACCATCGTGGACGCCGCCGCCGCCCTCCAAGGCCGACGGATCGTGACGATGGTCGTCACGCGTCCCCTCACCCTCCCCACCGGCGCGATCCGACTGGTCGACACCAGCACGGAACCATTCGCCGACGCGTGGAACGCCGCAGTCCAGGTGAGCAGCCGATGGCACCTCGAGAACTTCAAGTCTCGGTCGCGCTCGCCGCGCTGAGCGCGTCCGTCGCGCTCGCGCTCGCCGCGCTGAGCGCGTCCGTCGCGCTCGCGCTCGGCGGCGTCTTCTCGTCCGCCGCGTACGTCGGACCCCTGCTCGGCGCGGCGCTGCTCCCCCACCTCCTCGGCTGGGTCACCCGGCGCTGGACCCGCTCGGGCCAAACCAGCGCACTCGTCAGCGCCGGGGCCCTGCTCGTCTACCTCCTATCCTTCGAACTCGGGTCGCCGGCGCGGCTCGTGCACCAACTCTCGAGCGGGTGGCACGTCGTCTTGCACGGCCGGCTCCCATTTCCCGCGACCCTCGGGATGGTGCTACTCCTGGCGATCGCGGTGTGGGCGATGGCGAGCGTCGCCGACGGCTTAGCATTTCAGCTCGACGGCACAGTAAGCGCCCTCGCGCCCGCCACCATGGTCGAGGTCTGGGTTCGAGCGTTCAGCGCGCATCACAGCTGGGTGCCGAGCACCGTCTTGTTCGGCGTCGCCGCGGTGGCGTTCCTCACCTTCCAGCACTCCGCGCTGAGCGACCGGCGCCGCACCGTGGTCGGCCGTGCGTCAAGCTCCCGGGCGTGGCGTGTCCTCGCCGTGGTGCTGGTCGGGGCGCTCGCCGCGACCCTGGCTGGCGGAGCTGTGGCCGCCGCGCTCGCGGAGCTGAACCACGCGGTGGCCCCGGTCGTACCGCAAGGCTCCGGTGGCGCCACCAACTATCAGACCAGCATCGCGCCGCTCGTCGACGTCGGCGCCCAGCTGCAGCGCGGCACCCGCATCCAGCTCTTCACCGTCCAGGCCAGCCAACCCGCATACTGGCGCACGACGGCGCTCGACCAGTACAGCAGCGCCGACGGCGGGGAGTGGACGATCAGCGCCCACGGCAACAACGCGGTCGGTCAAGGACTGGCCGGCCAGGTTCCGAAGGACGCGCTTCGTCAGACCTTCCACATCGGGCCACTCGATGAGCGCTGGATGCCGGCCGCGTACGATCCGGTTCGGGTGAGCCGGTCCAACACGCTCGTGGTGCGCGACTCCGACGTGCTCGTCACCGACGACCAGCACGTGTCGGGGCTCACCTACACGGTCGAGTCCCGCGTCGAGTCGACCGTGGTGACATCCGCGCAGCAGGCCGCGACCACCGCGCCCCTCCCCACGTCCCTGCGTCGCTTCACCGCGCTCCCGGCCGACATCCCCTCGATCGTTCGCAATACCGCCCGTCGGGTCACCGCGGGCGACACGACGCCCTATGCGAAGGCCGCCGCGCTCCAGGCCTACTTTCACAGTGGGCAGTTCACCTACGACCCCACCGTGACCCTCGGCGACGAGGAAAACGCCATGGTCACCTTCCTCGAGAACCGCCGCGGCTTCTGCGTGCAGTTCGCCGCCACGTACGCGGTCATGGCCCGATATCTCGGGATCCCCGCCCGCGTCGCGGTGGGGTTCACCCCGGGGACGCGCGACGCGAACGGCACGTACCACGTCACGAACTTCGAGGAGCACGCTTGGCCCGAGGTCTGGCTGGCCGGGCTGGGCTGGACGAACCGCTTCGACCCCACGCCCCAGACCTCACAGCCGGGCGGCAGCGCCCTGCCCGGCGAGCCCGCGAGCACGCCCACGCCCAACCATCAGGCCCAGCCGGTCCCGACCACCGCGGCGCCCACGCCGGGTGGCAGCGGCACGGGCGCCGGCGGGGGGAGCGTCGGCGTGCGCGGTGGTGGTGGCGCCGGCCGCACACCGCCCCGCGACACCATCAGCACCTCGTCACCGAGTCATGGGTTCTCCGCGCTGACGTGGCTGCTCGTACTCGTCGGCGTCGTGGCGGTCGCCGCGCTGGCGGCGCTGGCGAGGGTCGTGGCCCGCAAGGCGCGACGCCGGGCGCGCCGTCGATCGGCGAGCGACCCCGCCGAGCAAGTGGCCGGCGCGTGGGCCGAAGCCTTGGACGGGTTCGCCGCGGCTGGGGTGACGTGGCCGTCGTCGCTCACCCCCCTCGAGGTGGCCGCCGATCTCCCGGCGCGCGTCGGCGCGTCGGTCGAGCGACCACTCGGTTCGCTCGCCCGTCGTTACACGACGGTCCGCTACAGCTTGGTGGTCCCCGACTCGGCGTCGGTCGAGGCGGCCTGGCGCGACGTCGACGCGGTGCAGCGGGCGCTCGATGCCACCTTGGGTCTCGGGACCCGGCTCCGGGCCCAGCTGCGGGCGCGCAGCGTCGCGGGTCAGCCCGACCCGGCCGGGTGGCTGGGATGGTCGCGGCGTCGCAGCCCGTCGACGAAAGACTGACGGTCCTGGGAGAAGGCGCGGACCTCGGCGTCGACGTCGGCTGCCATGCGGTCGACCGCTACGAAGAGCGCCAACTGGCCGTGGCGGAGCGCGTCGAGGATCTGGCCGTCGTCCCGGCACGCCCAGACCTGGTCGCCGTCGGTGACGACCCGCAGGCCGGCCACGTCCTCGCCGGTGTCGAGCAGGGCGGTGACCGCCCGGCGGATTCGGGCCAGGGGCAGGCCGGCGTCGAGCAGGGAGCGGACCATGCGCAGCGCGACGAGATCACGGAACGCGTAGGGGCCCTCGGCGTCGTCAGCGCGGGATACGACGAGCCCGCTGCGCTCCCAGTAATCGAGCTGGGCCAGCGAGCAGCCGCTCAGGCGGGCCGCTTGGGGGGCGGTGAAGCCCATCCGATCGGGTCGACGATCAGGACGGGTCGTCGCGGTTCCAGCGCTCCCGCCAGCGACGCCCCGCATCGCCGAACACGCCTTTCAGCGCCCCGCCCCGCATCGAGCCGGTGAGGCTCTCCAGTCCGGCTCGTCCCATCTTGCGCACGTTGCGCTCGATGACGAGCAGGCAGAACAACATGATCAAGAACCCGACCACGCCCAGCGCGAGGACGGAGGTGAAGGTCGCCAGGAGCACGATGAGGCCGACCACGAAGCCGGCGACCGCCCACTTGATCAGCCGGGCGGCGTGCCGGTAGAGGGTGGTATCGGAGACCTGCTGGACCAGCTTCGGGTCAGTGACCGAGAGGTTGGCCTCGATGTCTCGGAGGATCCGCTGCTCGTCCTCAGAAAGCGGCATGGCGGTGGGCGGAGCTCCTTATGGCTGGGCTGATTCCGGCCCGGCTCGGTCCCCAGGTGGGGCGACCAGGCTCATTCTCGCACGACCTTTCTACCCCTTCAACGCGGCGTAGGCATCACTGCTTCCCCGGTCGTCGCTGAACGGTAGGCGGCATCGACGAGGCGGTGCGCGGCGAGCGCCGTCGCGGCGTCCGGCTCGCCCACGGGGTCCGATCCGGCGGCCAGCGCGTCGAGGAACGCCTTGGTTGGGGGTGCGTACTCGGCGACCGCCCGGGCGAGGACGGGCGGGGGGTCGAGGCGCTGGACCCAGGGGGGCGGCTCGGTTGGGATGGTCGTCGCCCCGGCCGAGGTCTCGACGTGGAGGGGCCCGACGAGGTCGTCGTCGAGCCAGAGCAGCGCGTCCTCGCAGAACACCTCCAGGCGGCGGGTGGAGCCTCGGGTCAGGATCTGGTGCCACACGCTGGTCAGGGTCGCGACCGCTCCGTCGGGGAACGTGAACGTGACCGCGGCGACGTCGTCGATGCCCGGATGCGCAAATCGCGACGCGACGCTCGCTTGCACCAGGATGGGGTCACCGAGCAGCCATCGCAAGATGTCGACGTCGTGGATTGAGTGCTCGATCAACGTGCCCCCACCGGCGCGCCGCGCGTCGCTGCGCCAGTCGGACGCGTACATGCCTTGGTTGGGGAAGTACTGGTCGTCGCGGAACACCGCGGCCAGGGGCCGGCCCGTCGCGGGGTCGGCGACCCGCTCCGCCAGCTCGCGGAACACCGGGGCGTGTCGCAGTACGAGTCCGACCTGGTGGGGCACCCCGGCGAGGCTGCTCGCGACGCGCTCGCAGTCGGCGAGGTTCGGTCCGAGTGGCTTCTCGCAGAACACCGCGAGGCCGCGCTCGGCGGCGGCCGTAACAACCTCGAGGTGGGCCGCGGTCCAGGTACAGACCCACACCGCGTCGACGTCGTCGAGCAGCGCGGCAAGGCTCGGGGCGGGGCGGGCGCCGTGGGGCGCCGCGAAGGCGTCGGCGCGGCTCGGATCCACGTCGTAGGTGTCGCGGACCTCGGCGTCGACGAGGCCGTGGCGGATCAGCTGCAAGAGCGTGTACGAGTGTACGAACCCGATGTGACCGCAGCCGACGAGACCGATCCGGACGGTCATGCGGGTTTGCCCCGCGGTGGAGCCGATCGGGCGGCCCGCCCGACCGCCTCGTCGCCGAAGCGGCGTCGCACGTCGTCGATCGTGCGCTCGAGGTCGGCCCGGCGGCTCCCGGCTCCGGGGTCGTCGTCGTCGAAGGGCAGGGCCGGCTGGAGCTCGGCGACGGCGAGCAGCTGGTGGGCCGACAGTCCGAGGAGCCGCAGGCCGTCGCCGAGGGGAAGCTCGGCGAGCAGCTCCCGGCCGACGCGTGCCAGGTCGTCGGCGAGGTCGGTGGGCTCTCGCAGGGTGCGCGAGCGCGTCACCGTGCGGAAGTCGGCGTAGCGCGCCTTGATCTGCACGGTGCGGGCGACGGTGGCGTGGGCGCGCAGCCGGGTCGCGACCCGTTCCGCGAAGCGGGTCAGGTCCCGGTCGAGCCGGGCCCGGTCGGTCACGTCGGTGGGGAACGTCTCCTCGTGGCCGATGGACTTGGCCTGACGGTCCGGCTCGACACCCCGCTCGTCGATGTTGTGGGCCAGCGCGTGGAGGTGGGCACCGTGCGCGTGGCCGAGCGCGCGTTGCAGCGCCGGCTCGGGCAACGCGGCGAGATCTGCGATCGTCCGCACGGCGAGGCGATCGAGGCGCCGCCGGGTGGCGGGGCCAACCCCCCAGAGGCGGCTCACGTCGAGGGGGTGGAGGAAATCCAGCTCGGTCCCGGGAGTCACGGTGAGCATCCCATCAGGTTTGGCGAGGTCACTGGCGATCTTGGCGAGCATCTTCGTGGTGGCGACACCGACGGACGCCACCAGGCCGGTGTCGCTTCGAACCCGGGCCCGGATCGCCATCCCGATGTCGGCACCGGTGCCGTGGAGGCGACGCGCGCCGCGGGCGTCGAGGAAGGCCTCGTCGAGCGAGATCGGCTCGACCAGCGGCGTGTAGGAGTGCAGGATCGCCATGACGGCGCGGCTGGCGTCCTGGTAGGCGTCGAACCGGGGCGCGAGGAACACCGCGTCAGGACAGGCTCGCCGAGCACGCGCCATCGGCATCGCCGACTGGATGCCGAACCGGCGGGCTTCGTAGCTGGCCGCCGCGACGACCCCGCGGGCGCCGAGCCCGCCCACCACGACCGGGCGGCCGACCAGCGACGGGTCGGCGTGCTGCTCGACCGACGCGTAGAAGGCGTCGAGGTCGACGTGGAGGATGGCAGCGTCGGCGGGCGCCACGCTCACCGGGTGGCAGCGGGCGTACGCCGAACGGAGAGCTCGTCGCGTCGAGTCCCTCGCACGTCGTACTCGTACCCGCGCCGCGCCCCGGGGCCCCATCGCTCGGCGAGCCACTCGGTCAGCGGTTCGCGGACCCACGGCGCGCCGGTGGCGAGGCGCTCGGCGCAGGCCGGGGACGCGACCCATGCCGCTTCGACGACGATTCCGTCGGGGTCGGCCACGCGCACCTCGCCGTCGAACGCGAGGGCCCGGTAGACCTCGGCGCGCAGCCGCCAGCCCAGGTCGACGGCGACGGCCTGGACCTCATAGAGCGGCCCCTCCCACGCGGTGACGACCAGCCCGGTCTCCTCCTCGACCTCTCGGGTGAGTCCGGCCAGCACCGAGGCGTCCCCGGCGTCGATGACGCCCCCGGGGGTCGACCAGTCCGAAGCACCGCCTCGACGCAGGTTCCGGACGAGGAGCAGCGCGCCGTCGACTTCGACGAGTGCGCCCGCGACCAGCCACTCTCGCATCGCCGAGGAGCCTACCGGCGGGCTCCCGCCGTACGATTCGGCTCGTGGCTGGTGAGAACGGGAACACACCGGGCGGGCTGCCCACCGGACTTCCATCGCGCACCGCGTACTTGCTCGTGTTCGTCAGCGTCGTGCTCGCCGGCGTGTTCGGCGGCATCATCGGCTACGGGATCGTCGGCATCGGCACAACCGGGCCCGCCGCCACCGCCAAGCTGGTCGGCACCCTCGTCGGCGCCGCGTCCGGAGCGGTCGGGGTGGGAATCATCGCAGTGCTCGTGCTGCGGGCGATGGCCGAGTGGAAGCGCCAACCCCCGGACTGAGTCAGGGGCCAAGCGTGGTGCCGAGGGTCAGGCGCCGAAGGTCAGGCGGCGGAAGCCCTCCGCGTACGGCACGCCGGCTTCGCGCCCCGCCTCCTCGGCGCGGTCGCGCAGGAACTGCCGGAACCACTCCCCAGTTTCGGTGAGCTGGCTGGCGTGGCAGAACAGCGCGTCGACCTTGCGTTCGAGGACGTCGCTGATGTCGACCCAGCAGTTGGGTTCCAGTGTCCCACTCAAGTACGCGGCGCGGATCTGGTGGACGTCGAGCCCTTCGGCGATCTGGTCCCGGAAGTAGTGGGGGTTGCCGGCGGCGGGCGCCACCGCGTCGAGCGTGGCCCATCCGGTGACGCGGTGGTCGCGGTGGTTGAAGTAAGAGTCGCCGAAGAACACCGCGGTGGGGTCGGGGCACAGCACCACTTCGGGTCGCAGCTCCCGCACCCGTCGGACGACCGCGGCGCGCAGGTCGAGGTCGTCGGGGAGCTCGCCGTCCGGATAGTCGAGGTGGAAATGCCCGGCGAAGCCGAGCAGCTCGCTGGCCTTCGCCGTCTCGTCGATTCGTCGTCGGGTCAGCGCCTCGAGGTCG
This sequence comes from Actinomycetota bacterium, assembly GCA_003140175.1. Taxonomy (GTDB): domain Bacteria; phylum Actinomycetota; class Acidimicrobiia; order IMCC26256; family PALSA-555; genus PALSA-555. The sequence goes on from PLJD01000071.1 coordinate 8,504, forward strand.
GCGCCGGAGTCGTTGGGTGCGCCCTTGTCCCCGCGGGTGGTGATCAGGACCCAGACCTGGGACCCGGCCGCTGCCCATCGGGCGAGCGTTCCGCCGGCGGAGATCTCCGGATCGTCGGGATGGGCGTAGACGGCGAGCGCGCTCGCTGGGGTGTCGTCGACAAGTGGGGTCACCACGTGAGGTCGAGGACCGTGCGCATGCTGGCCTCGAAGTCCTCGAAGGACAGCGACTCCCTCGCGGTGATCACCAGCTCCGCGTCGGCGCCGACCGGCCAGCGCAGCCGGGCCTCGGTGCTCTCGATGGCGTCGGCGATGACGCTCGCGACCGGCTCGGGTCCCGGGTCCACCTCGGCGCCGCCGTTGAGGCGGCTGCGCGCCGCGGCCCATGCTTCGTCGAGTTCGTCGTAGGGCGCGGCGACGGCGTGCGCGACGACGTTGTCGGAGAATCGGGTCTCGAAGGCGCCGGGCTCGACGATCCGGACCCGGATTCCGAAATGGCCGACTTCGAAGTGCAGGGACTCCGAGAGTCCTTCGAGCGCCCATTTCGAGGCCGAGTAGAAACCCTCGAGCGGGACACCGACCCGGCCCGCGACCGAGGCCACGTTCACGATGGTTCCTCCCCCGCGGGCCCGGAGCCCGGGGAGCACGGCCTGGATCATCCGCGCCGCTCCGAACAGGTTGGTGTCCATGCAGCGCCGCGCCGCGTCGAGGTCGACGGTTTCGGCGGGACCGCCGATCCCGAACCCGGCGTTGTTCACGAGGGCGTCGATGAGACCCGCCTGGTCGACCGCGGCACGCACCGATGCCGGGTCGTCGACGTCGAGTCGGAGCCGGGCCGCGACGTCGAGGTCGTCGAGGGTCTCGGGTCGACGGGCGGTCGCGACCACGTCGTGGCCCCGCTTCGTGAGTTCCACCGCGCCGGCGCGGCCGATCCCGGTCGAGCATCCGGTAATCAGCACTCGGCTCATCAGGTCTCCTTGCTGATCGCGTGTAGCGCCGCGACGGTTCGGGCGAGGTCGTCGTCGTCGACGTCCTTGTGGGTGACAAAGCGTACGGTGCGAGCGTCGATCATGCCGCAGCGGATTCCGAGCGCGGCAAGTCGCTCGACGATCCCGGTCGAGAGACGCTCGACGGGAGCGCACACGATGTTCGTCGTCACGTCGGCGGGCTCCACACTGCCCGGCCAGCTGGTGGCCAGTGCTTCGGCGAGGCGTCGGGCCCGGGCGTGGTCGTCGGTCAGGCGCTCCACCATGGTCTCGAGGCCCACGATGGCCGCCGCGGCCACGACACCGGCCTGGCGCCAGCCGCCGCCGAGGCGTCGGCGCTCGGCGCGAGCCGCGTCGATCCGCACCCGGGTCCCGCACAGCACCGACCCGATCGGTGCGGCGAGGCCTTTCGAGAAGCAGAACATCACGGTGTCGACGGGCGCGCAGAGCTCGCGTGGTGACACGCCCAGCGCCACCGCGGCGTTCCAGATCCGGGCCCCGTCGCAGTGGACGGGCAGCCCGGCGACGGCGGCGGCGGCACCGACCGCGGTCACCGCCTCGAGCGGCCAGGGATGGCCGTTCTCGGGCATGTGGGGGTTCTCGATCGCCGCCGCGGAGAGCGGGGGGAGGTGGTGGCCGGCGTCCTGTGCCGCCTGGGTGACCGCGGCGGCTGGGAACGTCCCGCCGGGGTCGGGGATCGGTCGGAGCTGAACGCCGGCGTTGCGGGCCGTGGCCGCGTGCTCGTAGCGATAGACGTGGGCGCGTTCGCCGCAGAGGATCTCGGTTCCCGGTCGGCCCAGGACGCAGAGCGCCAGTTGATTCGCCATGGTCCCCGACGTCACGTACAGCGCGGCTTCCTTGCCGAGCAGCGCCGCGGCCATGGACTCCAGACGGTTCACCGTGGGGTCTTCGCCGTACTCGTCGTCCCCCACCTCCGCGGCCGCCATCGCGGCGCGCATCTCCGGGGTGGGGGTGGTGACCGTGTCGGAGCGCAGGTCGACTCGACCGTCGGGACTGGCCACCTCAGTTCGACGGGGCCGGCGCTTGCATGGGGCGGATCAAGCCCTCCTGCATCACGGTCACCACGATGTCGCCGTCGCGGCGAAAGACGTGGCCGAGCGCGAGGCCCCGCGCGCCCGACGCCGACGGGCTGAGCTGGTGGTACAGGAGCCACTCGTCGGCACGGAACGGCCGGTGGAACCACATGGCATGGTCGAGGCTCGCCATCATGAAGTTCCCGCTGTAGCCGATGGCGTGCGGCAGCGTCGCGGTGTCGAGCAGGGTGAGGTCCGACGCGTAGGCGACCACGCACGCGTGCACCAGCGGATCGTCGGGCAGTGCGCCGTTGGCGCGGATCCACACGTCTTGGGCCGCGGGACGCGGGGACGGGGCGATCCAGTGGGGGTCGTCGACCGGGCGGCTCTCGATCGGGCGCTCCCGGACGAGCCACTCGGTTGTCTCGGGCCCGAAGCGCTCCAACGAGCTCTCGATGCGCTCGCGAAACGTCGGGAGCTCGTCGGGGCCGGGCACCGCCGGCATCTCGGCCGAGTGGTCCGGGCCGACCTCCACGATCTGGAACGACGCTTGGAGGTTGAAGATGGCCTTGCCGTGCTGGATCGCCATGACGCGTCGGGTCGTGAACGAGTGGCCGTCGCGGATGCGGTCGACCTCGAAGACGATCGGGATGTTCGGGTCGCCGGGCCGCAGGAAGTAGGCGTGCAGCGAGTGCACGGGCCGGTCCGACTCGACGGTACGTCCGGCCGCGACCAGCGCCTGGGCCGCGACCTGGCCGCCGAAGACGCGCTGACGGTCCTCGTCGGGGCTGACCCCGCGAAACAGATTCACCTCGAGCGGCTCCAGCTCGAGCAGGTCCAGCAGGTCGTCTAGCGCAGAGCCCATCGATCTCCGTCCCAGGCCGGGGCGCCGGCGGGGAGCGGGCGCCAATGTCCGCGGCCGCCCCTGTCTACCGACCAGCGACGCAGCCTCACCAGTGTGGCGCGCCCAGCACGGCGCTCGCGCCGGCCGAGGCCGGCGGTGCCCTACCCGAAGAACACCGCCGCGTCCTCGAGGAGGGCGTCGGGCACGGTCTTCAACGTCCTGACCGCGTCCGCGACCGGAACTCGCACGATGTCGATACCGCGCAGAGCCACCATCGTCGCGAAGTCCTGGTCGTGGACGGCGTCGATCGCGGCGAGACCGAAGCGAGTGGCGAGGATCCGGTCGAACGCACTGGGCGTCCCGCCCCGCAACACGTGGCCCAAGATCGTGACGCGGGTTTCGTAGCCGGTGCGGGCCTCGATCTCGGGTCCGAGCGCGCTGCCGATCCCGCCCAGCCGGACGTGGCCGAACTCGTCGACGCCTGCGGCCTGGACCCGCAGGCTCGCCCCGGCCAGCTGCGCACCCTCGGCGACGACCACGATCGAATAGCTGGCACCCCCCGCGTGGCGGTGACGGAGCCGGTCGCAGACCTCGTCGACGTCGAAGGGCCGCTCCGGCACGAGGATCTCGTGCGCGCCGCCGGCCAGCCCCGACCACAGCGCGAGCCACCCCGTTTGGCGTCCCATCACCTCGACCACCATCACCCGGTCGTGACTCTCGGCGGTGGTCTGGAGCCGATCGATGGCATCGGTCGCGACCTGCACCGCGGTGTGGAACCCGAACGTGACGTCGGTCGCCGACAGGTCGTTGTCGATCGTCTTGGGAACGCCGACGCTGCATACCCCGTGATCCCCGAGCTCGGCAGCCACCCCCAGGGTGTCCTCGCCACCGATGGCCACCAGCGCGTCGACGCGGTCGCGAGCCAGCGTGGCCTGCACCGCGGCGACCCCACCCTCGCGCTCGAGCGGGTTCGTGCGAGAGGTCCCGAGCAGGGTGCCGCCCCGCGGCAACAGCCCGCGCGTCGCGCCGACGGTGAGCTCGATCACGTCACCGTCGAGCACGCCCCGCCAGCCCTGGCGGTACCCCACCAGCTGGTGACCATAGACATTCTCGCCCTTGCGCACCACCGCACGGATAACCGCGTTGAGCCCGGGACAGTCGCCACCGCCCGTCAAGATTCCGACCCGCATATCCACCTCCAGTGGCGACCATCCTGGCGCGTCCCGGGAAGGCTGCCCAGGGCCCAGTAGCCTTAACCGGCGATGTCCCGCAAGACCGTCGAGCAGATCGTCGCCGCCGCCCACGGCGCACTCGTCGACGGTGAACGAGTGACCGAGTTCGGCACCTGCTGGGCGGCGCAGCTTAAGCACCGGATTCCCCTGGTGGTCACCGCCCGCCGCCAGTACCTCATGGTCCTCACCGACCGGCGGCTGTTGCTGTTCACCCGCCGCCGACGCCGGGCGCTGCGGGCCAGCGATCTGGTGATCGGGAAGCGCTACGAGGCCTTCTCGCTGTCCCGGGTCCGGAAGTCGCTGCCCCTCTACTCGGTGCGGGTGGAAGCCAACAACGGGACGAGGATGGTGTTCGAGTTCCGCCCCGGGCAGCGGCACCTCGGTGGTGCGCTGGTGGCGCGCCTCACGCCCGCCCCAGCGGTTTCGGCCCCCCCGCCGGCCGCCCCCGCGCTGGCCGGGCGGGCCTGGCCCGACCAGGCCCATCGGACCGACGCGACGGAGCCGATCGACGTGACGGCCCCGACCATGCCGACCCGACGGACCGACCCGACCGACCCGGCCGGGGACGAGCAGACGTTCTGGGGTCCCTCGACGCGAGGCGCATGAGCGTCCTGCTGGCAATTGACGCCGGCACCACCGGCGTCCGGACCCTGGTCGTCGACGATCGGGGGGCCGTGCGTGCTCACGCGTACCGCGAGTTCCCCCAGCATTTTCCGCGGCCCGGCTGGGTCGAGCACGACCCGCTCGACATCCTCGACGCCACGCTGACCACCCTGGCCGAGGCGAACACCGTCGCCGCGGGCCTCGGCGAGACGGTCGCCGCGATCGGGATCACGAACCAGCGCGAGACGACGGTCGTCTGGGATCGTCGCACCGGCGAGCCCCGCCATCGGGCGATCGTGTGGCAGGACCGGCGAACCGCGCCGCGCTGCGAGGACCTGCGCGCCGCGGGCCACGAGCCGATGATCCGAGCCCGCACGGGCCTGGTCCTCGACCCGTATTTCTCGGCGACGAAGCTCGAGTGGCTCCTCGGACCCGGCGGGGTCGCAGCCGACGCGGCCCTGGCGTTCGGCACCGTCGACGCGTGGCTGGTGTGGCAACTCACGGGCGGTCCCGACGGGGGCGTGCACGCCACCGACCCATCGAACGCCTCGCGCACCCTGCTCTTCGACCTCGACGCGCTCACCTGGTCCGACGAGCTCTGCGAGCTGTTCGGAGTCCCCCGGGCCTGCCTCCCGTCCGTCAGCCCCAGCAGCGGCCGGGTCGGCGTCACGGTCCCCCAGCGCGCGGCGGGGCTGCGCGTGCCGATCAGCGGAATCGCCGGCGACCAGCCGGCCGCCCTGTTCGGGCAAGCCTGCGTCGAGCCCGGCATGACCAAGAACACCTACGGGACCGGCTCGTTCGTCCTCATGAACCTCGGCCCGAACCATCCCTCCCCCACCGAAGGCCTGCTGACCAGCGTCGCGTGGAGCCTCGATGGGAAGGTCTCGTACGCGCTCGAAGGCGCAGTGTTCGTGACCGGCGCCGCCATCCAGTGGCTCCGCGACGGGCTGGGCATCATCGCCGACGCCAGCGAGACCGGGCCGCTCGCGGCGAGCGTCCCCGATACCGGCGGGGTGGTGTTCGTCCCCGCGTTCACCGGGCTGGGCTCGCCCTGGTGGGACCCCTACGCGCGCGGTGCGGTCCTGGGGATCACCCGGGGGACCACCCGGGCCCACCTCGCCCGCGCCGTGGTCGAGGCAATGGCCTGGCAGACCCGCGACGTCGTCGACGCCATGACCGCGGCCGCTGGCCGGCCCCTCGTCGAGCTGCGCGTCGACGGGGGCGCCAGCGTCATGGACGTGCTGTGTCAGTTCCAGGCCGACGTGCTCGGCGT
>PLJD01000065.1 GCA_003140175.1 Actinomycetota bacterium
GCTCGCCGGTGACGTAGCCGGCGAGCGGCGACGCGAGCAGCAGGCAGACGTCGCCGACGTCGGCGGGTGTCGCCATGCGCCCGGCCGGGACGGTCGCGCCGACCGCGGCAACGCCGGCCTCGTCGCCGTAGAACAGGTGGGCCTGCTCGGTGGCGACCAGGCCGACCGTCACGCACACCACCCGCACCGCCGGCGCGAACTCGAGCCCCAACGTCTGGGTGAGGTTGATGAGGCCGGCCTTCGCCGCGCCGTACACCGCGGTCCTCGGCGACGGGCGGATGCCGCTGACGCTGGAGATGTTGACGATCACGCCACCCTCCGGCTGGTCCTTCATGACCGCGAAGGCGCGCTGGGCGAACACGAACGGCGCCACGAGGTTCAACGCAAGGATCGAGGTCGTGAACCGCGGCGATACCGTCGCCGTGTCGGAGGGCGGCGCACCGCCCGCGTTGTTGACGAGCACGTCGAGACGCCCGAACCGCTCGGTGGTGAACGCGACGACGGCGTCGATGTCGTCGGGTTCTCGGACATCGGCGGCGATGAACGCGGCGCTGCGATCCCCGGCCGAGGGCAGCGTCTCGGGTTCGTGGCGACAGCAGATCACGACGTCGGCCCCCGCGGCGAGGAACCGCTCGCTGATTCCTCGCCCCACCCCCCGGCATCCGCCGGTGACGATCACTGACTTCGCGGTGAAGTCGAGCTGGTCGCGCGGCGCGCCGTCACCCACCTCCCGACCGTACCCGACCCGCCGCCAACCGCACGAGTGGCCGGCCCGGCGATCCGCCGCGCACGTGCGCGCCGGCTGGCCCCGCCTGAGCCCTCCGATACGCTCAGCCCCGTGATCCGCTCGCAGGTCCGTGACCACGTCGCGGAGGTCGTGATCGACAACCCGCCGGTGAACGCGCTGCCGGTCAAGGGCTGGTTCGAGCTCGCCGACACGATCCGAGCCCACGGGCGCGACGCGCAGGTCCACGCCCTGATCGTGTCGGCCAACCCTGAGCTGCGCGCGTTCCAGGCCGGGGTCGACATCAAGGAGCTGGCCGCCGACCCGACGAACCAGTCCCTCATCGGCGTGAACCGGGGCTGCTGGGAAACCTTCGCGGCGGTCTACGACTGTGAGGTGCCGGTGATCGCCGCGGTGCACGGCTACTGCCTCGGAGGCGGGATCGGCATCGCCGGGAACGCCGACATCGTCGTGGCGGCCGACGACGCGACCTTCGGCCTCCCCGAGGTCGACCGGGGTGCGCTCGGCGCGGCGACCCACCTGGCCCGACTGGTCCCGTACCACAAGATGCGTGCCATGTTCCTGACCGGCTCGTCGGTCACCGCCGCCGAGCTGTTGGCGTTCGGCACCGTCGAGCGGGTCGTTCCCCGCGCGCAGCTGCTCGACACGGCCCGGGAGCTCGCCCAGGTCATCGCGGCGAAGAGCCCGCTGGTGATCCGCCGAGCCAAGGAATCGCTGAACGCCATCGACCCGGTCGACGTGAAGCGCTCCTACCGGTTCGAGCAGGGGTTCACCTTCGAGCTCAATCTCTGGGGCGACTCCGACGAGCTGCGCCAGGCATTCGTCGAGAAACGGGACGCCGACGTCGGCCGCCCCGACGGGGCCGGTTCGTGAAGCCCCGCATCCCCGTCGTGGCGGGCCTCTTCACCGAGGACGGCGGCCAGGCTCGCCTGCTCGGCGGTCACTGTCCCCGCTGCGGCGCCTGGTTCTTCCCGAAGCAATGGTCGTTCTGTCGGAACCCGCACTGCACCGGCGTCACCCTCGACGACGCGGAGCTCTCCAGCCGGGGCCGGCTGTGGTCCTGGGCCGACAATCGCTACGCGCCGCCGCCTCCCTACCCGGCACGCGACCCCTTCGTGCCCTACGGGGTCGCCGCGGTCGAGCTCGCCGACGAGCAGATGGTCGTGCTCGGCCAGCTCGCGACCGGAACCGACCCCGAACGTCTCAGCCTCGGCCAGGAGATGGAACTCGTCGTCGAGCCGCTCTTCGAGGACGACGACGGGCTGCACACGGTGTGGAAGTGGAAACCCGGAGGAGGATCATGAGCGACGTGCGGATTCTCGGCGTCGGCATGCACCCGTGGGGTAAGTGGGGCCGCAACTTCGCCGAGTACGGCGTCGTCGCCGCCCGCGCCGCGCTGGCCGACGCCGGCCTCTCCCCAAGCGACGTGCAGTACCTCGCCGCCGGCAACACCATGCGCAACGGCTACCCCGGCTACGTGGCAGGTTCGACGCTCGCCCAAGCGCTCGGCTGGTCGGGAATCCCCGTCTCGTCGAGCTACGCCGCCTGCGCGTCGGGCGCGGTCGCGCTCGACGCGGCGCGGGCACGGATCCGCGCCGGCCAGGCCGACGTCGCGCTCGTCATCGGAGCCGACACCGCACCGAAAGGGTTCTTCGGGCCGCTGCCCGGCGACCGGCCCGAAGACCCGGACTGGCTGCGCTTCCACGTCCTGGGCGCCACGAACCCCACCTACTTCGCCTTGTACGCCCGACGGCGCATGGAGTGCTTCGGGGCAACACCCAAGGACTTCGCGGCGGTGAAGGTCAAGAACAGCCGCCACGGCCTCTCGAACCCCAACGCCCGCTACCGCAAGCTGTTCACCGAGGACGAGATCGCCGAGTCACCCATCGTGGCCGACCCGCTCCGCCTCGTGGACATCTGCGCCACCAGCGACGGCGCCGCCGCGCTCGTGCTCACCAGCGCCGACTACGCCGCCGCGCACGAGGCGAACTCGCGCTCGGTGCGCGTCGCGGCCGTCTCGACCGTCACGCCGACCTATCCGAACACCAGCCTCGACCTGCCCGACATCGCGACCGACTCGGGGGTCGGCGCACCCCCACCGCCCCGCGCGTTTCGCGACTCGATCGCGCACGCCGCCTACGAGGAGGCGAGCCTCGCGCCAAGCGACCTCAGCTGCGCCGAGGTCTACGACCTCTCCACCGCGCTCGAGCTCGACTGGTACGAGAACATCGGGCTGTGCGAGCCGGGCGGCGCCGAGGCGCTCCTCCACTCGGGCGCGACCACGCTCGGTGGGCGCGTGCCGGTCAACCCCAGCGGGGGACTGGCCTCCTTCGGCGAGGCGATCCCCGCCCAGGCGCTCGCGCAGATCTGCGAGCTGACGTGGCAGCTGCGCGGCGAAGCGGGCGAGCGTCAAGTCGAGAACGCCCGGGTCGGGCTGGCCATCAACCAGGGGCTCTTCGGTCACGGCTCCTGCGTGATCCTGACGTCCTAAGCGACGCTCAGCCGAGCGGGCCGATCAACGTCTTGGCCAGCTCGTCGAAGGCCCGCCGGTACGCGTCGGGGTCGGTCTCCCAGACTGCGACCACCCAGCGGGACACGCCGAGGTCGGCGTACTGGCGTATCCGGTCGGGCTTCGTCCCGCCGCTGTAGGTGATCTCGACCGCCGCCGGGTCGCGGCCCGCGCTCGCCGCCGCGGCGCGCATCTGCTCGAGACGCGCCGCGAAGTCGTCGTGGCGCAGCCCGATGGGGAAGTACCCGTCGCCGAGGCGGCCCGCCCGGCGGGCCGCCGCGCCGCTGTGCCCGCCGACGAGGATCGGCACCCCGCCGGCCTGCGCCGGCTTGGGGTTGCTCTTCGCCCGGTCGAAGTGGGTGAACGCGCCGTGGAAGGTCGGCTCCGGGTCGCGCCACAGCACCCGCATCGCCTCGATGTACTCGTCGGTGCGCGCCCCCCGATCGTCGAACGACGTGCCGACCGCCTCGGCCTCCTCGCGCAGCCAGCCCACCCCGATGCCGAGCCGCAGCCGCCCCCCCGAGAGCGCGTCGACCGTGGCGCACTCCTTGGCGCACACGACCGGGCTGCGCTGGGGGAGGATCAGGACCCCGGTGCCGAGCACCAGCCGGGCGGTGACGCCGGCGAGGAAGCCGAGCAGGGCGATCGGGTCCGGGACGTCGTCGTCCTCGATCGTGACCCGCCCCTCCGGGTTGTAGGGATACCGGGACGTGTAGCCGGCCGGGATCACGGCGTGCTCGAACACCCAGATCGACTCGAACCCCGCCTCCTCGGCCGCTTGGGCGTACGCCGAGACCCGCTCGGGGGAGGAGAGGAACTGGCCCTCACAGGGTGGCAGCAGCCCGAAGCGCATGGCCGGCGACGCTACCGGGGCGGCGCCCTCGCCGGCTCGGCTGGGGCTGACCCCCGCCGGCTGGATACCGTCAGACCCCGTGAGCGTCGAGGAACCCGATGCGATCGCCCCCCGTCGGGGCAAAGTCGTGGGCCGCGTCATCCTGCTGATCGTCGCGCTCGTCGTCCTCTACCTCTTCGCCCCCACCCTCGGCGAGGTCCTCTCCGCCTGGCCCCGCCTCGCCCACCTCAACCTGACCTGGATGATCGTGGCGGTCGGGGCCGAGGTGGCCAGCTTCGTGTGCGTCTGGTGGCTGCTGAAGCAGGCGCTGCGAGCCACGGGATGGTTCGCGGTCGCCACCTCCCAGCTCGCCGGCAACGCGTTGGCATGCGTCATGCCCGCCGGCGCCGCGCCCGGCGCCGCGCTGCAGTACCGGATGCTCGGCGCGTTGGGGATCGACGCCCCCGCGGCCGCCTCGGCGCTGACCGCGGCAACGCTGCTCCAGCTCGCCACGCTCGCGTCCATCCCGGTCCTCGGCCTGCTCGTGTCGCTCACCGGAGGACCGCTCGCGCACGGCCTCCAAGAGGCAGCGTGGATCGGGTTCGGCGCCTTCGTCGTGCTCATCGGCGTGGGAGCGGTCCTCGTGCTGTCGGACCGGGTCGTGGGGGACATCGGCGCCGTCGTCCAATGGACCCGCAACCGGATCGTGCGCCACCGCACCCCGGTGCGGGACCTGCCCAGCCGGCTCCGCGCCGAGCGCGACCTCGTCTCGCAGGCCCTCGGGAAGCGCTGGCCCTCCGCGGTGCTGGCGTCGGTCGGCAAGTGGGCGTTCGACTACTTCGCGCTGCTGGCCTGCCTCGCCGCGGTGGGGGCCCGCCCCGAGCCGACCCTGGTCCTCCTCGCGTACGCGGCCGCGGTCGTGCTCGGCATGATCCCCATCACCCCCGGCGGCCTCGGATTCGTCGAGGCGGGGCTCACCGGCGCGCTCGCCCTCGCCGGTGTCGGCGCCGGCGACGCAGTCGTCGCCACGTTGAGCTACCGGCTCGTGTCCTTCTGGCTGCCGCTCCCGGCCGGGCTCGGCGGCTACGCCGCGTTCCGGTACCGCCAACGCAGCGAGCTCAAGGAGGCGTGAGGCGCCGCACGCCGCCCGGACCCGCGACCAGGACCTCGCTGGCCAACCCCAAGAACAAGCCGTGCGCCACGATGCCCGCCCGTGCCGCCAGACGATCGGCGAGCGCGGCGGGGTCGTCGATCGGCCCGAACGTGGCGTCGAGCACCAGGTTGTCCTGGTCGGTGCGGTAGCGCTCCCCGTCGGCTCGCATCCGTACGCTGACCGTCGAGCCCAGCGACTCGACGTAGCGGGCCTGCGACGCCCAGCCGAACTCCAAGACCTCGAGCGGCAGAGCATGGTGCGTCCCGAGGCGCGGGGAGAGCTTCGTCTCGTCGACCACGATGAGCTCGCGGTCGCTCGCCTGGGCGACGATCTTCTCCCGCAGGTGCGCGCCGCCGCCGCCCTTGATGAGGTTCAACGCCGGGTCGACCTCGTCGGCGCCGTCGATCGTCAGGTCGAGCCGCCGGTCCAGCTCGGGGGCGAGCAGGGGAATCCCGAGCCCCTCGGCGGCGCGTCGCGTCTCGTCGGACGTCGCGTAGCCGACGACGTCGCGCAGCTCACCGGCGGCGAGGCGCTCCCCAATCCGGCGGGTCGCGAAGATCGCCGTGCTCCCGGTGCCCAGGCCCACCGCCATGCCCGAGCGCACCGCCTCGACGGCCGCCTCGGCGGCGTGCGCTTTGAACCGGGCGGCAGGGTCGGTCACTTCGTCGACCCTAGCGGTGGTCCCCGATAGGGTCCGCGACCATGACGCTGGGCATCCGCACCGAGCGCGTCGTCGAACCCGTCGCCGAGCTGCACTGCCGGTGCACCCCCGCGCTGGCGCGGGCTGCCGTCGCGGAACGGAGCCGGTCATGAGCGCCGACAAGCGCCTCACCGAGGACGACGTCGTCGCCGAGCTGCGCGACGGCATGACGATCGGCATCGGCGGGTGGGGGTCACGCCGCAAGCCGATGTCGATCGTGCGGGCCATCTTGCGCTCGTCGCTGTCCGACCTGACCATCGTCAGCTACGGCGGCCCCGACGTGGGCATGCTCTGCGCGAGCGGGCAGGCCCGCAAGGTCGTGTACGGGTTCGTCTCGCTCGACTCGATCCCGCTCGAGCCGCACTTCCGAGCCGCCCGTCAAGCGGGCACCATCGAGGCCATGGAGCTCGACGAGGGCATGTTGCAGTGGGGACTGCGCGCCGCCGCGATGCGGGTGTCGTTCCTGCCCTGTCGGGCCGGGCTCGGCTCGGCCATCATGGAGAACAACCCCGACCTGCGCACGGTCGTGTCGCCCTACGACGGCCAGGAGCTCGTCGCTATGCCCGCGCTACCCCTCGACGTCGCGCTGCTCCACGCCAACCGGGCCGACCGGCGCGGCAACGCCCAGTACCTCGGACCCGACTGGTACTTCGACGACGTGTACGCGATGGCCGCCGAGCGCACCTTCGTGTCCTGCGAACGTGTCATCGACACCGAGGACTTCACCGCGCACGCCTCCGAGCAGACCATCAAAGTCAGCCGCCTCTGGACCGACGGGGTCGTCGAAGCACCCTTCGGGGCGCATTTCACCCACTGCGTCCCTGACTATCCCCGCGACGAGGCCCTCCAACGCGACTACGCCGCGTCGGCGAAGGACGCCGACGCGTGGGCCGCGTTCCGGGCCCGCTGGGTCGACGTACCCGAGCCCGACTACCGCCGTCTCGCCGAGGCGTCCCTGGGCGGTGCCCGATGAGCGACGCCCCGACACTCGCCGAGATCTGCGTCGTCGCCTGCGCCGAGGCGTTCCGCGGCGACGGTGAGATCCTCACCAGCCCGATCGGCGTGATCCCCACGCTCGGGGCACGCCTCGCCGCCCTCACCTTCGAACCCGACCTCGTCTACACCGACGGCGATGCCCTCCAGCTCGGGGCGCCCGTCCCACTCGGCGACGAGCACGCGCCGAAGATCGTGGAGGCCTGGATGCCGTTCGGGAAGATGTTCGACGTCGTGTGGTCGGGCCGCCGCCACGTGATCATGGGCGCCACCCAGATCGACCGCTTCGGGAACCAGAACATCGCGTGCATCGGCCCCTGGGCCCGTCCCAAAGTCCAGCTGCTCGGCGTGCGCGGCGCCCCCGGCAACACGGTGAACGACCCGACGAGCTACTGGGTCCCCAACCACTCCCCGCGGGTCTTCGTCCCCGCGGTCGACTGCGTGTCGGGGGTCGGCTACGACCGCGCCGCCGCCGCGGGCCCGACCGCGTCGCAGTTCCACGAAGTCCGCCACGTCATCTCGAACCTCGGCGTGTTCGACTTCGAGACCGACGACCACTCCATGCGCATCCGGTCCCTGCACCCCGGCGTCACCCTCGACGCGGTGCAAGCGGCGACCGGGTTCGAGCTCGTCGTGCCGGATCCGGTGCCGACCACCCGCCTCCCGACCGACGAGGACCGCCGGCTGCTGCGCGACGTCCTCGACCCCGCCGGTCAGCGTGAGGGCGAGATCCGCACCTGATGCACCCGACGCTGCACACCGAGCTCTGCGACCTGTGCGGGATCCGGGTGCCGATCGTGCAGACCGGCATGGGCTGGGTCGCCGGGCCTCGCCTCGCCTCCGCCACTGCCAACGCGGGTGGGCTCGGGATCCTCGCCGCCGGCACGATGGACTTCGACCAGCTGCGCAGCGCGATCACCGAGACGCGGGGCCGCACCGACGCACCGTTCGGCGTGAACCTCCGCTCCGACGCTCCCGACGCCCAGGACCGCTGCCAGCTCCTCATCGACGAGGGGGTGCGAGTCGCGTCGTTCGCGCTCGCCCCCCAACCGGCGCTCATCGAGCAGCTCAAGGCCGGCGGGGTCATCGTCATCCCGTCCATCGGCGCCAAGCGTCACGCCGAGAAAGTCGTGGCGTGGGGCGCCGACGCGGTGCTGGTCCAGGGCGGCGAAGGCGGCGGGCACACCGGCCCCGTCCCGACCTCGCTGCTCCTGCCCCAGGTGCTCGACACGGTGGATGTCCCCGTCATCGCCGCGGGTGGCTTCTTTGACGGGCGCGGGCTCGTGGCCGCGCTCGCCTACGGCGCGGCGGGCATCGCGATGGGTACCCGGTTTCTCTTGACCCGCGACAGCCCGGTCGGCCAGGCAGTCAAGGACCTCTACCTGTCGAAAGGTGTCACCGACACGATCGTGACCACCCAGGTCGACGGCGTCCCCCACCGGGTGCTGCGCACCGACTTCACCGAACACATGGTGCGCACCGGCGCGGTCACCGGCCTGCCCCGCGCGGTCCGCAACGCGATCCGGTTCCGGCGTCTCTCCGGGCTGCGCTGGCGCGACCTCCTCGTCGAGGGTCGCGCGATGCGACAGGCCCAGGACCTGTCGTGGAGCCAGGTGGTCATGGCGGCGAACACGCCCATGCTGTTGAAAGCGGCCATGGTCGATGGGCGACCCGATCTCGGCGTCATGTCGAGCGGGCAGGTGGTCGGCGTGATCGACGACCTGCCCAGCGTCGCCGAGCTCATCGACCGGATGATCGACGAGGCCGAAACCACCTTGAAGCGCCTCGGCGCATGACCCTCGCCCTCGCCCCCGACGTGCACGTCGAGCCCGGCTGGGGCCCGGTCGCCGACGCGTTCCGCCGAAACTTCGAGACCAGCGGCGAGGTCGGCGCGGCGTGCTGCGTGTACGCCGACGGCCGGCCGGTCGTCGACGTCTGGGGTGGGCTCGCCGACCCGGCCACGAGCCGGGCCTGGGCGTCCGACACGATCGTGATCATCTTCTCGTGCACGAAGGGGATCACCGCGCTCGGCGCGAACCGTCTCATCGAAGCGGGCCGCCTCGACCCCGACGCGCCGGTCGCCCGGTACTGGCCGGAGTTCGCCGCCAACGACAAGGAAGCGATCACGGTCCGCATGGTGCTGAGCCACCGGGCCGGGCTCGCCGCGGTCGACGGGGACCTGACCCTCGACGACGTGGCGGCCTGGCAGCCGGTCGTGGACGCCATCGCCGCGCAGGCACCGAACTGGGAGCCCGGCTCGGCGCACGGCTACCACGCCCGGTCGTTCGGCTGGATCATCGGGGAGCTCATCCGGCGGATCACCGGGCAGATGCCGGGCGCGTATATCGCCGACGAGATCGCCGCGCCGCTGCACCTCGACTTGTACCTCGGGGTGCCCGAAGCGCTCGACCACCGGGTCGCCACCCTGTGCCCCGCGCCCGACGCCGCGCTCCTCGACGAGTTCGCCGCCGCGGACCCGTCGTCGCTCTTCGCCCGGGTCATGACCGGACCGTCCGGCCTCTTCCACTACGACAACGAATGGAACACCCGCCGGCTCCGCGCCGCGCAGCTGCCCTCCTCGAACGGCCATGCCGACGCGCGCTCGCTGGCCCGCGCGTACGCGGCGTGCCTCGCGCCGGTCGACGGGGTCCGCCTCCTCGGCGACGCGGCCCTCGACCAGGCCACCGAAGTGCTCTCCGAGGGCAACGACCTCGTGATCGGCCAGCCGCTCACGTTCGGGCTCGGGTTCTCACTGCCGCCCACGCTCGGCCCCGGGGCGGGGCCCCGTTCGTTCGGGCACGCCGGTGCCGGCGGGTCGCTGGCGTACGCCGACCGCGACGCCGGGCTGGCGTTCGGGTACGTCATGAACCAGATGCGCTTGGGCGGCCCGACGGACGACCCGCGAGCCGCTCGGCTCAGCGCGGCCGCGGCGAGGTGTGCCGGATGACGACTGCGTGGAGGTGGCGTCGGGGCCGCCGTTCCAGGGCAGCCATCAACGCCATGCCGACGACGGCGGCGATCAAAGCTCCGAGTGCGAGCAGCATCACTGGGTGTAACGCCCGCCGCCATCCAGACGTTCCCGACCTCGCCGTCCGGGAGGCTCGATGACGCTGAGCGCCGCCGACGCGCACGCGATGTTCGACCGCCGCCGGCGGGCGTGGCTGGCTGAGGACGTGGCCGCGTACCTCGACTGCTGGGTGGACGACCTGGTGCTCGAAACGCCGGGGACCGTGGTGCGGGGCCGGGCGGCCTACGAGGCGATGGTCCGGGGGTCGCTGGCCTGGGCGAAGCCCGCCGCGTTCGAGGTGCACCACGTCGCCGCCGACGGCGACGTGGTCCTCGCCGACTGGACGATCACGGTCGAGCGGCGCGCCGACCGCGAGTCCATCGCGTGGCGGGGGATGAGCGCGTGCGAGCTGCGGGAAGGCCGCATCGTGTGGTGGCGGGAGTACTACCAGGACCCGGGCGCGCTGGCCCGCGCCGCGCGGCGGTAGCGGGAGCCATGGACCTCACCTTCAGCCCCGCCGAGAAGGCGTTCCGCGCCGAGTGTCGGTCCTGGCTCACCGCGCACGCTCCCCACGACCTGCCCTCGGGTGACACCCGGGAGGGATTCGCCGCGCACCTGGCGTGGGAGCGGAAGCTGTTCGGCGCGCGCTTCGCCGTCGTGTCGTGGCCCGAGGCGTACGGGGGGCGAGGCGCGTCGGCCATGGAGTGGCTGATCTTCGAGGAGGAGTACTACCGGGCCGGCGCGCCACAGCGCGTCACCCAGAACGGCATCTTCTTGCTCGCACCCACCGTGTTCGATTTCGGGACGAGAGCCCAACAGGATCAGATCCTGCCCCGCATGGCCGCCGCGCAGGACCTGTGGTGCCAGGGCTGGTCCGAGCCCAACGCCGGCAGCGACCTGGCAGCCATCGAGAGCCGCGCCGAGCGCGACGAGCCCGGCGGCGGCTGGCGGCTCTCGGGGCAGAAGACCTGGACCACCCGCGGCGCGTTCTGCACCCATCTCTTCGGCCTGTTCCGCACCGACCCGAGCGCCGAGCGGCACCGCGGACTCACCTACTTCCTCGTGCCCCTCGAAGCGCCCGGCGTCACCGTCCGGGGGTTCGGGCGTCTCGACGGCGACGAGGGCTTCGCCGAGGTGTTCTTCGACGACGTCTTCGTGCACGACGACGAAGTGCTCGGCGAGGTCCACCAGGGCTGGGGCGTCGCGATGGCCACCACCGGTTCGGAGCGTGGCCTCACGCTGCGAAGCCCTGGCCGGTTCCTCGCCACCGCGGCCCGGCTCGTGGACCTGGCCCGCCGCTCGGGCGACGCCGCCGCCCCGACCCTCGTCGACTCGGTCGTCGCCGACTGGATCGACGCCGAGGCGTACCGGTGGCAGACCTTCTCGACCGTCACCCGCATGACCGACGGCGAGAACCTGGGGGCCGAGTCGAGCCTCACCAAGGTGTTCTGGTCCGAGCTCGACGTGCGCCTCCACGAGCACGCGTTGGCGCTGCTCGGGGCGGCCGCCGAGCTCGCCGACGCCGACCCGCACGACTGGATGAAGGGCTACCAGTTCGCGCTCTCCGGCCCGATCTACGCCGGAACCAACGAGATCCAACGCAACGTCATCGCCGAGCGGGTGCTCGGCCTGCCGCGTCGCTGAGCCGACATGCGCTTCGCGTTCACCGACGACCAGCTGGCGTTCCGAGACGCGGTCCGGGACCTGCTCGACCGCGAGTGCCCGCCCGCGGTGGTCCGCGACGCCTGGACCAACGACACCGGGCGCAGCGGCGCCGCGTGGGCGCACCTCGCCGACATGGGGGTGCTCGGCGCGCTGGCCTCCGAAGCCCACGGCGGGCTCGGGCTCACCCTGGTCGACCTCGTGCTCGTCCTCGAAGAGACCGGCTACGCGGCGCTGCCTGAGCCGATCGTCGAACACGCCGCGGTGACGGTCCCGATCCTCGAGGACTCCACCGCCGCCGCCGCGGGACGCGTCACCGTCACCGCCGCCCTCGACGGCTCTGGCCTCGCGCCGTGGGCGGACACGGCCGAGCTGATCGTGCTCCCCGGCGAGACCGGCGCCGCGGTGCTCGCGCGTGCCGACGTCGCCCTCGACCGGCGCGAGTCCGTCGACGGAGCCCGACGGCTGTTCGCCGTACACCCGCGCGCTGGCCCCCAGGCGGTGCGCCCCGCCCTCGGGGCGTTCGAACGCGGCGCGCTCGGTGCCGCCGCGCAGCTCCTCGGCTTGAACGAGCGGATGCTGGACCTCACCGTCGCCTACGTCGCCGAGCGTCGCCAGTTCGGCGTACCCGTCGGGTCGTTCCAGGCGGTGAAGCACCACCTCGCCGACGCCCGCCTCGGCCTCGAGTTCGCCCGACCCCTCGTCTACCGCGCCGCCTGGTCCCTCACCCACGGCGACCCTGACGCCGCGGTGCACGTCTCGATGGCCAAGGCCCAAGCATCCGACGCGGCCCGACTCACCGGCCGTCAGGCCCTCCAATGCCACGGCGCCATCGGCTACTCCTTCGAGTACGACCTGCACCTGTACCTGAAACGAGCCTGGGCGCTCGCCGCGACCTGGGGTGACGCCCGCTGGCACCGAGCCCAGATCGGCCAGACCCTCGGGCTGCCGTCGGGATCCGCCTGAGCCGGCTCGGAGCCAACCTGCCGAGCCGCCGCCGAACTCGACGAACTCGAAGCCGCCGCCAACGGCGCTCCCACCTCGAGCTGAGGTCCCGCCTCGCGACCTCGAAACCAGGGCGCCGTATCGTGGTGGCCTGACATCCAGCCCTGCGTCATGAGGGAGCCCTGATGCCCGAGGCCTACATCGTCGACGCCGTGCGAACCCCGGTTGGCAAGCGGGGCGGCGGCCTGGCCGCGGTCCACCCCGCCGATCTCGGCGCGCACGTCATCCGGGCGCTTGTCGAGCGCAACGACCTCGACCCCCTCGCGGTTGAGGACGTGTTCTTCGGCTGTGTAGACCAGCTCGGCCCCCAAGCCGGCGACATCGCGCGCACGGCGTGGCTCGCTGCCGGCTACCCCGAGGAGGTGCCCGGCACCACCATCGACCGCCAGTGCGGCTCGTCGCAGCAGGCGCTGCACTTCGCCGCCCAAGCGGTCATGAGCGGCACGAACGACGTCATCGTCGCGGGCGGGGTGCAGAACATGAGCATGATCCCGATCGCGGCGGCGCTGACCGCCGCGGAGCCGTTCGGGTTCACCGACCCGTTCTCCGGCTCCACGGGCTGGGTTGCCCGCTACGGCGACCAGGAGGTCTCCCAGTTCCGGGGCGCGGAGATGATCGCCGACAAGTGGGGCATCAGCCGCCACGACATGGAAGAGTTCGCGCTCGAGAGCCACGAGCGGGCCATCCGAGCCCAGGACGAGGGCCGCTTCGACGCCGAGATCGTGCCCCTCGGCGACGTCCGCGTCGACGAGGGACCGCGCCGGGGCACCTCGCTCGAGAAGATGGCCCAGCTCCCCACCCTCGTCGAGGGCGGCCGGCTCACCGCCGCGCTGTCGTCGCAGATCTCCGACGCGGCGAGCGCCATGCTCGTCATGTCCGAACGCGCGGTGCGCGACCACGACGTACGACCCCGGGCCCGGGTCCACCATCTCTCGGTCCGCGGCGCCGACCCGATCTTCATGCTCACCGCGCCGATCCCCGCGACCGCGTACGCCCTCGAACGCACCGGCCTGCGCCTCGACGACATCGACCTCGTCGAGATCAACGAGGCGTTCGCGTCGGTGGTGCTGGCCTGGCAGCGCGAGACCAGCGCCGACCTCGACCGGGTGAACGTGAACGGCGGCGCGATCGCGATCGGGCATCCGCTCGGCGCGACCGGCACCCGGCTGATGACGACGCTGCTGAACGAGCTCGAGCGTCGCGGCGGCCGCTACGGCCTGCAGACCATGTGCGAGGGTGGCGGGCAGGCCAACGTGACGATCATCGAACGTCTCGGCTGAGCTACCCGGCCCGGGCGGCCACCAGGTCGGCGTACCGGTCGAGCACGGGCAGTACCACGTCGCGGGTCGCGCCGGGGACGCGCAGCACCACCTCGTCGAGCCCGATGCCGGCGTAGTAGTCGAGCTTGGCGTCGTCGGCCACGGTCCCGAACGGCACCACCCGCAGCTCCCCAGGATCTCGGCCGCGCGCCTCGCACGCCGCGTGCAATGCGGGGAGGGCGTCGCGCACGCCGGCGCCCCCGATGGGCAGCCAGCCGTCGCCGTACTCGGCGACGTGCTCGAACAGCTTCGGGCCGGCCGCGCCGCCGAGCAGGACCGGCGGGCCGCCGGCCTGGGTCGGCTTGGGCCACGACCAGCTCGCCTCGAACGACACGTATTCGCCGGCGAACGAGGCCACGTCGGCCTGCCAGAGCTCGCGCATGGCGAGGACGTGCTCGCGGACCACGGCCCGGCGGGTCGTCGGGTCGACGCGGTGATCCTCCATCTCCTCGCGGTTCCAGCCGTAGCCGATCCCGAGCTCGAGGCGACCCTCCGAGAGCCAGTCGAGCGTCGCGGCGGCCTTCGCGGTGACGATCGGCTCCCGCTGCGCGACCAGGCAGATCCCGGTCCCGAGCCGGATCCGCTCGGTGAGCGCCGCCGCCGCGCCGAGCACCACGAACGGGTCCACGGTGCGCTTGTACTCCTCGGCCAGCTCGGCGTCGCCGGTCGGTGCTGGGGTCTGCCGGCTGGTCGGGATGTGGGTGTGCTCCGGCAGGTACAGCGACGCGAGGCCTCGGGCTTCGGCCTCGACGGCCAGCTCGGGCACCCCGATCGACCGGTCGGTCGCGAACATCGTGATCCCGAGCTGCACGGCGGTACCGTACCCGCCGCCATGGGCATCTGCGAAGGACGCATCGCCATCGTCACCGGCGCGGGCCGCGGACTCGGTCGCGCGCACGCACTCGAGCTCGCCCGCCAAGGCGCGCGTGTCGTGGTGAACGACCTCGGCGTCGAGCTCGACGGCACCGGGCGCGACGCCGCCACCGCGCAGGTCGTCGTCGACGAGATCCGCGCCCTCGGCGGCGAGGCCGTCGCCAACGGCGACGACGTCGCCGACTGGAACGGTGCGGCGAGCATCGTTCGTCGCGCCCTGGACTCGTTCGGCGGTCTCGACGTTCTCGTCAACAACGCCGGCTTCGTGCGCGACCGGATGGTGGTCAGCACCACCGAAGCGGAATGGGACGCCGTCGTGCGCGTGCATCTCAAGGGGCACTTCGCCACCACCCGGGCGGCGAGTGCCTACTGGCGCGACCGGGCCAAGGGTGGCGAGCAAGCCGACGCCCGCATCGTGAACACCAGCAGCGGCGCCGGGCTGCTCGGCAGCGTCGGCCAAGGCGCGTACAGCGCGGCGAAGGCCGGCATCGCCGCCCTCACCCTCATCGAAGCGGCCGAGCTCGCCCGCTACGGCGTGACCGCGAACGCGCTCGCGCCCTCGGCGCGGACCCGGATGACCGAGGAAGTGTTCGCCGACACCATGGCGCGCCCCGACGCCGGCTTCGACACCATGGACCCCGCCAACGTGTCACCCCTCGTGGCCTGGCTGGCCAGCACCGACTCGGCGGACGTGACCGGACGGGTGTTCGAGCTCGAGGGCGGCCAGCTCAGCGTCGCCGACGGCTGGCACCACGGGCCGAGCCGCGACAAGGGCGATCGCTGGGACGCGGCCGAGCTCGGACCGGTCGTGCGGGCGCTGCTCGGCGACGTGCGAGCACCCGACCCGGTCTACGGCACGACCTGACCCGCCCGGGCACCCGCTCGGGCGGCGCCGATCGACGTTACGAGCCGAGCCGCTCGACGATCATGGCCATGCCCTGGCCGCCGCCGACACACATCGTCTCGAGCCCGTACCGCCCACCGCCGTCGTCGAGGCCGTTGAGCAGCGTCGCCATGATGCGCGCCCCCGTCATCCCGAACGGGTGTCCGAGCGCGATCGAGCCGCCGTGGACGTTCAGCTTCTCCGTCGGGATGTCGAGGTGCTTCGCCGAGGGGATCACCTGCGCGGCGAACGCCTCGTTGATCTCGACCAGGTCGATCTGGTCCATGGTCAGCCCGGCCCGGCCGAGCGCCTGCCGGCTCGCCTCGATGGGCCCGAGACCCATGATCTCGGGGTCGACCGCGGTGACGCCCGAGGACACCACCCGGGCGAGGGGCGTGATGCCCAGCTGCTCGGCGCGGGTGTCGCTCATGACGATCGTCGCCGCCGCACCGTCGTTCAACGGGCAGGCGTTGCCCGCGGTCACGGTGCCGTCGGGCTTGAACGCGGGCTTGAGCGACGCCAGCTTCTCGAGCGTCGTGTCGGGTCGAGGCCCGTCGTCGATGCTCACCACGACCCCGTCGGGCGTCGTCACCGGGGTGATCTCCCGCTCGAAGAACCCGTTCTTTTGCGCCTCGACCGCCCGCTGCTGGGAGCGGAACGCGAACTCGTCCATCTCCTCGCGGGTGATGTGCTCACGCTCGGCCACGTTCTCGGCGGTCTGGCCCATCGCGATGTACACGTCGGGGAGCCCCGACGCCGGGGTCCAGGCCTCGCCACCGTTGGCGCGGGCCACGGTGCGGGCCTCGGCGTCGGCGAAGGCGGGGTTGTGAGTGTCGGGCAGCCCGTCGGACATGCCCTTCGCGAACCGGCTCACCGTCTCGACCCCGCCGGCGACGAACACGTCGCCCTCGCCGGCCTTGATGGCGTGGGCGGCCATCCGGATGGTCTGCAGCGAGGAGGAGCAGTAGCGGTTGACCGTCGTGCCCGGCGACTGGGGGATCCCGGCGAGGATCGAGACCACCCGGGCCACGTTGTACCCGGACTCGCCGGCCGGCTGCCCACAGCCCCACAGCACGTCCTCGACCTCGCCGGGGTCCAGCGCCGGCACCCGGTCGAGCACCCCCCGCACCACCAGCGCCGAGAGGTCGGCGGGGCGACACGACACGAGCGAACCCTTGTTGGCCCGGCCGACGGGCGTGCGGGTCGCGGCAACGATCACGGCTTCGGGCATGGCAAGGTCTCCTCGGCGCCTGGGATGCTCCTGTGTTGTCTAGTGCCGGCGAGGTCCGGGGAGCGAACGACCGATGGGACGCCGCCGGGGGCGGGGTCGGTGCCGGACCGGCGAAGCGAGGAGCGAGGCGTGAGGGACGACAGCGGGCAAGCGCCGATCGCCGACCACGGCGTCATCGGGGACCTCCACACGGTGGCGCTGGTCACCACCCACGGCACGATCGATTTCTGCTCGTTCCCGCGCTTCGATTCGCCGACCATCTTCGCGTCGCTCCTCGACCACGACCGCGGCGGTCACTTCTCGATCCATCCCAGCCTCACGGACGTCACCTACAAGCAGATGTATCTACCCGACACCAACGTCCTCATCACCCGCTTCTTGTCCACCGAGGGTCTCGCCGAGGTGTCGGACTTCATGCCGGTCGGGATCTTCCCCAACGACCACCCCCGGGTGCTGGTCCGGCGGGTCAAGTGTGTGCGGGGCGTGGTCCGCTTCGACGTCAGCTTCGATCCCCGCTTCGACTACGCGCGCGCCGAGCGCAAGATTGAGCAGCGCGGCGACGGGGAGGTGATCTACGCCTCCGCGGGTGCCGACGGCACCGCGGTGCGGCTGCGGTCGCCGTGGCCCCTCACCATCGGCGGCGACGGGGTCGGACGGGCCAGCTTCGAGCTGTCGGCGGGGGAGAAGGCCGCGTTCGTGATGGAGGAGGTCGCCGAGGGCCTGGCCAGCCCGTCGGCGCAGTCCGACTACGTCGTCGACGCGTTCAAGGACACGGTGAACTTCTGGCGGACGTGGATCGGGCGGTCCCAGTACTCGGGGCGCTGGCGAGAGACCGTCAACCGCTCCGCCCTGGTCCTCAAGCTGCTCGTCTCCCAGACCCACGGGTCGCTCGTCGCCGCCCCCACCTTCGGGCTGCCCGAGCAGGTCGGCGGCGAACGCAACTGGGACTACCGCTACACGTGGATCCGCGACGCGTCGTTCACCCTCTTCGCGCTGATCCGGCTCGGCTACACCGACGAAGCCGGCGCGTTCATGCGCTGGATCCACGACCGGTGCATGGACCTGCGGCCCGACGGGTCCCTGCAGATCATGTACGGCCACGACGGACGCAAGGTCCTCACCGAAGAGATACTCCCGAACCTCGCCGGCTACGAGGGCTCGTCGCCGGTCCGGATCGGGAACGGCGCCTACGACCAGCTCCAGCTCGACATCTACGGCGAACTCATGGACGCCGTCTATCTCTACAACAAGCACGGACAGGCCATCCCGTACGCGCTGTGGGTCAACCTGGTTCGGCTCGTCAACTGGGTCTGCGACCACTGGCAACTTCCCGACGAAGGCGTCTGGGAAGTCCGGGGCGGCGTGCAGGAGTTCTTGTACTCGCGTCTGATGTGCTGGGTCGCGGTCGACCGGGGGATCCGCCTCGCCGACCGCCGGTCGTTCCCGTACCCGTTCGAGCGTTGGCGCGCGACCCGAGACTCGATCTACCACGAGATCATGACCGAGTTCTGGGACGAAGGACGCCAGACGTTCGTGCAGTCCAAGGGCAGCACCGCGGTCGACGCCTCCTCGTTGCTCCTGCCGATGATGAAGTTCGTCAGCCCGACCGACCCCCGCTTCCTCTCCACGCTCAAGGCCATCGACGCCGACCTCGTCGACGACTCGCTTGTCTACCGCTACCGGGTCGACACCGCCGCCCACGACGGACTCGGCGGCGACGAGGGCACCTTCAACATGTGCTCGTTCTGGTTCGCGGAGGCCACCGCCCGGGCCGGTGACGTCCAGCGAGCCCGGTTCTTCTTCGAGAAGACGCTCGGCTACGCCAACCATCTCGGGCTCTACGCCGAGGAGCTCGGAGCCTGCGGCGAGCACCTCGGGAACTTCCCCCAGGCCTTCACCCACCTGGGGCTCATCAGCGCCGCCCACTCGATCGACCGGAAGCTCTCGAACGCCGGCTGGGTGGGCTGAGCACCCCGCGGTGTCCCCGCCGCGCTTCTGGGCCTACGATGCCGGTCGGCAAGGGGGGGAAGTATGCGGATACGGGCTCGCTCGGTTGTCAGTGTCGTCGCGGCTTCGCTGGTGGCCGGGACGCTCGTCGGGGTCAGCGGCGGAGCCGCCGGCGCCAAGACGAGCGGCCCCAAGCACGGCGGCTCGATCGTCTACGCGCTCGAAGCCGAGACGTCGGGCGGCTACTGCCTGCCCGGGGCGAACCTTGCCCCGTCCGGCATCGAGGTCGTCAGTGCGATTTACGACACGCTGACCACCATCAACAGCAAGGATCAGTACGTCCCGTACCTCGCCCAGGCGGTGACCCCCAACGCGGCGTTCACCCAGTGGACGATCCAGCTGCGGCCGAACGTGAAGTTCCAGGACGGCGAGGCCCTCGACGCCAACGCGGTGAAGCTGAACCTCGACACCTACCGCGGTCAGAACTCCAAGATCAGCGCGCCGTTGAACACATTCGTGTTCAACGACATCGCCAACGTCAGCGTGAGCGGCCCGCTCACCGTCGTGGTCGACACCAAGGGGCCGTGGCCGGCGTTCCCCGCCACCCTGTATGGCGCGGGACGCGTCGGGATCATGGCCCCCGCGCAGCTCGCGAGCCAGACCGCCTGCTCGACCGACCTGATCGGTACCGGGCCGTTCAAGTTCGTCGAATGGCGCCCCAACCAGGACCTGAAGGTGGTGCGCAACCCGAACTACTGGCGGCCGGGCCTGCCGTATCTCGACGCGATCGACTTCGAGCCGGTCACCGAGTCCGCCACCCAGCTCAACGGCCTCGAGGCCGGCCAGTTCGACGTCATCCAGACCTCGACCGCCACGAGCATCCTCACGCTCCGCAGCCGCAAGAGTGCCGGGCAGGTCAACGAGTTCGACACCGACAATGGCGCCGACGTCGGCTACGGACTGTTGAACGACGCCAAGCTGCCGTTCAGCGACAAGACGGCGCGCCTCGCGCTCGCGTACGCCGGCGACCCGAACCAGCTGAACACCATCATCAACCAGAGCTCTGAGACCCTCGCCACCGGGCCGTTCGGTCCCGGCAACCCTGCCTACCTCACCTTCGCGCAGGCCCACGCCGCCGGGCTCCCGAGCCACAACCTGGCCAAGGCCAAGGCGCTGGCGAAGCAGTACCAGCAGGCCCACGGCACGCCGCTCAGCTACACGTTTCTGACGGTCACCGACCCGATCGCGCTCCAGCTCGCCCAGCTCGTCAAGGAGCAGGACGCGAAGGCCGGGATCGGCGTGACCATCCAGGCGGTCGACCAGGCGACCCTGGTCAACTTGGCCCTCGCCGGCGACTTCCAGCTCGAGACGTTCCGCAACCAGCCCGGTGGTGACCCCGACACCCAGTACGTGTGGTGGCACAGCGGGTCGCCGGTGAACTTCAGCGGCATCAAGGACCCGGTCATCGACCGGGACCTCGACCAGGGCCGGGTCGACACCAACCCGGCCCAGCGCACCGCGCTGTACCGCAATATGAACGACCAGTTCGCGTCGCAGGTATACGAGCTGTGGACCTGGTACACCCGCTGGGGGGTCGGCGCCCAGACCGACATCGGCGGCCTGACCGGCACCGCACTGCCCAACGGTGGCGGCCAGCCGTTCGCGCTCTACGAAGGCGTGATCCCGACCGTCAGCCTCTACAAGAAGTAACCAAGAGCAGCCGCGCGGGGAATCAGCCCCGGTCGGGTGGGGCGGCGACGAGGGCCTCGCTGAGCTCCCAGAGCCGCCGGGCGGCCGCGTCGTCGGTCGCGATGCGCGCTGGCTTCGCCGGCCGGCAGTGGGCGAAGTACTCGCCGGTCGTCGTGGCGACCGCGGGGCTCGACGCGAGGTAGATGGAGGTGCGTGCGCCGCGGGTGGGGCTGATCGCGAACGGCCGGGCGAGCACCATGACGACCGCGCCGGCCGTTCCGCCGTCGCCGTCGCGGCCCAGGCGGCTGGCGACGAACCCGGGGTGCAGCGAGTTGGCGGTGACGCCGGTTCCCGCGAGGCGCCGGGCCAGCTCGCGGGTGAAGTAGATGTTGGCCAGCTTCGAGCGGTTGTAGGCGGTGATCGGCCGGTAGAGCCGCTCGGACTGCAAGTCGTCGAAGTCGAGCCCGTCGCGGGCTCCCTGGTGGGCGCGCGACGCCACGACCACGACCCGGGCGGGGGCGCTGGCGCGCAGGTGGTCCACCAGCAGGGTGGTCAGGAGGAAGTGGCCGAGGTGGTTGACGCCGAACGTCGTCTCGAAGCCGTTCTCGGTGAGGCGGTACTGGGTCTGGACCAGCCCCGCGTTGTTGATCAGCACGTCGAGGTGCTCGACGCGGCGCTGCACCTCGTCGGCGCAGCGGCGAATCGACGCGAAGCTCGCCAGGTCGAGGTCGAGCACCTCGACCGCCGCGCCCGGGGCGGCGGCTCGCACCTCGTCGGCGGCCGTCTCACCCTTGGCCGGGTCCCGGGCGGTGATGACGACCCGGGCGCCGAGGCGGGCCAACCCGCGGGCGGTGGCGAGACCCACGCCGGCGTTGCCGCCCGTCACGAGCACCGTGGCGCCGTCCATCCTCCCCTCGGGGTCCACGGCCTAGGCGTCCTCGACCGTGATGGCCTGCTCCGGGCAGTTGCGCTCCCCGGTCCTCGCCTGGTCCTCGAGCTCGGGGGGGACGTCCTCGTGGAGCAGCACGCAATGGCCGGCGTCGTCGGCGCTGAACAGGTCGGGGCTCAGGCTGTAGCAGCGGCCGTGGCCGGTGCAGACCGCCAGGTCGACCCGAACCCGCATGGGCGCAGGGTATGCGCCCGGGCGACCGAAAGATCGGCCCGGTCGGGAGATGTGGGTGAAAGCCGCGGCGGGGCTCGTCGTTACACCCGATGTCATGCTTGTCCAGATTCCCACCCCGGCCGTGTCGAGGTCGGTGGCGCCGCCCGCCCCATCCCTGCCCCCGGCGTCACCGGCCCCGGCCGGCCCTTGACGGGTGCTCGACGGGGGTGCGGGCGACCGGCCAGACTGATTGGGCGTGGGGCCCGCGAAGCCAGACCAGCTCCCTCCGGCCCAGCCGGCGGACACGTTCGATGAGCGGGCGCTGGTCGTCCTGGCTCGCCACGATTCGACCGCCTTCGGGATGCTGTACCGCCGGTATGTGGAGCGCATCTACTCGTTCGCCTACCGCCGCACCTGGACGCCCGAAGCGGCCGAAGATGTCACCGCGGCGACCTTCGAACGGGCGCTGTGCCACCTCGACGGGTTCGACACCGACGGGGCCGGGTTCGGCCCCTGGCTGTTCCGCATCGCCGCCAACGAGCTGGTCGACCATTACCGCCGGGAGGGCCGCCCTCGCAGTGAGCGGGGCCAGCGGGGCTTGCACGTCCTCGCCGACGACGCGGTGGAAGACGACCTCGATCCCATCGAACAGGACGACGAGGTCCGCCAGATGATCGAGGCGCTCGACACGCTCCGCCCCCGCTACCAGCGGGCCCTCACCCTCCGGTACCTCGCGGGCCTGTCCGCCGACGACGCAGCCGACGCCATGGGCTGCTCCAAGCCGGTCCTCGCCGTCACGTTGCACCGGGCGCTCGGCGCCCTGCGCCGAGCCGTCGAGCCCAGGGACGACGCGGAGCGCACGTGAGCACCGGACGAGGGCGCGCTCGGCAGCGTCTCACCCACCTGGGCGCGCACCCCGTGGACGGTCCGACGCCACGATTCGCGTTCGGGCTCGAGCGTCGCCTCGTCCAGCAGGCGGGCCTCGTCGCCGGCGCGACGCTCGTGGCGTTGCCGACCCGGCATCGCTCCCTCCTGCCCGCCCTGACCCTGGGGGCGGGCGCGCTCGCGACCGTGGTGCTCGCCGGTGCGCTCCTCGGGACGTTCGGTCGGGGCGGCTCGGAGGTGCTCTCCCTCGCCGCCGCGGTCGACACGACCGTGGTCATGCCCGGAGGCCACGCCGTCGCCGGCCACACCGGGCTGAATCTCCCGAACGGGTCGGTGGTCTGGACCGGGCCCAACGGCAGCGCGTCGGCCGGCCCGGTCGAGATCGGGCCCGGAATCGAAGCCGTCGTCGACGCAGGTCGGTTGCGCCTGAGCCCGCTCGGTAGCGCCGCCGCGCCGACGGTCAGCGGGACAGCCCTCGGTGCTACGGCGACCACCCTGGCGGCCGGCTCGACGGCGGTCACCCCGCCGGCGGTGGCGTTGCCGCGCGTCGCGGTGCCGAGGGTCACGCGACCGACCGTGCCGACGACGATCCCGGTCACCACGACGACCGCGCCCCGCACCCCGGTCACGCTGCGGCGTCGCTGACATCCCAGCGCACGGCGCCGGGACGCCCCGATCACCAGGTCAGGCGGACTCGTACCGGGCGGTGATCGGAGCCGACGTCGCCGAGGATCTCGGCGTCGTGCGCCGCGATCCGGCCCGGCCGCACGAGGACATGGTCGATCTGGCTGTGAGGGCGGCGGGCCGGCCAGGTCCGGCCCCGCACCGCGCGCTGCCACCGGCCGCCGAGGAGGGTCACGACCCCCGGCCCCCAGAAATTGCAGTCGCCGGCGATGACGGTCGCGCAGTCCGACTCGACGAGCCCGCCGGCGAGGCGCCGTAGCTGCGAGGGCGGGCCGTGGGGCAGGCGCGAGGTGAGGTGGACGCCGACCAGCCCCAGCGCGTCGCCGCCCGCCTGGACCTCCACCCACGGCAGCGCCCGGGCCGGAGCCGGGTCGCCCGGGGTCGGCCCGACCCGCAGCTCACCGAGCAGCCGGCCCGGCAGCCGGGTCAGGACCGCGGTGCCGATCGTCCCCTCCCCGGCGGGGTGGTGATGCGGCCAGCGGCCCCGACACGACGCCCGGCCGGTCGCGACGTAAAAGACCGTGTAGCCGTGCGCGTCGCCGAACTCGTCGACGAGGCCCCGCACGCCGTCGGGGCGCCACGCCTCCTGGATGACGAGCACGTCGCCGCCCAGGTCGCGCAGCACCCCCGCCAAGTCGTACGGTGTGGCGTGCCCCCGGAGGGGACGCAACCCGTAGTGGGTGTTGAAGCTGACCAGCGTGAGCTCGCCCATGGGGTGGCAAACCCTACGGGCGGGACTCCTCCTCGGCCGGGAGCCGGACGACGATCCGGGCGCCACCGATCGGCGCCTCGCCGACCGTGACCTCGCCGCCGTGCCGCTGGGCGATCGTCTGCACCATCGCGAGGCCGAGGCCGGCGCCGCCACCCCCGCGATCGCGGCCTTCGTCGAGGCGGGTGAACCGGTCAAAGACCCGCTCGCGATCCGCGGGTGGGATCCCCGGGCCGTCGTCGTCGACGACGAGCCACACCGAGCCCTCACCGGTCGCGACCGCGACGCTCGCCTGGGACCGGGCGTGGCTCGACGCGTTGTCGAGCAGGTTGCGGACGAGGCGGGCGAGCTGGCGGGCGTCGCCCTGCACCCGTCCGGCCGCCACGCGCGACGTGTCGATCGGCACCGCCCGGACCCGGCTCACCTCCTCGAGCACCAGGTCGTCGACGTCGACGTCGACGTGGGTCGGCCCGACCGTCGCGCCCTCCTCGACCCGGGCCAGCTCGAGCAGCTCCCCGACCGCGGCTTCGAGCCGATGGTCTTCGTCGAGGACCCGGCGGGCGACTTGAGGCCAGGCAGTCGACGCACCGCGGCGCAACCCAACCTCGAGCTGCGCTCGGATCGCGGCGACCGGGCTGCGCAGCTCGTGGGAGGCGTCGGAGACGAACTGGCGCTGGCGGGTCGAGGACTCCTCGAGCCGGTCGAGCATCGCGTTCATCGTGCGGGCCAAGCGGCCGACCTCGTCGGCGCTGGCCGGCTCGGGGACTCGACGATGGATCGTCGATCCGGTGATCGACGCGGCCTCGGCTCGGATCAACTCGACCGGCCGCAACGCCCGACCCGCGAGATACCAGGCGAGCAGCGCGGTGAGGGCGACCAGCGCCGGCACGCCGAGCAGCAACGCGGCGGTGACACTGCCAATGGTCTCGTTGACGTCCGCCAGCGAACGGTCCGCGATGAGGGTGATCTGACCCTGCTGGGTCGCGACGGTCTGCTGCGCGCGGACCGCCTCGCCGCCCAGGCGCGGCACCGGCCGCGGGCCCGACAAGAACTGGTGGCTGTCGAAGTCATAGAGGCGACCGTCGGGCCCGACGAGCATGAAGGCCGGGAGACCGCCGGCTTCGGGGTTGCCCGGGAAGTTGACCTGGCCGAGGTCCCGGCCCTGCTCGATCTGGCGGGCCACCGTGCTGAGCTGCTGCCGGTTGGTCTGCTTGATCTCGCTGACCAGGTTGTCGTGCACGAACCACACCAGCCCGAACGACGCCGCGGCCAAACCCACCGCGACGAGCCCCGCCGCGGCGAACGTGATCCGCACCCGGACCGACCCGAACCAGCGGCGCAGCGGCGCGAGACGCTCCATCACGGGTCGACCCCGACGAGGTGGTAGCCCGCACCGCGCACGGTGCGGATCAGGTTCGAGCCGAACGGCTGGTCGATCTTGCGGCGCAGATATCCGATGTACACCTCAACCACGTTGGGGTCCCCGGCGAAGTCGATCCCCCAGACATGGTCCAGGATCTCAGACTTGGCGGCCACCGTCCCGTCGCGGCGCATCAGGAACTCGAGGACCGCGAACTCGCGGGTGGTGAGACGGATCTCCGCGTCGTCTCGGACCAGGCGACGCGTGCCGGGATCGAGGCGCAGCGGGCCGACCTCGAGCATCGCCGGGCGGGGTGGCGCCCCGCGGCGGACCAGGGCGCGGAGCCGGGCGAGCAGCACGACGAACGAGAACGGCTTGGAGAGGAAGTCGTCGGCGCCGGTGTCGAGCGCCTCGGCCTCGTCCCACTCACCGTCCTTGGCGGTGAGGATGAGGATCGGGGTCCAGATCCCCTCCGCCCGGAGGGTGTTGCACACCCGGTAGCCGTTCATGCCCGGGAGCAGCACGTCGAGGACGATGACGTCATACGACCCCTCGCGGGCCCGCCACAGGCCGTCGAGACCGTCGTGGACCGCGTCGACATCGAAGCCTTCGGCCTCCAGGCCCTGGGCGATCGCGTCGGCGAGGTGCACTTCGTCTTCGACGACCAGCACCCGCATAGAGAAAGTGTGCACCGTCGCGTCGACGCCGGTGCGCCGACGCTGAGAACGCCCTCAGGAAACCGGCGGCCCGATCAGCTCCCACAGGTTGCCCGCCGGGTCGGTGGCGAACACCTGCCGGCGGCCGTCGTTGGTGATCGTGAATGTCTCCTGCCCGCTCGCCTCGACTTGGGCGACGACCGGGTTGAGTTGCTCCCCGAGGTCGATGGCGGTGTGGGCCCGCTTCGACGGGTGATGCTCCGGGTCGACGGTGAGATGCACCTGGGTGCCGTCGTCGGCCTCGAACCAGTGGAGGGTGCCGAGTTGGGCGCTCTCCGGCCCGGGCTGGGCGCGGCGGTACCCGAGGAGG
This sequence comes from Actinomycetota bacterium, assembly GCA_003140175.1. GTDB lineage: Bacteria > Actinomycetota > Acidimicrobiia > IMCC26256 > PALSA-555 > PALSA-555. The sequence goes on from PLJD01000065.1 coordinate 26,315, forward strand.
TCAACCAGCCAGTGGGCCTCGGCGTCGACGCCGCCCTCAGGGACCGAGAGGTTGATGTGGTCGAGTCGCACGACGCGCGAGCCTACTGGGCGATGCCCATCTCCGACATCCCCGTCACCGGAGACGCCGACGCTGACCGGCTCCTCGCCGAGAATCCCCTCGCGCTGCTCCTCGGCATGCTGCTCGACCAGCAGGTCCCGATGGAGTGGGCGTTCAAAGGCCCCGCGACCCTCAGCACGCGACTCGGTGGCCTCGACGCGCGCGCGATCGCCGAGCTGGATCCCGACGCGCTCGACGTGGCCTTCCGGACCAAGCCCGCCGTGCACCGCTTCCCGAGCGCGATGGCGAAGCGCACCCAGGCGCTGTGCCGCGTCCTGGTCGACGAGTACGGCGGCGACGCCGCCGCGATCTGGCGCGACGTCCCCGACGGTGCCGAGCTGTTCACCCGCCTGCGTTCCCTGCCCGGCTTCGGTGACGAGAAGACCAAGATCTTCATCGCGGTGCTCGCCAAGCGGCTCGGGGTCCGCCCCCCCGGGTGGGAGGCCGCGGCGGCGCCATACTCAGACACCACGCCCCGCTCGGTCGCCGACATCGACTCGCCGGAGGCGTTGGCTCAGGTGCGGGACTGGAAGCGCGCGCAGAAGGCACGCGGCAAGGGCAAAGGCGACTGATGAGGTAGGATGGGAATTCGACGGGCACCGCCGGTGTCCGTCGGGTCGACCTCGTTTTCTCCGGATGGTCCGGTCGTGTGCCCGAGGACGACCCCGCCGCCCCGACTGGGTGGCGCCGGACCAGTCCGTCGTAGCAAGCGAGCCAAAACCAGTGACCGATATCACCAGTAGCTTCGAGACGCTCGGCGTCTCGGCCGACCTCGTCGCGGCGATGCGAGCACAATCCATCGACGCCCCGTTCCCAATCCAGACCCTGACCATCCCCGACGCCCTGGCCGGCCGCGACGTCTGCGGCAAAGCCAAGACCGGGTCCGGCAAGACCCTCGCGTTCGGTCTGCCGCTCCTCGAGCGGGTCGGGCGGGCGAAGCCCCGCCACCCGGGCGGGCTCGTGCTCGTCCCCACCCGCGAGCTGGCCAACCAGGTCTTCGGCGTCCTCGTGTCCCTCGCCGCGGTGCGCGGCCAGCGGGTCGCCGCCATCTACGGCGGCGTCGGCTTCGAAGCCCAGATCGAGGCGCTCCGCACCGGCGTCGAAGTCGTCGTCGGCACCCCGGGGCGCATCATCGACCTCATGGAACGCGGCGAGTTGCGCCTCGGCTCGGTCGAGGTGCTGATCCTCGACGAAGCCGACCGCATGCTCGACATGGGCTTCTTGCCCCAGGTGCAGAAGATCCTCTACCGCCTCGAGTCCAACCCCCAGACGATGCTCTTCTCCGCCACGCTCGACGGCGCCATCCGCCGCCTCGTGGACCGTTACATGAAGGATCCCGTGTTCCACGAGGTCGCCTCCCGCGAGCCCACCGTCGACGAGATGGAGCACCGCTTCTTGCTCGTCCACCAAATGGACAAGGCCAAAGTTGCCGCCGCGATCGCCCGGGGCGTCGACCGGACCCTCATGTTCTCGCGCACCAAGCGCGGCGCCGACCGCCTCGTCCAGTCGCTGCAACGCGAAGGGGTCCGGGCCGCCCCCATCCACGGCGACCTGCGCCAGACTGCCCGCGAACGCGCCCTGGCCGACTTCCAAGCCGGCAAGGTCCCGGTCCTGGTCGCCACCGACGTCGCCGCCCGGGGCCTGCACATCGACTGCGTGGACGTCGTCTTGCACTACGACCCGCCCGAAGACCACAAGGCCTACCTCCACCGGTCCGGGCGCACCGCCCGTGCCGGTGAGACCGGCATCGCGGTCACGCTGATGCTCTACAACGAGGAGAACGAGATTCGCTCCATCCAGCGTCGCCTCGCCCTCGACGGACCGATCATCGAGGTGTTCTCCAACGACCCCCGCCTGGCGAACCTCGAGACGTTCGAGACCGACGAAGCGGGCGTCCCGGCCTGAGCCTGACAAACGAGCGCGGGTCGGCGGCTTGCCCGTGCGAGGATGGGCCCATGCCCCGCGTCTCCCGCAAGCTCGGCGCGATCACCGAATCCGCCACCCTCGCCGTTGACGCGAAGGCCAAAGCCCTGCGGGCCGCGGGGGAGCCCGTCATCGGCTTCGGTGCCGGCGAGCCGGACTTCGCCACCCCCGACCACATCGTCGCCGCCGCCATCGAGGCCTGTCGCGAGCCCCGCAACCATCACTACACCCCCACCGGCGGCCTACCCGAGCTGCGAGCCGCGATCGCGGCGAAGACCGCCCGCGACTCGGGCCTGGTCTGCGAGCCCAGCCAGGTGCTCGTCACCAACGGCGCCAAGCAGGCGGTCTACGAGGCCTTCCAGGCCCTGCTCGACCCCGGCGACGAGGTGCTACTCCCCGCCCCGTACTGGACGACGTACCCCGAGGTCATCGCCCTCGCCGACGGCGTGCCGGTCGTGCTCCCCACCACCGAGGAGACCGGGTTTCGGGTCACGCTCGACGCCCTCGACGCGGCGCGCACACCGCGCACGAAGGCGCTGCTATTCGTCTCGCCGAGCAACCCCACCGGCGCCGTCTACGCGCGCGACGAGGTCGAGGCGATCGGCCGCTGGGCGGTCGAGCACGGCATCTGGGTGATCACCGACGAGATCTACGAACACCTCACCTTCGGCGAGCATCAGTTCACCTCGATGCCGGTCGTCGTGCCCGAGCTGGCCGACACCTGCGTCGTGCTGAACGGGGTCGCGAAGACCTACGCCATGACCGGCTGGAGGGTCGGGTGGATGATCGGCCCCCCCGACGTGGTCGGCGCGGCCGTCAACCTCCAATCGCACGTCACCTCGAACGTCTCCAACGTCTCGCAACGCGCCGCGCTCGCCGCGGTGTCCGGCAACCTCGAGGCGGTCGCGACGATGCGCGAAGTGTTCGAACGGCGAGGCGCCACGATGCACACGCTGCTGTCGGCGATCCCCGGGGTCCGGTGCCTCGAACCCCAAGGCGCCTTCTACTGCTTCCCGTCGTTCGGCGGCGTGCTCGGACGCGAGGTGGCGGACCGCACCCCCACCACCAGCCTTGAGCTGAGCGAGATCGCTCTCGAGGAGGCCGGGGTGGCGATCGTCCCCGGCGAGGCCTTCGGTGCCCCGGGCTATGCCCGCTTGTCGTTCGCGCTCGCCGACGAGGACCTCGTCGAGGGGATCGAGCGCCTCGCCAAGCTGCTCGGGTAGCCGCCGCACGGTGGAAGCAGTGCCGCCGACCGCGGGGGAGCTCGCCGACCGGGTCCGCGCCGCGCTCGAATCGGGTGATCTCACCGCGATCGCTGATCTCCTGGACCCGGACGTGCGGTGGGGCGCTCCTGACGATCCCGCTCCGAGCTGCCAGAATCGTGGCCCGGTGCTCGCGTGGTACCAGCGCGGCCGAGCCGCGGGCGTCCAGACTCGGGTCACCGACGTCACCGTGCCCGGAGCCAAGCTCCTGATCGGCCGGAAGGTCGTCGGTGGCCCACCGGTCGAGCGCCACGGCGGCGACGTCGATCGGTGGCAGGTCGTGACCGTCGCCGGCGGCCGCGTCGTCGACGTCCGCGCCTTCGACGACCGCCGCGACGCGGCCGCGAGTGCCGCCACCGCCGACTGACCCGGTGCACCGGGCCGTGCCGGGACCACAACCCTGACGCCTGAGCGACCGTCTCACCGCTACCCTCGCTTTTCGTGGCTCCCCGCGTCCTCGTCGCCGAAACGCTCGCCCCCCGAGGCTTGGACCTCTTGCGGGGGGCGGGGCTCGACGTCGACGAACACGTCGGGATGAGCCACGACGAGCTGCTCGACGCGGTCGGTGATGCCGCCGCGCTCGTGATCCGCAGCGCCACCCAGGTCGACGAGGCGGTCTTTGCCGCCGCGTCCCAGCTCGTCGTGGTGGGGCGGGCCGGGATCGGTCTCGACAACGTCGACATCGACGCCGCCACCCACCGGGGCGTGATGGTCGTCAACGCCCCCCAGTCGAACGTCCTCTCCGCCGCCGAGCACACGATGGCGTTGCTTCTCGCCCAGGCCCGCAACGTCCCCCAGGCCGACGCCGACCTCAAGGCCGGGGCTTGGAACCGCTCCCGCTGGGAAGGCGTCGAGCTGCACGGCAAGACGCTCGGCATCGTCGGGCTCGGACGGGTCGGGGTCCTCGTTGCCCAACGGGCGCTCGCGTTCGGGATGCACCTCCTCGCCTACGACCCGTTCGTCAGCGCGGACCGGGCCCGCCAGCTCGGCGTCACCCTGGTCACCGCGCTCGACGAGCTGGTCCGCCAAGCCGACTTCCTCACCATCCACCTCCCCAAGACCCCCGACACGATCGGCCTGGTCGGCGCCGAGCTCCTCGCGAACGCCAAGCCGACGCTTCGCGTCGTGAACGTCGCCCGGGGCGGCATCGTCGACGAGGCCGCGCTCGCCGACGCGATCCGCGACGGCCGCGTCGCCGGCGCCGCACTCGACGTGTTCGCGACCGAGCCGACCATCGAGTCGCCCCTCTTCGAGTTGCCCACCGTGATCGTGACCCCCCACCTCGGCGCGTCCACCGTCGAGGCGCAAGACAAGGCAGGCCAGACCATCGCCGAGCAGGTCGTGCTCGCCCTGCGCGGCGAGTTCGTCCCGTACGCCGTGAACGTGGCCGCCAGCGAGGCGAACGCGACCGTCCAGCCGTTCTTGCCCCTCGCCGAGCGTCTCGGCCGGCTCTTCACCGCCCTCGCCGGCGGAATCGTCGACTCGCTCGAGGTGTCCTACGAGGGCGAGATCGCCGACTACGACTGCCGGGTGCTCACCCTCGCGGTGCTCAAAGGTGTCCTCCAGGGAGTCGTCGACGAGCCGGTGTCGTTCGTGAACGCGCCGCAGCTCGCGGAGAGCCGCGGTCTCTCGGTGCGCGAGACCACCTCGTCGTCGGCGTTGGACTACGTGAACCTCGTCACCGTGCGGGGCCGCCGCGACGACCGGGGAGTGCACGTCGCCGGCACGCTGTTCGGCCGTCGGGCCGCGCCCCGCATCGTCGGTATCGACGAGCACAGCGTCGACGTCCCACCCGCCCGACACATGCTGGTGGTCCGCAACACCGACGAGCCGGGCATGATCGGGACCGTCGGCAGCATCCTCGGCGAGACCGGCATCAACATCGCCGACATGGACGTCGGAACCAACGCCGAGGGCGCACCCGCGCTGATGGCCATCTCGACCGACACCCCCGTGCCCCGCGAGGTCGTCGAGCGGCTCCGCTCCGAGCCGGGGGTCCTCGACGCCCGGGCCATCGAGCTCGACTGACCGGCGCGGTGGCCACGATCGAGCTCGTCCTCGACTGCGCGGACCTCGACGTCCAAGCGGCGTTCTGGATCGCGACCCTCGGCTACGAGTTGCGCGCCGCGGCCCGCCAGTATCGGGCGCTCGTCGCACCCGACGGCGAGACCGGCCCGCACCTCATCCTGCAAGCCGCGCCCGAGCCCCGGGCCGCCACGAGCCGTCTGCACCTCACCGTGCTCGTCGCCGACGTCGACGCCGAGGCGGACCGTCTCGTGGCGTTCGGCGCCCGCCGGCTCGGCGCCGCCGCCGAGGGATACGACCATCGCTGGGTGCCGATGGCCGACCCCGAGGGCAACGAGTTCCGCCTCTGCTCCGCGTAGCGGTCGGGGGGGTCAGCGTTTCGCCGGGCGGAGGCCGTCGAGCTGGGCGGCCGGCCCGTCGCGGTAGCAGCGGTCGGGCACCGTCCGGTCGTAGCTCGCCCCGGAGGGCTCGTGGTAGATCCCGCTCGCCAGCTTCGCTTTGACCGGGTGCGAGGCGGGGCACGCTTGGGCTTTGGGCTCGACCCAGGCTGGCTCTTCGGCGGTGGCCGCGGGTCGCGGTGGCGAATGCGGCGCGCGCGGCTGGGGGCTCGGGCCGGGCACCTCGGCGCGACGGTCGGTGTCGAGGATCCGCCACAGGACGTACGCGCCGCCGGCCAGGAGTCCCAGCCCGACCATCTGTCGCAGCCTCAAGCGTTGCATCGCCGCTGATTCTCGCACGCGCGCGCCGAACCGACTTGTAATTCGACGACGAGACGGCCATCATGGGTACCGATGAACGTCGAGTGGACGATCACACACCAGGTTCTGCTCCTTACGTAGCGGCGAGCACCCCCGTGCTCGCGGACGCCTCCTCGTGCCTTTGGGCCGAGGAGGTTTTTCGTGTAGCGAGCCCCCTGAGACTGGAGCCAGCCATGAGCGACCATCTGAAGATCTTCGACACCACGTTGCGAGACGGCGAGCAGTCGCCGGGCATCTCCCTCGACGTGGCCGAGAAGCTCGAGATCGCCGAGCAGCTGGCCAACCTCGGTGTGGACATCATCGAGGCCGGGTTCCCGATCGCCAGCGTCGGCGACTTCGACTCGGTGCAAGCCATCGCGAACGCGGTGCGCGGACCGGTCATCACCGCGCTGTCCCGCACCGGCTTCCAGGACGTCGACCGGGCCTGGGAGGCCGTGCAGCACGCCGACCGGCCCCGGATCCACGTGTTCATCGCGACCTCGCCGATCCACATGGCGAAGAAGCTGCGGATGACCGAGGAGCAGGTCAAGGCCGAGATCGTCGCCGGCGTCGCTCGGGCCCGCTCGTACTGCACCGACGTCGAGTTCTCACCCGAGGACGGGAGCCGCTCAGACGTCGACTTCATGTGCGACGTGCTCCAGGCGGCTGTCGACCAGGGCGCGACGACGTTGAACATCCCCGATACCGTCGGCTATGGGGTCCCCGAGGAGTACGGGCACCTGATCGCCCACATCTTCGAAACCGTGCACGGCGACTACGTGATCTCCACGCACTGCCACAACGACCTGGGCCTCGCGGTCGCCAACTCGCTGGCCGGCGTGCAGGCCGGGGCCCGCCAGGTCGAGTGCGCGATCAACGGGCTGGGGGAGCGGGCCGGCAACGCCGCGCTCGAGGAGATCGTCATGGCGATCAAGACCCGCAGCGACTACTTCGGCGGAATCCAGACCGGTGTCCGCACCGAGGAGCTGGCCCGCACGTCGCGGGTCGTGTCGCGCCTCACCGGCTACCCGGTCCAGTACAACAAGGCGGTCGTGGGCCGCAACGCGTTCGCCCACGAATCGGGGATCCACCAGCACGGCGTCCTCGAGGACCGCGAGACCTACGAGATCATCGACGCCTCGACCGTCGGCCAAGAGGCGGCCCAGATCGTGCTGGGGAAGCACTCCGGGCGCCACGCCTTCGCTGACTCGTTGGCCAAGATGGGCCTGCGGCTCCAGGGCGACGCGCTGAACCAGGCCTTCGTCCGGTTCAAAGAGCTCGCCGACCGCAAGATGCAGCTCACCGAGGCCGACCTGGAGGCGATCGTCGCCGAGGAGCTCGGCACGAACGCCGTGCACCGCTACGCGATGGCGAGCCTCGACGTGCACGGCGGGACGCAGTCGACCCCGGTCGCCAAGGTGGTGCTGACCGACGGGGACGGCAAGGTCGACGGCGAGGCGGAAGGCAACGGCATGGTCGACGCGGTGATCGCCGCCATCGCCCAGGCGACCGGCGTGACCGGCACCGTCGTGGACTTCAAGGTCTCGTCGGTCACCGGCGGGGGCGACGCGCTCGGCGACGTCATCATCCAACTCGAGGCGGAGGGACACACCGCCTCGGGGCGGGGCGTCGCCACCGACGTGGTCGAAGCCTCGGGTCGCGCCTACCTCAACGCGGTCAACAAGCTGGTCCGCCTCCGGGACGGCCGGCCCCGGGAACGGACGGTCGGACCATGACCGTCAACCTGTGGACCGAGGCGAGCCACGCCCGCGACTACCTCGAGCACCGCCGCGACATCCCACACCACGACGACGGCTACGCCGCGCTGCTCGAGTTCGTCCCCGACTCGCCGCGCCGAGTGCTCGACCTCGGGACCGGCGACGGCCATCTCCTGGGCGTGGTCCGCGACGCCCGACCCGGCGTCGCCGGGGTCGGCGTTGACTTCTCGGCCGAGATGCTGGGCCGGGTCCGCGCCCGCTTCGCCGACGACCCCGAGGTGACCGTCGTCGAACACAACCTGGACGGCCCGCTGCCCGACTCGCTCGGCACCTTCGACGTGGTCGTCTCGGCATTCGCGATCCATCACGTGTCGCACGAGCGCAAACGCGCCCTGTACGGCGAGGTCCGGGACCGGCTCGAGCCGCGCGGGGTCTTCTGCAACGTCGACCACGTCGCGTCGCCCACCCCGGCGCTGCACGAGGCCTTCCTTGTCACCCTGGGCCGCTCCGTCGCCGAGGACGATCCCTCGAACCAGCTCCTCGACGTCGAGACCCAGCTGCGCTGGCTGCGCGAGCTGGGCTTCGAATCGGTCGACTGTCACTGGAAATGGCGGGAGCTCGCCCTGCTCGCCGGAACCAAACCCGGCTGAACGCCTACCTCGGCGCCGGATTTCGCGGTTCAGGGCGCCCGGCGGGGTGCCGATGCCTCTCGTAGAGAAGCTGCGGGCGCTCGGGAGGGCTGAGCCGTGAATGTATTGGCCGTGGGGGCGCACCCCGATGACGTCGAGCTGGGCTGTGGCGCGACGCTGCTGCGCCATGTCGCCCGGGGTGACGACGTCACGATCCTGGTCATGACCGCCGGTCAGCGGGGCCAGGTGGAAGGCATGAGCCGCCACCGCGAGCAGGAGGACGCCGCGTCCCGGCTGGGGGTCCGCCTGGTCTGGGGCGGCTTCGAGGACGGGTCGGTGCCCGAGGGACCCGAGGCGATCAGCGTCATCGACCGGGTCGTCGCCGACATCCACGCCGAGGTCCTCTATACCCACGCCAGCCGCGACACCCACCAGGACCACCGGGCCACCGCCACCGCCAGCCTCGCCGCGGCGCGACGCCTGCCCAGCGTGTTGCAGTTCGAGACCCCGTCGTCGCAGGGCTTCGAGCCCACCGTGTACGTCGACGTCGCCGACAGCCTCGAAGACAAGCTCGCCGCGCTCCGCGCCCATCTCTCCCAGGTGCTGCGCGTGGGACCGGTCGACCTCGAGGCCATCGAGGCCCAGGCCCGATTCCGGGGATTCCAGGGCCGGATCCGCTACGCGGAGGCGTTCGAGGCGCCCCGGTTGGCCTGGGATCTCTCGACGCCAGAGGCGTTGGCGCCGGTGACGCGGCTGGCGGTCGCCGCTACGGGCTGACCCGCGGGAGCCACACCGCCCGGCGGCCCTCGTATCCCGTGATCTCGGGGTCGAGGGCCAAGGTCACCGCGATGTCGTCCAAGCCGTGCAGCAGCCGGTGGTGGGCATAGTCCTCCAGCTCGAAGGGCTCGTCGAGGTCGAGGGCGGGAAGCGCGACCCGACGGTCGACCACGTCCACGACGAGCTCGAGGGTCGGGTCGTCCTCCACCGCGTCGAGGATGCGTCGCACGACCGGCTCGGGCAGCACCACCGGCACCAGGCCGCCTTTCAAGGCGTTGGTGCGGAAGATGTCGCCGAACCGCGGCGCGATGACCGCCTCGAACCCGAAGTCCTGGAGTGCCCACACCGCGTGCTCCCGGGAGGACCCGATCCCGAAATTGGGCCCCGACACGAGCACCTTGACGTCCTCGCCCTGGAAATGGGCCTGGTTCAACACGAAGTCGCTGCTCTCGCGCCACTCCGAGAACAGGCCCTCGCCGAAACCGGTGCGTTCGACCCGCTTGAGCCAGTCGCTCGGGATGATCTGGTCGGTGTC
>PLJD01000108.1 GCA_003140175.1 Actinomycetota bacterium
CGGGCAGCGGGTAGGTGCCTTCGAGCTCGACCGGGTTCTGGGTGGCGATGACGAGGAAGGGGCGGGGGAGCGCCCAGGTGCGGGACTCGACGGTGACTTGGCGCTCCTGCATCGCTTCGAGGAGGGCCGACTGCGTCTTGGGCGACGCCCGGTTGATCTCGTCGGCGAGCACGACGTGCGCGAACACGGCGCCGGGCCGGAACTCGAACTCGCTGGTGGCTCGGTTCCACACGGATACGCCGACGACGTCGGAGGGCAGCAGGTCGGGGGTGAACTGGATGCGGTTGGCGGTCCCGGCGATCGAGCGGGCGAACGCTTTGGCGAGCGAGGTCTTGCCGACGCCCGGTACGTCCTCGATGAGCAGATGGCCCTCGGCGATCAGGCACACCAGCGCCAGGTGGATTTGGTCGCGCTTGCCCTGGATCACCTGCTCGACGTTTCGCGATAGCGCTTCGAAGAGCCCCGCGACGTCGACGTGCCGGGCGGCAGCTGGTTGAGCCAAGCTCCCTCCTGGGACGCGCCCGCACGCTACCAGCAGCCTCCGGGCGGACTGCCGATACCGTCTATGGCGTGACGCAAGCGGGGCGCGCCGGCTGGGTGCGCTCCGCCCTCGCGGTGGCGGCGCGGCCCTCGTTGTGGGCGGCCGCGGCACGCCAGACGCGCCGCCTCGCCCGGCGCGGCTGGTGGCGGCGCCCACCGTTCCTGCCCCTCCCCGGGCGCGCCTATCTCGCGTTTCGGCTCGAGGTCCAGTACGGCGACGCGACGGCCCGACTCCAGGCCGCCGACGTGGTCGGATATCTGCGCTGGTGCCGCGCGCAGGACCAGCTCCTGGCGCGCCGCGGGCCAGGAGGAGCCGGGTCGGGGCGGGGGCACCGGTAGACTCCTGGCGTTCCGTCGCGGTGGTGCGGGCACCAGGAGGTCACGAGGCTTGGGGAGAGCTCTGCTGCTCAACGCCAGCTTCGAGCCTCTCTGTGTCGTCTCGATGCGGAGGGCGGTCGTCTTGGTCCTCAAGGACAAGGCTGAGATCGTCGCCCGCAACGGCGCCGAGCTGCACTCCGAACGGCGAGTGATCGCCGTCCCGTCGGTGGTGCGTCTCCGCCACTTCGTACGGGTCCCGTACCGCAGCCGGGTACCCCTCTCGCGCCGGGCGGTGTTCGCCCGGGACGGGCAGCGCTGCCAGTACTGCAACCGGGCGGCCGAGAACATCGACCACGTGGTGCCCCGGTCCCGGGGTGGCGAGCACGCCTGGGAGAACGTCGTGGCGTCCTGTCGGGCCTGCAACGCCCGCAAGGAGGACCGCACGCTGGCCGAGGCGGGCCTGCATCTGCACCGCCTCCCGGTCGCCCCCCACGCCAGCTTGTGGCTGGTGGCCAGCGCCGGGTCCCTCGACCCGGCGTGGGAGCCGTTCCTTCCCGGCCTGGAGGCCGTCCCGGCCTAGCTGTCGTTCCCAGGGACGTTGGTCAGGCGGCGCCGCCACGTCGCGCATCGGGGCTGATCAGTGGGCTTTCGCGCGCCCGCGACCCGGTCGGGGGAGGGAAGTGGTGGGGCCGGTGCTGCGCGTGGGGCCGACGGGGTTGATTTTGTGGCGCGGGAGGGCGTAGGGTGGAGCGCAGTGGTTGATTGTGGAGTCGGCTGGGTGGCACCGGCGAGCTCCGTCGACGAGGAGACAGAGTGGCGACCCGGTTCTTTGGCCAGTTCCAGCACACGCTGGACGAGAAGGGCCGCCTCATCCTCCCGGCGGAGTTCCGCAAGGCGCTCGAGGATGGGGCCTTCGTCGGCCCCTTTCCGGGCGGCTGCCTCGTCATCTACACGTCGGAACGGTTCGACGAGGTGAGCGAGGACATCACGCAGAGCGCCAAGGACGGCGGCACCGAGGAGGGCGTCAATGCAGCTCGGAGCTTCTTCTCGAGCGTGCAGCAGGTGACCCCCGACCGCCAGGGGCGGATCCTCATCGCTCCTCGGCTGCGCGAGTCCGCGCACCTGGAGCGAGACGTGATCGTGACCGGCCAGCAGAACCGGATCGAGCTGTGGGCCCCCGAACGCTGGGAGCCCGTGGAAGAGCGCGGCCAAGCCGAGCTTGCTCGTCGCCCCAGCTGGGGCATGTAGGACCCGAGGAAGGAGCCGAGATCCAAGAGACGTACGTGGCCTGAGGCCCGTTTGCAGCCCCCCGGCCGGCGCGGTGAAGCCCCTACTCCGCCCGCTCCACCGGACCGCTTCGGGGAGAAATCCGAACGGACGTCGTCCGTCCGGGGGGCTGCAAACGGGCCCAGGTGGCGAGGAGATCACATGGGTGGCTTCCAGCACCGACCGGTCATGGTCCGGGAGGTGGTCGAGCTCCTCGCCGCGGTACCGACCGGAACCGTCGTGGATGCGACGGTCGGGGGTGGCGGGCACGCCCGCCAGCTCCTGAGGGCTCGGCCGGACCTCCGCCTGCTCGGGATCGACCGTGATCCCGCGGCGGTCGCGGCAGCCCGGGTTGCGCTCGAACCGTTCGGAGATCGGGCACAGGTTGTGCACGGCGGCTTTGAGGACGTCGCCGGCATCGTGGAACAAGCAATCGAGGGGAACGTCATGGGCATCCTGTTCGACTTGGGGGTAAGCAGCCCCCAGCTGGACCTGCCAGAACGCGGGTTCACCTACTGGGGCGACGCGCCGCTGGACATGCGTATGGACAGCGCGCAGGTCCTGACCGCGGCGCGGGTCGTCAACGAGTACTCCCAGGAGGCGCTCGCCGAGGTGCTGGCCGGCAACGGCGAGGAGCGCTTCGCGAAGTCGATCGCGGCGCGCATCGTCGCGCACCGGCCGTTGCACACCACCGCCGACCTTGTCATCGCCGTCAAGGAGGGCATCCCGGCCCGGTCGCGCCGCCGCGGGGGTCACCCCGCTCGACGCACGTTCCAGGCCATCCGCATGGAGGTCAATCGCGAGCTGCCGAACCTCGCCGCGGGCCTCGACGAGTCGGTGCACCTGGTCGGCCCGGGTGGGCGTGTCCTGGTACTCGCCTACCACTCGCTCGAGGACCGCGCCGTGAAGGAGCGGTTCACGCAGTGGGCAGGCCGAGAGGAGAGTCAGCCGCCGGGTTTGCCGGTCGAGCCGACCCGGTCGCACGCGCTGGTGCGGCTGCTCACCCGTCGGCCGATGCGCCCCCAGCCTGACGAGGTCGCCGAGAACCCCCGCTCGGAGAGCGCGCGCCTCCGCGCGGTCGAGAAGCTCCCGTCACCGTCGGGGCCGTGAGCCCCGTCGCCGCAGTCGCGGCGCCGGCGCGCCGGACCCGCGCCGGTCGCAGTGGTGCGCTGCCGCGCCCGGCCCCTGCTGCTCCGCCCCGCCCCCGCCACCTCCGCGTCGTCGCGCCGGCGCGCCGGGAG
>PLJD01000008.1 GCA_003140175.1 Actinomycetota bacterium
CTCCGAACGCACTGCAAGGGCGTTGTCTTCCGGGCGCAGGTGTTGCTCGGCACCCAGTTATTGCTTGTCGGGCGACGAGGAAAGGGGGTCCAATCGACTCGGAATGATTGGCGCGGTAACGCTGCTAAGCCCCGACATCTACGAAGGCGTACAGGCTGCTCCCCTTGTTTTCGGAGAGGATGATGAAGTTCCCTACTTCCGGTAGCTCCCACTGCGGAACTCTTCAACGAGTCCTGGGTGGTTCGGGCGCCAACCGAGCTCGGCTCGAGCCTTGGCGGCATCGGCGCCCTGATCGAGGAGCAGGACCTCGGCGAAGTAGTCGCCCAAGCGCGCTCGGGCCTCATCGTCGGACCCGGGGACCGCCCCTGGGGCGCCAACGGCGACCGCGGCCGCCTCCGTGAGTTCCGCAACGGTCGGGTTCAGCCCATCGCCAATGATGTAGTAGCCACGAGCCGAGTCATTCTCCAGGACGCGCCGGAAGAAGTCCGCAAGGTCGGCGACGTGCACCGTGGACCAGTGCTGTCGTCCCGAACCGATCGTGATCAAGTTGCCGGCACCATCTCGGGGTGAGCCCATCAGCACCCCTGGAACCCCTCCGCCGGCGTCGCCGTAGGCGGTGCCCGAGACGATCACGACGCCGCGCATGCCTCGTGCGCCGAGCACACGGCGCTCGATCGGCTCCTTCCATGACACCAGCGCCGGCGCGTTGAAGGGAGAATCCTCGGTGATGGCGGTGTTGGACCCGTAGACCCAGGCGCCGCCGACCTGCAGGTAGGGCTTGCCGGTGCCCCCGAGGGCATCGATCACCGCATCCACCACCGCGGAGTCCAGGTCGGCGCTCGTCGCGTCCCCGGGGCTGGCGGTGTGGATGGCCCCATCAGCTTCGCGGAGCAGGCTCGCGACTGCGGATCGGTCGTAGAGATCGACGACGGCCGCCTTGGCGCCGCGGGCGCCGACGGCGTCCGCGTTGGCGTCGTCGCGGACCAGGGCCGTCACCTCGTGGCCGTGGCCGAGCAACTCCGCCATTACATGAGATCCGATGAAACCGGTTGCACCGGTGAGAGCCACGTTCATCGCCGCAATCCTCCTGGCCAGCGTGTCACCGAGAACCCTAGACGAGGTCACTTGAACAGTCAAGTTCATTCTCGAGGATCCGAGCCCGGAAACATGCGGTCTCATGGCGACGCGGGGCGCCCATGACGCACGGGGTTACTTGAAGCCGCTAGTGAACTGGCTACCCTGGTGGAGATGACCGGACCAGGCCCCCGAGGCGCTCAGGAGCCGCCCGTGAAGTGGCTCACCCCTGGGGAGCTGGCCTCGTGGCTCTCCGTTGTCCGGTTGATGACCTGGCTCCCCTGGTCGATCGATCAGCAGCTGCAGCGCGACTCGAAGCTGAGGATGGTCGAGTACCAGGTCCTCGCCATGCTCTCCGACAGCCCAGAGCGGACGATGCGGATGAGCTCGCTTGCCGAAGTCACCAACGCGTCGCTGTCCCGGCTGTCGCACCTGGTCGAGCGGCTCGAGAGGCGCGGCTTCGTCCGCCGTGAGCCGGACCCCACCGACGGACGGTTCACAAACGCCATCCTGACCGAGAAGGGCTTGCAGACACTCGCCGAAGCCGCGCCCGGACACCTGACGCACGTCCGGTCTCTGGTGATCGACGTTCTGTCACCAGAGCAGCTGCGACGCCTCGGCCGCGACGCTGACCGCATCATGTCCCACATCGACACGTCTGGCGTCAACTAGCCGTCGATCCCAGACCCGTTGCTCAGGCGACGGATCGCCGTGAGGCTCGTGCTCGGTGGCCGAGACGCCAAGTCCGGTCAGCCGAGATCATCGATGAAACGCTCGACGTCTTGGACGCGGTATTCAGTGGGCAGGATCCCTGTGAAAAGATCCCGCAGGCTCTCGCGGTGGGGCGCAGCGATCTAGACCAGGCTCCTCCTTGGGAGGAGAGCGTCAGCTCGAGATCGCGCGGACGTCCGTCGTCCATTGACCTGAGCCCTTCCCAGGTTCAATCCCGGCCGGACGGACCCACGGCGGTGCCAAACTCAGGGGGTGATGAAGGCATCAGATGTTCCGCGTGCGGTGGCTGCGGGTATGTCCACGGCCTCAGCGCTTGACCTGAGGTCCGATGACGGGGTTGTTCTTCACGACTCGAACCGGCTCGCGGTGCGCCTGCTGCCCTGTGACGTTCTTGCTCGGGTCGCGCATGTAGCGCATCAGGCAGGCGCCGAGTTCGAAGTCGAGGTCGGAAGGCGGCTCGCCGAAACCGATAGCCCGGTGGCTGAGCTTGAGCCTCGGGTGGAGCCGCGCGTCTACGTGCGTAACGGCTTCGCGGTCACGCTCTGGACCTACTATGAGCCTGTGCCGTCTCGAGGCGTCGCGCCACCCGAGTATGCGCAGACGCTCGAGCAGTTGCATGCCGGCATGCGGCAGATCGATGTGACTCCGCCGCACTTCACGGATCGAGTCGCGGAGGCCCAGTGGCTGGTTGGCAACCGCGCCCACACTCCGGAGCTTGCTGACGCGGACCGGGAGCTTCTCAGCAACACGTTGCGGAGCCTGAGGCGGGCGATCGTCGACCGGGGCGCACCCGAGCAGCTGCTGCACGGCGAGCCGCATCCCGCCAACTTACTCAACACGAAGAAAGGGCTGCTCTTTGTAGACCTCGAGACGTGTTGCCGCGGACCTGTCGAGTTCGACATCGCCCATGCGCCCGAAGAAGTCAGCGAACACTATCCGGCTGTTAATCAAGATCTGCTTCGCGAGTGCCGGATCCTCATGCTTGCGATGATCGCAACGTGGCGCTGGGATCGAGACGACCAACTCCCGAACGGGCGCCAACTGGGCACAGAGTGGCTCGGCCAGATCCGAGCAGCGCTCGATCGCGATGGACTCGATGCCGATCGCTGATCGCGGGATGGAGTCACGTCCGACTTGGGTGTCACCCGACGGCAACCCCTGCCCGCTACTCGGCCCGCCGGCCGAGCGCAGCGGCGACCATCCCCCTGCAAGCTCGACAGGATGCGTCCGCACGCGTGCGCAGTACTGGACGAGGCTGCGCCTTGTAAGGGCGCGGTCTATTCGGGTCTCCGGAGCCGTGAGCGCTCGGTACCACTCGCAGATCTGCCACGCATGGTGGCGCACAAGACGCAGCCGCGACGGGCAACGGTTCGTCAACTGGTTTGTGTCCCCCGAAGTTGCACCCCGTCAGGGACACCCACTCCATCCTCCATCCGGAGGTGAGTTCGCGGCGGGAGCGCGCCGCGCCTCGATGTCGGGGAAAGGTGATGACGGTTGCCGGGCGGGTTGGAACCGTCGGGTTGGGCTGCCCGGGGTGCGACTGGTGTGAGCACCGACCCCTCGGGGGCGTCGCGGGTGCGCGGTGTCGCGCCGAAATGGTCCCGCGTGTGGCCCCGCGGGACGGACGCGTGGGCGCCACTCACCGCGGCACTGGCGACTGCCGTGTGCGTGGCGCTCGATGGGTTGTGGCTCGTGCGCTTCCGAGCCGCGGGTCCACTGGTGATCGACGAAGCCGCGTACCTGCGCTTCGGTCTCGACGACCGGGCCGGTCTCGCCGCCGGTGGCCTGGGCGGGCTCTGGCACGCCATCGTGTCCCAGCGCCAGCAAGGTCCGTTGGTTCCCGCTCTCAGCGTCCCGCTGCAGCTGGTCATCGGATCCCGGATGGCTGCCGCTTTCGCCGTGCAAGCGGCGTTCTTCGTGGTCCTCGTCGCATCCGCCTGGTTCGTTGCGCGTCGCTTCACGGATCGGAAGTGGGCGCTCGTCGCCACCCTCACCGTGGCGGCTATCCCGGCGATCACACTCTGGACCCGCACGCTGATCTTCACGATCGACGCCACCGCATTGCTTCTCGCCGCGACCCTGGCCCTATTGAAGTCGGATCGCCTGAGCAAGCTCGGGTGGTCGACCGTCTTCGGGTTCCTCTTGGGTCTGGTTGCCCTCGCCCGGACGATGACGGTCGCGTTCGTGCCTGGCCTTCTCATCGCGGCTGTGGTGAGCGTGGTCGTGGTGGGCGATCGATGGCGTCGCGGTCTGGTTCACCTGACCATCGCGGTTGGGGTGGGGACCGCAGTAGCTGCCACGTGGTGGGGTCCGAACTGGTCGACCGTGACGGGATACCTCACCGCGTACGGCTACGGCGCCGAGGCCGCGCAGTACCTGCGGGGGGGAACGACGACCGTGTCGCGGCCTGCCTTCTGGACTGCGCAGCTGAGTTCGATGGTCAACGGGCTCAGCGTGCCGCTCGCGCTGGTGCTGGGTCTGGCGGTTGTCCTCGCTGTAGCCGCCCGGCGACGATCGCTGACCGTCAAGCGGCTGCTCTCAGCTGACCAGGCTCTGCTCGTCATCCCGATCGTCGGGGGCTACGCGGCTCTCACGTCGACGAGCAACAAGACCAATGGCTTCGGCACCCCGTTGCTACCCCTGGTCGCGCTGTTGGGGGTCTGGGCGGCGTCGACGGTACGGTGGCATGCCGTGCGATATGCGCTCGCGGGCGCGCTCGTCCTCTGCGCAGTCGTCGGGATAACAACCCAAGCTGCCCTGACGCCGGCCCTGTCGGAGAGCCAGGTTGTCACACTCCCCGTGCTCGGACCCCTGCAGGTCACTCAAGGTTCTGGCGTCATCTACAACTACATCAGCACGGTCGCCCACTATCGGGTCGGCGCGCCGCCAGCCCCGCTTCCCGCAGAGCAGCGAGCGTGGATGCCCACCGCGACTCGAGTTGCACGCCGCCTGTTCATCGAGGCCGGGGCTTACGGTCGACTCCCGGTCGTGTTCTTCGCAACCCGTGACCCGTTCTTCAACACCAACACCGTGTCGCTCGAGGCCCGCGCGGTCTTTCATCAGCCCCTGCTCGTCGGTCAGTTGTTGCAGGCACCCGGCGCTGCTGCTCGACAGCGCGAGGCCGTGTATCGCGCGCACCTCACCGATCCCCTCTATGGCTGGCCAAACCTCCTCGTGATCGGCCCGCCAGCACCCGGCGAGAGCGAGCCCCGGCCCGCCACCGGCGAGGTGGAGGCGGCTGCGACCGCGGCCGGCTTCCGCCCTGCCTTCTCGGTGAGGCTTCCAGACGGCAGAGTGCAGTCCGTGTGGTGGATCGATCGCGGGCCGGCGGTGGCGAATCCCCCGCTGGGCCGCTGAGTGGGCGGCGTGGATCAAGTCGGTGTGAGGCAGCGAACCTTGGAGTGCAGGGAGTCAGCGAAGCAGACGTGACCAGCGGGGTCGAGGCCGAACGCGACCGGCATCCATGCACCGTGCGCGAGCTCGCGAATCCGATCACCGCGAGTCAGATGATCATCGCGATCCACCGACAGCGCGAGGATGTCGCCCCGCACGAAGTCGCCGAACACATAGTTTCCGCCCAGCTCGGCACGGTAGCCAGATGACGCCACAAACACGCCTCCGACCACCGCGGCGCTCGAAAGCTCGCCCTTGGGCTGGTTCCCGTGTTTGTACTCGTAGAGCGGTGCACGAGGCGCCCTGACCGTTGCGCATTGAGGGTCGCTGTCGTAGACGGTCGGGAGCTCACCGCCCTCGAGGCATGGCCAGCCCCAGTTGTCCCCCGCGTGCACGACGGCGATCATCTCTCGAGCGTGGTCGCCGACGTCACCGACGAAGAGCACGTCGGAGCCATGGAGCGTGAAGCGAAACGGGTTCCGGAGGCCGAGCGCGAAGATCCGGCTCGACCAGGAATCTGGGTTCGCGGGATCGAAGAAGGGATTGGTGGCGACACCCTGACCATCGGGCGTGACGTGGAGGATCTTGCCGAGGGGGGTCGTCGGGTCCTGCGACTGGAATGCTCTCAGACCGGGATTGCTCCTCGTCTCAGCGCCGGTCGGAACACCAGGCATCTCACTGGACCCGTCACCGGAGCTAACGAAGAGGGTCCCGTCGGGTGCGACCAGCACCTGGTCGATGGTGTGGTCTCCGGTGCCGTCGGCCGGGATGTCGTCCAGGACGGTCACCGGGTCGGTCATGAAGGTCGGGGCCGCGGGCCGATCGACGGTCCACCGCTGGACCCGCCCGACGATATGACCGTCGCTTTGGAGGAACGTCGCCAGGGTGTAGAGGTGCCCGGTGGTTCTGTAGTCGGGAGCGAGCGCAATGCTCAGCAGCCCGCGGTTGTTTGCGGCGTCGACCTTCAACACCGCGAGGTAGTACGCACGCCCGGTGCGGGTGACCCGCTTGACCTCGCCGTTCTTCCCGGCGACGAGCAGATCCCCACTCGGGAGGAAGACGAAATCGGTGAGGTCCTCGGGGACGAGCGACGTGGGCCGGCTCGTCACCTGAAGCCCGGCCGCAATACGAACCTCGGGTACCCGGACCGACGCTCCGGCGGGCGCCAGGCCGGCGATCGCGGCCACGGCGGCCACGGCACAGCCTTGGCGCCATATTGTCATTCGGTGATGGCAGGCGCGCTGAGGCGCGCCGGAATGCAGACATGAGAACTCGTCCCGGCCTGCGCGAGACTCCTGCCCGTGGAGGAGGCTGGGGGTCCGGTGCTCGTGGTCGGCGCGGGCTTCATCGGCCAAGCACTCTACCGCCAGCTTGCGGGTTCGCACCTCTCGCCGCGTGTCCTGGTTCGGCGGATCGAGGCGACACCCGACGGCTTCGCTCCCGACTCGGTGGTCGTGGGCGATGCTTCAGATCCCGCCGTGTGTGCCACGGCGCTCGAGAGATGCCGCGCAGTGGCGTGGTGCGCAGGGGACCTCCTTCCATCGCGACGATGACGGACCTCGCCCGCCTTGACGACGTGACTCCGCTGGTGACGATGCTGCGGGAGGCGCCGCGCCGCGCTGTCAGCCGCTTCGTGTACCTCTCCTCCGGCGGCACCGTCTATGGCAACCCGCAGACTCTCCCGATTCCTGAGTCGCACCCCCTGCAACCCATCAGCGGGTGGTGGTAGGGCAACACGACCATGTTCGTCGCGAGCCGGATCGAGCGCGTCACCGCGGCCAGAAACGACAAGGTTGAGAGCAGGTTCCAGTACCGCTTACCGCGGCGCGCCTCGACGTCCACGGGCACCGCGACGTGCTCGCTGGCAGTGAGATGGTGGTACCCGAGCCGGTCGGCCGCGGTAGCGACCGCGACGAGATCGTCGACGGACGCGTCGATCTCCCACTCGTTGTGGGACCTCGGCAACAAGATGACGATCGGTGTGATGATCCCGATCCGCGTGACACCTCCGAGGCCGAAGTAGTCGCCGCAGCCGGATCGCCCCGCGCTAAAGCCCTAGGAAGGCGAGCAGCCCTTCGGGTGTCCATTCCTCGACCCCGAGCCCGGTTGCCCGGCGGCTGAGTCGATGGTCATTGCTTACAAGTATGAGATTGTCGCGCAGCGCGGTTGCAGCTATCAATGGATCCTCAGTGTGGTTCACGTTGCCCCAGCGCACGGCCTCAATCGGTCCCGGCGGTGTGGGCGGCTTGCGGACGAACCGTTCGGGATGCGTGGCGTAGGCGGCGTCGATGGTTAGCGCGCTGGAGGGTCACCCGGACAAGAACCGTGTCCACCGAGCGATGGCCCACTTCCGTGAGGCCGCTCGGGCCATGGTCCCGCTTAACCAGGTCATGAGTGCAGAACATCTGTTCATGGCTTGCGAGAACCTCGGCTAGGTGATCTTCCGCCGGCTCTGTCGGGATGCCAGTGTTCCTGCCACAGGCGAGGGTAAGCACACCCTGGCCGTTGCCGCTGGCTTTGCCCCCGCTGGCCAGAGTCGCCAACACCCGAACGACTTTGACTCCTACGTCCGAGCCGAACACATCTTCGATGGTCAACGAGATGTGTACGCGCTGCTGCGACAGGCGAGGCGGAGCGGGCTCAACTGGACAGATTGAGCTTGAGTTGGACGGCGTTCTTCGGGTTGCAGTCGAAGGTCCCGACCTTGGTCGGGTAGACGCGTACCCACTTTCCGTTCTTGACCTGCGTCATCACGATGCAGGGCGGCCCCTTGTGAGCTGCGACATCGGTCGGCCCGAGGATTCCCTGTGCGGTGAAGTCATTCTCGGTCTTCATCGCCGCGAGAAGCGACTGGCGGGTCAGAGTGCCGCCATTCGCCAGGGCCTTCTGCGTCGCGTCTTGGAACAGCAGAGCAGCGAGATAAGCCTCAAGACCGTTGCCGTTCACCTTATTGATACTGCCCAGCTGGTGCACGAGGGACTTGAGAGAAGCGTTCGAGTTGTACTCGGAATAGAAGGGCAGCGTCGTGAGCACCGAATAGGTCCCCTCGACGTCGGCGCCACCTTGTTGGATGAACTGGCTGTCGTAGCAGCCTTGGTTGCACGCCCACACCTTCACCGAGTTGACACCCTGGAGCACCGCCTCGCGGCGAAGCTCGACCATGGTGCTGTATGCCGATCCGTTGTACACGAAATTCGAGTTGTTCGTCTTGACCGCCTGTATCAGGGGCGTCATCACACTCTGGAGTGACGTGGCCGAGACGGCGTAGATGCCCGTACCGTCCTCCTTGACTCCGAGCTTGATTCCCGCGTCGAAGACCTCTGTCTCGGAGTTCTCCGCCGGTTTGGTGTCATCGGCAACAACAAAGATCCCGTGCAGGTTCTTGTTGTTCTTCAGGTAGTAGAGGAAGTCGCCCTGCGCGGTGGTGTAGGTCTGGGGATCCTGACCTAGCGTCGGGCAAAACGATGCGTCGCCGCTGACTGTGTAGGTGACGGGCGAGCACAGCTCGTTGGGGTCGAGCGCCAACCCGGCGATGTCGGGTAGGCCGACCGGCTTGCCCTGCGCGTCCTTGCAGGTGACCACGTTGGTGACGTTGTCCATGAACAGCGCTTCGTTGCCGACCATGGCGAAGTCCCGGGAGCACGCCTGGATGGTTCCGTTCGTCGTGTCGTTCGGGCTGAGCTTGGAGTCATAGAAGTCGATGACGACCTTGCGACCCGCGATACCGCCGTGCTGGTTGACAATCGCGGCCCACGCGTTCACTTCGTTCACCGCCGACTGGAACAGTCCCGGGTCGACCGGCGTGTCGACGTCAGCGACGACGGCCAACCGGATCTGCGTGGGCGTGATCCCCACGTCGGCCGCCTTCGGCTTCCCCGTTTGCGCCCCTGCGCCCGTCGCCAGGATCGATCCGATCAAGGCGACGACCACGCTCGTTGCTGCTACCGCTCGTGAGAGTCGCATCCATCCCCCCTGGAACAGCGCCTCCGGCCGTTGCAAACCAGCCTGCCGCGTATAATATACTAACCGGTCGGTACAATCTACGCGGCACCGCGCGAGGCGAACGCTCACTTGACGGGAACGTGAACCAAGCAACCAGGGCTGTCGGCGGTCGACCCCGGCGGGCCGGTGCCCCACCGACCCCCGATTGCTTAGTTGCTTCCCCAGTTCCCCTCCAAAGGTCTGTCCTGCCATTCGTCTGAGACACCTGCGGTTCAGCACACCGCGAGTCGGTACCGATCGCCTCGCTGTGATGGGCCGTCCGCAACTCAGTCTCCCGCGTCTAACTCAGCCGACCCTTGCACCATCTCAAGTGCAGAGCGGTCTGAGAACGGGACCCAAGAGTCTGGGTCCTCCCGCCGTTGACACCGGGATCCACGCTGCTCGAAGAAACCAGCTTCGACAAGGTGCGTTGCGATCCCAACCGCTTCACCAGTCGAGATCGCCCGGAGGTCGGAACGAGTCTTAGAACTCTGGTTGTCTTCTCGCTACGAAGCTTCTGAAGGTGTGGTCGCAAGTCGGGATACTCCGCAAACAGGGTCGGTTCGAGCCGCACATGAGGACTTCTGGGGGAGCGTCACGAAAGGCCTGCCGGGAGGACCAAATGCTGGCCCGTCGACGAAGCGGAACCGCACAGCTCTGCCTCGGTACCCGTCGGCAACGAAGGATCCGATCGAACGCGCGTCCCATTACGCGCGTCGGCCTCCCTGCGCGGACATCCTCGAAGTGCCGGTCAGGGACAGTCGCGAACCCGCGCACGTCCCCAAGCAGCCCACGATCCTATCGCTCAAAAGCGTTGCTAGGTCGAGCGCGTCTGAGCAGCGCGCCACGCAATCAATCGCCCTGCAAGGTCGGTAGTAATCGTCGCAACTGTGCGCATCTCCGGCAGCGGTCGAGCACCCCGCAGGACGCGATACTCAGAGGCGCGGCGACGGCTTCGCCGAGACGGATCATCAGGGTGTTGTAGGCGTTTTAGACCTGTGCCGCCTGGGTGACGTCGCTGGAGGAACTCCCGGGCCACCACCGTGCTCCGAGTGCCCCGTCCACGTCTTCGCTGCGCACGCCCGGTTAGAGGGGTTCGATCTCGATCGGGACGCCGGAGTAATGCGCCATGCCCGACAGGCGATCGATCTCTGTCGAGCTGGTCAGGAAGTTCACATTCCCGTCGAGATGCCCGTGCGAGATCGAGCAGACGCCCTTGCGGATCATCGGATCCACCTTTGCCGCCAGGAAGACCTCGCCGTTCGCGTTGTGGACGCGCACGCGCTGGCCGTTCGAGATCCCGTGATCCGCCGCCGTCTCAGGATGGATGATGACGTCGGCTGGCTCGCCCATGAAGTCCAGCTGCGCGTTGAACTTCTTGAACTGTCGGCGCGGGCTGTATACGAGCGGCTTCGGCTTCCCCAACGCGGCCTCGTCAGCAGCGCGCTTCTCGGTCCATTGCTCGAGCAACTCCGGCGGCGCGACCTTGTACCCTCCGAGCCGCTCCATCCGTTGGTCCCACCATGGAGCGGGGAGCTCATAGGGAAACTCGACGTAGCCCTTCGCCTTGAGTTCTTCGAAGGTGCAGCGCGCCATCGGCGGGACGAGCTTCGAGAGCATGTAATCGTCAGTACCTTCGGTGCGGTCGTCGTCAGGAACAAAGTCGGGAACCGCCAATCCCGCTCGCTTCATGACCTGCGAGATCACCCACCAAGCCGAGCGGCGCTCGCCCATCGGCTCGACGACTGGTGCGCTGTATTCCATGGACACGTTCCACCGGAGGATGTCCCAACGCGTGATTTCTGGACGCTCGACGCCATCCTTCGTCGGGAGGACGTGCGTGCAGAACGGCGTCAACTCATTGTGAACGATTTCGGTGGCCACATGAAGGTCGAGCTTCGGCAGTGCCGCTCGCAGCGCGTTCGTGTTCGGGAAGGATCGCAAGATGCTCCCACCAAAGTTGAAGAAGGCGCGAATGTTGCCGGCCTCGATCTCGAGCGGAAGGACCGCGCACGGCCACTCGGGACCACCCCCCGGCCCGATCACAGCCTTCACGTCGGGCCGGACCTTCGAACCGGACATGAAAGTCGGGCTCATCACGGGCGCGGCTGTCCCACCGCCCTTGTTGGCCATCCTCGCTTCAACCTGTTCAGACGGGTAGAAGAATCCCGGATGGCTCCACATGCCACCCTTCTTGTTCGTGGAACCGGTCAGCGTCGTGATGAGCCTCGCGAACCAGGCCGTGATATTGGCGGCATCCGACATGCCGATGCCCGTGCCGGTCTCGACGGCAAGGACACCATGCCGGCGTATAGCGGCGAGCAGGTCCTCGAGGTCCTGTTCAGGGATGCCGGCGATCTCCGCAGCTGTGGCGCGGTCAAAGCCGTCGAGCGCGGCGCGCACCTCCGCGAGACCATCCACCGGATATCCCGGGTTGCACGGACCGCCGTCGATGATCTCGCGCACCAACCAAGCAAGAATGGCGTAGTCCTTTCCCGGGTATGGCGCGATGTGACGGGTCGAGAGCATCGCCGTCGCCGTGCGCACCGGGTCGATCGTCCAGATCTCCCCACGCTGGGTGATGGACCTCAGCCACGAGGCCGGGTCCCACATGCCGTTGTTGTCCCCGTGGCTGACCATCGGGTTGATTCCGACGTAGATCAAGAGCTCGACGTTTTCGTAGTCGACTTGGCCTCCGCCCAGCACGGCCCCCGAACAGATCAACGCCAGTTCGTAGGCGCTGTCGATCGTGATCGGGGAGAACTTCGGCGGAGTGCCCAGTTCCTTGTAGAACCGCTCTTCCATGAAATACCCGGACGAATCCAGGCCGAGCCCGCTACCGAAATTGATCCCAACCGCGTCAGGCCCATGCGTGTCGATGATGTCCCGGAGCTTCGCGGCGATGTCGTCGAGCGCTACATCCCAGGTCACCTCGACGAGTTCATCACCCTCGCGCATCAACGGGCGCGTGATCGGATTTGGGTGGTGGTGGACCTGACCGACCGCCCGACCTTTCGGACAGGTATAACCCTGCGTGAGGGGGTGATCCCTGTCACCGCGAACGCGGATGATCTGGTCTCCGACAACATCGGCGACCAAGCCGCAATGCGTCATGCAGACCTTGCAATAGGTGCGCTTCGTCTCGACAGGCAACCCTTCGACCGACCGGTTGGCCAAGCGAATACCTCCCGCACCGCGCGACTGCGCGGACCATATTGACCGAACCCCATTCTTTCGTCCACTCCATCATCACCCGGACAATGCACACTGATAGGCGAGCAACTCAACGCCAGAGACAAGTCCGACCCTCGATCCCAGCTACCACCAGGCATATACACCCCTTGCAGGTCACGCCCTTCGGGCGTGACCTGGCCTGGTGGGAGCAGGGCCAGGGGTGAATGGGATCTCGGCCGTCACTCCATAGAGCCGCCGACCGCTGGCACGATCGATGTCGCGACGGTGGTCGAGGAGCCCACGGCGCGAGGAAGAGCCGCACGTGTCCGGACCCGCGTCGGTGGTGCAGACACCCCCCCCAGCGTGTCCTACTCCGCCGTGCCGGGTGTCACTGCGGTGGGACGGGCCCCTCCTGATGTGCGGTCGGGCGAAAAGAGAATCTTGAAACCGGCGTTTGCAATCAGCCCTAGGACGCGTTCGCGAAGTGGCGGCCTAGCGTTCGCTCAGACGCGTGTTCGCTCAGTGGAAGCGCAGTCGGATGATCACCTGCCCCGCGAGTGCCTCGAGTTTGTCAATCGTGAGTGGGCCGCTACTACCCGAGACGTTGATTGCCGTAGAGCCCGTCAACACGGACACATAGCTCCCGCCCGAGCCTCCGTTCTGCACAACGGCGGCGTCCCCGAGACCCGCGATGCTCGTGCAAGAGAACAAGTCGGGGCTGTCGACACACGTACTGTTAGCGTCGTTTGTAAACTGAGCCTTGGTCAGGGGTTTCTTGTCAAAGTCGATTGCCAAATCATTGGTTCCTATGACCGTGTAGGCGCAGCCCACGGCGCTGCCCCCGTCGACTGCCGTCGGGTTGGTGTCCTTGACGGGGCCCCCATCGATTGTGAACCCAACCACCGACGACACGGTCGAGGCCGACGGCACCTGCGTACCGAATAGGACCGACTGCAAGCGGGATGGGATTGGTCCGCACGCGTGAGCAGCAGTTGACGAACCTTCGCTTTGTAAGCGGCAAATCGACCGTCCGCACCTGCGCACGAGACCGCAACCGTTGTGCTGCTTGGACTCTACGACACGCAGTCCCACCCATGCGAGGGTCCAATCGAGGCACTCGCGTCGCAGAGTGCCGATCCAGCGTTCAGCGTAGGCATTGGCCTGTGGAGCCCGAACTGGCGTTTGGATCGTGTGGATGCCCTCGGCTCGGAACACGTCGTCGAACGACCGGGTGAATTTGGTATCGCGGTCGCGGATGAGGACGCGCCGCTGCGAGAGCTACTCAGAAACCGCAAGGGAGAGGTTGCGGGCCTGTTGGGTGACCCATGCACCGGTCGGGTGGGCGGTCACGCCGGCCAGATGCACCCGGCGGGTGTCGAGCTCGATGAAGAACAGCACGTAGAGGCGGCGGAGCCCGACGGTGTCGACGGTGAAGAAGTCGGTGGCGAGGATGCCCGCGGCTTGTCGGCGGAGGAACTCTCGCCAAGTCACGCCTGACCGGCTGGGAGCCGGTCCAACACCGGCACCGAGCAGCACCCGGCGTACGGTCGTCGCGGACACCGTGATGCCGAGGCCGGCGAGTTCGCCCCGGATGCGTTGGTAGCCCCAACGGCAGTTCTCGCGAGCGAGACGGACAATCAGGTCGCGCACCTCAGGATCGATCGGTGGGCGGCCTGGTGCCCGATGCGGATAGGTCCAGTGTCTGGCCACGAGACGGCGATGCCAGCGCATCAAGGTTGTTGGCGTGACCAAGAAGATGTTCCAGTGCGGCCGGGGGAGGATGCGACTCGCCGCGGCGAGGAAGACGCGGTCCGCATCGCCGAGTTGAGGTCGGCTCACCTGGCGCCCCAAGACAGCGAGCTCGTGGCGCAGCACCACGATCTCGAGGTCCTTGTAGCGCCGGGAACGGAACCGCAGCGTCACTAGCTCGAGGACGCGACGCACCAACACGTAAATGACCGACACGACCAGGACCTCCGAACAGTGGACGAGGCCCAGACGCTTGCCCTCCTCGACGACCCCGCGCGGTCCGACCAAAACGACCACCCGACCAGGCGTCCCCAGACTGACGAATCCTCGGTCTCGAAGACCCACCACGATGCTCCACTCGATCGGGGCGGATCCGGTCCGCGGTGCGACCTAGGGAGCGGGTGGATGGTGCACGACGAGCACTGGGCATCGCGCGTGCTCCGCGAGGTGCTGGCTGACCGAGCCAAGGAGGAGGCCAGCGAATCCACCACGACCCCGCGAACCGATCACGATCATCTCTGCCGTGTGGTCATATTCCAAGAGCTTGAGCGAAGGCGGACCTTCGAGCACGTCAGTGCCGACCTGCACATCCTGATCGGAGCCAAGCACCTTCTCAACTGCCGCCTCGCCAACCGCTCGCGCGTCTAACTCGAGCTCTGCACCCGAGATCGGAGCTTGGGCTGCCGCCATGCCGATCAGTACCGGATAGGTCCAGCACGTCACGACCCGAAGCGCGCAGTCTCGACGCCGACACTCGTCGCGTGCCCAGCGGAGTGCCTCGAGCGACGTCTCTGACCCGTCGACGCCGACGACGATGTACCGCCCTGCAGCCATCTGTACTCCCTCAACTTGAATTGCTATGCAACCGCGGGGATCCGAGCGGTCTGGTGTCGGACGCCACCACGGCCGGTGCACGCTGGGACGGCAGACGCCAGATGATACGACGCGAGCATTGCGCTCGAAGCGGACGGCTCTGACGATTCGGGCGCGCTCGGAGTGGCCGGACCCCATCTATCGGTCCACTCGTTATGAGAGTTCGGGTGGTTTGCAGCGTGCCGTTGTCGGCGAACCTCGGCTCGGGTCTATACCTTGAGACTCGAAGGAGGTTCAGTTTTTTGGGGTGAACCGTTGCTCACCGTTGATGGGGAGGCGCTGGGCCCCCCCATCAACGGTGGTATGCGTATCGGTTGTCTAGGAGCAGGGCAAGACGGCGACGACCGTTCCGGTGCCGGCGTGTCCGGGGTTGGCGGCATAGCCGGGGTCGGTCTTGACGATCACCAGCTTGGTGGTGTTACCCGAGATCGTCGATCCCTCCTTGGCGACCGAGCTCGTGACGATCACGGCCATGTAGGACGGAACCGTGTCAGGCGGCCCCGAGCTGTTGCCCGGACCGGTCGACCACTGGGTCGAACAGGCCGGTGCCGTCGTCGGGGCGCCAGCAAAGCCCTTGAAGCTGTTGGGGGCAGACCCGCCACTGAGGCGGTTCTGCTGGGCCCACTGAGCCCCCCAGAACGTCACCGGGTTGCCAACCGAGGCGTTCTGGTCGCCAATCACAAAGGTGCCGCCGCTGGAGTTGGCGAACACCACCAGGGTACCGGTGGCGCTCGTCGCGCCGACGTCGTGAGGACCCGTGAACGGGCAGCTCCCGGGCTGGGAGCAGATGGTTTGGGCCGGGAAATTGACTGTGACGTTGTAGGTGCCGGGCGCAAGGTTCCCGATCGGTATCACGACCGACGCAGGGGGGAGGCCCTCGGTCGGAGCATACGAGTCGAGCTGGCCTGGAATGGTTTGCGTCGGCCCCGGTGTCGGCGCGGTCTGCGTCAAGTTGATCGTGAACGATCCGCCGACGGCTTCCAGCCCAGGGTTGCAGGTGTTCGACGAGACGTGCACCCAGAGGCCGAGCGGGTTCTGGCTTTCGGGAACCGTGCCGAGGGCGCTGTTGGTCGGCGAGGTGCAGGTGCCGTCAGGCTGAGGCACTTCCGCGCCCGGCGAGAACACCGACGGCCCGCAGTTGAGATTGCCCGGCTCGACACCCGGCCCGGGGTCGGTGGTCTGGGTGACATTCGGGCAGGCCGCGATGTCCATCTGCATCGGCACGGGTGGCGGAGGTGTCACCGTGAAGTCTTCCGTGATGGTCTGGCCGTCGATCAGGGTGACCCCATTCACCGGTGCGGACAGCGTGAGGTTCCCGTTGATGAACGCGAACCCGCCGATGTTGTACGTCCCCGGGGAGAGGGACAGCGTGTAGTGACCCGATGCGTCGGCGAACGCGGTCTGCAGGCCAGGGCAGCCCAGACCGGTCCCCGGGGCGGGGCAGGCACCGACACCGCTCGTCCCGGGCGGGAAGGGAGCTCCCGACGGGTCCGTCACCGTGCCGGTCACGGTGCCGGTCGAAGTTTGCGCTCCGGCGACCCCGCTTCCCATCGACAGCGCCGGGAACACAGCCAATGCCGCGACCACGAGAACCCACAACAACCGCCTCGAAGGTGCGTTCACCATGGTTCCTCTCGTCGTCGAAGCGTCGCTCCGCAGTACCATGAGCCATCGCGGCCCCAGCCGGGTAGGGCCAGACGGCCCGACCGAGAGACCCGACTCCGGTGACGGATCGACAGGAAGATCCAGCGGCGCGGCGTTGGGCTGCGCGGCACTCCTGGTAACACCACAGCGCGTTTAGGAGTTGCGGATCCGCCTGCTCACGGCGGCGGCGATGGTGAGCCAGCCATCGTCCTCAAGGGGCATCCGGCCCTGGACCAGTTCAGACGACGGAATGGGCCACCGTCGCACCGGGCGGCAACGGCGGCTAGGGCCCAAAGTCCCATGGATGGGACGATCCGAGCCGAGGCTGACGATCCGGTGATGCAATGACCAGCCATAGAGGCGCACCCAGGAATGGGCTGGCCTCGTCGGCATCACCATCTGGCCTTCGATCGCGAGCCCGTCGACGGTCATGACATCGGCTGGAATTCGGCTGCGAGATGACGCAGAAAAGCGCGTAGTTCAGTCTCCATCACGCGGCGGGCGATGTCATCCTGGCCAGGGGACGAGGGGCCAGCATTCGCGTTGAGTGCGAGTTGGGAACGGACGACGCCGAGAGGAGCGACCTCAAGCTCGCCGTCCACGTCGGGCACCAGGAAGGCTGGGAGGTTGGTCTCCCAGCGCAGCGGCATCACGAGCGTGTCAGCGCGGAGCCGGACCGGCCCCCGCCCGCATCGAACGGTGAGAGGCGCGAGGCGAAGCGTGAGCGGCTCGTCGGTGCTCAGCGCGCCCAACGTCGAAACCGCCTCCTCGAGTGCGGCGTGGAGGAACGGGTTCAGCCAGGCCGCGTTGCACACGAGCCGCGGGGCGACGGCTTCGAAGGGCTGGGGGATCTCGATGAAGTCCCGCACGAACATCGCCCATCAGGGTCCCACGTGCCCGGACACGCGGAGAGGGCCGAAGGTCCTGAACTTACGGGGCTAGTCAGACAACGGAACCCGCCATTCCAGGCTGGCGCCCCGGTCGGTGGCGCCCAGCTGGCAACTGCCGCCGAGCCGAGCGGCCCGGGTCTCGAGATTGGCCAGCCCATGCCCCCCACCGCTGCCGTCGCCGAGGCCGTGGCCGTCGTCGACGACGCGCAGGACGACCTGCTGAGTGTCCACCGTGACGGAGACGCTGACGTTGCGTGCTGCGGCGTGGCGGACCACGTTGACGAGCGCTTCGCCGGCGACGGCGAGCAGCTCGTCGCCGAGCGTGGGGGTCAGGAGGGAGTTGAGCGGCCCGTCGATACGGACCGTTGGTTCCAGCCCGGCCGGTTGGGTGAGCTCGTCGACCAGAACCAGCAAGGCCGCGCCGAGGTTGGGACGGTTCGCCGGACGGGCTTCGAGACCAAAGATGGCATTGCGGATCTCGGCAATGGTCTCGTCAAGCTCGTCGACCGCTTGAGAGAGCTTGCGGGCTGCGGCGTCGTCGAGCCCCTGATTGGCCGCCTGCAGGGACAAGCCGGTGGCGAAGAGGCGCTGGATGACCTTGTCGTGCAGATCTCGAGCGATGCGCTCGCGGTCGCGCAGCACCGCGAGATCCTGGAGCCGCTCGTGGAGTCGCGTGCTGTCGATCGCGACCGCCGCCATCGCGGCGAGGGCGACGATCAGCGCCTCGTCGTCGGCGCTGAAGGCCTGAGCGTCGCGCTTGTCGCAGAGATAGAGATTGCCGAAGATCTCGTCGTCGACCCTCACCGGCACGCCCAGGAACGATCGCATGGCTGGATGGTGCTCCGGGAAGCCGTAGGAGTCGGGGTGTGCGCTCAGGTCGGCGAGCCGGAGCGGTCGCGGGTCCACGATCAAGAGGCCAAGGATCCCGTGGCCCTCCGGGTAATGCCCGATGGCCGCGATCATCTCGGGGCTGGCGCCCTCGGTCACGAACTCGACCAGCGTCTGATTCTCGCCGATCACTCCCAACGCGCCGTAGCGTGCCCCGACCAGGGCGCATGCGGACTGGACGATCTGGTGAAGGATGACCGGCAGGCTCAGCCCATCAGCGATCCCCTGCATCGCTTCCAAGAGGCGATGCAGGCGTTCATCGAAGCCGGCGGCCTCGGGACGATCCTCGGTTTCTCTCGCGCTGGCACTCATGCCTGGCGCGGATCCTGGTCGCGCAGCCCGGCTGCGTACACGGCTGCCTGGGTGCGGCGCTGCATCTCGAGCTTCGTGAGCAGGTTCGACACGTAGTTCTTGACGGTCTTCTCGGCAAGGTGGATCCGCTCGGCGATCTGGCGGTTCGTGAGCCCTTCTGCGATGAGCTCCAGGATGCGGCGCTCTTGGTCCGACAGTCGTTCCAGCCGCTCGTCACGCTCCGGGCCTCGACGCATGCGCTCAAGCACCCGCTCAGTGACACTCGGATCCAAGAGCGCCTGGCCCGCGCCGATCCGCCGGATGGCATCGACAAGGTCGGTACCTTTGACCTGCTTGAGGACGTACCCCGCTGCCCCAGCCATGATCGCCTGGAACAGAGCCTCGTCGTCGGCGAACGACGTCAGGATCAAACACCGCACTTCGGGGTGGCGGGACCGGACCGCCCGACACACCTCGACCCCATTGCCATCGGGGAGCCGCACATCAAGGACGGCGACGTCGGGCCGCGTGGGCGGGATCCGGCTCAATGCCTCGTCGGCCGTGCCCGCCTCCCCGACGATCACGAGGTCGTCCTCGGCCTCGAGGAGGTCCCGCAGGCCCCGGCGCACGACCTCATGGTCGTCAAGCAGGAAAACCCGAGTCCGCGGCACGGCGCGAAGTCTAGGAAGTCGTCGCCGGTGCTTGGGCGTCCGCACCCTCGAGCAACCCCTGACCGGACCGGTCCACAATCATCGGCGACGGCGGACCGGAGTGGGTGCCTTCGGCGGTCAGCTGGTCGACGGGACGACCTGTGGGGTGTCAAAACTCGATCACGGCCTTGACCAGCGGCTTCTTGCTGGCCCGTGAGGGGCCGGATCGTTGCCTCTCGAGGCTGGTGCAGAACCTCATAAGCCGCAAGAGTCTCAGAATTCACAGCGCGAGGTGCGGCACGCTCCCGCGAACTCGAGGGTCAGCGGCGTGATCGAGTTTTGACACCCCACACGGTCACCATCACGCACGTCAGAGATGCTCATCGAGTCGAGCGCCCTGCAAGAGGGACGTGATCAGTACGCATCTGTTGGCAAGCGCAATGACTGGGCCTCCACAGCGTTGTCCGAGGCTGCGATACTGCGCGCTCGACGGGCTCG
>PLJD01000067.1 GCA_003140175.1 Actinomycetota bacterium
GCGCACACCACTACCGGCTGCCGGGTACCGAGTAAACCTAGATTGATGGTCGGTAACCGAAGAATTCGTGGTCTTGGTTCTAGCCGCCGTAGCCGCCTGTGGGGTGTCAAAACTCGATCACGCCGCTGACCTGCGAGTTCGCCGGAGCGTGCCGTAGATCGAACTGTGAATTCTGAGACTCCTGCGGCCTATGAGGTTCTGCACTGGCCTCGAGCGGCGACGATCCCGTCTTTCACGAGCCAGCAAGACCGCTGGCCAAGGGCCTGATCGAGTATTGACACCCTTCAGGCCTCCGATCGAGGAACGCGGCTCTAGAGGATGCGCAGTGGCACGCGGCTGTACCCGCGCGCCCAGATCGACACGATGCGCGCAGGCTCGGCCGCGAGCTCGTACTCCGGGAACCGTGCGTGCCATTCCTCGAAGGCGACTTTCGCTTCGAGGCGGGCCAAGTTCGCGCCCAGGCAGTAGTGGACACCGTGTCCGAACGCGAGATGGCGGTCGACCGTGCGCGTCACGTCGAGGCGTTCGGGATCGGAGAACTTACGGTCGTCGTGGTTCGCCGCGCCCCAAACGAGCATGACGCGTGACCCGGCCGGAATCGTCACGCCGTGGAGCTCGACGTCCTTCCTCGCGGTGCGGGGCAGCACCTGGGTCGGGGATTCGATCCGGTTCATCTCCTCGATGGCGTTGGGCCAGAGCGAGGGATCGCGTACGAGCAGGGCGCGTTGCTCGGGGTCGCGCGCGAGCATCACGGCCCCGGTGCCGATCAGGCTCGACGTGGTGTCGTTCCCCGCGAGCACCAGCAGCAGGCAGAACCCGAGCAGCTCGTCGTCGGTGAGACGTTCGCCGTCGACCTCGGCCCCGATCAACGCGGTCATCATGTCGTCGCGCGGGTGGGCGCGACGCTCGGCGAGAAGCTCGGCGAAGAGCCCGTAGATGTTGGACGCTGCTTCGGCGAAGTCGCTCGACTTGGTGATCTCGATGAACGATCCGGTCCACTCGCGGAACTTCGGTACGTGCTCGTCGGGCACGCCGATCATCTTCGCGATCAGCACGCTCGGCAGGATCGCGGCGAACTCATGCTGCAACTCGCACTCACGACGCCCGGCGATATCCTCGACGAGCTCGCGCGCGACCGTACGGACCCGCTCCTCTACCTCCGCGACACGACGCGGTGTGAACGCGCGTGACACCAGCGCCCGCAGCGCGGTGTGACGCGGTGGGTCCATGTAGATCATCTGTGGGAGTAGGCTCTCGGCCTCCTCCACCACGCTCGAGAACGTCTCGTGGTCGTGGGCTGCGCGCCACACGTCGTCGAAACGGCTCAGGACGTACTGCGGCTGGGCGTTGTCGTAGTAGACGGGATGCTCGTCGCGCAGCGTCCGGTAGACGTCCCAGATGTCGTCCTGAAACTCGAGTGTCGACGGGTCGTAGCCAAACGCAGTCGTGGGCATTGCGCTCCCCCTTGCCGTCGCCGCGAACAGTGCCTTTCGCATCCTAGAGTCGTCCGCGGATGACTGCTGACGACCTGACCTTCGGCCTCTACTATGACTTTCGCTGCCTCGATCCGGAGCCAACCGCGCTCACCGAGCGCTGGCAGGGAATCTTGGAGCAGGTGAGTTGGGCGGAGACGCTCGGGTACGGCTCGGTGTGGATCTCGGAGCACCACTTCCTCGGCGACAACTACGCGGCGTCGACCCTCACCCTCGCTGCCGCGCTCGCGGCGCGTACCGAGCGCATGTGGGTGGGCACCAACGTGTTGGTGCTCCCGGTGCACGATCCGGTGCGACTGGCCGAGGAGGCGCTCACGGTCGACGCGCTGTCGGGCGCCCGGCTGCGCCTCGGGATGGGACTCGGCTACCGCGCCGCCGACTACCCCCCGTTCGGCACCAGCCTCGCAGCCCGGCGGCGGCGCTTCGAGGACCACTGGCGGGTGCTCCGTACCGCGTGCCGGGGTGAGCCGCTCGACGGAGGCGACGTGCACGTGAGCCCGCGCCCCGTGCGCGACGGCGGGCCCGAACTGTGGATCGGCGCGTTGAGCGCACAGGCCATCGAGCGCGCCGCCCGCCTGGCCGACGGCTTCGTGTGCGTGCTGCCCGATCAGGTGCCCGAGTACGTCGCGGCGCGCCGGGCCTTGGGCCTCGACGACGGCCGCGTCGCCCTCGGCAACCAGTGGATCGTGGCCGAGGATCCCGAGCGCACGTTCGCAGCCGTCGCGCCGCACATCCTGTATCAGGTCAACGCCTATGCCGACTACGGCGCGTTCGGCCCCCCCGAGACGGTCCCCCGACTCACCGAGCCGCAGCAGCTCCTCGACCACGGCCATTACCAACTGCACGACGCGGCGAGCGCGGCCGAAGCGCTCGTGCCGATGCTCGCGGCCGGTCCCGTCGTCGATTGCTTCTCCTGGACCCTGTTCCCCGGCGAGCCGCTCGACCGCGCGGCCGAGCGCATCGAGTACACGGCCGCGCAGCTCCTGCCCCTCGTGCGCGCCCGCCTCGCCTGACCTCGCTTCGCGTGCCCCCGCCTGCATTCGCGCGCCGGTCAGGCGCGGTGGACGAGGCTCACCCGAACGGCATCGCGACCGGGAATCGCGCGTGCGAGCAGCTCGAGTGCCTCGTCGATCGAC
This sequence comes from Actinomycetota bacterium, assembly GCA_003140175.1. Taxonomy (GTDB): domain Bacteria; phylum Actinomycetota; class Acidimicrobiia; order IMCC26256; family PALSA-555; genus PALSA-555. Next base: position 2,630 of record PLJD01000067.1, read on the forward strand.
TCGAGATCGAAGACCTCACCGCGCAGATGGCCGACGTCGATGACGCCGACGGTGATCAGGTCGACCGCCTTCGCCATCGACGTCGGCGTGTAGCCCGATCCGCCGAGCACGCGCAGGCCTTGCACCACGATCTTGTCGGTGATCAACCCGTCGGCCGGGGCGAAGTGCTTGAGCCCGGCGAGCAACACCGTGCCGTGGAAGGCGACGAGGTCAATTGCGGTTAGCACCGTCTGCACGGCCGGCGAGATGTCGAGCACGACGTCGGCCATGCGGCCGCCGGTGAGCTCGCGCACCCGCTCGACCGGGTCGGTTGCCGTCACGTCGATGACCTCGTGCGCGCCGATTGCGCGAGCAGCGTCGAGCCGAATCCCGTCGTCGCCCGTACCGGTGACGACCACCGTGCTCGCGCCCGCCGCGATCACCGCTTCGAGTACCGCCAGGCCTTGGTGGCCGGGACCCTCGACGACGACGAAGTGGCCGGGCTGCACGCCGGCGATGTCGACCCAGTTGACCGCGTTCGCCATCGGCTCGAACACCGTGAGCTCGGCGGCCGGCTTGTCGTCGGGCAGGCGGTGCAACCGGGTGCCGGGCAGCACGACCATGTACTCGCCGTAGCCGCCGAACAGGCCCGTGTCGCCGTCGACGCCCATCGTGTACCCGTAGACCGCGAACGGAGGCTGGCCGCTGAGGATCTCATCGACGGCGACGCGGTCGCCCTCTTCGACCCCGAGGTCGGCGCCGCGACCCAGCCGCCACACACGTCCCACCGTCTCGTGCCCCGGCACCACCGGGAACGCTCCCGAGCCGGGGATCAAGTGCTCACCCGCGTGCTGTGCGACGTCGCTCCCGCACAGACCCACCGCCTCGACCTCGAGGACGGCGCCGCCATCGGGCGGATCGGGAATCGGGAACTCCCATACCTCATGGCGCCCGTCGCCGGTGAAGACCACTGCGCGGCAGGTGTCAGGCACGGCAATCCCCTCCGTCGTGTACGAGAGCCTCGGGTCGGGCTGCTCTTCGGCTCACGGGTGGACCACGACCTTGATCGCTCCGCTGTCGCCGCGCGCACCCGCGACCCGGAATGCCTCCGGCGCGTCGTCGAGACCGAACCGGTGCGTGACGAGCGTGGCGACGATCTCCGGGCGATCCGCGAGCATCCGCGCCGATTCCTTCACGTCGCGCCCGTGCGCACCGCGGCAGTAGGCCATCGCGGGCACGAGCTTGACCTCTTTGACGAACGCGTCGAGGAACGGGAGTGTGAGCGGTTCGGCGTGTACGCCGAGCACGACCACCGTGCCTCCCGGCGCGCACAGCTCGATCGCCTCGGCGACCGCGGCCGGGGCGCCGGCCGCCTCCACCACGACGTCGTACTTCCCACCCGCTTCCGTCGCCCCGAGCCGTTCCCCGGCTTCTCGTTGGAAGCCGTACCGAGCGCGGAGCGCGACGTCGGGCGCGCCCATCGCCGCCGCCGCCGCGACCACGAGCAGACCGATGCCGCCACCGCCGATGACGGCCACCGACGTGTCGCCAGAGACCCCGCCGCGGTGCAGACCGTGCCAGGCAACCGCGGTGGGCTCGACCAGTGACGCGTCGCGCACGTCGAGCCCGTCGGGCAGCGGCACCAACTTCTCGTCGGGAACGCACACGAAGTCGGCCATCCCGCCGTCGCGCGTGAGGCCGGCCACGCTCCCGAGCGCGGTCGGGCACAGGTTGTAGTGGCCGCTTGTGCAGAGCTCGCAGGTGCCGCAACCGAACGACGGCTCCACCGCGAACGCCCGGCCCGACTCGTCGAGGCCGGCCAGCTCGTGGCCGAGCACGAACCTGCTCCCCGCCGCGAGATATCCGAAGTCGGAGCCGCAGATGCCCGCCGACTGCACGGCGATCATCGCGCCCTCGGCGGGCGGCTCCGGCGCGTCAACCACTTCGACCCCATGGCCGAGATCACGGACTACCCGCATCGCATCCCCATCCTATGGGTGCCGGAAATCCGGTTCGGTTCTCTGACTGCTGGTCTTCGTGATCGCCCATCGCGGGGTCGCGCTTATCCGAGACCCGAGTCGCCCAGTATCACCGCATCTCGCGGTTTCACCCGTGGCAACACTGGCCTCGTGAGCAACAGGAGCGTTTCAGTTCGCGCAGCTCGGCCGGGTTTGCACACCCATGCAATCGGTCGAGGGCACCACCCAAACTCGCAGGTCAGCGACGTGACCGAATTTGCGGCACCCACACCCTTACCCGGGCAGGTTGTTGAGAAACCCGCGCAAGTCGCCAGCGATGTTGCCTGAAGTCTGGTTGGCGCACGCGTAGGAAGAAAGATGCGTATGTGCCCCGTGCGCGACAATGTCAATATCGACCTCAGTCCCACCCGCGCATTCGTCTGCCCCGGTGGTCGTTCCTTTGGCGATTTGGTGGGCCTTCAGCAGGCGAACCACTTCGGCGACCCGGTTCGGAGTGTCAAACCGGATGGTGTCAGGCGCGTTGCCGGGCGGGGCAATCCCGGGGGTTTGTCGGGTCACAGTGACTGAAGAGACGTTCTGCAAGTCCAGGCTGGTAGAGCTGCCGCAGGCCGCCAGGAGGACCGCTCCTGCAAACACGGTCACCCCCAAGAGCGCAGCTCGTCGCCGAGTCATAGAACGGGGCCGTTGAGCAGGGGACCGAACTGTCCACGACACAGACGGTGCCGGACTGTCGGGCCCGAACAACCAGGCATTCACCGTACGATGGTCTTTCGGAGGTTGCTCACCGAGCAGGCGAGTACGTCTTCGTCGACAGGTATCTTCCAAGGACCGAACTTGGTCGCCCCAGTCAGTACCAGCACTCCTCGGAGTCGCTTGTCAGCGAAGTCAAGTATTCGCCCCCCATCCCGGTCTTGAGCTTGTTCATGACTGTCTGGCCTTGATCCGTTTCGACACACGGGTTGGTGGTGTTGATCATGCCGCTTGATGGTCGGCGTGGTGGTGGATGGGTGGCCTGAAGGATGTCATAAGTCGGTCACGCGGCGCGGTGGGCGTATTCGTTGAGGAGACCCCGGAGAAGTGGTCGGCGGATCACGGTACCGGCCGGTGACGGAGTTCGACTCGTCGGTTCGGGCGGGGACAGCTCGAGGCCGCGACCTCTGAAGGGTTTCATTAGTCGATCACGCGGCGC
>PLJD01000100.1 GCA_003140175.1 Actinomycetota bacterium
GCGAGGCGACGATCGCCTCGGGATCTCGGGTCCCGGGGCGCACCGCGAGTGCTCGCGCACCCACGCCGGGCGGAGACGAGATGCCGCGCACCGCGGAGCCGGTCGTCCCCGCGCCGCAGCGTCGCCCCGTGTAGACGTTCTGGAGGAAGCCCTCCAGAACGCCGTCGGTGAGCAGAACCGTGCGGCGGGTCGGAACACCCTCCGCGTCGTACGGCGCCGCGCCGCGCGCGNNCGGCGTCGGTTGGGTCGTCGACGAGGGTGACGTGGGTGGCGGCCACGACCTCGCCGGCCCGTCCGGCGAACATCGACCGACCCTTGAGGACCGCCTCGCCGTTCAGCGCGGCGCCGATGATCGCCAGGAGGCTGCCGGTCACCAGCGGGTCGAGCACCACGGGGAGCCGCTGCGACGGGGGTTGGACAGCGCCCAGGAGCCGCGCCGCGCGTTGCGCCGCATCGTGGGCGGCGGTCTCCACCTCGAGCTCGTCGGGGGCGCGCCCGACCGAGAACCCGTAGCCGGTGCGGGTTTCGGTCCCCTCGCTGGCGAGCGCCACCGCACCGCACGAGCACGACGTGCGACGCGTCGACGCCTCCACCCCCAGCGAGTTCACCACCGCGGCGTCGAGCGCCGCGTCGTGGTACGTCGCCGATTCCACACCGCGGATCCGGGGGTCGGCACCCGCGGTGGCGGCCTCCAGCTGGAGGGCCAGGTCGACCTTCGCGGTCGTCGGGACGTTCCCGAGCTCGTCGCGCCACAGCGCGAGCGTCGGGGGCTCGACCGAGTTCGCCTCGGCGAGGGTCGCGAGTCCCTGCCACTCGTCAGGCGCGGCGAAGCGGGCATTGTCGCGGGCTTCGGCCAGCGTCTCGTCCAACACCTCGGGCTCGAGTGAGCCCGCCCACGCGTAGCCCTGACGACCTTCGACCACCACGCGCACCCCGACCCCCGCCTGCTCGGCGACGGTCAAGGACTCGACGTCGCCGCGCAGCACCGACACCTCGGTCTCGCGGGAGCGGACCACGTAGGCCTCGACCTGCTCACCGGCGCCGGCGCGCTGGGCCACCGCCCGCGCCACGCCGAGCGGTGCGTCGAGGTCAGCCACGGGCGGTGCCGCCGACGGTGATCTCGGCCACCCGAAGGGTGGGCTGGCCGGAGGACACCGGGACACCTTGACCGTTCTTGCCGCACGTGCCGGCCCAGGTGTCGAAGTCGTTGCCGACCGCGTCGATGCGGCGCAACACCTCCGGGCCGTTACCGATGAGCTGTGCGGCGCGCACCGGCTCGGTGATCCGTCCTCCTTCGATGAGGTAGGCCTCGGTGACGCCGAACACGAAGTCGCCGGTCGCGGGGTCGACCTGGCCGCCGCCGAGCGCGACGCAGTACAGGCCGTAGGGGGTGTCGGCGATGATGTCGTCCGGGTCGTCGTCGCCTTCGAGGACGTAGGTGTTCGTCATACGCACCATCGGGAGATGCTGGTAGGTCTCCCGCCGGCCGTTGCCGGTGCTGACCCGGCCTTCCTTGTCGGCCCGCAGGCGGTCCCACATGAAGTCGGTGAGGACACCGTGCTCGATCAGCGGCGTGCGCCGGGCCGGCGCGCCTTCGTCGTCCACCGCGTAGGTGCCCCACTCGCGGGCGTACGTTCCGTCGTCGACGAGCGTCACGAGCGGCGACGCCACCTGCTCGCCCACCTGGCCTCGGAACACCGACGCGTCGCGGTCCACGAGATCGGCTTCGAGGCCGTGCCCGCACGCCTCGTGGAACAACACCCCACCCGCGCCGCGGCGCAACACGACCGGGATCGGCCCCGACGGCGCCGGGCGGGCGGCCAGCATCGTGAGGGCCCGGTCGGCAGCGGTCGTCGCCACCGCCTCGGGGGCGAGGTCGTCGAAGAGCTCGAAGCCGACCGTGCGCCCCGGCGCCTCGGTGCCGGTGCGGAGCCCGGCGTCGCCGACCGCCACGCAGCTCACCGAGAAGCGGGTCCGCACCTGCTCGTCCTCGACGAGCAGCCCGTCGGAGTTGGCGACCAGGATTCGGCGCCGCCCGTCGGCGTACCCGGCGCTGACCTGCCCGATGGCGGCGCCGCGCTCGCGGGCGGCGGCATCGGCCCGCTCGAGCAGCTCGACCTTGCGGGCCTTGTCGACCGTGTCGGGCGGGACCGTCACCGCATGGGACCGGGGGGCGTCTCGACGCTCGAGAGCCACGACGCGGGCGTCGCCGGGGGTGCCTCGCGCCGCGGCCGCCGCGGCCGCGGCCGCGTCGTGGAGGCCCGCCTCGGAGAGATCGGCGGTGTGGGCGTAGCCCGTCGACTCGCCGCTGACCACGCGCACCCCGGCGCCTCGGCGCCGTCCGGACACGACCTCTTCGACCCGTCCGTCGTCGAGCCGGGCGCTCGAGGACGATCGGTCCTCGGCGAACACCTCCGCGAAGTCTCCCCCCGAACGCAACGCGACACCCAGGGTCCGCGCCAACGTGTCGGGGTCGAGCATGGGCTCTAGGGTATGCGCATGCCGTTGCGCCCCGGCCTCAGCGCCTGCGCGACGATGACAGTGAACGACCCGGACACCGCGGTGGCGCTGCGCAGCGGCGACGTGCGCGTGTTGGGAACCCCCCGGGTGGTCGGGCTGGCCGAAGAGGCGTCGGTCCTCGCGGTCGAGGACCAGTTGCCGGAGGGGACGACCTCGGTCGGCTACCGGGTGCAGCTGGACCATCTCGCGCCGACCGCGGTTGGCGGCGTCGTGCGGGCCGAGGCCGTCCTCGAAACGGTCGAGAGTCGCCGCTTGACCTTTCGCGTCACGGTGTCGGACGCGCGCGGCCTCGTCGCCGCGGGTCGGCTCACCCGGGTCGTGGTCGATCGGACCCGGTTCCTCGAGAAGGCCACCGGCGGATGAGCGACCGCCCCGAGGACCAACCGGGCTGGGCGATGCCCGCCGGCGGCGCGTCGCCACCTCGACCTCCGCCGCCGGCGGCACCCACGGGGTGGCAGTCCTGGAACGACCCGCCGTCGTCGGCCGGATGGGAGCCGCCAGCGAGTGACCCGTCGGGGTGGTGGGGCGCGCCGACCACCCCCTCGCCGCCGACCGTTCCCTCCCCCACCGCGGCGGCCGGTGCGCCGCGGCGGACCCGCGGGCGGGGATGGCTCGTCGTCCTCGTGGTGACGCTCACCGTGATCGTCGGCCTCGCCGTCGCGGGCACGGTGCTGTTCGTGACCCGCACGCTGCCGCCGTACAACGGGGCGAAGAACTTCTTGAACGACGTCGCGCAGCGCCAGCAGACCGGCGCCGAGGGTCGATTGTGCGCGGGGGACGCGACGCATCCGCTCGTCACCCTGCAGGGCGTCAACCGGTCGATCGACCGGGCCGACGCCAAGACACTGTCCGCCAACCCGCTCGGCGTGGACCGCTCGGGGAGTACCGCCACCGTCAACTTCACCGTCACCTACAACGGCGGCAAGGCCAACCAGACGTTCGGCCTGCCGATGACGCTGGAAGGTGGGAGCTGGAAAGCCTGCCCGTCGGTGAACTGACCGCGCCGCGGCGGCGGGGTCAGCCGAGGTTGCTGCGACGCGGGTACGCGTCCTCAGGGTCGGTGAGCACGTTCACGAGCGCCGGCCCGTCGTGCGCGAGGGCCCGGTCGAGCGCGGGACCCAGCTCGGCGGGGGTCCGCACCAGCTCGCCGCGAACGCCGAGCGCCTCGGCGGCCTGGTCGTAGCGAGTCTCGGGGGCCAGGTCGGCGACGAGGTCCTGGCCGAACAGGAGCCGCATGGGGTGCTTCTCGAGGCCCCAGACTCCGTTGTTGCCCACCACCGCGGTGACGCGGGCGCCGTGGCGGGCCAACGTGTCGAGGTCCCCGAGGGTGAAGCCCAGCGCCCCGTCGCCGAAGAGGGCCACGACCTGGCGTTCGGGGTGGGCGGTCGCGGCGCCGAGCGCGTAGCCCATGCCGGTCCCGAGGCAGCCATAGGGGCCGGGGCCGAGGAAGCAGCCCGGCTGGTAGGTGTCGACGTAGCGGCCGGCGTAGGAGACGAAGTCGCCGCCGTCGCCGACCACGATGGCGTCGCGGTCGAGGCGGGCCCGCAGCTCGCCGTAGACGCGCACCGGGTCGATGGGTGTCGTGGTGGCGGTCAGTCGCGGCTCGTCGGCGGCGCGGCGGGCGGTCTCGTCGGCGCGCAGTGTCGCGATCCAGTCCCCCCGCTCCGTGCGGGCCGCCGAGTCTCCGGCCGCGGGGGCCTGCTCGGCGAGCGCCGCGAACGCTCGTCGCAGGTCGCCGACGCACGACCCGGCGAGCGGAACGTGGGTGGCGAGCCCGCTCGTCGCGTCGGCGAGGTGGACGACGGCGGCGTCGTCGAAGGCGCCGAACCCGAGTCGAAAGTCGAGTGGCGTGCCGGCGACGACGACCAGGTCCGCGCGCTCGAACGCCAGGCCCCGGGCCCGGGAGAAGGCAAGCTCGTGGTCGGCGGGGAGCAGACCCCGGGCCAGGTCGTTGGCGAAGACGGGGACGCGGGTCGCGGTCGCGAAGGCCGCGACGGCCTCGTCGGCGTGAGCCCAGTACGCGTCGGCGCCGAGCATCAGCACCGGTCGGCGGGCGCGGCCGATGAGGCGGGCGACGGCGTCGAGCGCGTCGGGGTCGGGGGCCGGCCCGGCCAGCGCGGCGGGGTCCGGCGCGGCGGGGACCTCCGCCTCGGTGGGCCCCCACGCGTCGAGGGGAACGTCGACGAACGTCGGGCCGCGATGCGCAGTGCGCGCGGCGCGGAGGGCCGCGTCGAACTCGGCGGCGACGTCGTCGGGTCGGCTCGCGGTGCGGGCCCGTTTCGTGATCGAGGCCACGATCGGGATGTGGTCGAGCTCCTGGAGGGAGCCGGTACCCCAGCGGGCGTGCGGGGCCCGCCCGCCGATCACGGTGACGGGTGAGCCGTTGAACCAGGCGGTGGTGATCGCGCTGACACCGTTCGTCACGCCGGGGCCCGCGGTGAGGGCGGCGACCCCGACCCGGCGGGTCACCTTGGCCCACCCTTCGGCGGCGAAGGCTGCGGTCTGCTCGTGGCGGGTGTCGACCAGGCGGATGCCGGCGTCGGCGCAGCCGTAGTAGAGCGGCCAGAGATGCCCGCCGTTGAGCGTGAAGAGCGTGTCGACGTCGTGGGCGCCCAGCGTCTGGGCCCCGCGATGGCCGGCGTCGGGCACGGTCACGCCGCGCGCCGATGCACCCGCGCGAAGTCGTCGACCGCCGCGAACCACACCGGCGGGTTCTCGAACTGCGGCGAGTGGCCCGCGTCGGGCACGACGACGAGCTGGGCTTCGGGCACCACGCGGGCCATGTCGCGCGACCCGGCGAGGAACCCGTGGTCCTCCTCGCCGACCAGGACGAGCGTGGGACAGGTCACGCCCCGCAGGGCGTCGAGCTGGTCGGGCTGGTGCACCATCTCGGTCGCCAGCGCCGTCCACATCTCGGCGGCTTGCGCCGCCCACTTGCGGTCGCAGAACTCCCGGTAGCCCGGGCGTTCCGTGAGCAGCCGTTCGTACGCGGGAGTGGCGAGCGGGTCGAGCTCGTCGAAGGCTGCCTTGAGGGCATCCATGCCCTCCGTGCGCGCGACCTGCACCCCGACCGCGACGATCGCCGGGTCCACGCCGGGTGGCGGCCCGGAGCTGGTGTCCATGAGGACCAGCGCGCCGACGCGCTCGGGGTGGGCGAGGACGAGCCGGCGGGCCACCATGCCGCCCATCGAGTGGCCGAGCAGGCGGAACTGCGACCAGCCGAGCGCGTCGGCGACACCCAGGGTGTCGGCCATCAAGCGGTCGAGGGAGTACGCGGCCTCGTCGGCCGGCTTGTCGCTCGCCCCGTGACCGCGGTGGTCGAACACCGCCACGTCGGCGTGCTCGGCGAGGGCGCCCAGGTGGTCCGCGAAATCCTCTTTGGCGCCGCCGAAGCCGTGCACGAGCAGCAGCGGCGCCCCGCGGCCGGTCCGCTCGACCGCCAAGCCCACCCCGTCGTTCATCTCGATGCGCATGTCGTGCCTCCGCCGCCCGGAGCGGGCGGGTCGGGTGCCCGTAATCTACGGGGATGGAGGGCTCAAAGGCTGGTCCCGCGCGCTCCCGCGCCCGGTGGATGGGGCCGCTGCGCCTCGTGGTGAGCGTCGGCCTGCTCGCCCTGTTGGTGTCCAAGATCGATTTCGACGACCTGATCCCCCACGGGCGCAGCCTGCCCGGCACGCTGGCCTTTCTGGCGCTCGGCATCGTCCTCATGGCCTTGAGCATGTTCGTGGCGGCCTGGCGCTGGCAGCGGGTCCTGGTGGTGTTCGACGCCCCGGTGCCGTTTCGCCACCTCGTCGCCGACTACTTCGCCGGCCAGTTCGTGGGCAACGTGTTGCCGTCGACGATCGGGGGCGACGTGGTGCGCATCGCCCGGGTCTCGCGGGACGTCGGCGCTCGGGACACGGCGTTCGCCTCGGTCGTGCTGGAACGGCTCACGGGGTTCGTGTCCTTGCCGCTGCTCATGATCATCGGGTTCGCGCTCCGCCCTGACCTCGCGAGCACCTCGAACGGGTGGATCGCCGTCCTGACCGGCGGTGGGACGGTGGTCGTGTTCGGCCTGATCCTCGTGGTGTGCGGGCATCCCGCGCTCGCCGGGCGGTTCACCGAGCATGAGAACTGGATGCGCTACATCGGCGCGATCCACATCGGCGTGGACCGTATGCGACGCCAGCCCCGAGACGCCGGCGCGGTGCTGGCGCTGGCGATCCTCTACCAGCTCGTGGTGGTCTCCGCGATCTACTGCGCGATACACACGATCGGGCTCACCATCCCGAACGCGGCGGTACTCGCCTTCGTGCCCGCGGTGGCGATGGCGCAGGTGTTGCCCATCTCGGTCAGCGGGCTGGGGTTGCGCGAGGGGATGCTCGCCTTGTTGTTCCACCCCTTGGGCGCCGAGACCGGCCAGGCGGTCGCGGTAGGTCTGCTCTGGTACGCGATGTTGCTGCTGGTCAGCTTGGCTGGTGCGCCGGCCTTCGCGATCGGCAGCCGCCGTCCCGTTCCTGCGGAGAACGAGACGTGAGCGTCACCCGGCCGACGGGCCGCGACGCCGCGGCGCCGCCCCAGCCGGGACGCGCGCTGCATCGGCGGCTCCCCGGCGCGCGGGTGCTCAGCAACGGGGCCGTCGTGTACTGGTGGATCGAGGTCACGTTCGTCGCCGTGTACTACACGCTGTACTCGGCGATCCGGAACCTGAACCAGGGGGGGACCGCCGCGGCCCGCCACCACGCCTCGTGGATCATCGACGCTGAGCGTCACCTGGGCATCAGCGTCGAACAGCAGCTTCAGCACTGGGCGCTGGGGATCCGCCCCCTCATCATCGCCTGCAACTACTGGTACGGATCGCTGCACTTCGTGATCACCGCCGGGGTCCTGATCTGGGTGTACCACCGCTGGCGCAACGACTACCCGCTGTGGCGCAACACGCTCGCGGTGGCGACCGGGCTGGCGCTGATCGGCTTCGTGTTCTTCCCGCTCATGCCGCCGCGGCTGCTCCCGGAGCATTTCGGGTTCGTGGACACCCTGGCCAAGGATCCGACGTTCTGGTCGTTCAACTCGGGCGCGGTGAGCAAGATCTCGAACCAGTTCGCGGCGATGCCGAGCGTGCACTGCGCGTGGGCGCTGTGGTGCACCTCGGTGCTCGTGCCTCGCGTGAAGAGCCGCTGGGTCAAGACGCTGGCGATCGCCTACCCGGTCTGTACGGTCACGGCGATCGTGCTCACCGCCAACCACTACCTCCTCGACGCCGTCGCCGGGTTCGTCACCGTGGGGCTCGCCTACGCGATCGCCCGGGCCTGCACCCGGGCCGGTCGGCGACCCGCCACCCCCAGTCCCGCCGCGACCTGAGCCCCCGATGGACCTGGACCACGTGGCGCTCGCCGCCACCGATGCCGCCGCGCCGCTCGCCCGGTTCGTGGCCGAGCTCGGCGGGACCGTGCTGTCGGGCGGGCAGTTCCGGGGGTTTCGCCCGGTGCAGGTCCGGGTCGGCGACGCGCGGCGCGGCATGACGGTCGAGCTGCTCGAGCCGTGGGACACCATCGAGAACGACTTTCTGGTCCGCTTTCTCGCCGGCCACGGTGACGGGCCGCACCATCTCACCTTCAAGGTGGACGACTTCGACGCCGCGCTCGAGCGCGTCGCCGCCACGGGTCGCACTCCGGTCGGGGTGAACCGCGCCGACCCGAACTGGATGGAGGCGTTCTTGCTTCCCCGGGAGGCGTGCGGCACGGTGGTGCAGCTCGCCGCCCAGCGGGACGCCTCGCCCGACGTCGCGACCCGATTCGCCGAGGTGGAGGCGCACGGCCCGATCGGGGAGCCCTGGTGGCCGCCGCTGCCGGCCTCGGCGGCGCAGACGGCGGTGCTGGAGCGGGTGGTGGTGCGCACGCCCGACCTCGACGAGGCTCGGGGCTTCTTCGTCGACCTGCTCACCGGCGCTGAGGAGTCGGCGGGGCCGGGGGCTCTCGAGCTGCGCTGGCCGGGCGGGGGGCGGCTGCGGCTCGAGGCGGATCACCCCTCGGCGGGGATCGACCGCCTGGAGCTCGCCGGCGACGCTCCGGAGCGGATCCTCGCGGGGACGCGAGTCGTGGGGTCCTGACTCAGCGCCGGCGTCGGAGACGCTGGCGTTGGAAGAACATCCCGGCCCCGAAGGCGATGAGCGCGGGGAACGCGATCACGAAGAAGATCGGCATCTCGACGTCACCGAAGACGAGATGGATCTTCTGTTGTTCCCAGTTCACGAGGGCGAAGACGAGCACCAGGATGATGAGGACGAACGCGCCGATCTCGCGCCCGCTCGGACGCCACGACGGCCGGGCCGGCGTGGTGCCCTTCGGCTCTTCGTACGTCACGATTCCCCCTTCGCGGTGATCCTACCGAGCGGTCGCCTCGAGCGGCGCTACTCCGCTGAGTATGGGTCGGATCGCGACCGGCGTTTCGGCGACCAGGCGGCGCACGCCGTCGCGCACGGCGCGGTCGGCGAGCGTCAGTGCCGAGTCTCGGGCACTGATCAGGGCCAGGCGCCGGGGAGGCACGCCGTCCAGCGCGACGGTGCGGACGCCGGCCAGCTCGGGAGGGACGGCGGTCTCGGGAAGCACCGACGCTCCGGCGCCGGCGGCGACCAGGTCCCCGATGAGGCGGATGCCCTCCACCTCGACGGTGACCGGCAGGGTCAGGCCGCGGCGCGCGGCGGCATTCTCGACCTCGGTGCGCAGCGGGTTGCTCGGTGGGGGCAGGACGAGTCCGAGGGGGGCGAGGTCTTCGAGTGACAGCGGGCCCTCGCCCACCGGCGCGTCGGCGGGCACGACCGCGACGAGTGCCTCCTCGAGGAGGGTTTCCGCCGCGAGGCGACGCTCGTGGGGGAGGGGTTCGGTCACGATCGCTTGGGCCAGCTCCCCGCCGAGCACCTCGGCGGCGAGCCGTTCCGAGGCGGCCTCGTTGACCCGGAGGCGGATGCCGGGGGCTCGCACGCGCAGCAGGGCCACGAGGCGGGGAACGATCCAGCGGCTGGCCGTGCCGACCGTCCCGAAGCTGGCGTCGCCGACCTCGAGGCCCTGGAGCATGGAGAGGTCGACGCGCATCGCCTCGAGCTCGCGGCGGACCCGGCGGGCCCGTTCGATCACTCGTTCCCCGAACTCGGTGGGGATGGCGCCCCGGCGGGTGCGGGTGAGCAGTTCGACGCCCAGCTCGGCTTCGAGCTGGCGGACCTGCTCCGAGACGTTGGACTGGACGGTGGCGAGGGTGTCGGCGGCGGCGGTGAACGATCCCTGCTCGGCGATGGCGAGGAGGGTGTCGAGATGGCGGAGCTCCACCCCCCCAACTTACCATCTCTATGCCAGATGCTAATGATCAGATCTGACGGTTGGACAGATCGTCAGGCATCGGGCACTATGGAGGGGCAGGCGCTGTTGGGAGCCGACTTCCCCCCGGTCGGCTCCCCGGCACTGCCCTCTCGTACGAGTAAGCCCGAACGCGGCCAAAGGATGGCGGAGCACGATGGTGTTGGCGCTCGACACGGTGTCGAACCTTGTCTTTACCGGCCCCCTGACCTGGACCGGTGGCGCAGCCTGTAGTGGCCAGACCAGCCTCTTCTTCGCCCCGGCCGGCGAGCGGCCCGAGACGCGGGTGCTGCGCGAGGCCCGGGCCCGGGCGATCTGCCGGGCCTGCTCGGCCCTGCTGCCGTGCCGCGACTGGGCTCGCGAGCACCGCGAGTACGGCTTCTGGGGCGGCGAATCCGAGGAGGAGCGCGCCGCGGCGGGCTACCGGGTCGACATGCCGGTCGGCCGCGTCGCCCGCTACCCGAAGGGCGACGGTCAGCCCGTCAAGCCCCGCGAGTCGCGCGTCGCGTGACGCTGGACCCGCCGACGCGGGTCGAGCGACGTCGATAGTGTCCCGGGCGTGGTGCCCGAGGGCGTCGATCTCGAACGTCTGGGGCCGTGGTTCGGGTCCCACGTCGAGGGCGCGACCGGCGCGCCCCTCCACGCCGAGCTGATCGCCGGCGGCCGGTCGAACCTCACCTATGTCATCGGCGACGGCACGCACGACTGGGTGCTGCGCCGCCCGCCCCTCGGTCACGTCGTCGAGACCGCGCACGACATGCGCCGCGAGTACCGGGTGCTCGCCGGTCTCGGATCCACCGACGTGCCGGTACCCGAGGTCCTCGCCTTCGGCGACGACGACACGCTGATCGGCGCCCCCTTCTACGTCATGGAACGCGTCGAGGGTCAGATCTTGCGGACCCGCGACGAGGTCGCCGCCTTGAGCCCCACCGAGGCCCGGGCGTGCTCCGAGTGTCTCGTCGACGTCCTCGCCCGTCTCCACTCGGTCGACTACGAGGCGGTCGGCCTGGGCGACTTCGGGCACCCCGACGGGTTCCTGGCCCGCAACCTGGCCCGGTGGGGCAAGCAGTGGCAGGCCAACAAGACCCGAGAGCTCCCCGCCCTCGACGAGGTCGCCCGCCGCCTCGAGACCGCCCTCCCACCCTCGGGGCCGCCGGGGATCGTGCACGGCGACTACCGCCTCGACAACACGATGCTCGCCGCCGACGATCCGGGGCGCATCGCGGCCGTCCTCGACTGGGAGATGTCGACGCTCGGCGACCCGCTCACCGACGTCGGCCTCCTCCTCGTGTACTGGGGCGACAGCGCACAGCTGGCCGTCCTCGCCGCGCAGGGGGTCGGCGACGTCCCCGGCTTCCTCAGCCGCGACGAGGTGGTCGCCCGCTACGCCGAGCATTCGGGTCGCTCCGTCACCCACCTCGACTTCTACGTCGTGTTGGCGATGTACAAGCTGGCGATCATCGTGGAGGGGATCAACGCCCGCTACCTGATGGGCAAGACGCTCGGCGAGGGCTTCGCCGAGATGGGGACCATCGTCGCCGCGCTCGCCGAGCAGGCGCTCGAGGTCGCCCAGGGTTCCGACGACGTCGCGCTACGTCGATGAGTCGTACGCGCCGACCTGGTAGTCGGTGACCGACGAGCGTCCCATCACCAGCTCGCCGGCGACGGCGGCGATGAGCCCAGGTACGACGAAGCCGGGCCGTCCCGTCGCCTCGGCGATGAACATGACCGCGGCGAGCGGCACCCGGTAGCCGGCCCCGAGGAAGGCGCCGACCCCGACGATCGGGAACAGCCCGGTGGCGCCCCCGACCACGGTCTGGAACGCCTGGCCGAGCAGCGCTCCGGCGACCACCAAGGGGACGAAGAGCCCGCCCGCGCCGCCGCCCGCCACCGTCGACGTGGTGGCCAGGGAGCGTAAGGCGAACAGCGCGAGGAGCACCCACAGCGCGGGATGGTTCTCGAGCGAATACCGGATGGCGTCGTAGCCGGGTCCGAGCACGAGGTTGCGTCCGGTCAGCGCCCGCCCGGCGAGGAACAGCCCGCCGAGCGCGACGCCCCCGACGACGATCCGGGGCAGGCCGGGCCAGCGTCGCGCGAAGCGTTTCGCCTGACCGATCAGCCAGGCGAAGAGGCGGGCACCGAAGCCGGCGAGGAAGCCGAGCGCCGCGGCGCCAGCCAGGTCCACCCCGGAGAACGGGGGGCTGCCCCGCGCCGAGAGCAGCGGGGCGGTCCCGTCGAACGCCACCAGCACGAGGTAGCCGCTCGCCGACCCGACCAGGGCGGGGAGCAGCATCCGGCGGGCCAAGTCGTCCTGGTAGGGGGATTCGAGCGCGAACACCGCGCCGGTGGCGGGCGCCTTGAAAATGGCGCCCACGCCGGCGGCCGCCCCGGCGACGAGCAGCGAGCGCCGGTCGGCGCTGATGAAGCGGCCGACCCAACGCTCGAGGCCCTGGCCGATCGACGCCCCCGCGTACTGCGACGGGCCCTCGAGGCCCATCGCTCCGCCGCTGCCGATCGTCGCCACCGAGGCCAGCATCCGGGCCAGCCCGTTGCGCCATCCAAGGTCAGCCTGACCGTGGAACGCCTGGAGGTACGCGTCGGAGGTGGCCGGTGTCGTGCCGCTCGGACCCGATCCGACGTAGCGCAACATCACGTACGCGACGGTGAGCCCAGCCAGGGGCATGACGGCGATCGCCCAGATCGGCAGGCGGAACACCGCGTCGAGCGCTTCGTTGGTGCTCAGGTGCTCGAAGCCGACCACGACGAGACCGGTCAGAATCCCGGTCACCGCCGACCAGAAGACGACGCCGCGCAGGCGGCCGACGAGGCGCCGCAGCTCGTCGGAGCGGCGCGCCACGTCAGACGTGGCGGCTGATGAAGCCGCGGCGGCGAAAGGTGGCAAGCATCCTGGTCAGGAACCATACCGAGAGGACGGCGAGCACCACCGCGCCGACCGCGGCGAGTGCCACCTGACCCCACGGCAACGCGTGACCTTCGACCAGTGCGTGGGCGGCGGCGAAGGCATGCGTGGTTGGCAGCGCCTGCGAGATGGGCTGGATCGCGCCGGGGAGGGCGCTGACCGGGTAGAAGATGCCCGAGAGTGGGAGCAGGAAGGCGATGAAGCCCCAGGTGAGGATCTCCGCGCCCTGACCGACCCGCAGGATCAGGCCGATGACGATGAGCGCCACCGACCAGCCGACCACGAGCAGGATCGCGACGAGTGGGAGGAGGGCCACACCCAGCGTGGTGACGTTGAAGGCGAAGAGCGCGAAGGCCACCACCGACACGACGGTGAGCCCGATCGCGAGGCGCGCCATGCCGAACAGGGCGACCCCGGCCCCGTACTCGAGTTCGGTGAGCGGGGTGACCATCAGGTTCAGCAGGTTGCGCGACCACGTCTCTTCGAGAAAGCCGGTGGCGAGGCCGATCTCGGCTTGGAACACGACGTGGAACAGCACGATTCCGGCCAGCAGGAACGCGGCGCTGGTCGCCGCGACGCCGTGCTGACGGCCGAAGTAGACGCCGATGGCCCCGAACAAGATGGCGTCGACGACTGGCCACACGATCACGTCGAACCATCGCTGCGGCGCCCGCTTCAGCACGTACACCTGACGGCGGGCGACGGCCCGGACCCGCTGCGCCCGCATCACGACACCGGCCGGGCGTCGGTGATCGGCTCGGTGCCACCCTCGGCGAGATGGAGGAAGACACCTTCGAGGTCGCTCGACCCGAATTTCGCGACGACCTCGTCGGGGGAGCCGTCGGCCACGACGCGCCCGGCGGCGAGGAACACGACGCGCGAGCACAGCCGCTCGACCTCTTGCATGTTGTGACTGGTGACGAGCAGGGCCGTCCCGTCCTCGGCGCAGAGCTCCTCCAGGCCGCTGCGCACGCGGTGCGCGACGTCGGGGTCCAACGACGCCGTCGGCTCGTCGAGGATGAGCAGCGGCGGGTTGTGCAGCGTCGCCTTCACGATGCCGACCAGGGTCCGCTGGCCCGACGAGAGCTCGTTGCCCATGGCGTCGCCGAGCTCCTCGATGCGGAATCGGGCCAGACCCCCCGCGACCGCCCCGCGGCGGTCCGCCAGCCCGTAGAGATCGGCGAAGAGCTCGAGGAACTCCCGGACCCTGAGCCGTTCGGGCAGCGGAAGATATCCGGCCGCGAAGCCGACCTGCTCCATCGCCGCGCTGCGCTGGGCGGGCAAGCGACGCCCGACCAGCTCGACCACCCCCGAGTCGGGGGTGATGACGCCCAGCAGCATCATGAGCGTGGTCGTCTTGCCCGCTCCGTTCGGCCCGAGCAGCGCGACGCGCTCGCCGGCGCCGACCGTGAGGTCGACGCCGTCGACGGCGCGCACCCGCTTGAACTGCTTCACCAGGGCGCGCGCGGAGAGGGCCGCGGCAGGCACCGACATGACGCCAGTGTCCCAGATCAAGTGTCGCTCACCGGCGAAGAATTCGCCGACGCGACTCGGCCCCGTCGCCGCGCCGCGATCCCGACCGGCGCTCGCGGTCGAGTCACTCGCCGGGTCGACGTCGACGACTCGCTCCGACACTCCGGCATGGTCCGGGAAGTTCGGAAGTGGCTAGTGTCGGGATCGGCGATGGAGCTCGCCGCAACCGCCCCGACGGTCAAGACCAGCGGGGCTGATGGCTCCTACCGGACCCAGCCCGAGCCGGAGGACCCGTGCCGTCGCAGCTCCCCGCCCCCCGTCGTCGCCCTCCCACCGGCGGCCGCCCCGTCGACCCGGCGCATGGGCCGCACCGCGCGCGGCGTCACCGGGCGACCTAGCCCGATGGCCCAGACGCGCCGCGTCGCCCGAACCGGGTCGAGACGTCGTGGGGCGCAGGTCTTGCTCGCGGTGGCGGTGGGCGGCGCGCTCGGGACCGCGGTCCGCTACGAGGTGGTGCTCGCCCTTCCCGCGACTACCGCCTCGTTCCCGTGGGCGATCTTCGCAGTGAACGTGGCGGGGGCGTTCATCTTGGGGGTCACGATGACCCTGGTGCTGGAGGGATTCCCGCCCACCCGGTACGTGCGCCCCTTCATCGGGATCGGGTTCTGTGGCGGGCTGACCACCTTCTCGACCTGGATGGTCGACGTCACGGCGCTCGGCGACGCCGGACACGCGGGGACCGCGGCGCTCGACCTGGCCACCACGCTGCTCGTCGGCCTCGCCAGTCTGATCCTGGGTGTCTGGACTGCCCGCGCCCTCATCCGAGAACGGAGTCGATCATGACAAGCGAAGGACCCGCCGTCCGCCTGACGATCTTCGTCGGTGAGAGCGACCAGCACGGCCACCAGCCGCTCTACAGCGAGATCGTGCACCGCGCCCACGCGGCCGGACTCGCCGGCGCCACGGTGCTACGTGGGGTCGAGGGCTTCGGCGCGTCGAACCACGTGCACACCACCCGGATCCTGCGCCTCAGCGAGGACCTCCCGGTGATGATCGTGATCGTCGACACGGCGGAGAAGATCGACGCCTGGTGGAGCCAGGTCGCGGAGCTCATCACCGAGGGCCTCGTGCTGCGCGAGGACGTCGAGGTCTTGCGGTACCGAGGGCGCAGCTGATGGTGGGGTGGATCGCCGCCGCCGGTGGCGCAGGAGCCGCGGCTCGTTATCTTCTCGACGGCTGGGTGCAAGCACGCGCCGACCGCGCCCTGCCCGTCGGGACGTTCGTGATCAACGTGAGCGGCTCGTTCCTGCTCGGCGTGCTCGCCGGGCTGGTGGTAGCGCACGGGTTCAGCCCGGACGCCAAGCTCATCGCCGGGACCGGCTTCCTGGGCGGCTACACGACGTTCTCCACGTTCGCCTACGAGACGGTCCGACTCGCCGAGGACGGCTCCCGACGCCTGGCGCTGGTCAACGTGGCCGTCAGCGTCACGGCCGGCATCGTGGCGGCCGCCGCCGGGCTGCTCGTCACCGGCGCGCTCTGAACACCTCGGTTCGCCGGGCTGGGTTTCGAGGTCACCGCGCCCGGGCCATGATGCAGCGCCGTCGGAGGGCGACCGGACCCGTCCACGGATGCTGACCCGAAGGAGCCACGATGCGGGTGCTCGACGGAGTGCGAGTGGTGGAACTGGCCGAGCACGGCTTCGTGCCGTCGTGCGGTGCGGTGCTCGGCGACTGGGGCGCCGAGGTGATCAAGATCGAGCGGCCCAGCGGCGATCCGCTGCGCGCCATCATGCCGGCCGGCCTCGTGGCCGACACCGGCGACGTCAACTTTCTCTGGGAGCTCTACAACCGCAACAAGCGCGGCCTCGCGCTGGACCTCCGGGTGCCCGAAGGCCGCGCCGTGTTCGACCGGCTCCTCGAAGGCGCCGACGTGCTCCTCACCAGCTTCTTGCCGTCGGCCCGCACGAAGCTGCGCGTCCAACCCGAAGACTGCTGGGCGGTCAACCCTCGCCTCGTCTACGCGCGTGGTCACGGCCAGGGCCAGCGCGGCCCCGACGCCGACCACGGTGGCTTCGACGCAGTGTCGTTCTGGGCCCGCGGTGGGCTCGGACACGTCCTCACCCCACCCGAGGGGCCGCTCATCATGCAACGCGGCGCGATGGGCGACGCGCCGAGCGGCGCCATGCTCGCCGGCGCGGTGGCCGCCGCCCTCTACCGGCGGGAACGCACCGGGGAGGGCCTCGTCGTCGACGTCGCCCTGTTGAACACCGCGGTGTGGCAGCTCGGCGTCGACCTCACCGCGACCGCCATCTTGGACACCGATCCCCAACCCCTCAGCGCCTCGGGGGTGCTCCCCAACCCGCTCGTCGGCCCGTACCGGACCGGCGACGCACGGTGGCTGCTGCTGAACATGCTCGACGACACGCGCCATTTCGCCCCGACGTGCCGGGCGTTGGGCCTCGAGGAGCTGCTCGACGACGCCCGGTTCGCCGACACCGCGGCGCGGGCCGCGCACCGCGAGGAGCTCCACGACCGGATCGCGGGCCGGATCGGTGCGCTCGATCTCGCCGAGCTGCGCCGGCGCCTGGCTGCCGAGGACACCGTGTCCGCCGCGTTGGCCTCGCCACGCGAGGTCGTCCGCGACGAGCAGGTGCTCGCCAACGGCTACCTCGCCCAGCACCCCACCCGACCCTCGGTGCGGTTGGCGTGCGCGCCGATGCAGTTCGGCGACGAGATGACCGAGATCCGCCGCCCCGCCCCCGACACCGGTGAGCACACCGACGAGATCCTCACCGAGCTGGGATACGACGCGTCCGCCGTCGGCGCGCTGCGGGACGCCGGCGCGGTCGCGTGATCCCGTCGAGAGGGGCGTAACGTGACCGGATGGCCGACGGCCTCACCTGGGAAGGATCCCCGAAGAACTTGCGCCGGCCGCTGCTCGTAGCCGGATTCGAGGGCTGGAACGACGCCGCCGACGCCGCGTCGAGCGCGGCGGGATGGCTGACCCAGCACGGCCAGGCGTTCCGCTTCGCCTCCATCGACCCCGAGGAGCACTTCGACTTCCAGTCCCGCCGCCCCCAGGTGGAGCTCGTCGACGGCGTGACGCGGGCGGTGTCCTGGCCTCAGAATCTCTTCTTCACGGTCGGCTTCGCCGACCGGGACCTGGTGGTGCTGCGGGGCATCGAGCCCAGCTATCGCTGGCGGTCGTTCTGCTCGGCGGTGACGAGCGTGGCCCACGAGACGGGCTGCGAGATGGTCATCACCCTCGGCGCGCTCCTCGCCGACGTGCCCCACACCCGTGCCGCCCGAATCACCGGAACCGCCACCGACGACGACCTCGTCGCACGGCTCGGGCTGACCCAGTCCCGCTACGAGGGCCCGACCGGGATCGTCGGCGTGCTGAACGACTACTGCCGGGCCGAGGGTGTCCCCTCGGTGTCGTTGTGGGCACCCGTTCCCCACTACCTCGCCGCCCCCCCGAACCCGCCCGCCACGTTGGCGCTGCTCGAGCGCTGCGCGGGGCTCACCGGGGTGCAGTTCGACCTCGAACGTCTCGAGCACACCGCGCAGGCGTGGCGCGAGAAGGTCGACGAAGTCGCCGCGGCGGACGACGACGTGCGCAACTACGTGTCGACCCTCGAGGAGCGCTTCGACCACGACGCCGCCTCCGACCAGATCTCGGACAAGTCGTGGGGCACCAACCTGCCGAGTGGCGACGAGCTCGCCCGCGAGGTCGAACGTTTCCTGCGCGAGCAGCGCGACGACACGTGAGCAGCCGCGTCCGCGCACGCGTGGACATCGCGGCTGCACCGGACGACGTGTTCACGTTCTTCGACGACCTCGCCAACGCGCCGATCCTCGTGCCGAGGCTCGCCGAGATCACCAGGGTGGAGGCCCTCCCGGCCGGTGGTCGGCGCGTGGAGTACTCGACGTGGGGGCGCGGCGAGACACCCCACGACGCCAGCACCGAGCATCTCGTCTACAACCCGCCGACCCGCACCGTGACCCGAAGTGTCCAGTCCGGGATCGAGACCACCGCGACCCGCGAGTTCCTCCCCCTCGACGGCGGCACCCGCGTCGTCGCCACCATCGAGTGGGAGGTGCCGGTCCGCTACGTGGCCCGGCTGGTCTCGGCGCCGCTGCGGGGCCCCTACCGGCGGGCGCTGCGCGAGGCGCTGCAGGGGGCCCGCGCCGCGCTCGAGCAGCCCTGACCTCCCGAGGCCCGACGCCGACCCGGCGGGCCGTGCTGAGCGGGAGTCGAGGCCACGCCTGGTGAGGCGCGGCCGCCGGGTCGGTGCCGGCTCAGTCGAGCAGGTCGTGCGCCACGGCTTCCCAGAGCTGCTCGGAGAGGCCGAGCGACTCGATGTCGACGCGCTCGTCGTTTCCGTGGAACATCGTGGCGTAGTCCTCGAAGGAGAGCCGCTGCGAGAACAGCGCGAAGCCGTAGCCGACGGACCCGGCCCGGCGGAAGAAGCGGTTGTCAGTGCCGCCGACCATCAGGAACGGGACGAGCCCCGAGCCGGGTACCAGCCGGCTGGTGACTCGCGCCAGGGAGTCCCACAGCGGCGTGTCGATCGGCGAGGCGGTCGACGGGTCGTCGTTGGACTCGATCTCGACGCGGTCGGCCAGGTCGCCGAGCGCCTCGCGCAGCAGCGCGTGGGCCTCCTCGCCGGTCTGGCCGGGCAGGGTGCGGATGTCGACCTCGAGCTCGACGAGGTCGGGGATGACGTTGGTCTTGGTACCGCCGCGCGCGACCGTGGGCGCGAAGGTGGTGTGGGTGCAGGCGTGCACGAGCCGCGACATGCCGAGGGGCAGCTCAGCGAGCGCGCCCGGCAGTTCGGTGGGGTCGAGGAGGGCGTGGCGCAGCTCGGGGGGATAGCCCATCCCCTCGACGAAGCGACGCCACACGTCGCCGATGTGCGCCTGGGGCGCGAACTCGCTCACGCGGCGCACGACCTCCGCGGCGGTGACCAGCGCGTTGTCGGTCCGGAACGGTTGGGAGCCATGGCCGGGCGTGCCGCGGACCCGCAGCTTCGACCAGAACGTGCCTTTCTCGGCGGTGAGCACCGGCAGGCGGATCCCGTCGGCGGCGGGCATCTGGTAGCCGCCCGATTCGGTGATGACGTAGTCGGCCCGGACGTGGTCCAGCTCGTGCTCGACGAGCCACTTGGCTCCCCACGTGCCGAGCGCCTCCTCGTCGGCGACCGCTAGGTAGATGAGCGTGCCCTTCGGCGTGAAGCCCGATTCGGCGAGCCGGCGGACCGCCACCGCTTGCGAGGCGGTGATGTTCAGCATGTCGACTGCGCCGCGTCCCCACACGAAGCCGTCGACGAGCTCCCCCGAGAACGGCTCGCGGGTCCACCCGTCGGGGTTGACCGGCACGACGTCGGTGTGGCCCATCAGCAACAGGCTGGGCGCGTCGGGGTCGCTGCCCTCGATGCGGGTCACGAGGCTGGCCCGCCCGGGCTGGGACTCGTAGCGCTCGACGTCGAGGCCGGCGGTGCCGAGGTACGCCTCGAGGGCGTCGACGCTGCGGATCTCCTCGCCGGAGTCGACACGGCCGTCGTTCACGCACGCGTTGCGGATGAGAACCTGGAGCAGGTCGGTCGTCTCGGCGGTGACGTCCACGCTCACGATCGTCAGGGTATCGGCGTCACCCGCACTGCGCCGAACGGACCCCGGGCGGTCTCTGACGACGGCGTCACGGCGGGTGGCAGACGTCTACGCCGCCCGGTAGAGGAGGCGCCCGTCCTCGCGCCACCGCTCGGTGCTGCCCTGGAGCACCATGTGCTCGAGGTGGGCGAAGGTCTCGCTCTCGGCCATCACACCCCAGTGCTTGTGGGGGAAGATCTCGTGGGAGAGCTCTTGCACGGTGGCCGGGCCGAGTTGGTGCGACGCGTCGAGCAGCAGCTGCATGCGCTCCTCGTGGTGACGCTTGATGGCGTCGACCCGTCCCGGCACGTCGTGGAACGGATGACCGTGGGCGGGGAGTCCCAGGGTGACGCCGTCGAGGGCGGCGACGAGGTCGAGGGTTTGGATGTAGGACTTCAGCGCGTCGGCGCCGTTCCCGACCCCCGCGATGTGGGGGGTGATGGTGGGGAGGACATGGTCGCCGGAGAGCAGCACCCCGTGCTCGGGGTCGAAGAGGCACAGATGATCGATGGTGTGCCCCGGGGTGTGGATCGACACCCACTCGCGCCCCGCGAGCTGCAAGCGTTGGCCGTGCACGACGCGCCTCGTCGGCGCGGGCGGCGAGAAGACGCTCCGCAGGGCCCGGATGACGAGCCGCCGCCGCAGCGGGGGCAGCTCGTGCTTGCTGCCGCCCCAGGGTGTCTCGCCACCCCAGGGCACCGACCGGGCCTGGGTCTCCTCGGTGGGGCCGTCGCGCAGCGGGTCGCCGGCGTAGTCGTCGGCGTGGTCGGCGATGGTGGGGATCTCCTCGCCGAGGTCGAGGGCCTGCGCGGCGGCGGCCGCGACGCGCTCGGCCTCGAGGGCCGCCTCCTCGCTCGGCAGGTGGCGACGCCGTCGGGTCTCCGACAGCGACCAGGTGGTGAAGGCCTGGTGCGTGATGAGCTCGGCGCCCGTTTCACGCTTGATGCGCCCCGCGCCGCCGAAGTGGTCGGGATGCGAGTGGGTGACGATGACGGTGTGCACGTCGCGCATTTTGAAGCCCGCGGTGTGGAGCCGGTCCTTCAGCGCCCGCCACGACGACGGCCCGGGCAGTCCGGGATCGACCACGGCGAGGCCGCGGTCGTCGAGGAGGCCGTAGGTGTTGACGTGGCCGAGCCCGGGCATCCAGATGGGGAGCTGCATCCGGATGATGTCGGGGGCGACCTCAGTGACCTCGTCGGAGGCCGGTTCCTGTTCTTGTTTGCGCGGCCTGGACGCTGGCGTCGGCGAGTCGCCCGGCCGACGCGCAACGTCGGTCACGCCCGCATCCTACGCGAGGGCCGGCAGCTGGACGGTCGTGGTCGGTTGGACGTGGACGCTGAGGACGTTCAAGGGGCGAGGGGTCCCAGCCGGGCGACGGGGCCCGGGGTCATCGGCGCGACCCGTGGCGCGGGACTGCCCCGGCGCTTCCGCCGGGGCAGCTCCGTCTCGAAGGTGTGTGGAGTTCGCGAACGGCTTAGTCAGCCGGTGAATTCGCCCTCCCCGGTGCCGCCGGGCACCACCGGTGCGAGCTGCCGCGCCGGCCGAGGAACCGCTGCCCGCCGCGCCGACGTTGCCGACCACGACGGTGAGCGTCTGACCGGGTGTGACGCTCACGGTCCCGACCGCCTCGCCGCCCCTTTACGCCGGCTGCGGGTCGGATTGCTAGGCGGGCGCGGGGGCCCCCAGGGGGGCCAGCTTGGGCCAGGGGCGGGCCTCCTCGAGGACGGCGGCGGCGGCGAGGCAGGCCAGGTCCTCGTGGCGGCGGGCCACGACTTGGAGCCCGACCGGGAGGCCGTCGACGAGGCCGGCGGGGATGCTGCACGCTGGCTGGCCGGTGAGGTTGAACGGCATGGTGAACGGTGCCGACAGGCCGGCGAGGGAGACGTCCTTGCCGTTCACGGTGCCGTACAGGCGCCCTTCGGCTTCGAAGGCGGGGGTCGGCGTGGTGGGCGTGAGCACCAAGTCGATCGTCTCGAAGACCGCCGCGGCGGCGGCGACGGTCTCGCGCCGGCCGCGGATGGCTTTGAGGACCACGTCGGGCCGGAGCCGCTCGTAGGAGAGGAGTCCGGCGCGCAGCACGTCGGTGAGTTCGTCGGCGCGGTCGCGCATGGCCTCGTAGTTGCTGGCCATGCCGTCGAGCGTTGAGAGCACCGACCAGGCGGCGCCCGGCTTGGGCAGCTCGACCGGCACGTCGACGAGTTCGAGGCCCGCCAGGTCGACGAGGGCCATCGCCGCGTCGTGCGCCGCCTGCTCGACCGCCGGCTCGGCGCTGGCGTACCCGAGGGTCGAGGACCATACGGTGCGGGCGCCGCGCAGCGCGGCGAGGCCCGCGCCGCTCAGGATCGCCGCCTCGAGGGAGTCGTTGGGGCGGGCCAGCGAGGTGGGGTCGATCACGGTGGGGCCGGCGATGACGTCGAGGTAGCGGGCCGCGTCGCGCACCGAGCGCACGACGGGACCCGAGACCGACGTCATCGAGAACGAGTACGGGCCGGGCCCCGAACCGGTGCGGCCGTACGTGGTCTTCATGCCGGGCAGCCCGCAGTACGACGCGGGGATGCGGATGGATCCGCCGCCGTCGCTGCCGGTGCAGGCGGGGAACAAGCCGGCCGCCACCGCGGCGGACGAGCCGCCCGAGGATCCGCCCGGGGTGCGGCTGAGGTCCCAGGGATTGCGGGTCACGCCGTGCAGGGGCGTGTTGGTGTAGC
The DNA here is from genome assembly GCA_003140175.1 of Actinomycetota bacterium. Lineage (GTDB taxonomy): Bacteria > Actinomycetota > Acidimicrobiia > IMCC26256 > PALSA-555 > PALSA-555. The sequence goes on from PLJD01000100.1 coordinate 22,598, forward strand.
TGACGGCTCCGAACTCCGACGCGGTCGTGAGCCCGACGAGCACCGCACCGGCAGCGCGCAGGCGGGCCACCTCGGTGCAGTCGGCGGTGGCGACGCGGTCCTCGTAGATGAGCGAGGCGTCGGTGTCGGGCCAGCCCGCGACTTGGGCCAGCTCCTTGACCGCGAGGGGCACCCCGGCCAGCGTGCCGGGATCTTCCCCGGCCGCGACGCGGGCGTCGATCGCGCGCGCCTGGTCGCGGGCTGCGTCGGCGTCGAGGAACCAGACCGCGTTCAGCGTGGGGTTGAGCGCCTCGATGCGCTCGAGGTGGGCGTCGAGCACGTCGATGGCGCGCAGCTCGCCGGCGCGCACGGCGTCGGCGATCGACCACGCGTCCTGTCCGATGACCGTCATCGGTCCGTGGCCGCCTTGTGCAGCTCGGCGAAGGCCTCTTCCAGGCCGGCCTCGAGGACCTCGAGGTCGGGCCACTGCTCGCGGTCGCCGAGCAGGCCGAAGTGGAGGTATCCGCAATACGAGAGGATGGCGACTCCCAGGTTCATGTTCTTGGACAGCGGGACCATCGGGTAGGCCTCGAGCATGCGGGCGCCCATGCAGTACAGCGGCGTCTGGGGCCCCGGGACGTTCGTACACACGAGGTTGCAGAACGGCTGGTTGTGGATGAGGCGGGCGCCGAGGCTCAGCAGCGTCGGTGCGGCGTACTCGGTGAGGCTGAGGAGTGCGGCAGCGCCCACCGCCTGCTCGCGGTCTTTCAAGTGGGCGGTGGCGGCGCGGACCAACTCGAGCCGACGGACCGGGTCGGGCTCGCCGACCGGCAACGGGACAAACATCGCCGAGACCCTGTTCCCGAGCGCGAGGTGCTCGTCCTCGTCGCGGACCGACACCGGACAGAACGCCTTGAGTGTGAGCTCGGGACGCAGCTCGTCTCGGGCTGCGAGGAGCTGACCCAGCCCGCCGGCGACACCGGCGAGCACGACGTCGTTCACCGTCCCGCCCAGCACGCGCCGGACGGTCTTGACCTCGTCCAGCGACACCCGCACGCCGGCGAAGCGGCGGGAGCGCCCGACCGGTCGGTTCAGCGACGTCCGGGGCGCGACGACGCCGCCCTCGGTGAGGGTGGCGACGGAGCGGGCGATCCGGGTCACCCGGTCGGCGCCCCCCTCGCCGGTCTCGGGGTCGCGGCCCCGGCGGGCCAGCGCGGCGAGGCCGGTCACGTCGTCGGCGAGCGTGTCGAGCAGGAGCCGGCCCGGCGAGGGCGCCGGCTCGGGCCGCCACGGCGGCGCCTCGTCGAGGACCGGGGTGGGGGAGAAGTCGAGCAGGACGGTCGCCACGTCGACGCCGCTGACCCCGTCGACGAGCGCATGGTGGGTCTTTTGGATCAGCCCGACGTGGCCGCCTTCGAGACCCTCGACGAACCACAGCTCCCAGAGGGGACGGCGGCGGTCGAGCAGCTGGGCCTGGAGGCGCTCGAACAGGGCGAGGAGCTGGGCTCGATCCCCCGGCGCCGGCAGCGCGGTGAGGCGCACGTGGTACGCGACGTCGAAGTGATCGTCGTCGACCCAGACCGGCTGGCCGGCGTCGAGCGCGACGCGCTGCACCCGCTTTCGGAAGCGCGGGATGCGGTGCAGGCGAGAGGCGACAAGGTCGCGCACGTCGGCGAGCCGGAAATGCCCTTCGGGCCCGAAGAACGGCTCGCCCTCCAACACGGTGAGCGCCCCGACCTGCATCGGCGTCTCGAGGCTCTCGAGGTGCAAGAAGCTGGCGTCGAGCCCACTCAGCCGGTCGTAGCCCATCGGAACGAAGGCTACGAGCCCGGCGCCGCCCCGACCAGCGCCAGCCGGGGCCGCGGCGACGAACAGGGGGCGCCCCGGAGCCGAATGGGCAACGTCCGGCTCCACGGGGCGCCCCGACACCCGGACAGTCCCCGCCGCGGTAGGGCTGGGCAGTCACCGCACACGCGAGAACCAGACCGGGCGACCTGACGCGGCCAGACCGGTCGGCCGCGATGCCGGGCGCATCATCGTGGGAGGGCCAGGCTCAGCGCAACTTCACCCGGTGAACTGGGGCGGCGCGAGCTCGGGGGCCGGGGCACCGGCCGCGGGGGGCGGCGCGGGCGGCGAGGTGACGGGCGGGGAAGCCAATACCTCGGGGGCTTGGTACGTGTAACAGACCTGCGCCGCCGCGGCGACGAACGTATCGATTTGGGCGGCGACGTTGCCGCCGGCGCCGTTGAAGACCTCGGCGATCCCGCTCTGGACGTGGAACGCGACGGTGCCCGAGCCGGTGAACGCGGCGAGCACGCCCGGGTCGCTCGACGACACGGGGGTGGCGCTCGCGTCGCGGGTTGTCGAGGGCTCGGAGACCGAGCTGGGCCCCTGGAAGTTCTGCGTGCCGCTGAACGGGGCGAGGGTGGTGGACGGGATGCGCTGGATCATCCCGACCAGCGCCGGCGGCGACGCCAGCCCGTCGGGGCTCGTGAAGGTGAGGGTGTACTGCATGTCCTCGGAGAACACGACGGCGGACTGGGCGATGTTCTGGAACTGGGCGTCGGTCACGAGGTGCGCGGTCTGGCTGGGCGCGCTCACCTCGAGCAGGGTGCCCAGCGTCGGATCGAACTGCGGGACGGTCAGGTCGGCGTCGACCTCGGTGCGCTGCTGGGGCAGCGACGCGTCATGGCACACGGTCTGGTCCGCCGCCGCGGCGTGCGGCACGTCGGTCGCGATGCCGAGGCCGGTGAGCGAGAGGACGCTCGCGAGCGCCGCCGCGCCGCGACGGGTGAAGGAAACGATGGCCACGCTGCACCTCCGGCTGGCCCGGCTCCGCGTCCGGGATGCTCCCTGGACACGCGCGCGAACGCGAGGTGACGCGACGCGCTCGTCGCGCGCCGGTGCTCAGGTCCTACGTCGCACAGTCCTTGAAGTCGAGCTGGGCCGCGATCTGGTTCGCCTGATCGGAGGTGCTGTTCAGCGAGTTGACCTGGGCCGTGCTGCGGGTCAGCAGCGCGGTGTAGGTCTCGTTCGCTCGGGTGTTGCTGGCGAGCGAGTCGAGGCCGTCGGCGTAGCGCTCGAGGAGCGACACGAAGCGACTGACCTGGTCCGACAGCGACGCGGGGGGGACGAGCTCGCCGATCGCCTCGGCGTGGGTTCGCAGCTGGGCGGCGCCCGCGTCGAGGTAGTGGGCGACCGTCGCCCCCTTGGCGTTGGGGTTCTGGGCGTTCTGGAGGTCGGTGCTCGCCTGCTGGAGTCGCAGGCATTCGGCGTTCACTCGGGTCACGAGCTGCGCGCGGCTGAGCGGCGGACCGCTGCTCCCACCTCCACAGGCGGCGAGCACGACCATCACGGCCAGGACCGCCGCGCTGCGTCGCACTGGGACTCCTTCGACGGTGAACGGACCGGGGCACGGTACCCTCGGGCCGTGCTGGTGGACTACGCGAGCTACGAGAACGCGACCGGGCTCGACTGGTACGCGCTGGATCCAAACCTGACGCTGCTCCTCGACCGGCTGCTCCCCGACGTCGAGGACCGCGGCTTCGCCGAGGAGCACGTCGCCCGGTACGGCGTGCTGTGCGGCGGGCCGCTGGCCCGACGGGCGGAGGTGACCGACCACCACGGCCCGGTGCTGCGCCGCTACGACCGCTGGGGCCAGGAAGTCGACGTCGTCGAGCACCATCCGGGGTGGCTGGAGAGCAAAGCCGACCTGGTGCGAGCCGGGTTCACCGGCTTGCCCTACCAGGCGGGCCGTCCGGTCCCGGCCGTGCTCACCGCGTCCCTCGCCTACCTCGTGTGCCAGGCCGAGACCGCGATCTACTGCGGTTTGGGCATGACCGCCGGCGCGGCCGACATCGTCGAGCGGTACGCGCCGGCCGAGGTGCGCGACGACCTGCTCCGACGGCTCACCAGCCCGGACCCCGACGAGGCCTGGGAAGGGGGCATGTTCCTGACCGAGCGCCAAGGCGGCAGCGACGTCGGCGCCAACACCACCCGCGCCGTACCCGACGGTGCCGAGTGGCGCCTGCACGGCGAGAAGCATTTCTGCTCGAACGTCGACGCCGAGATCTTCATCGTCTTGGCCCGCCCCGACGGTGCGCCCGACGGCGGGCAAGGTCTCGCCACGTTCATCGTCCCCCGCTCGCTGCCCGACGGCTCGGCGAACGGCTTCCGCATCAAGCGCCTGAAACCCAAGCTGGGAACGACCGGGGTCCCGACCGGCGAGGTGAGCCTGGAGGGGGCGCGGGCCTGGATCGCTCGCCCCCCCACCCCGCACGGCACCGCCGACGAGCGGCCGGGCCGGGGCCTGAACACGATGATGGAGATGGTGAACGGGAGTCGGTTCGGGGTCGCCGTCATGGGCCTGGGAATTCACCGGCGGTCGTTCCTCGAGGCCGCCATCTACGCCGCGCGGCGCGAGCAATGGGGTCAGCGCATCGACCACTATCCGCTGGTCCGCGAGACCCTCGTCGACCTGCTGGTCACCCTCGAAGCCGCGGCGGCGTTGACCTTCGAGTGCGCGGGCGCCACGCGAGGCTCGATCGACGAAGACGAGGGGCGGCGGCTGCGGCGCATCCTCGTGCCCCTCGCCAAGGTCCGAGCCACGCGCGGTGCGATCGGCGCGGCCAGCCAGGCCCTCGAGGTGTTCGGTGGCAACGGCTACATGGAGGACTGGCCGATGGCCCGCCAGCTGCGCGACGCGCAGTGCCACACGATCTGGGAAGGCACCGAGAACATCTGCTGTCTCGACGTGCGCCGCGCGATGCGCAACGACGGCGCACACGAGGCGCTGCTCGCGCGCGTCGAGCGGGCGCTGCTGGGCTCCGACCCGGCCCCCGTCCTCGCTCCCGCCGTCGACGCGGTGGCCACAACCCTCGGCGAGGCCCGCGAGGCGATCGCGCATCTGGCCGGCGCGTCGAACGACCTGCAGCTGCTGCACGCCCGACGCCTCACGTACCTGCTGGCTGATCTCGCGCAGGGGGCGCTGCTCCTCGACGAGGCGACGTGGTCGCTGACCCGTGACGACGCGCGCAAGGCCGTCGTGGCTCGCCGCTTCGCGCACATCCAGCTGAGCGTGCCGCGGGCGCGAGGAATCCTCGACGACGACCGGACGGTCCTGGACCTCTTCGAGCCGCTGACCCGCTACGGATCGATCGAGCGGGCCGCCGCGGCCGCGGCGTGAGCTCGCGCTCACCGACCGTCGTCTGGCGGGTGTCGTCCGAGCTGGTGCGGGCGCTCGACGACCGGCTCGGCGCACCCCTGGACGGCTACGTGAACGGCACGCAGAGCTGGCTGACCGACGACGGCCCGGGCGACCAGACCCTCGAATGGCGCCTGCATCCGGTCGGTGGGTACGCGGCGCCCCGCGACGCCTCGCCCTACGAGGTCTTCGACGAGGTGGTCGGCGCGCTCGGCGCGGGGGCTCCCGCCGACGCCGTCCCGATCGGCGGCGAGCGGCGCGCCTTGACGTCGCTCTGGGAGGGCCTCGAATGCTTCGCCGCGTACGGCGACGAGATGGAGCCCGCCGTCCTCGCCGCCGCGGCGGCGAGGGCGCTGGGCATCCCACCCGATGCGACGGGACTCGTCGATCACACCCGGATCGGGGAGGCCTGGGAGCGGTCGGGGCGCCAGACGTCGATCACGGACCTGTTGTTCGAGGAGCTGGGAGCGAGCCGATGACCGAACGCGACGCCCTCGCCCGGGCGATCTACGCGGCGTCGCACCTGACCGGGCAGTTCACACTTCGGTCGGGTGCGACGAGCACCGAATACTTCGACAAGTACCGCTTCGAGAGCGACCCGACGTTGCTGCGAACGATCGCCGCCGCGCTCGGGGCACTCATCCCGAGCGGCGTCGACGCGCTGGCCGGCCTCGAGCTCGGCGGGGTGCCACTCGCCGTGGCGTTGTCCCAGGTGAGCGGACTGCCCGCCTTCTTCGTGCGCAAGGAGGCCAAGACCTACGGCACGTGCCAGCTCGCCGAAGGTGGCGAGCTCGAGGGTCGACACCTCTTGGTCGTCGAGGACGTCGTCACCTCGGGCGGGCAGGTCGTGACCTCGTGCGGGGATCTCCGGGAACGCGGCGGTGTCGTCGAGCACGCGCTGTGCGTCATCGACCGTGAAGCCGGCGGCCCCGCGGCATTGGGCGAGATCGGGGTCGAGCTCCGCCCCCTCTTCACGATGGGGGCGCTCGCCGCCGCGGTGCGCTGACTCAGCCGTCCCGCCACGGCGGGGTGCGCGGTGGGTCGAAGTCGACCGGCCGGTGCTCACCGGCGATCGCCGCGAAGGCGGTGTCGACCCACCGGGCGCCGCCCGCGAGCGGCCAGGGCAGCGCGTCGCGGGCGAAGAACCCGACGGCACGGGTCTCGAGCGGGTGCCCGCGCAGCTCGCCGCCGAGCATGCGGCAGTGGAACACGAGCGAGTACAGGGGAAGGCGCGCAAAGCCGAGGCGGAGGCCGTCGAACACCGCGATGAGGCTGACCGGCTCGACCTCGATGCCGGTCTCCTCCTCGACCTCCTTGACCGCCACCTCGGACGGCGAGTAGCCGACGTCCGCCCAGCCCACCGGGTACAGCCACACTCCCGAGTCGGCCCGCTGGGTCAAGAGCAGCTCACCGGCGTCGTTGCCGACCACCGCCGCCACCGCGGTCTTCGGGGTGACGTACCCGGCGACGCCGTCACCGACGGTGGTGATCCACTCGTCGTAGATCGCTTCGGCCTCGGCTCCGTCGACGGCGCCGGCGCGGATGTCGGCTGCGACCTTGAGCACCTCCTCGAACCGCTCGCGTTCGTAGAGGCTCTGAGTGAAGCCCAACCCGGTCCGCGCGATGCCCGACAGTGTCTCCGCCCAGCGGAGCAGGTCTGCGGCCGAGACCGCGTCCGGGTCGCTCACACGCGCACTGTAGGCGATCGGGTCTGTTGACCGGTCGGGGGGTTCACACCCAGCGGACGCCGCGTGCCAGGACCGCCGTCAGGTCACCCGCCGGCTGGGGCGGCGCGAAGAAGAACCCCTGCGCGGCGTCGGCGCCGAGGTCGCGTAGCGCGTCGAGCTGCGCCTCGGTCTCCACGCCCTCACCGACGACACCCATACCGAGCGCGTGTCCGAGACTGACCACCGCCGCGACGATCGCCGCGTCCTCGGGGTCGATGCCGAGCCGAGCCACGAACGACCGGTCGATCTTCACTTCGTCGACCGGGAACCGACGCAGGTACCCGAGGGACGAGTAGCCGGTCCCGAAGTCGTCGACGCTGACCCGCACCCCGATGGCCTTCAGCGCCTTGAGCGCTCCGACCCCGGCGTCCGCGTCGTCCATGAGGACGCTCTCGGTGATCTCGACGCAGAGGCTGTCAGGGGCGAGGCCCACCACCTCGAGCACCCCCCGCACCAGAGGCGCCAGCTCGGAAGTCTGGAGCTGACGTCCGGAGAGGTTCACCGACAGCCGGAACCGGGCCGGGTCGCGCCGAGACCGCTGCCACTCGACGGCTTGCGCGCAGGCGGTCTCGAGAAGCCACGCCCCGATCGGGACGATGAGCCCCGTCTCTTCGGCGAGGGGGATGAACTCGCGGGGTGCCACGAGACCCCGCTCGGGGTGCTGCCAACGCACGAGCGCCTCGACGCCGACGCACTCGCCGTCGTAGAGGGAGATCACCGGCTGGTAGAAGATCCGCAGCTCCTGGCGTTCCACGGCTCGATGCAGCGCGTTCTCGATCTCGTGGCGCTGCTGGGCGCCGACCCGCATGGTCTCGTCGAAGATCTCGGCCCGGCCGCGGCCCCGCTCCTTCGCCCGGTACATGGCGGCGTCGGCGTCGCGCACGAGGTCCTCGGGACGTTCGGTGCCGTCGAAGGCGAGGGCGAGGCCGGCGCTCGCGCTCAGGAACTGTTCGTCGCCGTCGAGCAGGAACGGCTCCTCGACCGCGTCGATGAGCCGCTCGGCGATGGCGATCGCTTGGCGCGCCGCTCCGGGAGCGTCGAGGTCCTCGCACAAGACGATGAACTCGTCGCCGCCGAAGCGCGAGACGATGTCGCCGGGACGCAAGACGGCTTCGAGGCGGCGGGCCAGCACGACCAGGAGCGCGTCGCCGGCGTCGTGCCCGAGGCTGTCGTTCACCACTTTGAAGCGGTCGAGGTCGAGGAACAGCACCGCGAGCGCGGTGCTGGCCCGCTGGGCCCGGGCGAGTGCGTGCTCGAGCAGCTCGTGGAACAGGGCCCGGTTCGGGAGACCGCTGAGCGGGTCGTGGTGCGCCTGGTGGGCGAGGCGGCCCTCGAAGGCGTGGCGCTCGATGGCGATCGCCACCAGCTGCAGCACGGACTCCACCTCGCTCTCCTCCGCCGCGGTGGGCCCACGCGCGCCGCGCAGATAGGTCGCGAACGTGCCGAGGACCCGTCCATCGGAGGCGGCCCGCACCGGGGTCGACCAGTAACCGCCGATGTCGTGGACACGGGCGAGGTCGGCGTCGGGGCCGGTCCGGGCGTCGGGCACGACCACCGTCTCGGCGCACGCCGACTCGTCCTCACCGAGCGGGAGGCCGTCGAGCGATTCGATGAACGCGGCGGGGAGCAACGGCGCGGCGCCCCGGCGCAGCACCTGGGTCTCCTCGTCGACGAGCCAGACCGCGCAGCGCGCCTCGCCGCCGGAAGGAGCCTCCATCATGTGGCAGATCTCCGCGAGGGTCTCCTCGAGCGGTTCGCTGGTGGCGATCATCTCCAAGACGTTGGCCTGGTCACGGAGGCGCCGCTCGCTAGCTCGCAGCGCCTCCTCGATCTCGCGCTGGGCGGTGACGTCGCGGGCCGACACGACGACGCCCCGCACGACCGGATCGTCGAGGCGGTTGTCCGCGACGGCCTCCACCGCGATCCAGTGGCCGTCGGCGTGACGGACTCGGAGCTGGAGCCGGCGCGGCGCGCCGCGTTCCTGCACACACTCGGCGAAGGCCTCGACCGCCGCGGCGCGGTCGTCGGGGTGGATCTCGCCGAAGGCGCGGAAGTCGGTCGCCGAATAGCCGGTGAGCCGCTCGGTCGACGCGCTCGTTGACCGCACCGTGCCGTCCGCCTCGAGGACGACGACCGTGTCGGAGGAGTGCTCGAGGAGGGACCGCAGCGCGTTTTCGGCCGCGGCGGCGTCGGGACGTTCCAGGTCGGTGACGTCCACCATGGCGCCGGCGTAGAGCGTCGCGTCGATGCCGGTCGGCTGGGCCGAGACGTGCACCGACCGCACCTCGCCATCGGGTCGCTCGACGCGGCAGTCCAGGTCGACCGGCTCACCGCGGGTGCAGGCCCGATCGAGCGCCCGTCGGGCGCCCGCTCGATCCTCGGGATGGATGGAGGCGAGCCAGCCGTGACCCAGGAGCTCCTCGCGGGGGCGCCCGGTGATCTCGACCATGCGGTCGTTGACGAACACGCTGGAGGTCTCGCGCGCGATGAACAACGCGACGGGCGCCACCCCCACGACGGCGGAGAGCTGGTCGGGTCCGACGTCGCATGACGTGGCATCGGTCCCGACCGACGGTGCCAAGTCGAGCTGCTCGTGGCCCGCGACCGGGCTCGGCGCATCGATGCGGTCGGTCATCGTCCCCCGGCTGGCACCCTACTGCGGGGGCTGCGGGCGTGACGCCCGCAGCACCTGGGCTTTGGCGAAGCCCCAGCGCAGGTGCAGCGGACCCAGCTCGTCATCGCCGAGGTCGGCAAACGTGCGGGGCGTGAGCCCGTAGCGGTCGCTCGGGAAGGATCGCTCCTCGAACTCGTCACGGGCCACGGGCGCCACCCCCGCGGCCGCCAGGACCTCGGTCGGTTCGCGGATGCCGCCCCGCACCACCTCGAGGGGTGTGCCGCGCTGCGCCGCCGCGTTGGTGGCGACGAGCTCGGCCAGCTCGCGCCCGACCCGGCCGGTCGCCGCCTCGACCGCGGCGGCCAGGCGGCTCGCGACGTCGGCGCGCGCGTCGGGGGCGAGCCGGTCCCAGGCGTCGAGCACCCGGGTGGCGCGGGCGAGCAGATAGGCGGGGAGGTGCGTCTCGACGCCGGCCACGATCGCCTGCCCGGTCTCGGCGAGGCGGGCCAGGCCGGCAGCCGGGTCGTCGGTCAGGCCTCGAGCCCCACGCGGCGCAGCGCCTCGGCCGGCTCGACGACGAGCCCGGTGACAAAGGGTCCGAACTCGGCGTACCGGGTGGAGACCTCGTCGAAGCGCATCTCGTACACGATCTCCTTGAGAGCGGCGGGGTCGTCGGCGAGCAGCGTCACGCCCCACTCCCAGTCGTCGAGGCCGGTCGAGCCGGTGATGAGCTGCAGCACCCGCCCCGCGTAGGTGCGGCCCACGCGGGCGTGGCCGGCCATGAGCGCCTTGCGGTCGGTGAAGTCCAGCGCGTACCAGTTGTCGACGCCGAGGCGGCGCTTCGACATCGGGTAGAAGCAGAGGGAGCGCTTCGCGGGGAGGTGGGGATGGAGGCGCTGCTCCCGGTAGTGGGCGATGCGCTCCCGCCAGGGGGCGAGGCGGGCCTCGACCTCGTCAGGGTCGGTGAGGTCCTCCTCGGCGGCGAGGCGGGCCCGTTCCTCATCCTCGGTGGCGGAGTACTCCGACAGCTCGGTCAAGGAAACGTACGACCAGGTGGGGACGAGCGGCGCCCGGGCCAGGTCGTGCTGGAGGGCCTGGAGGCGGGCCAGGTCGGGGCCCACCGCCATGACCCCGAGGTCGGCTTTGTGGCCGAGCACCACGAAGGTCAACACCTGATGGGTGCCGTCGGCGGTGAAGCGTTCGACGGCGTCGAGGACGTGCTTGGCGCCGCCCGGCTCGTCGTCGGCCCGGCGCGCGTCGACCCGGTAGAAGAGGTGCAGGACACCCCAGCCCGACGAGGCCTCGACGGGATCGGGCGTCACCGGACGGCCCGCGAGGGCGCGGGGACCGGGAGCGCCATGCGACGCATGCTACGCGTCAGCGCGGGGACGGCTCTCCACGGCCTCGAGCGCGACCAGCTGAAACGAGAAGTGGCGCGCCATCACGGCACGGACCTGCGCGTCGGCCTGCCAGCCGTCCCCGTCGACGAGCAGGCGGAACAGCCGCCGGAGGAACGCGCCTTCCACCACCGCGCGCTGGATTCGGGGCGGCTCGGGCGCCACAACATCGCGCATGATCGACGGGCAGACGGTGACGAGCTCGGCGTCGGGGTCGGCGAGCACCGGGTCGCGGAACTCCTCGTCGAAGTCACCGAACCAGCCGACCGCCAGCTCCTCACACACCCGCCGGTCGTGGCGGGCCGACTCGAGGTACGGCTCACGGGCCAGGAAGCGCAGCTGCACCGAGGGCAGCGCCGGCCGGTAGTCAGCCCATTTGGCGAGCACGAGCGAGCAGATCCGGCGTTCCTCGATACCCCAGTGTGGACCGCGCGAGCCCAGCACGGGGGGCACGGGACGGCCTCCCGGTCCCGGACGCGACGGGGGCGCCCCTGACGGGGCGCCCCGATCGGTGCTCGCCTGTTGTGGACCAGCCTAGAAGTCCATGTCTCCCATGCCGCCGCCCGGCATCCCCGCGGGCATCCCGCCGGCGGCCTTGTCCTCGGGCTTGTCGGCCACCACCGCTTCGGTGGTGAGGAACAGCGCCGCGATCGACGCCGCGTTCTGCAGCGCCGAGCGGGTCACCTTCGCCGCGTCGATGACCCCAGCCTTGACGAGGTCCTCGTAGTTCCCGGTGGCGGCGTTGAGACCCTCGTTGCCGGAGAGGCCCCGGACCTTCTCGACGACGACGCCGCCTTCCATGCCGGCGTTCACCGCGATCTGCTTCATCGGCTCCTCGAGACCCCGAGCCACGATGCGGGCCCCGGTCGCCTCGTCACCGTCGAGCTTCTTGAGCGAGTCGAGGACCTTGGCCTGAGCGCGGAGCAGTGCGACCCCGCCACCCGCCACGACGCCTTCCTCAACGGCGGCCTTCGTGGTCTGCACCGCGTCTTCGATGCGGTGCTTCTTCTCCTTGAGCTCGACCTCGGTGGCCGCGCCGACCTTGATGATCGCGACGCCGCCCGACAGCTTGGCGAGCCGCTCCTGGAGCTTCTCGCGGTCGTAGTCGGAGTCGGTGTTGTCGATCTCAGCCTTGATCTGGTTGATGCGGCCCTGCACCTCAGACTTGGTGCCGCCGCCCTCGACGATGGTCGTCTCGTCCTTGGTCACGACGATCTTCCTCGCCTTGCCGAGCAGGTCGAGCCCAATGTTCTCCAACTTGAGGCCGACTTCCTCGGAGACCACTTGGCCGCCGGTGAGGATGGCCAAGTCCTGGAGCATGGCCTTGCGACGCTCCCCGAAGCCGGGGGCCTTCACCGCCACCGACTTGAACGTGCCGCGGATCTTGTTGACGACGAGCGTCGCCAGCGCCTCGCCCTCGACGTCNNTGTAGCCCTTGTCGAAGCGCATCCCCTCGACGAGGTCGAGCTCCATCCCGAAGGTCTGGCTCTCCTCGACGGTGATGACCCCGTCGGTCCCGACCTTCTCGAGCGCCTCGGCGATCATCGAGCCGATCTCGACGTCGGCGGCCGAAATGGCGGCGACGTTGGCGATCTGGGCCTTGTCGGTCTCGACCTTCTGGGCGCCGGCCTTGATCGACTCGACCGCGGTGGCGACCGCAGCCTCGATGCCCTTCTTGAGGACCATCGGGTTGGCGCCGGCGGCCACGTTGCGCAGGCCCTCCCGGACCAGCGCCCAGGCCAACACGGTCGCGGTGGTCGTGCCGTCGCCGGCGACGTCGTCGGTCTTCTTGGCGACTTCCTTGACCAGCTCGGCCCCGATCTTCTCGTAGGGGTCCTCGAGCTCGATCTCCTTGGCGATCGAGACGCCGTCGTTGGTGATCGTGGGGGCGCCCCACTTCTTCTCGAGCACGACGTTGCGGCCGCGGGGCCCGAGGGTGACGCGCACGGCATCGGCGAGCTTGTTCATGCCCTGCTCAAGTGAACGCCGGGCGTTCTCGGCGTAGGCGATTTGCTTCGGCATCTAGTCCCCCTGGGGGTGTTTGGGACGATCGATCGGTGTTGGCACTCACTGGCTCCGAGTGCCAGAACAAATATTGGCACTCAGCCACCGCGAGTGCAAATGGCCGCCCCGCGGGGTCTGAGCCCGCCGGGCCGGGCCGCACCGAGACTCCTCTACGCTCGCCCTCTTGGCTGACATGCACGACGCCACCGAGGAGTACCTCGAAACCATCCTCGAGATCGAGGAAGAAGGCGTCCGCCCGATTCGGGCCCGGATCGTCGAGCGGCTGGGACTCTCGGCGGCGGCGGTGTCTGAGCAGGTCAACCGGCTGGTCGAGCAGGGCTACGCCGAGCTGCTCGACGACCGCCGCCTCGCCCTCACGGTCCGGGGCCGGGCCCTCGCCACCTCGGTCGTCCGTCGCCATCGGCTCGCTGAGCGGCTCCTCGTCGACGTGATCGGCCTCGAGTGGGAGAAGGTCCACCGCGAAGCCGACCGCTGGGAGCACGCCATCTCGGCCGAGGTCGAGGCCAAACTCGTGGTGCTGCTGGGCGACCCGGCGACCTGCCCGCACGGCAACCCGATCCCGGGCTCTGCGCACCGGGTCGACGCCCAGGCCGCGGCGGCGACGCCGCTCGCCCTGGCCCCGCCGGGGCGGGTCCGGGTGGAGCGGATCAGCGAGAAGGTCGAGCTCGACGACGGAGCCCTCTCGTTGCTGGCCGCCAGCGGCCTGATCCCCGGGCACGAAGCGGCGGTGCTGAGCACCAGCGTCGAGGGGACCCGGGTGCTCGGGGACGCCGGGGAGCGGGTCGTGCCGGCGAACGTGGCTCGGCTCACCTTCGTGGTGCCCGTCTAGGGGCGGTCGTTCGGGGTCAGCCGCCCGCGACGGCGGGGACGACGCTCACCACGGTCCCGTCGGTGACCGGCGTGGCCACGCCGTCGAGGAACCGGATGTCCTCCTCGGCGACGAAGACGTTCACGAAGCGGCGCAGGCCGCCGCGGTCGTCGAAGAGCCGTTCACCGAAGCCGGGGTGCGCGGCATCGAGCGCGGTGAGCGCCTCGCCGACCGTGGTGCCGTTGACCGCGACCTCTGACGCGCCGCCGGCCAACGGGCGCAGCTGGGTGGGGATCCGAACCGTGACCGCCACGGCTCAGCGCTGCGCGGTCGGGAAGGCGGCCCGGAACGCGTCCAGGGTCGGCTGGATCGTCGCCGTGGGCCCGACCCCCTCGCCGAGAGCGTCGAGCGTCTTGAGACCGTGGCCGGTGACGTAGACCACGACGCGCTCGTCGGGGCGGACGACCCCTTCGGCAGCGAGTCGACGCAACGACGCGATGGTGACCCCGGCTGCGGTCTCGCCGAAGATCCCCTCGGTGCGGGCGAGGAGCCCAATGCCGTCGCGGATCTCGTCGTCGGTGACCGAGACGAGGCCGCCACCGGTGCGCCGGACGGTGTCGAGCGCGTAGACGCCGTCGGCCGGGTCACCGATGGCGAGCGATTTGGCGATCGTGGAGGGCTTCACCGGGCGGACCGTGTCGGTCCCCTCGGCGAACGCGGTCGCGACCGGCGAGCAACCCGCCGCCTGCGCCCCCGACACGCGGACCCGGGCTTCGTCGAGCAGCCCGACCCGGGTGAGCTCCTCGAAGCCGCGGTCGATCTTGGTGAGCAGCGCCCCGCTCCCGACCGGTACCACGACGTGGTCGGGTGCCTGCCAGCCCAGCTGCTCGGCGGTCTCGAAGGCGAGCGTCTTGGACCCCTCGGCGTAGAACGGGCGCACGTTGACGTTCACGAACGCCCACGGATGCTCGGCGGTCAGCTCGGCGCAGAGACGGTTCACGTCGTCGTAGTTGCCGTCGACCGCGACCACCGTCGCGCCGTAGACCGCGGTGGCACGCACCTTGGCCGGCTCGAGGTCGGCGGGAACGAAGACGTAGCTGGGCAGCCCGGCCCGGGCCGACGCGCCGGCGACCGCGTTGGCGAGATTGCCGGTCGACGCGCAGGCGATCGTCTTGAGGCCAAAGTCGAGAGCTTTGGCCAAGGCGACCGCCACCACCCGGTCCTTGAAGGAGTTCGTCGGGTTGCGGGTGTCGTCTTTGACCCAGACCTCCCCGAGGCCGAGCGCCTCGGCGAGCCGATCGGCCCGCACGAGCGGCGTCCAACCCACTGGCAGCGCGCCGGTCGGCTCCTCGACGGGGAGCAGGTCGGCGTAACGCCAGATCGTGGGCGGCCCGGTGGCGATCGACTCGCGGGTGACCGCGGCGGCGATCGCGTCGTAGTCGTAGGCGACCTCGAGCGGGCCGAAGCACCACTCGCAGGCGTACCGGGGCGAGATCTCGTAGGTGCGGCCGCATTCGCGGCACCGCAGCGCGTCCACCAAGGCCATGTGGTCCTCCTGTTCCGGGTGGCCTCCCGACCACCGTTCCTCGACGCGCCCTCAAGCGCCTCGAGCGGAAGGACCGCTCTTCGGCTGCTCATCGGTCAGGCATTGGCACCGAACTCCCGGTCCGAGGACCGGAACTTTGGTTGCCGCGGCGTCGTAGGGCCTGTCCCTCGGCCGCTCTTGATGAGCGCGTGCTGGGCACCAAGAATAGTCATGGATTCCCCTACGCTGCCAACCGATATGGGGTCCGTGCCCGAAACCCGATCGCTGGTGGACGCCAAAGAGCGCCTCGGCGTCCACGTCTCGGTGTGCCTCCCCGCCCGCAACGAGGAAGCCACGGTCGGGCCCATCGTCGAGGTCCTCACCGCCCAGCTGGTCCACGGGGCGGGACTCGTCGACGAGGTGATCGTCCTCGACGACGGCTCGACCGACGCCACCGCCGAGGCCGCCCGGGAGGGCGGGGCCCGGGTCTACCCGGTCGAGCGGGTGCTGGCCGACCTCCCCGCCGGGGAGGGCAAGGGCAACGCGCTCTGGAAGGCGCTGTACGTCGCCGAGGGCGACCTGGTCTGCTTCCTCGACGCCGACGTGCGCAACTTCTCCCCCCACTTCGTCACCCGCCTCCTCCAGCCGCTCCTCGAGGACCCCCGGGTCGGGTTCGTCAAGGGCTACTACCGCCGACCGCTCGACGGGGACCCCCGCGGCGGCGGCCGCGTCACCGAGCTCCTCGCCCGTCCGCTGCTCAGCGCACTGTTCCCGCACCTCGCGGGGATCCGCCAGCCCCTCGGCGGCGAATACGCGGCGCGGCGCGACCTGCTCGAGGTCCTGCCGTTCGTCGAGGGCTGGGGCGTCGAGCTCGGCCTGCTCGTCGACGTCGCCGACCGGTTCGGCGTCGACGCCATCGCGCAGCGCGACCTCGGGGTGCGCGAGCACCGCAACCGGCCACTGGCCGAGCTGGCACCCCAGGCCATGGCCGTGCTGCTCACCGGCTTGCGCCGGGCCGGCGTCGCCCCCGTCGACGCGTCGAACATCCGCGGCCGCAGCGAGCCGGGTACCTCCGGCCCCGTGGCGGCGCCGGTGCGCGAGCGTCCCCCCATCATCACGATCCCCGCCTACCGGGCGAAGTTCGGGCGCGAGCTCAGCGCGTAGGGCCGGCGCCGAGCGCGGCGCGGCCGGCCTCGATCGCCGCCTCCTCGACGAGCGTCGCGGCACGGGCGAACGCCTCGCCGGACTGCCAGACCCGGTCGGTGAGCACAAGCAGCTGCACGGGCCCCAGCACCGACAACTCCTCGCGTGCCTCGGGCGTCGCCTGGCCGGCGATCACCGCCCCGCTCGCCAACCCCAGCTCGGCGACCCACTCGAGCACACCGCCCACCACCTTGCCGGCGAAGCTCGACGCGTCGAGGCGCCCTTCGCCGGTCAGGACGAGGTCGGCACCCTCGAACGCCTCGGCGAGCCCCGCCTCGGCGGCGACGACCTCGAAGCCCGGCTCGAGGCGCGCGCCGAGGGCGGCGAGCCCGCCCGCCAACCCGCCCGCCGCGCCGGCGCCTTCGAGCCCGGTCACGTCGACGCCGGTTCGCCGTTCGTACTCGAGCGCCAGCCGTTCGAGGCGACGCGTGAGCAGCGCGATCTGGGCGTCGCTGGCACTCTTCTGGGGCCCAAAGCGCGTCGCCGCGTCGAGGAACCCGGTCCGCACGTCGCAGGCGACCGTCACGTCGAGGCCCCCGAGGGACCAGTCGAGCGCGTCGAGCGCCCCGAGCCCGCCGTCGGTGGTCGCACTGCCGCCGACCCCGATCACTGCCCGGCGCGCGCCGCGCCGGGCGGCCGCCGCGAGCAGCTCGCCGGTGCCTCGGGTCGACGCCCGCAACGGATCGTTGCGGGCGACCAACGCCAGGCCGCTCGCCCGGGCCATCTCGACGATCGCGAGCCCGTCCGGCGTGAGTCCGTACTCGGCGTCGACCGGGTCGCCGAGGGGCCCGGTCACGCGCACCGAGCGCCGGCTTCCGCCCCGGCTCAAGAGCACGTCCAGGGTCCCCTCGCCGCCGTCGGCGAGGGGCACGGAGCGCACCTCAGCGAAGCCGGCCGTGCGCAGCCCCCGCTCCATCGCCGCGGCCACCTCGGGCGCGCTGAGCGTGCCGCGGAACTTGTCCGGACACACGACACCGACCGGCAGGCTCACTCGCTGGGATGCCCGGGGACGGTGTTTCGGCGGGTCATGGGTGGCTGGCCTCCGAGTGCGGTCTGGGGTCGGTGATGGTTCTAGAGGTGGAGCCGGGGGTCAAGGGGCTGGCGCGCTCAGCCCCTTGACCCGATCCGCGCCCGATGCGTCGAAGGGCGCTCTCACCAGCGGACCCGGGTGTCAACAAGGTCGAGAACCCGCCCCACTAGATTGACCAAGAATGCTGGAGCGTGTCCCGCTTCTCGAAAAGGAGCTCGACCACTACAGCGCCGTCGTCGGTGACGACGTCATCGCGGCGATCCGCGAAGCCGCCGAGTCGCTGCGTGGCGCTCGGGTCCTCCACGTCAGCGCCACCGCCTACGGAGGGGGGGTCGCCGAACTGCTCGCCACCCACGTGCCGCTGCTGCGCAGCGTGGGCATCGAGTCGGAATGGCAGGTCCTGCACGGCAGCGACGAGTTCTTCGCCATCACCAAGCAGGTGCACAACGCCCTGCAGGGTGCGGACATCGAGTGGACACCCGCGATGCAGCGCACCTACCTCGAGCGCATCCTCGACAACGCGCTGCTCCTCGAGGACGGCTGGGACTTCGTGGTCGTCCACGATCCCCAACCCGCCGCGCTGCTGCACTTCCTGCGCGACAACCCGGGGTTCTCGAGCGGGCGGACCCGATGGATCTGGCGCTGCCATATCGACCTGACCGTCGCCAACCCGACGGTGTGGGAATTCTTCCGGCCGTTCGTGGAGCTGCACGACGCGTCGGTGTGGACCATGGCCGAGTTCGTCCCGGCGTCGCTGAAGATGAACCACGTCGAGCACCTGCCGCCGTGCATCGACCCGCTGTCGGTCAAGAACCTCGACCTCGCCCTCCCGTTCTGCATCGAGCTGACCCGCCAGTACGGGATCGACACCAAACGTCCGATCATCTGCCAGATCAGCCGATACGACCCGTGGAAGGACCCGGTCGGAGTCATCGACGCTTTCCGACTCGTGCGCGAGCAGGTGCCCGACGCCCAGCTGATCCTCGCCGGGTCGATGGCGACCGACGACCCCGAGGGGTTCCGGGTCTGGGAGGAGACCGAGGCGGCGCGGGCCGGCGACAAAGACATCCACCTGCTCTCGAACCTCCACCAGGTCGGGTCCGTGCAGATCAACGCCTTCCAGCGCATCGCCACCGTCATGGTCCAGAAATCGCTACGAGAAGGATTCGGCCTCACGGTCAGCGAGGCGCTCTGGAAGGGCCGACCGGTGGTCGGGGGACGCGCCGGTGGGATCAAGCTCCAGATCCGCGACGGCCAGTCCGGCTTCCTCGTCGACTCGGTCGAGGACTGCGCCCGGCGGATCATCGACCTGCTCGCCGACCCCGTCGGCGCCGAGGCGATGGGCTCCGAGGGCCGCGAGCACGTGCGCAGCCAGTTCCTGTCGACGCGTGAGCTCCTCGATTGGCTCGAGCTGCTCGGTTCTCTGCGATGACGGTCGTCGTCTCCAACCGGGGCCCCGTCCGGTTCGAGGAGGACCCGGGCGGGACGTTTCGCGCCCGACCGGGCGCGGGGGGTCTCGCGAGCTCGCTCGGCCCGCTGCTCTGCTCGGGCGCGGCGGGCCCGGACGGCGCCTGGGTCGCCGCGGCGCTCAGCGACGGTGACCGGGCCGCGGTGCGAGCCGGCGCCGTCGACGTGCCGGGGATCCGCCTCCGCCTCCTCGACCTGGACGCGCAGACCTACCGGCTCGCCTACGACGTCGTCTCGAACGGCACGCTGTGGTTCCTGCACCACGGGCTCTTCGACCTGGTCCGGCGACCCCGCTTCGATCGACGCTGGCGCGAGGCCTGGACGGGCTACGAGGCCGTCAACCGGGCGTTCGCCGACGCGGCGTCCGACCTCGCCGGCGACGGCGCGGTGGTGCTCGTCCAGGACCTGCACCTGGCCCTGGTGCCCGGCCTGCTCAGGGAACAGCGACCGGACCTGCGCCTCGCCTTCTTCACCCACACCTCGTTCTGCGGCCCGAACTCGATTCGGGTCCTCCCCACCGACGCCGCGACGGCGCTGTGCACGTCGATGGCCGCCGCCCCGTGCGGGTTCCACGCCGCCCGCTGGGCGCGCGCCTACGAAGCGTCGGCCCGCGAGGTACTGGGCGCCGGCGCCCCCCTGGCGCCCACCTTCGTCGCCCCGCTCGGCCCGGATCCCGAGGCCCTCGCCGCGCTCGTCGACGCCGACACCACCCGCGCCGCGGCCGCGGAGCTCGACGAGCTGGTCGGCGACCGGGCACTCCTCCTGCGCGTCGACCGCATCGAGCCGTCCAAGAACGTGGTACGCGGCTTTCTCGCCTACGACCTGCTGCTCGAGGAACGACCGCACTGGAGGGAACGGGTCGTGTTCGTCGCCCGGCTGAACGCGTCCCGCGAATCGCTCGCCGAATATCAGGCCTATCGCCTGGAGGTCGAGCAGGCAGCCGCGCGCGTCAACGATCGGTGGGCGACACCCGACTGGCGTCCGGTCGTGCTCGACACCCGCGACGACTTCCCGCGCACCGTCGCGGCCCTCGGGCGCTACGACGCGCTGCTCGTGAACCCGATCAAGGACGGCTTAAACCTCGTCGCGAAGGAGGGTCCGATCCTGAACCGCCGCGACGGCGTGCTGTGTCTGTCCCGCGACGCCGGCGCGTGGGACGAGCTCGGCTCCGCCGCGCTGGAGGTGCATCCGTTCGACCTCGAGCAGGCCGCGGGGGCACTCGACGCCGCGCTGGCGATGCCCGCCGACGAGCGTGCGACCCGCGCGACCCGCCTGCGTGAGCTCGCCGGGCGGCGCACCCCGCGCGACTGGTACGAGGACCAGCTCAGGCACGCCGCCTGAGCTCGGCGACGAGGTCCTCGAGTCGCGCCGCCAACGCCGCGGGACCGTCGACCACGAGATCGGCCTGCTCGAGCAGGGCGGGGGGTGCCTCGGGGGATCGGACGGCGACCTTGGCTCCGACGAAGCCGTCGCCGCGCCGAGCCCGTTCGGTGAGAGCCGCGAAGGCAGGCAGGTCTCCGTGGTCGTCGCCGGCGAACGCGCACACCGCCAGGCCCCGGTCCTCGAGCAGGGAGCGCACGACGGTGCCTTTGTCGACCGGGACGGGGACCCGCACCTCGCCCGCCATCCGGCTCGCCGAGACCGAGAGGCCATGAGCGGACGCCAGATCCTCCAACGCGCCGGGTGGCGGGGCAGCCTCAGGTCGGGTGCGCCAGTGCACACCGAACGCCGCGGCCCCCTTGCGTTCGACGTACAACGTGGGCCAGCGACGCTCGACCTCGGCGGCCGCCGCGGCCAGGGATTCGCTGAACGCGTCGACGCGTTCGTCGACGACGGTCTCGCCGTCGACGAGTCGTTCGAGCCCGTACTGGCCGACCAGCACCACCCCCTCGAGCGGCACGTGCTCGCGCAGGAACGCGACGGGTCGACCGCTCACGACCGCGACCAGGGACAGTCGCCCGGCGAGCCGACCGAGCGCGCCGAGTGCGTCGGCGCGCGGGCGTGCCCGCGCCGGGTCATCGACGATCGGTGCCACGGTTCCGTCGAAGTCGGTCAGGAACCCCGCGACACCGGGTCGGGTCGCGAGGGGGGCGAGGACTTCGGGCAACGTCACCGGTGCGACGTCACCGCAGCGCGGCTCGGCGCTACTTGCCGATGATGACCATGCACTCGGCGTTCGCCGCCGTGGTGGGGGGAGTGGTCGGGAACACTTGGACGGTGGTGGTCGGCCCGATGCTCTTCGCGAGGGTGTCCGCGGTAGCCGTGAAGGCCTTCGAGCTTGAGCGACACGACACCGTGGTACCGGTCTGAGGTATCGTCGCGTTGCCAGTGAACGTGATCGCGTACCCGAGCCCGCGAAGAGCGTTCGCCCGAGTCGTCGCGGCCATCGGCACCGCCGACGCGTTGTAGACCGCAACGGTCGTCTGCTGGGGAGCCTTGCCGGCCACCGTCGTGGAGGTACCGGATCCGGTGCTGGTGGACGTCGTGCCTCCGACCGCGCGCCCCGCGCTACTCGGGGATCCGTTGTCGTTGACCACCTTCACCAACACGATGCCGACCACGATCGCGACCCCGACCAGCACGGCGCCGCGCGCCGCGGTCTGCAACACTCGGGCTCCGAGGCCGGGCGCGTGAGCAACCGCAGTCATCGCGTTCCCGGGTCGGCACGCCGACCGGCGAGACCACGACGCCGAACCTCGCGGGAGCGGCGAAGACGCTTCACGGTGAGGGGGTCGTACTCAAACGCGGCGGACTTCTCCACGAGCTCGCCGAGCACTCGATAGTAGTGACTGGTGGAGACGCCGAGGCGCGCACGGATCGCTGATTCCTTCGGCCCCGGAAAACACCACCACGAGCGCTCGAAATCGAGGATCGCGCGCTCGTGCACCGACAGGTCCATGCAAACCCGAGTATGGCCGCCGACCCCCGGCGCTTCGGGGATTTCGGGTGGTGGGTCAGTTTTCAGCCCTTCGCGTACATTCGGTTTCACGTCGGTAGCCCGGCGGCAGTTTCACGCCCCTCCGAGCGCCCGACGGCTGCGGTAAGGGTCGACGCTACAGCCACGCCGCGACGAGCCGATTCACCTAGGACCGGATGTCGCCGGGTCTGGCGGCCACGCTGCCGCAGCACCCCGCTCAGCCGCCTCGCGCACCACCCCCCGACGCGGTTCAACCCGTCCCGACGTCACGAGCGCGGGCCGTCCCGCTCAGCTGGGTCGCGGTGGCGCGGCCGGTCCAGATCCAATGCGCACGAGTTGATGCAGTAGCGCTGCCCAGTCGGGCGGGGCCCGTCGTCGAACACGTGGCCCAGGTGCGAACCGCAACGGCGACAGCGGACTTCGGTGCGCACCGTCAGGAACGTGCGGTCGCGATGCAGGGTCACCGCCTCGGCGACCGCCGGCTCGGTGAAGCTCGGCCAGCCCGTGCCGGACTCGAACTTGGCATCGGAAGCAAACAGTTCGCCGCCGCACGCCGCGCACCGGTAGCGGCCGTCGTCGTGACAGTCCCAGTACTCGCCGGTGAAGGCCCGCTCGGTACCTCGCTCGCGCAGCACGTGGTACTGGCCCGAGGTCAGCTCGTTTCGCCACTCCTGGTCGGTCTTGGTGATCTCGGTGTCCACGCCGACTCCTCATGGTCGTGGGTGTGCTCTTGGTCCAGTGCGCCGAGTCGTCGATTCGTTTCTCGGGCCGTGGCGGGGGTCAGGCGCGTGGGGCGTGGAAATCCCGGAACGCGCCGACCAGCTGGCGTCGCGCCTCGGGTCCGAGCGCGTTGACGTCGTCGACACCCAGGTGGCCGGTGAGCTCGATGGTGCGGCGCAGCTGAGCCAGATAGTGCTCACAGCCGTCGCAGTGGCGGAGGTGCGCCTCGAAGCGGGAACGATCGCGGCCGCGCATCGCGCCCTCGAGGTAGTCGGTGACCGCCTCGACAAACTGTTGACAGCGGTAGTCGCGGCTCGACCGGCGGAACACGCTGGACACGATCATGGCGTCGAACCTTCGAAGTGGGACTCCAGAGCCTGGCGCACCTTCGCGCGGGCGCGGTGCAGGAGGACTCGTTGGTTGGTCTCCGAAAGGTCAAGCGCGTTACACACCTCGGGGGATGCCCAGCCCTCCAGGTCTCGCAGCCGGAGCACCCGAGCCTGGTGTGGGGGGAGCGTGGCGATCGCGGCCTCGACCACGGCGAGCGTTTCCGCCGCCAGGAGCCGTCGCTCGGGCTCCTCGTCCCAGGGGACGGGCGGCGCGGCCCACGACCCGGCCCGGGCGTCGCCGGCGCCGACGAAGCGGGTCGGGTCGACGGCGGGCTCGTCTTGGTCGAGCTCGTCGGCGAGGGATGCGAACGGGACGCTGCGGTGCTCCCGGACCCCCTTGCTGCGGGCGACGTTGATGAGGATCCGGTACAGCCAGGTCTTGAGCGAGGCCCGCTGCTCGAAGCGGTCGATCCCGGTGATGACGGCGACCCAGGTCTCTTGGACGGCTTCCTCCGCGGCGGCCGCGGTGGCGACGTAGGAGCGAGCCAAGCGCTGGAGCGAGGCGCCGTACCGGTCCAGGAGCCACGCGAAGGCGGCCTCGTCGCCTCGGCGGAGGCTTGCCACGAGAATCTGGTCGTCGACGTAATCCGAGGCGACGGGGGTCACGTATTGATTCTCGCTTGAATGGTGGGCGGCGTCGCCTCGGGCGTGTAACGCCGGCCCTGGCAACGCCACTAGAGGGCGAGGGAGGAACATCTCGATGCACTCCGTGACGGGATCGGGCGCCTGGCCCGGGCTGACGCCCGGGCCGCGGGTCGGCGCGCCGTGACCTCGGAGGCCCCCACCGCGCCGCCGGGTCAGGCGACCGGCTCGCTTCGCCGGTCGCGTCGCAAGTACCTGGCGATCGCCGCCGTCCTCGTCGTCGTCGCGGTGGTCGCCATCGTGGTGGCGAGCCAGTCGAACCCCTCGAGCGTCTCGGGCGGCGTCGACGTCAAGAGCCTGAAGGTCGGACCCGAGGTGCCCGCGCTGACCAACGCGAAGGGGTGGCTCAACTCGAAGCCGCTGACCAGCGCGGACCTCACCGGCAAGGTCGTCCTCTACGACTTCTGGACCTACTCGTGCGTCAACTGCGTCCGCAGCATCCCGCACCTGCGGTCGTGGTATCAGCGCTACGCCGCCGACGGGCTCGTGATCGTCGGCGTGCACTCCCCTGAGTTCGACTTCGAGAAGAACCCGTCGAACGTCGCCGCGGCGGTGAAGCGCCTCGGTGTCGACTACCCGGTCGCGCTTGACCCCAACATGGGGATCTGGAACGCGTTCGGGAACCAGTACTGGCCCGAGGAGTGGGTGGCGGACAAGTCCGGGCATCTGCGCTACCAGTCCGTCGGCGAAGGCGACTACACCCAGACCGAGAACGTGCTGCGCGAGCTGCTCGGCGTGAAGAAATCCGCACCCCGGGCCGCAGCGCCCAGCGCGGGCAGCCTGGGCGCCCCACCGGCCCAGAACCAGAACATCACCCAGGAGACCTACCTGGGGCTCGAGCGGGGATCGGTCGCGCAACCCGGCACCACGACCTACCCGCCGCTGCTGACCGTGCCGCCGGACGAGGCCGGCCTCGTCGGATCGTGGGACGGGACTGACCAGTACGTGCAGTCCGCCGCGCCCGGCGCGACGGTCGTGCTCAGCTACCAGGCCCGCTCGGCCAACCTCGTCATGTCCGTCGCCAAAAACACACCACCGGTCAAGGTCGTCATCGAGCTGGACGGGCAACCGGTTCCCGTCGCCGACCGCACCGCGCAGACCCAGGTCGACGCGCAGGGCCAGACCTACATCACGGTGTCGACACCGGATCTCTACAAGCTCGTGCTGAGCCCGGGCCTCGAGACCCACACGGTTCGCCTCATCGCCCAGTCACCGGGCCTGCAGGCGTACTCGTTCACCTTCGGCGCGTAGCAGCCGTGCTCACCCAACTCGTCGCGCTGTTCGGCGCGGGTGTGGCCTCGTTCCTCGCGCCCTGCATCGTGCCGCTCGTGCCCGCCTACCTCGGGATCATCGCCGGCGAGACCGCCGAGGCGCACGACCCCGCGCGCGCCGTCCCGGCGACGTTCATCTTCGTGCTCGGGTTCGGCGTCGTCTTCGCGGGGCTGGGCGCCACCGCCGGGCTCCTCGGCTCGTCACTGCACCAGATCCAGAACATCGTCGAGCGGGTCGGCGGCGTCGTCATCATCATCATGGGCTTGGCCCTCCTCGAGGTCGTGCGCGGCCCGTTCGCGCGCGAGCGGCGCCTGGTGCCGCGCATCCCGAAGGTCGGCGGCCCCGCCCGCCCGTTCATCGTGGGGGTGGCCTTCGGAGCCGCGTGGAGCCCCTGCGTCGGCCCCCTCCTCGCCGCCGCCTTGACCCTCGCCGCACGCAGCGGTGAGGTCGGCCGCGGCGCGCTCTTGCTGCTCGCCTACGCGTTCGGGATCGGCGTGCCGTTCATGCTCGCCGCGCTCGGCCTCGCCTCGTTCCCGGCCCTCGCCGACCGGCTCAAACGCATGGGTCCGAGCATCGAGCGCGTGGCGGGCGTGCTGCTCATTGTGCTCGGCCTCCTGCTCGTCACCGGTGAGTACGCCCACCTCACGTCGTACCTGGCGCGCTTCACACCCGCAGTCGGGGGCCTCTGAGCCGGAAGCGAGCGGTGGGTCGGCCGGCCTCCGCTCGGCGGCGCCGAGCGCCGGCCGGCCAGGCCTGGTGAGCCGGGTGTCGGGGTCGAACCGACGGCCTCTGCTTTACAAGAGCAGCGCTCTGCCAGCTGAGCTAACCCGGCGCGTCTGGGCAGGCTACCCGGCGCGTTGGCGTGCGACCTCGAAGCACGCGACGGCCGCGGCGGCGGACACGTTGAGTGATTCCATCGGGCCCGGCATGGGGACGCGCACCACGACGTCGCAGCGTTCGCGGACCAGACGCGCCAGCCCGGTGCCTTCGGCGCCGAGGACGAGCACGAGCGGCCGGTCCGCGATCGCGAGGTCGTAGACGTCGCGATCGCCGGCCGCGTCGAGCCCGACCGACCACACGGCGGCACGCGACGCCTGGTCGAGTGCGGCCGCCACCCCGCCGACGAGCGCGATCGGCAGGTGCTCGACCGCGCCGGCGGCCGCCTTGACTGCCGCCGCGCTGAGGAGCGCGCTGCGGTGGCGAGGTACGAGCGCGCCGGTGGCGCCAGCCGCGACCGCGCTGCGCAGGACGGCGCCGAGGTTGCGGGGGTCGGTGACGCCGTCGAGGGCGACGAGGAAGGCGCGCTCGTCGTCGAGCAGCTCGCCGAGCGGTGTCGAGGGGAGTGGGTCGGCCCGGGCGACGACACCCTGGGCGGTCTCGACGCCGGCTTCCTCGCGCAGCGCGTCGGCGTCGAGGTGACGCACGGGGACCCTGGCTGCGGTGGCTCTCGCCTGGATCTCGTCGAGAATGGGCGCCGGGTCGCGGCCGGCGGCGATCGAGATTGAACGCACCCGGCGCCGGCCCGCGTGGAGCAGCTCGAGCACGGCGCGTCGTCCGGGTACGACCGAGCCGCCCAGGTCGTCGCTTCGTTGGCGGGTCACCGCCGGTGCCAGCGCGTGCCGCCCGGGGCGTCCTCGAGGACGATGCCCCGCGCCGCGAGCTCGGCGCGCAGTCGGTCGGCGGTGGCGAAGTCATGGCCGGCGCGCGCTGCGTCGCGTTGGGCGACGAGTGCGTCGATCTCGGCGTCGGCGCCGGTTCCCGCGTCGAGCGTCAGGCCCAGCGTGCCGGCCAGCTCGAGCACCGCGTCGCCGAACGGCGCGGCCCGGTCGGGGTTGCCCGCGTCCAGGGCCTGATGGGCGGCGCCGACTGCGTCGAACACGGCGGCCAGGGCGCCAGGGGTCCCGAAGTCGTCGTCCATCTCGGCCACGAACCGCGCGCGGGTCGCCGGGTCGGGTGGGCCACCGCGTGCGATCCCTGCGGCGAGGGCCCGTCGGGCCAGGGCGTCGAGGCGTCCCACGGCGGTCGCGGCGGCGGCCAGTTCGGCGTCGCCGAGCTCGGTGGCTTTGCGGTAGTGGGTCTGGAGCACGGCGACTCGAAAGGCGCGGGGCCCGTGCTCGTCGAGGGCGTCGGCGAGGGTGCGGAAGTTGCCGAGCGACTTCGACATCTTCTCGCCTGAGGTCTCGACCATGCCTGAGTGCAGCCAGTGGCGCGCCGAGCGGTGTCCGGCCGCTTCGGCCTGCGCGCGTTCGTTCTCGTTGTGCGGGAACACGAGGTCGTCGCCGGCGCCGTGGAGGTCGAAGCCCTCGCCGAGAAGGTCGAGCGACATCGTGGAGCATTCGATGTGCCAGCCGGGGCGGCCCGCGCCCCACGGTGCGTCCCAGGCCGGCTCGCCGGGTTTGGCGGACTTCCAGAGCGCGAAGTCGACCGGGCTGCGCTTGGCGTCGTCGATGTCGACCCGGGCGCCGGCCGAGTCGAGGAGCTGCTCGAGGGACCGGTGGGGAAGCGCCCCGTAGTCGGGGTACGAGGCGACGTCGAAGTAGACGCCGTGGCCGTCCACGATGTATGCGTGGTCTTGGGCGATGAGCTCGGCGATCCGTTCGATCATGGGGTCGATGTACTCGGTCGCGTGCGGGACGTGGTCGGGGCGCTCGACGCCGAGGCGCTCGAGCTGCTCGAACCAGGCGGCCTCGAAGCGTTGCGCGAGCTCAGGTTCGGTGCTGGCGGTCTCGTGGGCGCGGGCGATGATCTTGTCCTCGACGTCGGTGACGTTCGAGACGAACGTGACCTCGAATCCCCGCCAGCGCAGGTAGCGGCGGATCACGTCATAGACGAGCGCGGTGCGGCCGTGCCCCACGTGCGGCACGTCGTAGACGGTGGGGCCGCACACGTACATCGACACCCGCCCCGCGTGGCGGGGCGCGAGGTCGACCTTGGCGCGCTGGAGCGTGTCGTAGAGCCGGACCGTCATCGCCGTCCGAGGCTACCGCCGGGCGTTCATCGCGCCCCGGTGACTTCCGGTGTCTCGAGCAGCGCGACCGCCCACGCGGCGATGGCCTCCCCGCGGCCCACCGCGCCGACGCCTTCGCCGCGCTTGGCCTTCACGCCCACCGGGGCGCCGACCGCCGCGCCGAGCGTCGCGCCCATGGTGGCGACGTGGGGGGCGAGGCGGGGCGCTTCGGCCGAGACGACGACGTCGACGTTGGTGACCGCCCAGCCGGCGGCGGCGACCCGCTCGGCGACACCACGGAGCAGCACTAGTGAGTCGGCGTCGCGGTACTGCTCGTCGGTGGCCGGAACGATCGTGCCGAGATCGGGCAGGCCAGCCGCGCCGAGCAGCGCGTCGGCGACCGCGTGCGCGACGACGTCCGCGTCGGAGTGCCCGAGCAGGCCTGGCCCCTCGACCGGCACACCGCCGAGAACGAGCGGGCGGTCCGCGCCCAGCGCGTGGACGTCGTAGCCGAGACCGACCCGCAGGCTCACGGGCACTCCGTGAGCAGCGCGGCGGCGACCGCGAGGTCACCCGCAGTCGTGAGCTTCACGTTGCGGGGCTCGCCGGGGACGACGACCACGGTGCCGCCGGCGGCCTCGACGAGGGCCGCGTCGTCGGTGGCGTCACCGCCGGGACGGTGCGCGGCGCGGAGCGCGTCGACTCGGAACGCCTGGGGGGTCTGCACGGCCACGAGCCCGTCGCGGGCCAGCGTCTCGGTGACCCGGTCGCCGTCGACCCGCTTGATCGTGTCGGCGACCGGGATGGCCGGGACGGCGGCGTCGGCGCCGCCGCGCACCGCGGCGACGACCGCGTCGAAGAGCGCGGCAGAGGCGAGCGGACGAGCCGCGTCGTGCACGACGACGATCTCGCTGGCCGGGGGCAGGGCGGTGAGCCCGGCCCGGACCGACTCGGCGCGGGTGGCACCGCCGGCGACGACGGCTTCCACCGGGGCACCGTCCCAGTCGCGCCCCGGGGGCAGCACCACGATCACGGCGTCGCAGGCGGCCCGGGCGCGCGCGACGGCCCGGTCGACAACCCGGGTCCCACCCAGCGTCGCGAACTGCTTCGGGGAGCCGAACCGGCTCCCGCCGCCGGCGGCGACGACGATGGCGGCGCAGGAGCCCACCGGGGGCTACTTCTTGCTCGCCGCCGCCTTCTGGGGCTTGGCGGCGGCCTTGCGGGTGGCGGTCTTGGCCGGGGCGCGCTTCTTGGGGCGCGGCGTGACCGGGACCTCCTTGCCGGCGAGGACGTCGTCGAGGCGTTCCTCGGCGGTCGCCTCGTCGACGTTCAGCGCGAACGTGAGCTCGGACACCAGGATCTGGCGGGCACGGGCGAGCATGCGCTTCTCGCCGGCCGAGAGGCCCTTGTCGGCCTCGCGCAGCGAGAGGTTCCGGACCACCTCGGCGACCTGGTAGATGTCGCCGCTCTTGAGCTTCTCGACGTGGTTCTTGAAGCGGCGGGACCAGTTGGTCGGCATCCGCGCCTCCTTCTTGCGCAGGACGGCGAAGACCTCTTCGACCTCTTCGTCGTTGATGACGTCGCGCAGGCCGATTTCCTCGGCCTTCTCCACGGGGATCGAGACCTTGAGGTCCCCGTAGGTGATGCGGAGCACGAAGTAGTCGGTCTTGTGCCCGTCGAAGACCCGCTTCTCTTTGCCTTCGATGATGGCGGCCCCGTGATGGGGATAGACGACCTTGTCACCGACGGCGAACGACATGCGGTTTCCTCGCGGCAGGACAGCGGAGGGGGAAGGAGAAGACACCAGGATACCAGACGCCTCCATCGGGTCGCGGACCGTGTCGCTACGCTCTGTCGCGCGCCGGAGGTCTGCTGTGCCTGAACGACGACTGCTCGACACCACCGACCTCTTCGCGGCGTTGCCGGCCGACGCGCTCGCCGACCTGCGGGCCCAGGCGCAGCGTCGCACGTACGCCCGCAACGACGTGTTGTTCCGTCAGGGCGACTCGTCCTCGGAGCTGTTCGTCGTCGACCGGGGTCGCATCGCCATCGCGCAGCGCTCCGGCGACGGTCGCGAGTCGGTCGTGGCGGTGCTGGACGCGGGCGGGATGTTCGGCGAGCTGGGTCTCTTCGACGACGCGCCCCGTTCCGCCGATGCCCGCGCGCTCATCGATTCGACGGTCGTGGTCCTGGGCTACGACCCGGTGCGTGGCCTGCTCCGCGAGCGACCCGAGCTGCTGTGGGTCATCGTGCGCATGCTGGCCGGCCGGCTGCGCGCCACCGACGAGGCGCTCGCCGACGCGGTGTTCCTCGACGTGCCGGCCCGGACCGCCAAGCGCCTGCTCGACCTGGCCGCGGGCCGGGACCGGTTCGCGTTGCCCGTTACCCAAGAGGAGCTGGCGGGGATCGTCGGCGCCTCGCGCGAGCGGGTGAA
Organism: Actinomycetota bacterium; assembly: GCA_003140175.1. Classification (GTDB taxonomy): domain Bacteria; phylum Actinomycetota; class Acidimicrobiia; order IMCC26256; family PALSA-555; genus PALSA-555. The sequence goes on from PLJD01000100.1 coordinate 52,897, forward strand.
CAAGGCGATCTCGCTGTTCACCCGGCTGGGCTGGCTGGCCGTGGAGGGCCGGAACCAGTACCGGATCCTGGACCGGGCGGCGATGGAGGACCGGGCCACGCTCTGAGCGGGCGGCTCAGGCGGCGAGGAAGGCCAGGGCGCGGGTCCAGGCGTCCGCGGCGTCCTCGGGCCGGTGCGCCGGCCGGTCGGGCGCGTGAACGAAGCCGTGCTCGGCGTCGGGGTAGACGACGATGTCGCAGTCGGGCCGGCCCCGCCACACCGTTCGCAGCGCCTCGATGTCGGCGGGGGGTGTGAACGGGTCGGCACCGCCGAACACGGCCAGCGTGGGACAGGCCGCGTCGGCGCTGAGGAGCGGCTCCCGCAGGCCGGCGCCGTGCCAGGCCTCCGGGACCCGGATCATCCCGTAGAAGGCCACCGCCCGGTGGAACCGTCCGGTCGCGGCGGCCTTCAGGGTCTGCATGCCGCCCATGCAGAAGCCGAGCACCGACACGCTCGGCGGCCCGAGCCGGTCGGCGGCCACCGCGAGGTCGCCGAGCTGGCGGTCGTCGTCGAGGGAGGGCAGGTACTTGAGGCGGGCGTCGGGTTCGGTGACGTCGCGCACCGCGGCGGGCGCCCGGGCGAACGGTTCGGGGCAGCACACCGCGTAGCCGTGCGTCGCGAGGCGTCGGCAGAGATCGTCGAAGAGCGGACGTACCCCCAGGAGGTCGGGGTGCAGGACGATCCCGGCGGACGCGTCGGTGTCGGTGGGGCGGGCCAGGACCGCGGCGACGGGGGTGCCGTCGTCGCCGGTCAGGGTGATTCGTTCCGACGAGGCGGCATGGGGTCCTTCGACGAGTGCGCCCATCAGGTGTATCGCTCGAGGATCGAGGTCTCGGCGAGGCGGGACAAGCCGTCCTTGATTGCCCGGGCCCGGGCGTCTCCCACGCCGTCGACTTGGACGAGGTCGGTCTCGCTGGCCCGCATGATCCGCTGCAGGTTCGAGAAGCGGGCGACGACGTGGTCCGAGACGATTTCGGGCAGCCGGGGGATCTTGTGCAGGATCCGGAAGCCTCGGGGCTGCACGGCGGCGTCGAGGCCGTCCGCCGACCCGACGTTCAGGACGCTCACGACCTCGTGGAGGTCGAGGATCGCGTCGTCGTCCAGCTCGCCGAGCCGGCCCAGGGCGTGGGCGAGCTGCCAGTCCGACGAGGCGACGAAGTAGTCCATGGCGACGAGGCGTCGGTCGTCCTCGACGCCGCCCATCAGCTCCTCGAGCTGGAGGAGCACGAGGCGACCGTCGGCGCCCAGCTCGAACACGTACCCCTCGATCTCGACCGAGATGCGCCGCACCATCTCGGCGCGTTGCAGCACGGTCGCGACGTCGCGCAACGTCACGAGGTCTTCGATCTCCAGCGCGGAGAGGGAGGCGCTGACCGCGTCGAGGCGCGTCTTGTACCGCGCGAGGATCTGGAGTGCCTGGTCAGCGCGGGCCATGACGCGAGGCGTCGGCTCGATGGCACGTTTGAGGGCCCCCACATGGATCGCGACCTCGGAGCGGTCCTCGGACACGGTGACGATCGGCACCGCGATCTGGCGGGCGACCCGCTCGGCGGTGCGGTGGCGGGTCCCGGTCTCGGAGGTGGGGATGTTCGAGTCGGGGACCAGGTGCACGTTGGCGCGCACGATCCGGGCGCAGTCGGCGGTGACGATGATCGCCCCGTCCATCTTCGCCAGCTCGGAGAGCCGCTGGGGGGTGAACTCGGCGTCGAGCAGGAAGCCTCCCGAGCAGACCCCCAGGACCTCGGGGCCGGCGCCGAAGACCAGCAGGGCACCCATGTGGGCCTGGATGATGCGTTCGATGCCCTCGCGCAACGCGGTGCCGGGGGCGACGAGCCGCAGAGCGGCGAGGAGGGCTTCAGATCGCGGCGGGGCAGGCATCTCGGACCTGGTCGGACCTTGCTCGGTGGCGAGCCGCAGGACGATACCGCGGTGTGCGCCGTCCCGCGCCGCGAGCGGCGGGTCCGCCACACTGAGCGCGTGGGCGTGGCGACGGTGGTCGGGTTCGACTTGGACATGACGTTGGTCGACTCGCGTCCGGGCATCGCGGCGACGCTGCGGGCCCTCGCCGCGGAGACGGGGACGAGCATCGACGTCGAACTGGTGATCGGCCGGCTGGGCCCGGTCCTCGAGGAGGAGCTGAGCCACTGGTTCCCGCCCGCCGACGTCGGTGCGGCGTGCGACCGCTTCCGGGCGCTCTACGTCACGCTCGGGGTGCCGGGGACGTTCCTGCTCCCCGGAGCGCGCGAGGCGGTCGCCGCGGTGCGGACCGTCGGCGGGCGGGTGGTGGTGGTCACCGCGAAGTACGAGCCGAACGCGCGGCGGTGTCTCGAGCACGTGTCGCTCGCCGTCGACGCGGTCGACGGGTGGCGGTTCGGGCCGGGGAAAGGTGCTGCGCTCCTCGAGCACGGGGCCACCTGCTACGTCGGGGACACACCGGCCGACGTGGCCGGCGCCCGCGCGGTGGGCGCGGTGGCGATCGGCGTCGTCACGGGAGCGCACCCGCGCGCCGAGCTGCTCGACGCGGGGGCCGACGCGGTGCTCGGCTCCTTGACCGAGTTCCCAGCCTGGTTCTCGTCGTGGCGGACCGGGAACTGATCCGAGTCAGGTGCTGGCGCGGCCGCGCCGGCCGCGGGTGGCGGTCTGGCGGCGTCGGCGGGCCCGGACGTGACGTCCCCGCCGCCACGCCAGCCCGGCGAGCCCGACCAGGAGGATCGCGACGCCGGCGAGAACGGTGCGGCCGACGTCGAGGCTGGTCGACGAGGCCGCGACCGAGCCCCGCCCGCCCGCCGACACGGTGACCTCGTGGCGCTGCCCCGCGACCGTCAGCTCGACGCGCAGCGACACCGACGAGGCGAGCTCACCCGCGAGCTGCGCTTCGACGACGCTGACGTCGACGTGTTGCGCCGCCAGGGCGTGCACCAGCGCCGCGTCGGCGGGAACGCCGGGGCGGGCCGCTCGCAGGTCGATGAGGCCCCCGACGTGCACCGTGTGGTTGAGGCCACCCCACGCCGCGTCGCGCGAGGCAGCGAAGCTGCGCAGTGGTCCCTGGGTGCCGCTCAGCTCGCCGACGATGCGGTCGAGCTGAGCGGGGGTGCGAAACGACGTGGTGAGCACGATGCTCGCCGAGCCGTTCGGGGCCATCGACCACGGCGCGACGGTCCAGCCGGCGTGGCGAAGGTCGGTGAGGCGGACACGCTGCGCGAGGGGCGCGCCGCCCTCGGCGGCCTGCACCGCTTCGGCGTCGAGCGCGACGTGCAGCGCCGCGCTGCCGGACCCGTCGGCGCGCACCGTCACCGAGAGCGTGGCTCGGGCGCTGCACCCCGAGACCAGGACGACCAGCGCGAGCGCGAGCAGCGTTCGCCTGATGTCTCGGATGGCCACCGCCCCGGCTTGTGGTTGGTCGGCGCGAGCCGGCTCGGCTGCTTAGCCCTCGGAGCCCGAATCGGCGAGTTCGACCGGGGGCGGCGATTCGACGCCTTCGACCGCGCGGAAGGTGACCTCGTCGCCGTCCGCCTCGACGAGAATCGTCTCGCCGACGTGGAACTCTTTCCAGAGAATCTTCTCGGAGAGCGGGTCTTCGACCATGCGCTGAATGGCGCGCCGCAACGGGCGGGCGCCGAGCTGAGGGTCGTAGCCCCGTTTGGCCAACAGGCGCTTCGCCTCCTGGGTGAGCTCCAGTCCGAGCCCCTGACCTTCGAGTTGGTTTCGGAGGCGCTTGATCATCAGGTCGACGATCTCGCCGACCTCGTCTTGGGTCAGCTCAGCGAAGACGATGACCTCGTCGATGCGGTTCAGGAACTCGGGGCGGAAGTGGCGCTTGAGCTCCTCGACCACCTTGTCCTTCATCTTCTCGTAGCTGACCGCGTCGTCGGCGGGCCCGAAGCCGATCGTCGCTTTGCGCAGGTCGGCGGTGCCGAGGTTGGACGTCATGATGATCACGGTGTTCTTGAAGTCCACCGTGCGGCCCTGCGCGTCGGTGAGCCGCCCGTCCTCGAGGATCT
>PLJD01000064.1 GCA_003140175.1 Actinomycetota bacterium
TTCCAGACCCAGCTCGAGCACTACGAGAAGATCGAGGGGGAGCCGCTCTCCCTGGAAGGCAAGGCCAACCAGCTGGGCCAGCTGGTGCGCAGCAATCTGCCCGCCGCGATGCAGGGATTCGTTGTGATCCCGCTCCTCGCCGGCTACGACGAGCGCCGGGCTCGGGGCCGGGTTTTCAGCTTCGACGTGACCGGCGGGAAGTACGAGGAGACGGACTTCCAGACCAACGGCTCGGGCGGTGTCCACGCTCGCAACTGGATCAAGGCCCAGTGGCGCGCCGACCTGTCCCGTGACGACACGGTCGACCTCGCCCTGCGGGCCCTGTTCGCAGCCGCGGATGAGGACTCGGCCACGGGCGGCCCCGACCTGGTCCGTCGCATCTTCCCGACGGTGGCGGTGATCGACGCCACCGGCTTCTCGCTCGTCGCCGACGAGGAGATCGCGCGTCGCGCGGACACGCTGATCGGCGGACGCGAGGAGGGAGCGGGCCTATGACGATGCCGTTCTACGTCCCTCCCGAGCAGATGATGAAGGACCGGGCCGACTACGCCCGCAAGGGCATCGCCCGGGGACGCAGCCTCGTCGCGATGTCGGCGGCGGAGGGGGTCGTCCTCGTCGCCGCCAACGCATCCCGCACGCTCCACAAGACGAGCGAGATCTACGACCGGATCGCGTTCGCCGGCGTCGGGAAGTACAACGAGTTCGAGATGCTGCGCATCGCCGGCGTCCGCCAGGCCGACCTGAAGGGTTACGCCTTCGCTCGCGAGGACGTCAACGCCCGGGCGTTGGCGAACGCGTACGCGCAGACACTCGGGACGGTCTTCACGCACGAGCTCAAGCCCTACGAAGTCGAGATCCTCGTCGCGCAGGTGGGACCCACCCGCGAGGACGACGAGATGTTCCAGATCCTCTACGACGGCGTTGTGATGGACAAAGAGGGCTCCACCGTGCTCGGCGGGCAGGCCGAGACGGTCAGCGAAGCGCTCACCGAGCGGTACCGGCCCGATCTCGACCTGGGCGCGGCGGTCCGGCTCGGCGCGTCCGTGCTCGCCGGACCCGACGGGGAATCGTTGCCCGCCGACCAGCTCGAGGTGGCCCTCCTCGATCGGCGCCGACCCCGCCGCTGCTTCCACCGCCTCAAGGGATCCGAGCTCGACACGCTCCTCGCGGCGAGCTGAGCGGCGCTACCCGGCCAGGAGGCGCAGGACGGGCGCCACCAGGAGCAGCATCAGCAGCGCCAGCGCCACCCATAGCAGCCAGCGTCGACCCGGCCGCGCCGCGGGGCCCGCCCAGTCGCTCGGGGCGGCGAGCGCCTCGTCGACCGCGGTGGCCAGCATGACCAGGCGGGCGTCGTCGAGCTGATCCTCGGGGACAAAGACGTCCACGCGGGCCATGTCACCCATCGTGAGCAGGTAGGGCCCGTCGAGCGCCCCGCGGAGCTGGGCGTCGATCCCCTCTGAGTACAGATGGGCGGCCACGAGATGCGCGGAGAACGACCCGGTCACAGACGTCAGGCGACACATCGGGCTCACGCACCAGGAATCTTACGACCGGGCTTCCAGCTGCGCCCAGGGCCGGGCGTCGGGGACCGTGGCCTGAGTACCCGCTACTCATGCCCGGTGGCGCCTCTCCGATAAGAATGGTCCGATCCACGGAAAGGGACAGATAATGCGGGGAATCATGCGGGGCGGCGCGACGGTGCTCCTGGTCGTCGGCGTGGTCGTCGGCGGGGCCGGCGTCGCGGCGGCGAAGCCCAAGAAGCAGTCGGCCGCGAAGTATGCCAAGACGGTGTGCAGCACCTACCAAGGGCTGCTGAACGACATCACGACCTTCGGCAACGGTGTCGCCGCGCTGGATCCGACCGACCCGACGGCCTTCCAGGCGTCGGCGACGACCCAGACCACCACGCTGCTCGGCGAGGTCAAGGCGGCGGAGAAGACGCTGGCCGGCGCCTATCCCGACATCTCGAACGGCACGAAGGTCGGCAAGCTCCTGGCGACGAACGCCACGCAGCTCGACTCGCTGCTGTCGAGCGCGGAGAGCCAGCTCGCGGCGGGTGGGGTCACCGGCGCGACCGAGTTCACGGTCGCGATCCAGACCCTGTCCACCAAGCTCAGCGACCCGTTCAGCAAGGTGACCGATCAGGGCCTCATCAACGCCCTCCAGAAGGAGAAGTCCTGCAAGAACGTGGTCACGGTGACGGGCGGCTGAGCCGCTCCCAGCCGGGCTGACCCGGCCGGCAGAGGAACGAACGGGTCGTCGGGCCCCGGTACGCTCCTGACGTGGAGCGCCGCATTTTCGGGCTCGAGAACGAATATGGCGTCACGTGCACCCTGCGGGGTCAGCGTCGCCTGAGCCCCGATGAGGTGGCCCGCTATCTGTTTCGGCGGGTCGTTTCGTGGGGCCGGTCGAGCAACGTCTTCTTGGAGAACGGCGCCCGCCTCTACCTCGACGTCGGCAGCCACCCCGAATACGCCACCCCCGAATGCGACTCGATCGCGGACCTCGTCGTCCACGACAAGGCCGGGGAGCGGATCCTCGAAGGGCTGGTCAAGAGCGCCGAGCAGCGCCTACGCGAGGAGGGCATCCGGGGCGAGGTCTTCCTCTTCAAGAACAACACCGACTCGGCGGGCAACTCGTACGGCTGCCATGAGAACTATCTCGTGGAACGCGAAGGCGACTTCACGAAGTTCACCGACGTCCTGATCCCGTTCTTGGTCACCCGGCAGGTCTACGCGGGAGCCGGCAAGGTGCTCCAGACCGCGCGGGGCGCCATGTACTGCATCAGTCAGCGAGCCGAGCACATCTGGGAGGGCGTCTCGAGCGCCACCACCCGGTCCCGCCCGATCATCAACACCCGCGACGAGCCGCACGCCGACGCCGAACGGTTCCGGCGCCTCCACGTCATCGTCGGCGACTCGAACATGAGCGAGTACACGACCTTCTTGAAGGTCGGGACGGCATCGATCGTGCTGCGGATGCTCGAGGAGGATCCGAGCCCGTGGCGTGACCTCACCCTGGAGAACCCGATCCGGGCCATCCGGGAGATCAGCCACGACATGACGTGTCGTCGGCGGGTGCGGCTGGCCAACGGGCGGGAGCTGTCGGCCATCGAGATCCAGTCCGAGTATCTGAACCGGGCGTTGCGCTTCGCCAAGAAGCGCGGGCTCGCCCCGCTGGAGCAGCAGGCGCTCGACATGTGGGAACACGCGATGACCTGCCTCGAGAACGACCCGCTGAAGTTGCGGACCGAGATTGACTGGGTGGTGAAGTACCACCTGTTGGAGGCGTACCGCGAACGCCACGATGTCCCGCTCACGCACCCGCGCGTGGCGCTCGTCGACCTCGCCTACCACGACGTGACCAAGACCCGGTCGCTGTACTACCTGCTCGAGCGGCGGGGACAGGTCGACCGCACTGCCACCGACGAGGACATCGAGACCGCGATCTCGACCCCACCCCAGACGACCCGTGCTCGCCTGCGCGGCTCGTTCATCAAGCGAGCCAAGGAACGCAAGCGCGACTACACGGTCGACTGGGTACATCTGAAGCTGAACGACCAGGCTCAGCGGACGGTGCTGTGCAAGGACCCGTTCAAGGCGCGCGACGAGCGCGTCGAGCGCCTCATCGCGTCGCTGTAGGAGTGCGGTCCTCCTCGAGCCGGCCCGGACGCCGCGTGCCGATCGGCGCGCCGGATCGTCAGGGACGTCGGTGAACCGGCAGCGCGGATGAGCGAGCGGCTCGAACGTCTCGTCAACCTCACGGCGACGCTCCTCGACACCCGTCGACCACTGACCCTCGAGGAGCTCGCCGAGCGGCTCGAGCCGTCCTACCCGGCGCAGAAGGTCGCGCGCCGGCGGGCGTTCGAACGCGACAAGGAGACACTCCGCAACCTCGGCGTGCCCATCATCACCACCCCCGTCGATGCCCTCACCAACGAGCTCGGCTACCGGATCCGCCCCGAGGACTACTACCTCCCCGATCCTGGGCTGAGTTCTGACGAACGCGCCGCGCTCCACGTCGCGGTCACCGCGGTCCGCCTCGAAGGCGGCGAGGCCCGAGAGGGCCTCAGCAAGCTCGGTGGCGTCGAAGGAACCCCGGCGCCGGCGCTCGCCGCACTCGAGGTGACCAGCGGCCTGGGCGAACTCTTCGATGCCGTCGCCCGCCGCCGGACGGTCGACTTCGACTACCGGGGTGAGGTTCGCCATCTCGACCCCTACGGCGTCGTCCACCGGTTCGGCCACTGGTATGTCGTCGGGCGCGACCGCGACAAGGACGCGCTCCGATCGTTCCGCATCGACCGGCTCGACGGGCCGCCCCGCCCCGGCGCCGAGGGCGGCTTTGAGGCCCCGGTCGACTTCGACCCGTCCACCGCGCTGCGGGCCGATCCACTGACCTACGGCGACGACGAGCCGGTGACGGCCCAGGTGCTCGTCGATGTCTCACACGCCGCCTGGGTGGTGGACAAGCTCGGCGAGCCAGCCGTGGTCGAGCGGCGCGCCGACGGCGGTGTGGTGGTCGCGCTCGACGTCGTGAACCGGGAGGCGTTCCGCTCGTTCGTGCTCGGCCTCCTCGAGCACGCCGAGGTCCTCGCCCCGCCGGAGCTGCGCCAAGACATCGTGGACTGGCTCCGCGCTGTCGCGGAGCCAGTCGCGTGAGCCCGCCGCTCGCCGCGTCGCGGCTGCGACGGATGCTGGCCCTCGTCCCGTGGATCCTGGCCCATCCCGGCACCACGATCAACGAGCTGGCTCACCGCTTCGACGTCTCGGCGGGGGAGGTCGAAGCGGACCTCGCGCTGCTCCCGATGTGCGGGCTGCCGCCGTACACCGCCGACCGGCTCATCGACGTGTGGGTCGCCGACGACGGCGCGGTGACGATCCGTCTCGCCGAGTACTTCGATCGGCCGTTGCGCCTGACCGGGTCGGAGGGTGTCGCATTGCTCGTCGTCGGCCGGGCGCTGCTCGCCGTCCCTGGCTCGGACCCGAACGGTCCGCTGGCCCGCGCCTTGGAGAAGCTCGAGCAGGTGCTGGGCGCCCGCGGCGCGCTCTCCATCGAGGTCGGCGCCGCGGATCATCTCGACCGCCTGACGCATGCCGCGGCCGACGCCGAACAGCTCGAGCTGGACTACTACTCGTTCGCCCGAGACGAGATGACGACCCGAGTCGTGGACCCGCTCCGGGTCTTCCACACGCTCGGCGCTTGGTACCTGGCCGGGTACTGCCACCGGGCGCAGGCCGATCGGCTGTTCCGCGTCGATCGCGTCCGGGGGATCCGCTCGACGGGGCAGCGCTCACCAGCCCACCGCAGCGACGACGACGACGACGAGGAGCTCGTCGACCGCGTGTACCGGCCCGACCCCAGCGACCCGCGCGTGGAGCTCCAACTCCGGCCCGAGGCCGCCTGGGTCGCCGAGAGCCTCCCGACCGAGGAGGCACGGCCTCGCGCCGACGGCGGCTGGGACGTGGTGCTGGCCGTGAGCGGCCCGGCGTTCCTCGAGCGTCTGCTCCTACGCCTCGGCCCCGCGGCGACGGTCATCGCACCACCTGAGGCCCAGGCCGCCCGAGCGGACGCCGCGGCACGGATCCTGGCCCGGTACCAGGCCTGACGCCCGAGGGCGGCGGGACGCGGCGCGCGTGCGAGGATGGGCCGGTGGAGCGCCGCCGGTGACGTCTGAGCTGCCCAAGCCAGACGACGAGGCAGCCGCGGGCCACGACGCGACCATCGGCGCCCCCAGCACCCCGGGCACGGCGACGTCGACGGACACCCCGCCGCCGGGCGGCCCGACGGGTCCCGGGGACCGCCCGGGCGAGGAGGCCACCACCGGGACCCGCGTCCGGCGCATCATCCTCGAATGGGTCGTGCTGATCGCCGCCGCCCTGGCGATCGCCTTCTTGATCAAGACCTTCCTCTTCCAGGCCTTCTACATCCCCTCCGGCTCGATGGAGCCCACGTTGATGATCGGTGACCGGGTCCTGGTCAACAAGCTCAGCTACGACTTCCACGACGTGCACCGCGGCGACATCATCGTGTTCACGGCTCCGCCCGACGCCCGCAGCGACGGGATCGACGACCTCGTGAAGCGGGTCATCGGCCTCCCCGGTGAGACGGTGACGGCCCGCTCCAACGGCGGCATCGACGACGTGTACATCAACGGTCGCCGACTCGAGGAGCCCTACCTGCCGGCGGGCACCTCGACCACGATGACGAGCGTCCCGCCGGACTGCGGGCAGCCGCCCGGAGGCACGCCGGGCTGCGTGGTCCCGCCGGGCCGGCTCCTCGTACTCGGCGACAACCGCGGAGATTCTAAAGACGGACGGTTCTTCGGCACGATCACGGAGTCGTCCATCGTGGGCCGGGTGTTCATCAAGATCTGGCCCCTCAGCCACCTCGGCTTCATGTAGCTCGGGGCGGGCCCGCGGCCCGCCCCGTCGAGGGTCGCTACGGCTCAGACCATTCCGCGACCGTCGCGACCATCCGCTCGACGTGATCGCAGTACAGGGCGTCGATCCCGTACCCCAGCATCGCGTGGAGATAGCGGACCTCTTGGACGTCCCAGGCGAAGGCGCGCACGTCGAAGCGGTGGAACAGCCCGACCAGGCCCTTGGTCCATTCGCTGTGGTGGAGGTTCAGGGCGTCGACGCCGGCCGCGGCGAGGTCGGCGGCGTGGCGCTCCATCGAGTCGGGGAGCCGCCGTCGACTCGTCGAATGCACGAGCCGCACGTCGCGGGACTTGGCGCGCAGGGTCCGCAGGTCCTCGAGGTTCGGTGAGCACAACCAGGTGCGCGGCGGCGTCCCGAGGCGGGCGCTCAACTCGATCATCGGCTCCGCAGCCGCGGGATCCTTGATGTCGATCGAGAGATCGAAGTCGCGCCCGAGCTGCGCGTAGAGCTCCTCGAGGCGCGGGACGCCGTGACGACGGAGCCGATCCGCGCTCGCCCGGTGGACCCGGATCTTCCACAGGCCGAACAGCGGGCCGGCCACCCCGGCGTCGTGGGTCAGCACGACCTCGCCGTCGCCGCTCAGCCAGGCGTCCGTCTCGAGACCCTGGGCGCCGTGCTCGAGACCGGCCCGGAAGGCGGGGATCGTGTTCTCGGGCTGGAGGAGGCGGGCTCCCCGGTGGGCGAAGGTGATCGGTCTCATGCCCCGAATCCTGGCCCACGGCGGCCCTCAAGTGGTGCTGGGAGCCTGCCGATTGCACCTATATGGCAGTCGTGATCAAGGCAGAGTGCCCGGGGTGCGGAGTCGTACGCCTGGCGACCCGGGACCTCACGGTGCGGGTCTGCACGGATGACGGATCCAGCGCCTACACCTTCCAGTGCGTCGAGTGCGGCGCGGCGGTGCACCACGACATCGGCCCGGCGGTGTGCGACCTGCTCCGCTCCGCCGGCGTCCAACGTGTCGAGTGGCGCTGGCCCGCCGAGCTCGCCGAACGCACCGACGCTCCCCTACTCACCGTCGACGACCTCCTCGACTTCCACCTGCTCGCGAGCCGCGACGATTCCTGGGATGCCGCGGTCGCGGCGCTCCTCGACGGCGCCGAACACCCAACTGCCTAAGCGCCACAGCGCCTAGCCTGCCCCGTCGCGAGGGTTTTCTCGCAGGCCCGGCGGTACGATGCCGAGCGGCCTCACGCGAGAGGAGCGTTCGTGTCGCTCGGCCCGGCCGAGATCCCCGTGGTGCCCGGCGCAGCGATGCTGATCGTGGGTCCGAGGCGCCACCGCGCGATGGCGTACCCCCGCACCGGTGCGGGTCGGCGCTTCGCCCGCCCGGCCCTCGCGGGGACGAACCGGCGAACCGTCGCCCGCCGCCCCGACCGTCGGCGTGAGCCGGCGGCCGCGTCGTGACGGCCTAGCGAATGGCGAAGGACACCAAAGCCGAAGGCCGGATGACGGTCGTGGAGCACCTCACCGAGCTCCGACGACGCGTCATCATCATCTCGGTCACGTTCTTGTTCGCGGCGTCGCTGTCGTACTGGTTCGCGCCCGACATCATCCGGTTCTTCCTGCACTACTACAAGGACGTCACGCACAACACCAAGAACCACTTCATCTTCACCGGCCCGCTCGACGCGTTCCTGACCCGGCTGAAGGTGGCGACCTACGCCGGGCTTGTCCTCTCGTTCCCGGTCGTGCTCTGGGAGCTGTGGCGGTTCATCACCCCCGGCTTGCACAAGCGCGAGAAGCGCTACGCGATCCCGTTCATCTTGAGCTCGATCGTCCTGTTCTCGTTCGGCGGCTACCTCGCCTTGCTGATCCTGCCGAAGGCGCTCAGCTGGCTGCTCCACGCCGGCGGCAGCCAGCTCACCCCGTTGCTGACCGCCGACCGCTACCTGACCCTCGTCGCGCTGATGATCGTGGCGTTCGGACTCGCGTTCGAGTTCCCCGTGGTGTTGATGTTCTTGCTGTTGGCCCGGATCATCACCACCAAAAGCCTGCGGAAGCGGCGCCGGTGGGCCATTGTCGGCATCTTCGCCTTCGCAGCGATCATCACGCCGAGCCAAGACCCGTATTCTCTGTTCTTCATGGCCATCCCCATGTGCCTCTTCTACGAGGGCTGCATCGTCCTCGGTCGGATCCTGAAACGATGAGCCCCCGACGTCGCAAAGGCACCTACCACGCTCCGCGGCCCCGCCGCGAGCTCGTCACCGCGGTGCTCGCCACCAGCGCGGTGATCCTCTTCACCGCCATCATGGTCTTCGTCCTCGGACCGCACTCCAGCGGATCGGGCACGTCGACCCCGACCGGCACCGTGCCGTCGTCGAGCGCGTCGACCACGCCGTCGACCACGCCGTCGACCACGTCGTCGACCACGACGGTGACCAGCACCCCGGCGGCGACCGGTTCGACGTCGAGCACGACCCCGGGCGGGTGAGCGACCGCTCTCGGTTCGAGGCGGCACTCGGCTTCCCCCTCGACGACTTCCAGCGCCGCGCCCTCGACGCCCTCGACGCGGGACGCTCCGTGCTCGTCGCCGCGCCCACCGGCTCGGGCAAGACCGTCGTGGCGGAGTGGGCGGTCAGCCGGGCGTTGGCCCAGGGCGAGAAGGCGTTCTACACCACACCCCTCAAGGCCCTCTCGAACCAGAAGTTCGCCGACCTGCGCCGGATCCACGGCCCGGACCGGGTCGGGCTCCTCACCGGCGACACCTCGATCAACGGCGACGCGCCGGTCGTCGTCATGACCACCGAGGTGCTGCGCAACATGATCTACAGCGCATCACCGGCGCTCGACGGGCTTCGCTTCGTGGTGCTCGACGAAGTCCACTACCTCCAGGACCGATACCGGGGCGCGGTGTGGGAGGAGGTCATTGTCCACCTGGCACCCACCGTCGAGCTGGTCTGCCTCTCCGCGACCGTGTCGAACGCTGAGGAGTTCGCCGACTGGATCGCCACGGTGCGGGGCGCGACGACGCCGGTGATCGAGGAGCGACGCCCAGTGGCGCTCCACCATCGCTACCTGGTGGGGGAGCGCGGCGTGGACGGCCTGCAGCTGCTCCCGACCTTTGTCGGCGACGGCGACGAGCTGCGCCCGAACCCAGAGGCGGCCCGCCTGGACCGACGCCCGGGGCGGGGCACCGCCCGCGGTGCGCCCGGACGGGTGCGGAGCCGGCTGCGACCCCCCGACCGGGTCGAGACCGTCGAGCTGTTGAACGACCAGACCCTGTTACCCGCGATCGTGTTCGTGTTCAGCCGGGCGGGCTGCGAGCAGGCGGTCGCGCTCGGCCGGGCCGCCGGGGTGCGCCTCACGACCCGGGACGAGCGCCACCAGATCCGTCGGATCGCCGAATCGCACCTGCGTGACCTCGCCGAGGAAGACCTGGCCGTCCTCGGCGCCGACGCGTGGCTCGACGGCCTCGAAGCCGGCCTGGCCGCGCATCACGCCGGCTTGGTGCCCCCGATGAAGGAAGCCGTCGAGGAGGCGTTCGCGACCGGGCTCGTGAAGGTCGTCTACGCCACCGAGACGCTCGCCCTGGGGATCAACATGCCGGCCCGCTCGGTCGTGATCGAGAAGCTGACGAAGTTCACCGGCGAACGCCACGAGTTCCTCACCCCGGGTGAGTACACGCAACTCACCGGGCGCGCCGGACGACGCGGCATCGACGACGTGGGCTACGCGCTCGTGTGCTGGAGCCCGTTCGTGACCTTCGACCAGGTGGCCGGGCTCGCCTCCCGCCGCAGCGACGCGCTCACCTCGTCGTTTCGGCCCACCTACAACATGACGGTGAACCTCGTGCGGCGATACTCCGCCGAGGGGGCGCACCACCTCCTGAACCTGTCCTTCGCGCAGTATCGAGCCGACCGGGACGTGGTGTCGCTGGAGCGGCAGCTCGCCCGCAGCCGCGAGCAGCTCGCTCGCCATCGCGACCGGGCCCGCAGCGACGACGGCGACGTCGAGGAGTACCGACGGCGGGTGGGTGAGCTCGAGGAGGCCCGCCGGGGCCGCGGGCAGGCGAGCCAGGTCGCGTCGGCCCTGGAGCGGCTCCGCCCCGGTGACGTGCTCTGGGTCCCGAGCCGGGGCGGGCGGGTCGCGGTCCTGGCCCACGACCGCCGCCGGGGTGGGCGCCCCCGGTTCCTCGTCGTCACCGCCGGCCGGGGCCTGGTACGCCTCGGCGCCGACGACTTTCGGGTCCCGCCCCGACCGATCGGGCGGATCGAGCTCCCCGAGCCGTACGCGCCCCGCAACCCGAACTTTCGACGCGAGGCCGCGGTGCGGCTCCGGCGGGCCGACGTGCGCGAGGACGACCCGAGCGACGCACGCGCGGTGCTAGCCCGTCTCGAAGCCGCCGTCGCCGACCACCCCCTGGCGAGCGACCCGGCGCGCGAGGCTCGCGTCCGCGCCTCGCTCAGCGGCGAACGGCTCGAACGTGAGATCGCCCGGCTCGAGCGGCGCGCCCAGGGCCGCAGCGACAGCCTCGCCCTCCAGTTCGACCGAGTCCTGGGTCTCCTCGAGTCGTGGGGCTACGTCGACGGCTGGACGCTGACCCCACCCGGCGAGGCGCTGGCCCGCCTGTACACCGAGACCGATCTGCTGTTGGCCGAGGCGCTGCGCGAGGGCCTCCTCGACGGGCTCGACCCGGCCGAGACTGCGGCGGTGGTCTCGTGCTTCACCTACACGCGTCGAGGCTCCGACGACGAGATCCCGACCGGGCCACTGCGGTGGCCGACCCGACGCGTCACCGACCGGTCCCGCCGGCTCGAGGCCCTGTGGCGGACCCTCGCCGCGGCGGAGGACGACGCGGGCCTTCCCGAGACTCGGCCTCCCGACCCGGGGTTCACTCCCTACGTGCACGAGTGGGTCACGGGGGAGTCACTCGCCGACGTGCTCGAGGACGAAGAGCTGGCCGGCGGCGACTTCGTGCGCCACGTGAAGCAGTGCATCGACCTGCTGCGCCAGGTCGCCGACGTCGCACCCGAGACCGCGACTCGCGAGGCAGCCCGGGCGGCGGCCGACGCCTGCTTCCGGGGGGTCGTGGCCGCGGCGAGCGTCGCGTCGTGATCCGCCCCGGTGAACCGTGGGGAGCACCCGTGGCGGGGGAGCCCGACGCGACCGGCACCGGCGACGACGCCGACCTCGCCCGCCTGGTCGCCGCCCATCCCGGCGCCCGGCTGGGCTTCCAGCCCGATGATCGCTGCGACCTCGCCCGGGCCGTGGGACTCACCTCGGGCGGGCTCGGCACGTTCGAGGTCCCCATCGACGCCCTCGACCTCACCGACCGCGGTCGGGCCGTCAACCTCGTGGTCCTAGGCGTTGCGCCCGATCAGCTCCGGGTGTGGCATCGACGACGGCCGGTCACCGTGCGCGTCGACGGCCGCGTGCGCTTCGACGGGTCGGCCACCACCGTGGTGGTCGCCAACGGCCAGTTCCTCCGTGGTGCCGACGTCGTGCCGCGCGGCCACCCGGGCGACGGCCGCCTCGAGGTGCAGGTGTACGCGGCCGCGCCCGCCGCGCGCGTCGAGCTGCGCCGCCGGATTCACGGCGGAGGGCACCTTCCCCACCCCCAGATCGTCACCACGACCGGTCGGGAGGTCGACGTGTCCTGGCGCAGGGCGACCCCGCTCGAGGTCGACGGTCGACGGGTCGCGCCCGCCGAGCGCCTCGAGGTCCGGGTCGTGCCCGGCGCGTTCCGCCTCGTCGTCTGAGCCCGGCCCGGCGCCGAGGCCCGCCCCAGCCCGCGGAATGCTACGAAAGGCCGCGAATTGGGACATCCGCTGCGGGTGGGTGAGGCGTCGGTACCATCGCTGCGCCGTCGTCAACGCCAGAGCAGTCTCGGAGCGGGAGCCCATGCAGTACGTCGCCGAGGACTTCACGCCCGAGGAGGCGGCGGCGCTCCGCCCGTACGTGACGAACCTCGACCGGCCGGTGTTCGCGCTCGTGAACCTGCCCGAAGTCGTCAAAGGTGCCTTGTTCGCGCGCTACTCGCGCAGCTCGAAGAGCCTGCGACGTCTGTTCCTCGACGAGTTCGTCGGCGATCTCGACCTCACCGGCGACCTCACCGTCGACGCCAGCGTCGGGCTGGCGCGCGCCGAGGAGCTCTACAACCGGGTGTTCCTCGAGTACGGCGACGACTCGGTCGCCCAACTCGGCGGCGTCCACCTCGCCTGTGAGCAGGCGTCGAACCTGCTGACGAAGGTCCTCGAATGGGGCCGCCTCATGGCCTACCTCGAGCAGTCGACGCGCTACATCCCGTACACGACGCGCGTCGCGGGCCGATATCGCTACCACCGACCCCCGTCGGTCCTCGAGTCGCCGCTCGGGCTGCGCTACATCGCCGACGTCGACGCGGCCTTCGACGACTACGCGTCGTGCCTGCCGACCCTGCTCGACTGGGCCCGGGCCCGCTACCCGAAGCTGAACGGCGACTCCGATTTCGTCTATCAGCAATCGATCAAGGCCAAGGCGTTCGACGCCGCCCGAGGCATCCTCCCCGCGGCGACGCTCTCCAACGTCGGGATCTACGGGACCGGGCAGGCGTTCGAGGCGCTGCTGCTCCGCATGCGCGCCCACCCGCTGCCCGAGGCGCGCAGCTACTCGATGATGATGCTCGAGGAGCTCCGCAAGGTCATCCCGTCGTTCCTCACCCGCGTCGACCGCCCCGAGCGAGGGGGGGCGTGGACCGCGTACCTCGCCGAGACCCGCACCGCGACCGACGCGATCGTCGCGCGCCTCACCGCCGACGACGAGCCCGAACCCCGACCGTCGGTCGTGCTCACCGACTTCGACCCCGAGGGCGAAGACAAGGTCCTGGCGGCCATCTGCTACCCGCACACCACGCTGCCCGACGACCAGCTCCTCTCCCGGGTGCGACGCCTCGGCACCGACGAACGCCAAGCGCTCCTCGACGCCTACGTCGGCACCCGCGACAACCGGCGCCACAAGCCGGGCCGGGCCTTCGAGCGCACCCAGTACCGCTTCGATGTCCTCGCCGACTACGGGGCGTTCCGGGACCTCCAGCGTCACCGCATGCTCACCATCGAGTGGCAGGCCCTCACCCCCCATCACGGCTACGAGACACCCGAAGCCATCGTCGAGGCCGGCCTCGGCGAGCGGTTCGACCTGGCGATGCAACGCTCGGCGGAGCTCTTCGAGGACCTCCAACCCGAGGCGCCCGACGCGTCCGCCTACGCGGTGGCGCTCGCCTACCGGGTCCGCTTCGTCATGGAGATGAACGCCCGGGAGGCGACCCACCTCCTCGAGCTGCGCTCCTCACCGCAGGGCCACCCGGCATACCGGCGCGTCGCCCAGGAGATGCACCGCCTCGTCGCCGAACAGGCCGGGCACCGGGGGATCGCCGCCGCCATGCGTCACGTCGACCACCAGACCTACGACCTCGAGCGGCTCGGCTCCGAACGGGCCGCCGAGGAACGCCGAGCCGCCCATCGCTGATCTCGCGAGCCCCTGACCTGCGCCGACTCGCGAGTGCCCAGGTCAGAGCGTATGCGGCCCGCTTGACAGGAACGCCTCGCGTCGGGCGTACTACAGACGTCCCTTGCCACCTTCCGCCCGTCGTGAGTCGGTTCCGGTAACGCGATTCGGGAGGCGGCCTCCGAGGGGCCGGGGGGCCCAGGAGATCCAGTAGAGAACGCTGGAATAACCCGTCTGCTGGGCAGGCTGGGCCAAACAGTGGCCCCAACGGTCTCCTGGGCCCTCCACCACCGCTCGATCACGGCGACCGCGGCGCGCCGGGGACCTCCCCGGCGGGAATGCATGACCCGTTCGGCGGGTTGCGACAGCGGCTGAGAGGGCCCGGCCTATGCTCCGGCCCGCGGGAGGCAGCGCAGCGGGTTCGGTTGGCGCGCCGATCGTCCGAAGTCTGCCTGGAGAAATCATGAGCGACGAGGAATTCGAAGAACAGAGCGTCGAGCTCGACGAGGAGGACCTGAGCGAGGACGACCTCGCGGAGGACGACCTCGACGCCGAGGACGACGTCGTTGATCTCGACGACGACACCGACGTCGCCGTGGTCGTCGCGGTCGAAGACGGCGCGCCGGTCGTGGTGCCGCCGGTCGTCGCGCCGGTTCCCGACGAGGCGCCGCCCGCCGAAGACGAGGAGGAGGACGCCCTCGAGCTCGACGAGGAACTGCACCCCGACGACGTCGAGGCGCCCCTCGACGCCTTGCTCCAGGAACGCACCGCCAGCGCGACGCTCGAGGACGACGAGGAAGAGGTCGAGGAGGAAGAAGCTGACGTCGACGAGCGCGGCGAGGGGCCGACCAAGATCGTGCCCCGCCGTCCGGGCGAGTTCCTGTGCGCGTCGTGCTTCCTCGTCCTGCCCCGCAACCAGCTCGCCGACGAGGAGCGGATGCTCTGCCGCGACTGCGTGTAGCGCTCCCGCCGGGCCCGAGCCGGGCCCGAACTCAGCTGCGGCTCGTCGCGGCCGTGGTGTCAGGGATCCTGCTGGCGCTCGCCTACCCGCCGGCCGACCTCGGCCTCCTCGCCCTCGTGGCCCTCCTCCCGCTCCTGTGGGCGTGGCAGGACGCGTCGATCCTCTCCGCGGCCCGAGACGGCTTCGTGTTCGCGGTCGTGTTCTTGAGCATCCTCATGTCCGGGCTGGTCCACACCGGCTACACGGGCACCGTCTCGCTCATCATCGCCGCCTCGCTGTACTACGCGGCGACCGGTGCGCTCGTCGCCGCCTTCTCCCGCCGGGGCCTCCACTCACCCTGGCTGACCGCCGCCGCGTGGCTCTTCTTCGAATCGCTGCGCGGCCGCTGGCCCCTCGGCGGGCTCGCCTGGGGCGAGATCGGCATTGCCCTCCACAACGTCGGCGTCGCGCGCGCCCTCGCCAGCTTCGGAGGAGTCGCCCTCGTCACGTTCCTCGTCGTGGCCGGCAACGGGCTGCTCCTCGACCTGGCGGGCTCCGCCCGCCAACGCCGACCGCGCCCACTCGCGCTCGCCGCGGCCGGGCTCGCCGGCCTGATCGGGATCAGCGTCGTCGGACTGGTCGCCCGCTACGACCCACGTCCCACCGGCGAGCTGCACTTCGCGCTCCTCCAAGGCGACAACCGCGAGACCGGCATCGGCGAGGATCAGGCCGCCGACCAGGCGCTCACCGCCGCACATTTCTCGCTCGCGGCGCAGCTCCGCGGCCACTACGACCTGATCGTCTTCCCCGAGTCGTCACTCGACTACGACCCCGAGGAGTACCCGCCGCTACGCCAACAGATCGTCGACCTCGCCGCCCAGCACCACGCGGTTGTGCTCGTCAACGCCCGCTATCAGGCACCGAACGCCAAGATCTACAACGCCAACCTCGCCTACGCGCCGGACGGCCGACTCCTCGGCGTCTACGCCAAGCAGCACCTCGTCCCGTTCGGCGAGTACGTCCCGTTCCGCAGCGAGCTGTCGTTCATCAGCGATCTACGCCAGATCCCCTACGACTTCACCGCCGGCACCCGACGGGTGCTCTTCCACGCCGGCGGCCACACCTTCGGCAGCGTCATCTGCTACGAGTCCGCGTACGCACCCCTGGTCCGCGACTTCGTACGCGCCGGCGCGCAGGCGATCGTCGTGAGCACCAGCGACCGCACCTACGGCCGGTCCGGGATCGCCGCCACCCACGTCGCCACCGACCAGATGCGGGCCGCCGAGACCGGCCGACCCGTCCTCCAGGCCGCCATCTCCGGAGAGACCGCGGTCATCGACTCCAACGGCCGACTGCTGCAGAGCACCGGGCTGTTCACCAAGGCGCTTGTCACCGGGACCGTCCAGACCACGACCGGCGAGACACCCTTCGTACGCCTCGGAGAGTGGGCACTCGCCGGCTCGACACTCGCGCTGCTCGCCGCGGCCGGATTCGTCGCCTGGCAGTCGCTCACCAGCGACGACCGCGACGGGACCGACGAGGGATGACTCGAGACCCTGCGGTGTCCGGCCGATCACGCCCGGGCTCCGTCTGACCGCCGGGTCGGGAGCCGCGAGGGGATCGGGGTCGTCATGGCAGTCGGGCCCGAGCGCAGGGCGGGTTGGGTCCGGCAGCGATCGACGCGGCGGTCGCCGCGGTCGCGAGCCACGCGCCGGCCGCGTCCGACCCGACTGGTCCTAGTGGACCATTCCACCAATCATGTTGACCGCGTCATGCGCACGCTGCGAGAAGGCCGGCTCGCACGGACGTCTCCGACGTCACCATGATTTGCCGGGAACCCCGCCAGTCTCATCAAGGGATGGGAAAACATTGGTGGGAGATGATGATGACGCCCTTGCCGCTCGGGTTAGGGCCATAGATTGGCACGCACACCGTCGTGACGGTCTTCGATGTGGTCGTGGTCGTCGTCGTCGAGACGGTCGGCTTGGTCGTTCCCGACTGGGACGAGGATCCCGAGCTCGAGCCTCCGACGAACCCGCCTCCGCCACCGGGGAGCTCAGCGAAGATGCAGGTCGTCGGTCCTTTCACCTTCACCGTCGCCGACGCGGAACTGAGATCCACCGTTCCGTTCGCAGTTGCCGCGCTGCCGACCGTGTAGCAGTAGATCTGCGCGAGGTGCCAGCCCGACGGGGTCTGCGACTGGGTCAGCGTATAGGTGCCCGACGACGGCAACGGGGTGTACGTACCGCAAGCCGAGGCGTGGACCTGTCCGCTCGCACTGAAGTGCTTGGGCCCGGTGGTCTGGAGCCCGAACGTGTCTCCGGGGGTGGCGAAGCCCGGCTCCACCACACACACATCCAGCGAACGGCCACCGCTGGCGGCCAGGGCCGTCTCGACGCCCCCGAACGCCGGGGCCACCACCCCGAGGATCAGCGCCGCCGCGCTGAGCACCAGAACCGAGGTCAACCCGCACGGTCGGCGCAGCATGGCCATCCTCCGCCAGTCGTCCCGAACCGAGGCCCGGACACACATCTGTTGGCAGAGAGCCAAGCAGGCTCAGGGAGATGACGCAACTAGCGGCTCCGCACGCCAATCATGGTGACGTCGGAGACGTCCGTCCGAGCCGGCACTGCTCGCATCGCGCGTATAACGCGATCAGCGTGGTTCGTGAAATGGTCCACCAGCTCCGGGGATCCGCAGCGCTGGCATCCCGCGTTGGCCCACCTGATCCTCGACGGTCGGGTCAGCCCAGATACCCAGTCGCGAGCGCGATCCCGACGCCGACCAGCACCACTCCGCCGAGCACCTCGCCTCGTTGTCCCGTGCGGGCACCCAGCCGGTTGCCGAGCTCCAAGCCGACGAGACTCATCGAGGCACTGACCACCCCGATGACCGCGGCGGCGACTGCGAACGGCACGTCGACCGACGCGAGGGCGAAGCCGACGACGAGGTTGTCGACGCTGAGGGCCAGGCCGGCGACGATGAGCCGACCGAGGTGATCGGCGCGAGGCTGGCCCGCGGTGGTCGCTCGCAGGCCCCGGACGGTGGTGACAAGACCGATCGCGATGAGGAGCGCCGAGCCGAGGTCGTGCGTGACCGAGCCCAGATCCCCCGCCGCGCGGTGCCCGATGGCCAGCCCCAGAAGAGGCATCGCGGTCTCGCAGAGCCCGAAGACCCAGGCGACGCGCCGCCGCGTGCGCCCGTCGAGGCCCCCCATCCCGATCCCGATGGCGGCCGCGAAGTTCGATGCTCCCAGGGCCACGGCGACCAGCAGCACACCGAACATCGACGGAGGCTAAGCCCCGCGTCGGGACGGGTGGACCGTCCCGCTCGTAGACTCCGGGGGGCCGCACGGCTCGATCCGAGGAGGGGCCGGTGCCCGAAGAGCGAGACGTCACGGAGCAGGCGCTCGACGCGCTCGTGTACGGGCCGGTTGGGCTGGCCATGTATCTGCGGGACACGGCACCGTCGTTCCTCAAGCTCTTCGTCGCTCGGGGCCGGACGGTCCTCGACGAGCAGCGTAAGTCGGTGGAAGGTCAGCTGGGGCAGGCCCGCTCGGTCGGAGAGTTCGCGACCACCTACGGCGGCCCCCACGTCCGGCGGCTGGTCAACGACGGTCTCAGCCGAGCCTGGGAGCGAGCCGAGGAGGTGCTCGGGACGCTCGGGACGCTGACCGGGACCGGGCCCGACGTCGACCTGCCGTCGGCGGAGGAGTCGGCAGGCTCACCTCCTGGCGGACCGAACGCCGGTGCTCCCACGGGTGGTTCCGCCTCGCCGGTGGGCCTGGCCATCCCCGACTACGACGCGCTGTCCGCATCCCAGGTCGTTGACCGCCTCGAGGGGCTTTCCCGCTCCGAGCTGGGGGCCATTCGCGACTTCGAAGCCAGCCACCGGGCTCGCAACACGGTGCTCGGGAAGATCGAGCAGCTGACGCGACCCGTCGCCTGACGCGCCGCCGGTGGAGCACTGCCGGCCGGCGACCCCCGAGGACTTGGGGCGCGTCGTCGAGTTGGGCCGAGCGCTGCACGGCGAGCTGGCCCCGATGCGGGGCGGGCGGATCTGGGCGGCGCGCGAGGCACGCGTCGAGCCGCTCGAGCCGGCCCTCGCCGCGCTGCTCAACGACCCGGACGCCGCGGTGCTGGTGGGCACGATCGATGAGGCGATCGTCGGGTTCGGCGTCATGGTGCTCGAGACGCTCTCGACCGGTGAGCGCCTGGCGCGCATCACCGAGCTGTTCGTGGAGGAGCCCGCCCGCGCCATCGGTGTGGGGGAGGCCATCTGCGACGAGCTCGTGGCGTTCGCGGTGCAGCGCCGGTGCGTCGGCGTCGACGCGGTCGCGCTCCCCGGCCACCGGGCGACGAAGAACTTCTTCGAGGATCAGGGCTTCACCGCCCGTGCGCTGGTCATGCACCGCCCCGCCGGACCCGACGAGCGGTGAGCGGACCCGAGCTGGCCGTCGGCGCGGTCGCGGTCTGCGACGACCGACTGCTGCTCGTACGTCGCGGCCACGGTCCCGCCGCGGGGGAGTGGTCGGTTCCGGGCGGTCGGGTCGAGCTCGACGAGCCGGTGGCGGCGGCGGTGGTGCGCGAGGTCGCCGAGGAGACTGGTCTCGACGTGATCGTCGACGAGCTGTTGGGCTGGGTCGAACGCTTCGACGAGGGCCATCACTTCGTGATCCTCGACTTTCGGGTCACGGTGCTCGACACCGACGTGCCGCCAAGCCCGGGCGACGATGCCGCCGAGGCGGTCTGGGTGCCGCTCACCGACCTGGGCGAGTACCGCCTGGTCGACGGGCTCGTGGACTTCCTCGAGGATGTCGACGTGCTCGATCCGCTCGGCCCGGCCTCTCGCTGAGCGGGCTCGGCGAAGCTCAGCGGGCCGAGGCGGCCCGGGGCCGGGTCGCCGCGCCGTCCAGTTCGCGGTCGATGAGGGCGATCGCGTCGAGCACACTGTCGACCGACTGCCAGGCCCGCGGATCGTCGGGAGTGGCGCGCCACTCGCCGGTACGGACCCGGATGGCCCGCATGCCGAGCGCGGCGGGTCCGGCGACGTCCTTGGCGGGCCGGTCGCCGACGAACACGGCGTGGTTGGCGTCGACGTCGAGCGCGCCCAGGGCTCGACGGAAGGGGAGGGGGTCGGGTTTGCGGTGCGCCCGCCCGTACTCGTCGCTCAGCACGACCGTCGTGAAGGACGGAGCGAGTCCGAGCGCGGCGAGCTTGGCGAGCTGCACGCCGGGTTCGCCGTCGGAGACCAGGCCCAGTGGCACGCGGGTACGGAGCTGGTCCAGCGCGGCGGGGACACCGCGGTAGGGCTCGAGGCGCGTCGGGGTGTAGGTGTGGAAGGCGTCGAGGAGCGGCGCCACCGGGGTCGCGCTGGCACCGATCTGGGCGAGGGCTCCGTCGATGATCCCGCCCCGATCGCTGCCGCCGGCGGCGACGTCGCGGAGCGCGCGGAGGAGCGCGTCGGGGTCGAGGCCCCACGCGGCGGCGCGGGTCGCGACGGCACGCCAGGCGCCGTCGAGCCACTGGCGCTGGTCGAAGAGGGTGTCGTCGAGGTCGAAGAGCACGGCGCGGATCACGGGGCGGCCACCTCGGACGGGGCCAGGATCGGGCGAAGGTCGTCGAGGCGAGGTTCCTCGAGCGCGAGGACGGCTTGCACCGCCGGGTCGCTGAGCAGGGCGGCGACGCGGGGCCCGACCCGCCCGTCGCCGTAGGGGCAGGGGACGGCGGCGACGCGCGCCTGCGCGTCGGGGGCGTTGAAGGCCACCGCGGCGGCCATCGCCCGGTCGGGGTCGAGGCCGGTGAGGGCGGCGATACCGGATTCCACGCCTTCCCAGCGCGGCGTCGAGGTGCGCAGCACGACACAGGGGACACCGAGCCAGGCTGCTTCTTCTTGGAGACCGCCGGAGTCGGTGACCACGACCCGGGCCGCGGCGATCGCGGCGAGCATCTCGGGGTAGGGGAGGGGCTCGCACAGGTCGACTCCGGGGGCCGCGGCGAGCTCCTCGAGCGCGCCGGCCGACGCGAGGCGGTCGCGGGTGCGGGGGTGCAGCGGGAAGCGGACCGGGCCGACCTCGAGGGCCAGTCGCCGCACGATCGTGGCGACCTGGGCGAGTCGGACCGGGTCGTCGACGTTGGTCGCCCGATGCGCGGTGACGACCACGCCGACCCGCTCGCTGGGCGCCTGACGGCGAGGGCCGTGCAGCCGGAGGGTGTCGGTGATCGGGTTGCCGACCACGTGGACGCGCGTGGCGGGGACACCTTCCTCGGAAAGGAACCGCGCCGCGAGTGGTGTGGGGGCGAGGTGCAGCGACGCCATGGCGCCGACCGCGCGCCGGTTCACTTCCTCGAGCGACCGTTCGTTAAAGGAGCGCAGGCCGGCCTCGAGGTGCGCGACGGGAACCTCGTGGCGGCGCGCCGCGAGCCCGAAGAGCGGGACGGTGTAGGTGTCGCCGAGCAGGACTACCGCATCCACGGGACGGCGGCTGAGCGCCTCGAAGGCGCGGGTGAGCAGGGTACCGACGCGTTCGGCCTCGGGCCGGGGGAGGGTCCAGCGCTCGTCGGGGACGAGGCCCAGGTCTTCGAAGAAGCGGTCGGCGAGTCGGGGGTCGTCGTGCTGACCGGTCGCGATGGTGTGCACGTCGTGCCCGGCGTCGCGGAGCGCGGCGACGACGGGTGCCAGCTTGACGATCTCGGGGCGGGTGCCGAAGGGCACGAGGAGGCGCATCGGGTCAGGACTCGAAGCACTCGGCGTAGTAGCGGGTCATGCGGACCCCGGGTCGCGCCTGCAGGCGCTCGACGCGGATCGGCTCGCCGAGCGCGCCCCGCAGATACTCACCGACCAGGTCGGCGCCGGCGGCGAGGGTGAGGGGCAGGCCGCCGGAGAACCGCGGGTTCACCTCGACGACCGTGGTGGCCCCGCGGTGGACGAAGCCCTGCAGGTTCAAAGCGCCGTGGAGGCCGACCGCGTCGACGGTACGCGCGACTACGACGTGCAGCTCCGGATCCTCGAAGGTCTCGCCCTTCGTGCTGATCCCTGCCTTCGTCGCGAGCCGCCAGCGGGGCACGCAGGCGACCAGTTGGCCGTCTCGGTCGACGAGGAGATCAGCGGTGAACTCGTGGCCGGGCACAACGGTCTGCACGATCGGGTCGGGGGTTCGCCGGCACGCCCAGGTGAGCTCGCCGGGCTCCTCGACGCGATACACGTCGCGCGAGCCGCGACCGAAGCGAGGCTTGACGATCCACGGTCCCCCGACACCGGCCGCGTCGCCCAGGCCGGTGGCGGGGGTCGCGACGCCCGCGTCGGTGAGCACCCCGGCGAACTTCCACTTGTCGAGGCACACGGCGACGCCCGCCGCGGGAGGCAGCCAGATCCCGACGTGGCGGGCGGCCAACGCGTCGGTGAGGTCATGGAGGGCCGCGATCTCCTCGGCGACGGTGGTGATGAGCGCGGCGGGTCGGGTGGCGTCCACGATGCTCAGGAGCGAGTCGCCGAACGCGGGGTCGGACCACCGGGGGACCGTGGCGCGCTCCGACGCGAGTCGCAGACCCACCGCATCGGGGTCGACGTCGACCGCGATGGTGTGGTGGCCGGCGCGGCTCAGCGCGCGCAGCACGGCCACGCCCGCCGCGCCGCCGGCGCCGGTCACCAGGACGCGGGTCACGGCCCGGGTGGGCGGATCGACCCGGGCGCGACCCAATGGATCCCCGAGCCGGTGCCGTACACGTCGGGACTGGTCGGCTCCTCGACGTCGGGGGGAGCCATCACGATGGTCGGCGCATCGGCGGCGTACCCGGCGGCGGGCGGCGACGCGACGGCGATGGGCTCCGCGGTGGTGCTCCCGTCGCCGTTCCCGTTGCTGGTCGGCGCGCGAGGCGACTCGGGGAGGCGGGGCCCGCCCATGTCCGCGAGGCGCGTGATGGCAGGGCCGAGGGTCTTGACCGGGTGGCCTTGGAAGTCGAGCTCCTCGCTGGCCCAGCGGCGCAGGGCGGCGACCCGGGACGGGCCGGTGGGCTCCCATTGGCGGCGGGCGACGGCGAGGGCGATCGAGAGGCGGACCCGGTCGTCGGGCTCACGTTCCATCGCGTGCAGGACCGGGGTGGCGGCGCGCCGCAGGCCGAGATCGATGAAGGACTGTCCGGCCCGGGCGCGCTCCTCGGGCTCCACTGCGCCGGCCAGGTGACCGACGAGGCGGGACGCCTGGCGGTGGTGGGCGAGGGCACGCCACAGGATGGCCAGCAGGCAGGCGGCCGCGCCGGCCGCGAGGAGCAGGGTTTGGGTATCAGGTCGCATGACCGTATTCCTTGAGCAGGGTGCGGTTGCTTGGTAGGAGGACCCACAGGTAGAGGGTGAAGCCGCCGAGCACGTACAGGATCCCGAACGCCGTTCCGACCCAGTCATGGAACGCGGTCAGACCCTGCGCGTTCGTGTGCAGTCCGACGTACATGGAGAGCCCGATCCGAAGGAAGTTGCAGACCAGCACCACCATCGAGGCGGCGGCGAAGGCAGTCAGGCGCCGACGAACCGGGCCCCGGATCACGAACGCGGTGATGGCGCCGAAGCCCAGAATCGCGGCGAGCGCCGAGCACGACGGGCTGATCGTGGCGAGGAACGGTGCCGCGTGCTCGGGGAGGACCAGGATCTGGTGGCCGAAGGCTTCGCTGGCGTTCTGCACGCCGATCGCACCGAACATGAAGGCGAGGACCTTTGCCTCGACGTTGCGCCAGGGGTTGATGAGCAGCCAGAACACCGCGACGGTGGAGGCGAACGCCAAGCCCAACCGGATCAGGACACCGACCATGGAGCGTTTCATGCCACGACGCCGATCGTGCGGGTCTGCCCTTGGCCGGTGCGGGTGGTCTTCACCCACGTGTAGGGGCGGCCCAGGATGCCGTCGAGCCACGACTTCGTACAGACGATCGTGAAGATGACGAACCCGGGGAGGAACAACAAGATGCCGGCCGCGGCCTGCCGGGGGGCGCGACTGACCAGGAGGCCCGACGCCAGCTCGAGGAGCGGCCCGAGGAACAGCAGTGTCGCGACGGGGGTCAGGTCGATGCCGTTGCCCCAGGTCAGGACGCCGCCGGCGCGGAGCGTCACCATGACGAGGCCGAGCATGCAGAAGACCGGCACGTGGTAGACGAGCAGGAACATGGTGGACTCGATCTTGCGAGTCAGGTTGAGGCTCGGGGCGTCCCAGATCCCCCGGCGATACTCTCGCCACACTTGCTGGTGCCCGCGGGCCCAGCGATAGCGCTGACGCCAGAAGCGGCGGAAGGTCGGCACGCTCTCTTCGGTGTCGATGGCGGTGACGTCGAAGCGCACGGAGCGGCCCACCATGATCAGGCGCAGCGTGAGGTCGGTGTCTTCGGTGACGGTGTTCTCGTTCCAGCCGCCGAAGGCACGGATCCAGCTGGACCGCACGGCGCAGTTCGAGCCCCCGTAGGCGGGCAGCTCGAAGAGGGACTGGCGGCCGTACTCGTTGACGAGGTACCCGCAGTAGTAGTCGACCGCGATGCTGCGCGCGAGCCGCGTCTCGTTCGAGTTCCGAACGATGCACCGTCCCTGCACGGCCCCGACGTTCGGGTCGGCGAAGTGGCGGATGAGGCGACGCAGGACGTCGGCGCGGGGCTTGTGGTCAGCGTCGAACACGACGACGACCTCACCGCGGGCGGACTCCAAGGCGGCGTTCAGCGCGCCGGACTTGCCCCCGCCCGCGTTCGGTGGCCGGTGGATGCAGCGCAGCACGGGATGGCGACGGACGAGCTCCTCGAGGATCGAGCCGGTGGCGTCGTCTGAGCCATCATCGATGATGATGATCTCATGGCGATCGTCGGGATAGTCGAGGGCCAGGAGCGTGGTCACGAGGCCCTCGATCACGAGCTCCTCGTTGCGACACGGGATCAGGACCGACACGAACGGGTAGTAGCCGAACTCGAAGCCGGACCGGCTGCGCATGTCACCCGGCGCGCCGGAGAGGGCCGAGATGGCGAACGCCAGGTGGCGGACCAAGAAGAGGAGGAACAGCACCGCCAGGAAGGTCACGACGGCGAGGCTCGCGTGTTGCAGGCCGAGCGCGCCGACCAGCAGCAGCCCGAGCCCGAGGAGGAACAGCAGCGTCCAGGGCGAGCCGGCGGATCCGACATGCGCGGCCGGCTGAGCCGGGGTGACGGGTTCCGTCGTGAGCGGGAGGGTGTCGGTGACGACGCTCATGCTCGCCTCGTCCGCAGCCGTCGCGTGCGCCAGAACAAGAGACCGCCGAGCAGGACGGTGACGCTGACGATACCGCCCACCGGACCCCATCTCGCCAGCGTGCTCGACGCGGGCGAGGACGAGCACAGCGGCCCCGGCGTCTGCACTCGTCGACCGCCCAGCGTCCAGGTCAAGCGCTCGGTCTGGCTGGGATCGGCGACCGTGAACACGTTGATCCGCGTGCCGGGCGCGAACGTGCTGGGTTGCCCCCGGTCCATCGGGCCGGGGGAGAAGCCGTTGTCCGGCCCGACCGCCACCGAAGCATCAGCTCCGCCGTTGTCGTAGCCGAAGATCGACCGGGTGACGCCGCCCCGCGACACTGAGCACTCGAGGATTGGCGTGAGCGCCGCCGCGCGCGGGTCGGGCCGCGGCGACGCAGCTGCCGGCGCGGCGACGAGGGCACCGACGAGGACCACCACGCTCACGACGCCAGCGCTGACCGCGCCGACTCGAAAGCGTTGTCCTGGCATGGTGCCGAACCTCCCGGTCACGATCGGAACACTGACGGCTCGGAACCCGGACCGACCTCGGCCCGGCCTCCCAACCACTACAAGCATCGGAGCATCGAGCCTGGGGCTTGAGGGCGGCCGAGGCCTCTGAGCGGCCACAGTGGGCCCTGTGTGCGGCCCTGGGGGCTGTGAGGTGTGTGTGGGTGGGTTCCCCTGCTGATTTGCCGATAATCGCCGTTATGTCAAGTACGTCTCAGGAACGGGTTCCGGGGCGTGGCTCCTCGGGGGCCCTGGCCCGCCTCTCCCCGCCCGCCAGGTCACGGCCGTCCAGGCCCCGGGATTCTCGGGCTGGGTAGCGTGTCGAGCCAGCGAGGCGGGTCGGTCGATAGTCGAAGGCGGGGCCGTCGCGATCCTGGGCCTCGGCGTGGCGTGGGTGCGCCCGACTCCGGCGAATTGGCTGGCGCCAGCCCGCCGACGACCACCACGAGCACGACCGCGCCAACCCCGCCGCCCGGCAGCCTCTACGAGTCCTTCGGCAGCGACGGCGACGGGCTCAGAACATTCCCTTCCAAAGATTCACGATTGGATACAACACTGCGGGGTTCCAAGCTCCTTGTCCGTTTTCTTGGACCTTGACCCCCGTAACGATTGCCGAACCCCAACGCACGATTCCGGACGAGTAAACCTGGCAAGCATTGAACCCCGGATTTACCGGGCATAGATGATTGTCGTAAGCAGAGTAACGAATCTGTACCAAACCATCCGCTCCACATTGCCCCGCGACGTAGTCGAAAATCTCGCAAGGGAGAGAGAGCGGCCATAGGTGGTCCACCGTTTCTAGATCTACTCCGCTGTCCACGTATCCCTGGCCAAGATTTTCAGCCACATTCCAATAGACCGGCACGAGAGGATCCGTTCCGACCGATCCAGGGTTACCGGGAGGGCCAGGAGGCCCCACCCAGAGCACCCGGACCCCCTGGGCCTTCCAGAAGTTGGCGACTGTCGTGGAATCTTCGGTATAGACCTGTGTTTGCGTCCCCCGGTTTTGAGTGCACGGGGGATCCATGCTTCCAACAAAGGTCATCACCACGATGCGAATGTTTGGCACATTCACTGCATCTTGTTGCATTGTCGGGATCCAGTTGCAGATTGCCGAAGCTGCTTGTTGACGGATGACGACGTTCCATCCCGGAGCAGTGAGATTGTCCGAGAGATACGCTTGACCTTGCGTCAAGAAGGAGTCGCCGTAGATGATGATCGTTCCCGGCGCCGAAGGAGGAATGGCGGGGGGAACCGGGACGGGTTCAAGCCCCGAGGCCGTAGAGGCCGTAAGGGCATATGTAAGAACGAATGCCAGAACGAGGAAGAGGATCTTCTTCATCGGTCGTGATCCAATGTCGACGCCTTGATGTCACTCCAATACGAACCCATCGCCAATGTCAGGACGGGTTGGGGAGAAATCACCGTGATGGGCACGCCAGTTGTGTACCACGTTGGTTGTTGACCCCGAGACGTGCAGCAATTTCGGTGCACCAACCGGATCGAGGATCGTGACTTTCACCATGCGATGAACTCGTTGAGAACTGCGGCAACGTTGTTCTCATCAATCCCGGTTTTCTGTGCGTGGTCGACACCGATGGACTGCTCGTGAAGATCGCACTCCGGCGGAGGTGGGTGAGCCAGGCCCGCGCCATCGTGATCTCGTCGGCCGGGGTGGATTCGTCGGGCCTCGGGACCGACCGCGCGGGTGGGGCCTCGTGGCCCAGTCGGTTGGGCGGTGTCACTTGAGCACGAGCCCGCACGTGACGTTCGTCATCGTCCCGGTCATGCCCGCCGCTCGGTCGGACGCGAGGAACGTCGCCACCTCGCCGACGTCGGCGAGCCGGGGGACGCGGCGCAGCACGGCCATGCCTGCGATCATGTCCGCCGCGGTCCGGGGGTCGGGCGCGTTCTCGCCTCCGATCCCCTGGAGCTTCTCCTTCGACAGCGTCTCGGCGACGCCGGCGGTCCAGATGCCACAAACGCGGACACCGTGCGGTCCGACCTCGGCCGCCAGGTATCGCATGAACGACTCGGTCGCGGCGTCGGCCGGTCCGGTGCTGCCCATCCCGGGCATCGCCCCGTCCCCCGAGGCGCTGTTCAGGTGGAGGATCACGCCGGATCCCTGCTCGATCATGCGCCGCGCGGCCGCGCGGGCGGTGAGGAAGCTGCTGCGCAGGCCGTTGACGACGGCGCGCAGGAGGTCGTCCGCGGTCATGTCGACCAGCGGGGTGCCTTGGACGTCGCCGCGTGCGATGAGGTTGAAGGACACGTCGACGCGGCCGGTGTTGGAGACCACGTCCTGGACGTGATCGTCCACCGCCTGCTCATCGAGGGCGTCGACCACGGCCACCTCGGCTGACCCGCCGGCGGACCTGACGTCGTTCGCCACCGCGTCGAGCGTCGCCCGGGTGCGTCCGGCGAGGATGACCGTCGCGCCCTCGCCGGCGAAGGTCCGGGCCACCCCTCCGCCGATCCCGCCGCCGCCGCCGTAGATGATCGCCGTCTTGCCGTCCAGGAGCTGCGTCATGTCCGCCTCCGTGGCTGGATGGTCGCCGAGGTTGTAGGAGATACAACGTCGACTCGCCGGAAGACTCATCGGCGATGCGAGGAGGCCCGGGCGGGGCCGGGCGACGCGCTGCACGCCGGCTGGCGGTTCCGCACCATCGACCGCGACCGGCGCCGAGTCCCCCACCGCGCCGGCTCAACGCCCCTCGCTCGGGTCGACGAAGCAGAAGAGCCGCCGCCCGGGCGCCAGCGAGGGTGGGACGCCGTGGAAGCGGTGGGTCCCGACCGAGAAGGGGGCGTCCTCGACGGTGTCGAACCCGACCTCGTCGAACTGCTCGGCGTCGAACCATTGGCGGATCGGGCCGGTGAGGTCGGGTGGGAGCCGGTGACGGGTCCAGATGACGGTCGCCCCCGCCGCGCAGAGCTCGGGGAGGCCGGCCACGGTGCGGCGGATGTCGTCCTCGGTGATGTTGCCGAAGATGCCGCAGGCCAGGACGAGGTCGGCGGGGACCGC
Organism: Actinomycetota bacterium; assembly: GCA_003140175.1. Classification (GTDB taxonomy): domain Bacteria; phylum Actinomycetota; class Acidimicrobiia; order IMCC26256; family PALSA-555; genus PALSA-555. Next base: position 28,564 of record PLJD01000064.1, read on the forward strand.
CCCGGCGTAGGAGTCGGTCAGCCCGGCGTCGCCGGGGACGACAGTGACATCGGGAAGGTCGAGACTGGCGAGCGCGGCCCGCGCCGCGGCGACGTTGCGGTCGTCGAGCTCGACCAGGCGGGCGGTGACGTCGTGGCGTCGCGGGTGGTCGGCGAGGACGCCGAGCAGGTCGCGTCCCTGCCCCGCGCACAGGCTGACTGCGTGCAGCGGTCCGGGCGGGGCGTGGTCGAGCGTGTCGCGGATCCGTCGCTGCACGATGCGCAGCCGCTGCGCGAGCCCCGAGCTGGGGTCGTCGTAGGGCTCGTGCCAGGCCCACCAGTCCCGGGTGTCGGACATGGGGCCGGCGGGCGTTCAGCGCGTCGAGGGGAGGGTCACGCTCACGTCGTGGTCGTGGTGGTCGGCGGCGTGATCCCGGTGACGGTCTGGGTCCGGCTGGCCTGGGAGGTGTTGCTCTTGGCGGTGATCGTGTAGGTGTGGGTGTGGCCGTCGCAGGCGAACGGCACCGTGTCCGCCCCGCTCGGGCCCGAGTAGGTCTTGTAGGCGCCGGCCCCGTCGATGGAGAGCACGACCTCGGTCGCGTTGTTCGTCGACCACGAGATCCCGATCGTGGTCGGCGACGAGCAGGTGACGGTGCTGGGCACGTTGAACGAGTTGATGCTCACCGCGGGCGGCGTCGTGGTCGCGGTCGTGGTGGTGGTCGATGCGGGCCGCGTCGAGGTGGTGGACGACGACGCGGTTGTCTTGCCGCTGCTCCCGCCGCCGCTGAGGAGCAAGACGAGGAGCACCACGATGATGATCAGCGCGACCGCGGCGCCGGCCAGGATCCAGGCCAGTCGACGCTTGCGGGCCCGCTCGTCGTCGTAGCCGCCCGGGCCGCCGGGACCACCGGGGCCGCCGGGCGGGCGGCCGCCGGGGGGCAGGTACTGGGTGGAGTCGCCGGCGGGGACGGTCGGGTCCCCGGCGCCGCCGGAGCGGGTGGCGGGTTGGGTCGGCTCGCCGGCCCAACGTTCCGGCTCGTCGCCAGCCCAGCGTTCCATGCGGCGCAGAGCCTACGACACCGGGTCGCGCGTGGCGCGCATCATCGCCGCGCTGGCCCGGCGCTATTCGACGTAGTCCTCGAGGGGCGGGCACGAGCACATGACGTTGCGGTCGCCGTAGGCGTTGTCGATCCGACCGACGGGCACCCAGTACTTGTCGGCTCGCAGCGCCGGAACCGGGAACGCGGCGCGCTCGCGCGGGTAGGGGCGCGCCCAGGGCTCGGCGAGCAGATCGGCCGCGGGGTGGGGTGCGTGACGTAGCGGGCTGTCCTCGAGGGGCCACTCCCCTCGCTCGACGGCGCGGATCTCGGCGCGGATCTCGAGGAGCGCGTCGCAGAACCGGTCGAGCTCGGTCTTCGACTCCGACTCGGTGGGCTCGACCATGAGTGTGCCGGCGACGGGGAACGACATCGTCGGCGCGTGGAAGACGTAGTCGATGAGCCGCTTCGCGACGTCTTCGGCGGTGACGCCGGTCGCGGCGGTGATCGGGCGCAGGTCGAGGATGCACTCGTGCGCGACGAAGCCGTCCGGGCCGGTGTAGAGCACCGGGAACTCGGCAGCGAGGCGGCGGGCCACATAGTTGGCGTTCAAGATCGCGACCAGCGTCGCGGTGCGGAGGCCGTCGGGTCCCATGAGGCGGATGTACGCCCACGAGATGGGCAGGATCCCCGCCGAGCCCCACGGCGCCTCGCTCACCGGGCCGATCCCGGTGGCCGGGCCGGCCTCGGGGACGAGGGGGTGGTTCGGGAGATACGGGGCGAGGTGGGAGCGCACCGCGACCGGGCCGACCCCCGGTCCCCCACCGCCGTGGGGGATGCAGAACGTCTTGTGCAGGTTCAGATGCGACACGTCGGCACCGAACCGGCCGGGCTTGGCCAGCCCGACCAGCGCGTTGAGGTTGGCGCCGTCGAGGTACACCTGGCCGCCGGCGTCGTGCACCACCGCGCAGACATCGCGGATGTGGGCTTCGAACACGCCGTGCGTCGAGGGGTACGTGACCATGAGGGCCGCCAGGCGGGCAGCGTGCTCATGGGCTTGGCGCTTCAGGTCATCGACGTCGACGTTGCCGTCGTCGTCGCAGGCGACCACGACGACCCGCATCCCGGCCATGGCCGCGCTCGCCGCGTTCGTGCCGTGCGCCGACGCGGGGATGAGACAGACGTCGCGGTGCTCGTCGCCGCGGTCGCGGTGGTAGGCGCGGATCGCGAGCAGCCCGGCGAGCTCGCCCTGCGACCCGGCGTTGGGCTGGAGCGACACCGCGTCGTAGCCGGTGATCTCGCCCAGCCATCGTTCGAGGTCGGCGAAGAGCTCCCGGTAGCCGGCGGCCTGCTCGAGCGGCGCGAACGGGTGGAGCTCGGCGAACTCGGGCCAGGTGATCGGGACCATCTCGGTGGTGGCGTTCAGCTTCATGGTGCACGAGCCGAGCGGGATCATCGTTCGGTCGAGCGCGAGGTCGCGATCCGCGAGGCGTCGCAGGTAGCGCAGCAGGTCGGTCTCGGAGTGGTATCGGTCGAAGACGGGGTGAGTCAGGTAGTCGCTGGTGCGCCGCAGCGGGACTGGGAACGCGTCGTCGACGGCGGCGTCGAGCGTGTCGACGTCCGCGGTCACGCCGAAGGCCTCCCACACGGTGGCGACCACCGTGGCGGTGGTCGTCTCGTCGAGGGCGATCCCGATCGTGTCCGGGTCGACGCGCCGCAGGTTCAGCCCGAGCGTCCGGGCGGCCGCGACGACCTCGTCCGCGCGGCCCGGGGCGCGCACGGTGATCGTGTCGAACCAGCACGCGGGCCCGACCTCCACTCCCCCGGCTTCGAGCCCGGCGGCGAGGATGGTGGCGAGGCGATGGACCCGGGCCGCGATCCGGCGCAGCCCGCCGGGCCCGTGGTACACGGCGTAGAGGCCAGCGATGACGCCGAGGAGCACCTGGGCGGTGCAGATGTTGCTGGTGGCCCGCTCGCGGCGGATGTGCTGCTCGCGGGTCTGGAGGGCGAGGCGCAGCGCGGGCCGTCCGGCGTCGTCGACCGAGACGCCGACGAGCCGTCCGGGGAGGCTGCGGCGGTGCGCGTCGCGGACGGCCAGGAAGCCGGCGTGGGGGCCGCCGAAGCCGAGCGGGACGCCGAAGCGCTGCGAGGAGCCGACCACGACGTCGGCGCCCTGCTCGCCGGGCGGCACGAGGAGGGTGCAGGCCAGCAAGTCGGCGGCCACGACGACGAGCGCGCCGCGGGCGTGGAGCGCGGCGATGAGGTCACGCCGGTCGCGCACCGCGCCGCTCGTCCCCGGCTCTTGGAGCAGCACGCCGAACCCACCGACCGCGGGGTCGATGGTTGCGGGGTCGGCGACGAGGACGTCGAGGCCGAGCGCCTCGGCGCGGGTGCGCACGACCGCGACGGTCTGGGGGTGCGCGTCGGGGTCGACGACGAACGTGGTCCCGGCCGCGCCGTTGATCCGGTGGCACAACGCCATCGCCTCGGCGACCGCGGTCGACTCGTCGAGCAGCGACGCGTTCGCCAGGTCCATGCCGGTGAGGTCGGCGACCATGGTCTGGAAGTTCAAGAGCGCCTCGAGGCGGCCCTGGGAGATCTCGGGCTGGTACGGCGTGTATGCCGTGTACCAGGCGGGGTTCTCGAGCACGTTGCGTTGGATGACGGGGGGCGTGACGGTGTTGGAGTACCCGGTGCCGAGCAGCGAGACGAGGACCGTGTTGCGCGACGCGAGGGCCCGGAGCTCCGCGAGGACGGCCGCCTCGGTGGCCGCGGCGGGCAGCTCGAGGGGGTCGTCGGCGCGGATGGCGGGGGGCACGGTCGCGCGGGCGAGCTCGTCGAGTGAGCTCAGACCGAGGGTGGCGAGCATCGCGGTCTGCTCGTCGGCGTCGGGGCCGACGTGGCGGTCCACGAAGCGGGTGGGTTCGAGATCCCGAAGGGTCATGGGTCGCTCTCCGTCGGCGGTCGCGGCGTGCTGGCTCGGGTCACCGGGGTGACCCACCGCTCCCGCGCTGTCGGGGGACCTGAGAGATTCGCCGGACGGGCCGGCTTTCCCCTTCGGTGAGGCGGGACGTCCCGCCTGCTCTCCAGCGTGGCCTCGCCCGGACGGTTCAGGGGCCTGAGAGGTTCCAGGAGTGGTTGCTCCTTCGGCGCCTCGCTGGTGGCGAGGTCTCTCCCGACCGGGGTCAACGACGTGTGGGCGAAGCGTAGCCGGGCTCAGCGCGCCTTCGGCACGAACGGGGTGCGCACGACGCGGGCCGACAGCGGCCGGCCGCGCACGTCGATCTCGACCGGCGCGTCGTCGGGCACGTCGGGGGCGAGGAACGCGAGCGCGATCCCCCGCCCGAGGGTGGGCGAGAAGTTGCCGCTTGTCACCTCGCCGGTCGGCGTGTCGTCCCAGCGCACCGCGCAGCCGGCGCGTGGCACGGCCCGGTCGGCGCCGAGCAAGCCCCGGAGCCGTCGTGTCACGCCCCGGTCGCGCTCGACGAGCAACGGGGCGCGGCCGCGGAAGTCGCCTTTGTCGAAGCGCACGACCCAGCCCAGGCCGGCTTGGAGGGGGGTGATCCCGGGTCCGAGCTCGTGGCCGTGGAGCGGGAACCCGGCCTCGAGACGCAGCGTGTCGCGGGCGCCGAGCCCGGCCGGTCGGATCCCGGCGGTCAGGAGGCCGGCCCAGACGTCGGGGGCCGCGTCGGCCGGGACGTGGAGCTCGACGCCGTCCTCGCCGGTGTACCCGGTGCCGGCCGCGTAGCCGCCAAACCCGTGGTGCAATGGCCCGACCGCGAATCGGGGCACGGCGGCGGCGTCGTCGAGGACGCCGCGGAGCCGCTCGCGGGCGTTGGGGCCCTGGACGGCGAGCACCGCCCGGGAGGTGGTGACGTCGACGAACTCGACCGGGCGATCGACCCGCGCCGCGGCTTCGCGGATGGCGGTGGTGACGCCGGTGGTGTTCGACGCGTTCGGCATCACGAGGAAGTCGTCGTCTCCGACCCACCACACGATGATGTCGTCGACGACGTGCGCGTCGTCGGGGTCGAGCAGGTGGGTGTACTGCGCCCGGCCGGGCCCGATGCGACCCAGATCGTTCGTGAACGCCCACTGCAAGGCGTCGACCGCTCCGGGGCCGGTGACGCGGACCGAGCCCAGGTGCGACACGTCGAAGACGACCGCGTCGTCGCGACACGCCCGGTGTTCCTCGAGCACGCTGGTGTACTGGATCGGCATGTCCCACCCGCCGAACGACGCGAAGCGGGCACCGAGGGCACGGTGGGCGGCGTCGAGGGGGCTGGTGCGGAGCGCGTCGCCCATGCGCGGGAGCCTACGCGGCGTCCCTCAGGCGGTCTCGGCCGCCGCGCTGTCGTCAGGCTCGGCTCGCAGGTCGAGGCGGGCCGGCGCGTCGAGGGGCGGGTCGGCGAGCTGGGAGGGCGGCTCGAGCCCGTACTTGACGAGCAGGTGGAAGTAGTCGCGCTGGTAGAGGACCTTGATCTGGACGTCGAAGAGCTCGCGGAGCCTTCGGGCCTTGCGGTTCTTCTTGGTGACGAGCCGCTGATTCAGCGTCGTGATCTCGATGTAGAGATCGTAGGCGGGCAGATAGAAGTCGGGGGTGAACGCCTGCGCGGTGTTGCCCTCGTGGTCCCGCTCGAGCGTGAAGGTGCGCGGCTCGTAGTCCCACACGATGCCGTAGAAATCGAGGAGCTTGGCGAACTGACGCTCGGAGTTGTGCGCGAAGCGAGTGTCCTCGTGCGGCAGCGTGTCGCCGATGGTCAACCCCCCTGGCTGGCCCGCCGGGCGGGGTGCGCGGCGCGCGCCGCTCGGGTGTCGGGGGGTGCGGTCGGCTCGAGCTCGCGGATGCCGACTTCGAGCTCGTCGACGACGTGACCGAGCGGGACGATGTTCAGCACACCCTGGCCCCGCCGGACCAGGTCGACGAGGTCGTTCCCGTCGCGGGCGAGGACCGAGTCGCCGCCGTTGAGGACCAGGCTGGCGGTCTCCCACGTCACCGTCTCCTCGCGGAGGTAGTCGATGGCGCGCCGGGCGGTTTGGAGCTTCACGCCCGCGTCGAGGAGGCTCTTGATGACCTTGAGGCGGACCAGGTCGCGGTACGAGTAGCGACGCTGGGTGCCGCTGCCGTGTGCGTCGGCGAGCGATGGTCGGACCAGGTCGGTGCGAGCCCAGTAGTCGAGCTGGCGGTACGAGATCCCGACGATGGCGCACACCTGGGGACCGCTGTAGCCGGGCTCCCCCGCCGGGATCTCGGGGGTCGGGGCAGCTCCCGGGCTCGCGTCGTTGCGGCCCGCCCGCGATTGCTCGCCCACCACGTTGCCCTCCCCGAGTCACACCGGCGTAGTTACGCCGCTGTGACGGTACCCGGGCGGCCGGCGGACGTCAACGTTCCTACTCGGAGGCGAAGTCCTCGGGCCGCACCTGGTTCAAGAACTCCCGGAACTCCTGGATCTCGACCTCTTCGTCCTCCTGGTCGAACAGGACCCCGGCTTCCTCCAGGACGGCTTCGTCGGCATAGATCGGGACCGAGTCGGGGTAGCGGGCGGCGAGGGCCAGGGCATCGGAGGGCCGGGACGAGATCCGGCGGACGTCGGCGTCTCCGCCGAGCTCGATCTCGGCGTAGAAGGTGCCGTCGTGCAGCTCGGTGATCACGACCCGCTGGAGGCGGACCGCCATCTCGTCGAGGACGGTCTTGAACAGGTCGTGGGTCATGGGCCGGGGGGTCTCCATGCCCTGGAGCGCGTAGACGATCGCGGTGGCTTCGGGCGGCCCGATGAAGATCGGCAGGTACCGCTGCCCCTCCTCTTCGCGCAGGAGAACGATGGGCTGGTTCGTGGGGACCTCGACGCGGACCCCCACCAGCGACATCTGGATCACTGGCGGCCCTTTCGACCATTACCCCGAGAACTGCGAGTCACCCTAGCAGCGCGGCTTCGGCGCCCCTCACCTGGTGCGCCGGGCCCCGAGTCCCGAGCCGCGGCGCCCGGCGGGCGATCCCGGCCCCCCCGACCGACCCACGGCGGGACGGTCACCGCCGCGTCGGGGGATCGGTGGCGCCGTACGCGTCGACGTACGCGTCGGGGTCGGCGATGACCGCGGCCCGGTCGACGGTGAGCACGACGGGAAGGTTGCGGTACCGCTCGGCGTGGTGGAGGCCGTACCCGACGAGGAACGTGTCGCCGGGGACCTCGATGCCGACGTAGCGCACGTCGAAGGGCACGATCCGACGTTCGACGCGGTCGAGGAGGGCGCAGACGTCGAGGCGGCGGGGCGCGCGCTCCCCCACGTGGCGGAGCAGGTAGGCGATGGTGAGACCGGTGTCGATGAGGTCCTCGACGAGGACCACGTCGCGACCAGCGACGTCGATCGCGAGGTCTTGGAGGATGCGGACCCGTCCGCTGTCGGGCGCGTAGCGGGAGATGGCGAGGAAGTCGATCTGCACGTCGATGGTGCGGATCGCCCGGGCGAGGTCGGCGAGGAACACCAGCGCCCCTTTGAGGACGCCGACGAGGACCACCCCGTCGGGATGGTCGGCGGCGATCCGCTCGGCGAGGGTGTGGACGTGGTCGGCGAGCGCGGCGCGGTCGAGTAATTGCTCGATGAGATACGCAGCCTCCGGCCGTCCGGCGCCGCGATAGGNNCGGCGAGCGCGGCGCGGTCGAGGAGGACCTGACGTTCGAGGCGGGGGGCCGTCACTCGGGACGCTGGTCGCGCAACACGCGCCGCAGCATCAGGGTCCGGAGCTGCGCGCCGCTGCGGGCGAGCTCCTCGAACTCGGCTTGGCGTCGGGCGCGGGCGATCGGGTTGCGCTGCCGGCGGTATGGGAGCAGGACCTGCATGAGGAGGTCGGCTTCCCGGTCGGCGAAGTGCTGGTACATGCGCAGATGGCGGGCGGTGATGCCCCGGGCGTAGAACGGCGCGGCGGCTTGGGCGATCTCGAGGGCTTCCTCGTCGTAGCGGGCGGCGTCGCCGCCGCCGCCGAGGTGGGTGATGAGCCCGAACGCCTCGAGCTCCTCGAGGGCATGGTCGCCGAGCTGCGATTCGCGGAGCAGCTCGACGCGGGTGAGCTGCCCGGTCGGGGTCGGCGTGTCGGTCGGTGC
>PLJD01000095.1 GCA_003140175.1 Actinomycetota bacterium
GCTGAAGAAGTCGCACGCCAAGCCGCCGCGGGTCTGGTCACGAAGGAAGGTTGACCAGCTCGGCCCCTCGCGGCGTGGTGCCGGGCCGAGACCGGCCTGTCGCAACCGGCGCTGCACGGTGCTGGGCGAGATCCGCACGCCGAGATGGCGTAACTCCCCCGCGATGCGCAGAGAGCCCCAGCGTGGGTTCTCTCGCGCGAGGCGTAACACGAGTTCGCGAGTCTCCACACTCGCCGGAGGGCGACCCAACTTCGCGTCGGTCCAATGATCGCGGACCCTCCGCTGATGCCAACCCAACAGCGTCGCCGGCGTCACGAAGAACGCCGACCACCGATCCCGGGGCAACAACCGAGCCAGCAACGCCAGGACCGCCCGATCGGCGGGTACCAGTTCGGGTCGACTCACCTGGCGACGCAGTACCCCGAGCTCATGACGCAAGACCGCGATCTCAACCTCGTTCTCGAGCCGAGAACACAACCGCCGGCCGAGCACATCAATCAGTCGACGGACCAAGGAATAGAAGAACCGCAAGAACATGGCCCACAGCCTGCCCCGACAGGTCACGGCCGACTAAAGACACCCTTCACCCTGACCGCAAACGCCGGCGAAAATCCTCGACCGCTCCCATGCCCACTCCTCCAAGGAAGTCCTCAAGTGTCCGGGTGCTGTCAAGGGGCTCAAGGAGTCTCAGAATTCACAGCGCGAGCAGCGGCACGCTCCTGCGAACTCGACGGTCAGCGGCGTAATCGAGTTTTGACACCCCACAAGCGCGCGTGACCGTCGGGGCGAGCGCTCTCGCCGCCGGGTCACGGCGCGAACAGCGCCCGTTGGTAGGTCGTGCTGTCCTGGCGGCGGCGTAGCACGCGTGACCTGTCGCCCTAAGGCTTGTCAGGACACGACCTGATACGTGTGCTGCACGATGGGGTCGTCGAGGGCGGCGAGCACCTTGTCGAGGTGACCGGTCTGGACGATGCGCTCGGCGAAAGCTGTGTCGTGGGCTTCGTGGGAGACCCAGCGTTGGAGGAACGCGAGGCCGCGGGGGTCGTCCTCATCTCGGAGGAGGTCGAAGGACTCGCAGCCCTCGGCGGCTCGCATGCGATTGCGACCCTCGGCGAGCAGCTCGGCGAGGACGTCTTCCTGGCCGGGGGCGGCGTGGAACTGGGTGACGGTCGTGATGCCCATCAGAACGGCACCTCGGTGGCGAGGAGCCCGGTGCCGTGTTGGCGGGAGCCGACGATCCAGCAGAAGTCGAGGGCGCCGAGCTCGAGGTGTTCGGCGCCATCGCCGACCCGCCACTTGCCGCCGGCTGGCCCGGTGAGGGTGAGGGTGAACGGCTGGTCGTGGCGGCGGGCCCACTCGGCGACGACGTCGGCGATCAGGCGCCCGTCGTGGTCGGCCGTGAGCACCATGGGCTGACCAGTAGCTCGGCTGATGTCGAGCCGGTGCATCCACGTGTCGCGGGTGAAGATCGTGTCGACGAGGTAGCCGAAACGCCACCTTTCGGCGTCGAAGGGCGGGTCCTGCTTCATGCGTCCCGCCCAGCGCATGAGTGCCGGTGTGCGCCGGCGGGCCTTCACGGCCTTGGGGGCGACCGCGGCGAGCCGGTCGATGATCGCCGCGGGAGTCATCGACGCGCGCTCACTCACCTGCGTGGCGGTCATCGCGTCGATCATCTTCCCGCCCGTCCGCTTGCTGGCCGCCCGGAAGTCGTGGGCGAACTGGCGGAACGAGGCTTGGGCCTCGGCCATGCCGAGCACGTGGGTGGCCATGGCCCGCACGTCCCACAGCTCGCACACGGTGGGCCGGCCCCAGTCCTCGGGGGACAAGCTGCGCAGCTGGGCCACCATCCGCGCGAGCTCGGTCTCCGCGAGCCCCATCGCCTCGCGGTGCCCGAGGGGTGCTGCGACCGCTGCGTCGATCAACGCCGTCTCCATCGTGGCCGCCTCACCATGTCGTTCGTTACTCGGTTTTCCGAATAGTGTCAGGATTATCGCATTATCACCGGACTAAGGTCAAGGGGTGGCTTCGACCACCCCTGCTGAACCCCGCCGTCGCGATCGTCGCCGCGCCCGCCACGAGGCGACCAAGCAGGAGATCCTCGACGCGGCGTGGCAGTTGTTGCGGGCTGACGGCCTGAACGGGTTGTCCCTGCGGGCGCTTGCACACGCCGTGGACATGGAGCCCCAATCGCTCTACACATACTTCGCCTCGAAGCACGCCGTCTACGATCACCTCTTCGCCGACGGTAACCGCGAACTCTTGGCCCGCTTCGAGCCGATCGAGATCAGCGACGATCCCCACGAAGCGCTCCGCACGATCGCCCGCCTGTTCGTGACCTTCGTTGCAGAGGACCAGGCCCGCTACGAGCTGCTGTTCCTGCGCACGATCCCCGACTTCGAGCCATCGCCCGAGTCCTACGCCATCGCCGTCGAAGTCTTTGCCAAGGGCCATTCCGTCCTCACGGCTGCCGGGCTCGGCGACGACGCGGACTTTGACCTGTGGACCGCGCTCGTCGCCGGCCTGGCCAGCCAGCAGCTCGCTAACGACCCCGGCGGCGACCGATACATTCGGCTCATCGACGACGCCGTCGCGATGTTCGCCGAGCATGTCCTCGGCAAGCAAGCCCCCAAGCGGGACACGAACGCCTGAGTCGGGCCCTACCCCCCTGCGACACGCGCGTAGACCAACGGGGTCGGCTCTCACCTCGACGACGACGGCGTAGGACTCCGGCGGTAGGTCGTTCGGATCCCGAGGTCGGCGTACAGCTCGCGCATGACACGACCGCGGCAAGCAGCTCGGCGGCGTGTGGAGCCTGTCGCACAAAACCTGA
>PLJD01000047.1 GCA_003140175.1 Actinomycetota bacterium
GCTCGCGCCACTCGAACCCGGCGGTGGTGAACACCCGGTCGAGGCCCTCGGCCTCCGCCTCGGCTCGCACCCGGGCGGAGCCCGGTACGACGAGTGCCCGCAGCCCCGCCCGCACGTGGCGGCCGGCCAGGACGCCGGCCGCGGCGNNCACGACCCGATGAACACCGTGTCCACGGGGATCTCGCGCATCGGCGTGCCGCCCTGCAAGCCCATGTAGCGAAGCGCCAGCCGGGCCGCGTCTCGCAGGCCGGGCTCCGAGAACGAGTCCGGGTCGGGCACCGCGTCGTTGATCGTCACCGTCTGGGCCGGGTTCGTGCCCCACGACACCGACGGCGCCAGCTCGGCACCGTCGAGCACCAGCTCCTGATCGAACGTCGCGTCGTCGTCGCTAGGCAGCGACCGCCAGTCGTCCAGGGCATGCTCCCAGGCGGCGCCGTGGGGCGCGAAGGGTCGACCCTCGAGATAGGCGAACGTCGTGTCGTCGGGGGCGACGAGGCCCGCCCGGGCGCCGGCCTCGATCGACANNTCATGCGGCCCTCCATCGAGAGGGCCCGGATCACCGGCCCTTGGTACTCGATGATCGACCCGATGCCCCCGCCGGTCCCGAGCCGGGCGATGATCGACAACACCACATCCTTCGCGGTCACCGCCGGGGGCAGCTCGCCGTTGACCGTCACCGCCATCGTCCCGGGACGGTTCTGGGGCAGCGTCTGGGTCGCGAGCANNAGCACGTGCTCGACCTCGCTGGTCCCGATCCCGAACGCCAACGCGCCGAACGCCCCGTGGGTCGAGGTGTGGCTGTCCCCACACACGATCGTCATGCCGGGCAGGGTCAGGCCCTGCTCTGGCCCGATGATGTGGACGATGCCTTGCCCCGGGTCGCCCATGCCGTAGAGGCGCACCCCGAACTCGGCGCAGTTCTGGGCCAGGATCTCGATCTGCTTCTTCGAGACCGGATCGGCGATCGGCTGGTCGGTGTGGATGGTCGGGACGTTGTGGTCCATCGTCGCCACCGTGAGGTCCGGTCGGCGAAGCGGCCGGCCGTTGATCCGCAGCCCGTCGAACGCCTGCGGCGACGTCACCTCGTGGATGAGGTGCAAGTCGATAAAGAGGAGATCGGGCTCGCCCGGCGCCGCGTGGACCACGTGGCGTTCCCAGACCTTGTCCGACAGCGTCGCCATCTGCTCCTCCGATCCGGCGTCGCCCCAGTCTGCCAGGGCCGCTTCGCCCGGCTCCCAGGACTTGGCAGCAACCCTTCACCGCGCTGTAACGAAGCCGAAACATGGCATCCGTAACGTCGGTGGGCATGGATCAGGTTTCGCTGGTTCGCTGGCCCACCGAAGGCGACCGCCGAGAGTTCCTGCGCGCCTCGGGGACGCCGCGGCTGCTCCTCGTCGAACCCGACGTCGGGGCCCCCGCCATCCTCGACCCGCTCGAGGACTGGGTCCGCCTGCCCGCCGACGAGGCCGAGGTCGGCGCCCGCCTGGCCACCCTGGCCGCCCGGGCCGGGACCGACCAGGCGGTCCCGGAGGTCGACGCCGACGGGCTGTTGCGGTACCGGGACCGCTGGGTCGCCCTCTCCCCGGTCGAGCAGGCGCTGGCCGTCGTGTTGACCGAACGGTTCGGCGCCGTCGTCGGACGCGACACCCTGTCCCGGCGGGCATGGCCCGACGGCTCACCCACCCGCAACGCGCTCGACGTCCACATCTTGCGGTTCCGGCGCCGCATCGCCCCCCTCGCCCTCGAGGTCCGCACCGTTCGCGCCCGTGGCTACCTGCTCCAGAGCCTCGAGGTCGCCGCCTTCGACTGATCGCCGACGGGCGTCCCCGACCCGACCGGCCACCCTCCGGGCGCGACGCGCGACGCTGAGCCGGTGCGGCTCGGCGTCGACACCGGAGGGACGTTCACCGACCTCGTCACCGCGGACGGCCGGGTCGTCAAAGTGTCGTCGACCCCGTCCGACCCGGCAGGTGCGGTGCGCGCCGCGCTCGAGCGGGCCCTCGGCTCGACGCGTCCGGCGCTCCTGGCCCACGGGACGACCGTGGCCACCAACGCGCTGCTCGAACACCGCGGCGGACGCATCGCGCTCGTGGCCACCCGGGGCTTCGCCGACATCATCGAGATCGCGCGCCAGACCCGCCCGTCGCTCTATGACCTCCACGTCGACCGTCCCCCGGCGCTCGTGCCACGCGACCTCCGACTCGAGGTCGGTGGCCGCCTCGACGAGCGAGGCCATGAGCTCGAGCCCCTCGACGCCACCGCGGTGCCGCCCGTCCCCGACGGCGTCGACGCGGTCGCGGTCTGCCTCCTCCACGCCGACCTCGCCTCGGACCACGAGCGGGTCGTGGCCCGCGAGCTCGCCGCCCGCGGCCTGGACGTGACCTGCTCCCACGAGGTGTCGCCCGAGTTTCGCGAGTACGAGCGGACCGTGACGACGGTCGCCAACGCGCTGGTCCGCCCGGCGTGCCGCGGCTACCTGCGTGAGCTGGCCGGCCTCGCCGACGAAGTCCTGGTCATGACCTCGGCCGGGGGTCTGCTGCCCGCCGAGGAGGCCGCCGAGCGGCCCGCGGCGCTGCTGCTCTCCGGACCCGCGGGTGGCGTGCGCGCCGCGGCG
>PLJD01000052.1 GCA_003140175.1 Actinomycetota bacterium
GACCGCGCGGGGTCGCTCAGCCCGGCGTGGCTCAGCCGGGCTGGCCCGACCACGTCCGGAGAGAACCTCGGCGACCACCGCGGCGCGCGGCGGCCGGGCGGCCGGGTCCAGGGCCAGGCACGCCATCACCAGGTGGGCCAGCGTCGGGGGAAGGTCGGGGCGCACCGTGCGGATGGAGGCCGGCGGCGTGCTGAGCCGGGCGAGCGAGATCGCCATCTCGGTGTCGCCGTGGAACGGGAGGTCCCCGGCGAGCATCTCGAAGAGGACGAGGCCCAGGGCGTAGATGTCGGTGCGGGCGTCGACGGGCTCGCCGCGCAGCTGCTCGGGGGCCAAGTACCGGGCGGTGCCGACCACCGTGCCGGTCCGGGTGAGCTCGCCGCCGATGCCCGCCTTCGCGATCCCGAAGTCGNNCGAAGTCGGTCACCTTGACGTGCCCGTCGGGCGGGACGAGCACGTTGGCCGGCTTGATATCTCGGTGCACGATGCCCTGACGGTGGGCGGCCTCCAGGGCGCTGGCGACGTCGCGGCCGATGCGTGCCGCCTCCCGGACCTCGAGGGGTCCGCGCACGTCGAGGACGCGCCGCAGGTTGGGTCCGTCGACGAACTCCATCACGATGTACCCGACCCCGCCGTCATCACCGGTGTCGTAGGTGGCGACGATTCCCGGGTCGCTCAGCCGGGCGGCGGCGATCGCCTCGTTGCGGAACCGGGTGCGGAGGCCCTCGTCGTGGGTGAGCTCGGGGTGCAAGATCTTCACCGCGACCCGGCGGGCGAGCAGGGTGTCCTCGCCCACCCACACGGTGGCCATCCCGCCCCGGGCGACGACGGTCACGAGCCGGTAGCGGCCCCCGAGCACCCGGCCGGGTGCGGCAGGATCAGACACTGCCTCACGCTACCCAGTGGGGGCACGCCCCGGCTCGCGCCGGTCAGCCCGAGATCTGGAAGGTGACGCCGAGCACTCCCGGACCGGCGTGGGTCCCGATGACCGGGCCGACCGAGCCGACCACGATCTTGTCGCGCGGGGCGACGTCGTCGACCAGGTCGAGGAAGTCGTCGATGTCGGGAGCGTCGCCTTGGAGCACCGCGACCTCCTCGACCGACTGCTCGTGCACCTTGTCGGCCAGGAGGCGCAACGCCTTCGAGCGGGTGCGGACCTTGCCGGCTTCCTCGACGACGCCGCCGCGGATCTCGACCACCGGCTTCACGGCCAGCATCGAGCCGAGCAGCGCCCGGGCGTTCCCGACTCGGCCCCCTTTCTTCAAGAACTCAAGGGTGTCGAGCGTGCCAAAGAGCCGGGTGCGTTTCCGCCGGTCGGTGACCTCGAGGACGATCTCGTCCAGCGGGGCGCCCTCGTTGGCGCGCCGCGCGGCGGCCAGGCAAAGATTGCCGAGGCCCATCGAGCAGGTCAGCGAATCGATGACCTCTACCGGGCAGTTGCCGTCGAACGACTGGGCCGCGACCTGGGCCGCCTGCATCGTCGCCGAAAGCCGGGACGAGAGGTTGATGCAGACGATCCCGTCGGCGCCGGCCTCTGCGAGGGCTCGGAACCGGGCCGCGAACGCCCCGGCCGACGGTGCAGCCGTCTCCGGGAGCGTCGGGGCGTTGGGGAGACGCTGCCAGAAGGCCTGGTTGCTCAGCTCTTCCCCGTCGACGAGCTCTTCGGCGCCGAACCGGATCGTGAGCGGCACCACCTCGATGCCGAGCTCAGCCACGAGGGCCGCGGGGAGATCACAGGCGCTGTCGGTCACGACTCGGACTGACACCGTTGCCTCCCCACCCCGCTGCTCGGCGCGGCCCTCATCGTCGCACGCCGGCTCGGCGGGCGCCTCTCTGGCGTCCTGGGCGCAGGCCAGCGACCAGCTCCTGCCATTCCTCGACCCGGGTCAGGGTCAGACCCACCGCCAACCCGGCCGCTGCCACCAGCAGGCCAGCCGTGGTGGCGCCCACCGCTCGGATGTCCCCGGCCCAGCCGATGGAGTTCGCGACGAACCACGCCGCGCTGCCCGCCACGGCGCTGACCAGGCTGACCTTCACGCCGGTCGTCTCGATCCCGCGGCCCTGCAGGCCGCCGATTCGTCGGCTCAGCACGAACAGAGTCACGACCGCCGCGACCGCGTACGCCCCGGAGAACGAGTACGCGAGCCCGGGAATACCGAGCGGGCCCACGAGGGCGAGCGCCAACACGATGTTGACCGCGTTCTCGAGGCAGTTGAGCAGGAACGGCGTCCGGGTGTCGTGAACCGAATAGAAGGCGCGCAGCGCGAAGAGGTACACCGAGAAGAACGGCAAGCCGACGGCGAAGCCGACGAGGGTGTGCGCGACCAGCGCGGAATCGGCACCCGAAAACGCGCCGCGTTGAAGCAAGGCGACCACCGCGGGGCGAGCGAGCGCCACCGAGAGCGCGGCGGCGGGGATCACGATCGTGAGGATGAGCCGCAGCGCCCGAGCGAATCGGTGCCGCAGCGCCGGCTGGTCGCGTCCGACCGCCGCGAGCTCGGGGCCGGCGGTCGTCATGATCGACACCGCGAACAAGCCATGCGGCAACTGGAAGAGCGTGTACGCCAAGAGGTAAGCGGCGGGACCGCCGGTGTGGCTGTTGGCGAGGACGAGGACGAGCCACAGCGCGATCTGATTGGCGATCACGTAGCCGACCGTCCACCCGGAGAGCCGCAACATGATCAGCACCGCCCGGTGGCGCCAAGCAGCGAGGAACCGCAAGTGGACCCGCGCCCCGCGGATCGCGGGCCACAAGGCGACCGCCATCGCGGCGACGGCCGCGGTCGTGCCCAGCCCCAGGTACAGCAGCAGCGGCATGTCGCTGAGAACGTGTGCGACAGTGATCGGCCGGCTGGCGAGGCGGGGCAGCGAGAGAAACATCCCCACGAGGACGAGGTTGTTGAGACTCGGAGCGAACGCGGCGGCCGCGAAGCGCCGGCGGGCCTGGAGCAACGCAGTGGCGAGGGCGGTGAAGCCGTACAGCGCGATCTGAGGCATGAAGCAGCGGACGAGGTCGGTCGCGAGGTGGCGCTGGGCGATCTGCTGCGCTCCGTGGACCCGCAGCGTGAGCAGCGCCGCGATCCACGGGGCGAGCAGGACCCCGAGCGCGGAGACGCCGATCAGAATGAGCATCGACACCGTCACGACGGCGCTGGTGGCGTCCTCGTCGTTCTCCTCGACGTGACGTACGAACTGCGGTACCAGAGTTGCGGTGAGGACCCCGCCGACGAGCAGCTCGTAGAGCATGTTGGGGGTCTCGTTGGCGAACGCGTAGGTCCCTGACAGCGCGGTGATCCCGATCGCGTACGCGGCGGCAGCTCGCCACATCAGGCCCGTGACGCGCGAGGTCGCGGTCCCGATGCCGACGACGGCGCTGGAGCGCACGAGACGACCGGTGTCGTGCGGGCGCTGGCCGCCGCCGCGTGCCCGCCCGCGTCGCGTCACGGGGTCGACCCGGCCCGGGCCCGCCGTCGGCGAAAGTCGAAGATCCACCACCCGGCGAGGAACAGCGCCGCGCCCGCGGCGAGCGCGATGGCCACCGTGCTCACCACCGTCGACCGCACCTTGAAGCGACCCTGGGCTATCAGCAGCGTTCCGTCGGCGGACCGGATGCTCATCTCGAGCGGGAACGTCCCCGACGTTCGGGACCGGACGTCGAAGCGGACTGTCGTGCTCCGGGGAGGCAGCGCGACCGTCTGCACGGACCCGCTCGGAAAGTCGAGCCGTCGGCTGCTCAACGCGATGACCACACGAACCGCCTGCCCCGTGTCGTTGCGGAAGGTGATGGGGATCGCGCCAGAACGGGCGGTCAGCGTGATGGTCCCCGGGGCGGGAATCCGAATCCGGGCGAGGAAGTCGGTGATGCTCGCGTCGACGGCGTTGAGTTCGTTGTACGCCTCGATCGTGTCGAGTCCTGTCCACGCCGACGACAGCGACGAAAGCAAGAGCCGCTCACCGCGGGCGATCCGCGGATCACTCGGCCCGATCAGCGAGCCGAAGGCGACGAGGCGAGCCGCGCCGGCGTTGTAGGCGCTCGCGCTGACCGCGGGCGCCGGGGGGGTGTAGGGCGCCAGCGTGCGGACGTCACCGGCGCTGGTGGGCGGTACGGAGCTGAACACATCCCCGAGCGTCATCGGGGCGAGCCAGGGATGGTTGGTGAGCCCGGCCAGCACCGCGTCGAGGAGCGTCGACGGGGGGTCGAACCCGGGGGGATTTACGACGACGACCGCGCGGGTGACGCCCGGCTGCTCACGCGCGGTGAGGGCCAGGCCGGCGAGGAACCGTTGGGCCCGCAAGGCTGGCGGATCGTTCCCTGTGAGCAGCGACGCCAGGCGGGCGTCGTCGGCGACGGCGGCGATCGGCCCGGTGGGTGCGAGGCTCGGTGGCGGCTCGACCGAGAACGGGGCCACGGTCGTGAGCTTGCCGATGGTGGCCCCGACCGCGGTTTCGTCCACCACGACCTGGTCGACCCCATGCGCGCGCAGCGTCCCGAGCGAGCGGGTGTCGGCGGGGAGCGCCAGGGCGGTCTGATCGTCGATGTGTGTTCCGAAGAACCGGTCCAGGGAGGTGGCGCCTTGGACGTACTGGGCGTCGGCTGCCGTGCCGAGCCCAGCGTGGAGGAGCGAGGGCAGGTCGATCGGCACGTACGGTCCCGCGACGACCTCGTGGACCGCGCTCTGCGCTGCGCGCAGGATGTCGGCTTCCTCGGCGACGCCGGGTTCGGTTCGAGCCGCGGTCGTCCAGGCGTCGAGGGTGTCGGGCGACGGCGCCAACGTCACCGGCACGTCGGGCTGACGTCCGAGCGCGGCGACCTGACGGCCGATCGTGCCGTCGGGCTGGAGGGCTTGTACGACCGACGGGTCGATCGACCCGTTGGGGTCGAGCGCGGGCCGGGTGCCGAGTGGCCAGACCCAGGCCACGCCGAGTCGGTTGGTCAGCGCCGCGGGCTGGCCGTCGAGGCCGACGTCGACCACCACGAGATAGGAGACGAAGCGGGCCAGGGTCTGGGCCTGGCTGTCGCGCAGCTCGATCTCGAGGGGGTAGACCCCCGCGCGGGGCACGTCGAGGCGCGTTGGGTCCAACGGCCCGTTCGGGCTCGCGAGGCCGATGGCGAGTTGACGGCTCCCATCAGTGTTGGCCGGGAGGCTGCTGACCGGCAGTGACACCAGTGCCAGCACCGAGCCGAGGCTTGTGTCGTTGACGGCCTTCTCGAAATCGGACCGCGACGCCAAGCCGTTGTGCGCGATGACGCTCAGCTGCAAGCCGGGCGCCGAGATGCCGATTTGTACCTGGGCGTGGAATTCGCCGCCGATGGGGGTCCACGCGTCCTGCGCGACGAGCGCCAGGCGGCTGGCGTTGCTGGCCGGGGTCGTCGAGGTCGTGGTCGTGGACGTCGGCGGGGCGGCGGCCGCGTTGCCCGCCAGCCCAACCAGCGCGACGAGCGCCAGACCCCCGAGCGCTCGGGCTCGGCGTCCGCTCACAGCTCGGCGCCGAGGACGGCCAGCCCGCTCGGCAGCCGCTCGAACCCGCACGCCGCGTACAAGCGAAGCGCGGTGTGGTTGTCCGCTTGGGTGTTCACAAAGCAGGTCCGCGCGCCGTGGCGGCGAAGCCACCGCAAGCTGTCGTGGACCAGCGCTCGGCCGAAGCCCTCGCCGCGCGCGGTCGGGTCGACGGCGAGGCGCTGCAGGTAGCCGTCGCTGCCCGCCCGGCCCGTGACCGCGTACGCGACCGGACCTGGGTTGCGGGGGCGATGACCGACCCGGAAACGCACCGACGGCGTGGCGGTCAGCGCCTCGTGGAGGCCGGAGTTGCCGAGCCGCCACGCGGGCGGGAAGGCGCGACCGTCGAGCGCGGTAACCACGGCCCGGTCCCCGCGCCACGCGCGACGCAGCAACGGCCCCGGGGTCGGAGCGGGGGGCGCCCGCTCCAGCCGCTGGACGAGCAGATGCAGGTGCTCGCGTACCACGAACCCTGCCTCGAGGAACGGGGCGGCGGCGGCCATGGTCAGCGGACTGGTCACCACCGCCGTGAACCCTGACGCCCGGACGCGCGCCGCGCAGTCCTGCACCGCCCGCGGGGGGAGGACCGCTTCGGTGGGGAGCACCAAGTGGGCCACGTCGGCGTGGTCCTGCCAGGGCCCGATTCGGGCCCAACCCCCCGCGAGGCGCAGCGTCCGCTCGCCTGTGCGTGAGGCCACGGGCGCGGAGCGTACCCGCAGGTCCACTCGAGGCCCGGGCCGCCCCATGCCCCGACGAGGCCGCCTGCGTTGCCCGGTCCAGTCGCCGTCTCACGCTCCCGGCTGCTCACCCGGTTGACCCTTACGGTCGCTGCCGAGCGCCCTGGGCCCAGAGCGGCTGAGCCCGGCTTACCCCCGAGTTCAGCGGCTGGGCCGACCTGCCGATACCCCGGCGTGCTCGACTTGGACCGCCTCTTGCGGACTGCCGTCGAACAGCGAGCCTCCGACCTGCACCTGAAAGTCGGAACACGGCCGTGGCTCCGCGTCGACGGCGCCCTCGTCGAGACGCCGTTCGACACGGTCGAGCCCGGCGACACCGAGCAGGCCGCCGCGCGGCTCCTCTCGACACCCCAAGGCGAGGTGCTGCAGCGCACCGGCGACGCGGAATGCGTGTACGCGGTGGCGGGCCTGGCCCGGTTCCGGGTGAGCGCCTTCCGCCAGCGGGGCCGGACCGGCCTGGTGCTGCGCCGCGTCGTGCCCGGCGTGCCCGGCCTCGAGGCGCTCGGCCTCCCCCCCGTCTTGGCCACGCTCATCGACCTGCCGAGCGGGCTCATCCTCGTGGCCGGCCTCGCCGGCTCGGGACGGACCTCGACAATGGCGGCGATGGTCGATCACGTGAACGCCAGCGCCCGCCGCCACATCGTCACCATCGAGCACCCGATCGAAGTCCTGCACGCCGACAAGGTGTCGATCGTGGACCAGCGCGAGGTGGGCGTCGACGTCGACGGCGTCCCAGAGGCACTGGCCCGCGTCGTGCGCCAGGACCCCGACCTGATCGTCGTGGGCGAGATCGCCGACGAGGCCTCGGCACGCGGCGTGCTCGAGGCGGCGGACACCGGACACCTGGTCCTGGCTGGTGTCGCGACCGTCGGCGCCACCGAGGCAGTCGACCGTCTCCTCGACTGGTTTCCACGCGACCGGCACGCCAACGCGCGCCTGCTCCTGGCCCGCACCCTGCGGGGCATGGTCTCCCAGCGGCTGCTGGCCCGCGCTGGGGGGCGCGGCCGGGTCGCCGCCGCCGAGGTCCTCGTCTCCAACGGCGCCGTCGCCGCGGCGATCGCCGACGGTCGAGACGCCGAGCGCCTGGAGGTCCTCATGCGAGACGGCGAGTACTACGGAATGCAGACCTTCGACCAGGCCATCGCGCGCCTGTACGAGCGCGGTCTCGTCGAGCGAGACGTCGCCCTGGACCACGCGTCGTACGGACCGGCGCTGCGCCTCGAGCTCGAACGGATCGACCGAGAACGCAGCCAGCCGCTCCCGGCCCCCGCCTAACCGCCGGCCAGCGCCAAGACCAGGACGAGACCGGGCCGGCGCGGGAACCCATCCGAGGCCCTCCGCGCCGCGGCGGCCCCGGATCGAGGATCTCGCCCGCTCGGCCACCCCGGGCCCGCGAGAATGGAACCGCCATGGATGTCCCCTCCCGTCTGCGCGTCTACTACGAGGCCGGGTCGCCGACCCGCCAGCTCGCCGATCGGCTCACCGACGCCGGCCATGAGTGCTACCTCGTGGGGGGCACCGTCCGCGACGCATTCCTCGGCGCCGAATCGCCCGACGTCGACCTCGCCACCGACGCGCGCCCCAGCGAGGTCCGAAGCCTCGTGGAGGGCTGGGCGGACCATGTCTGGCTCCAAGGTGAACGCTTCGGCACGGTCGGCGCCGAGTACGACGGCCAACGGCTCGAGATCACCACCTACCGGGGCGACGTCTACCGGCCCGACAGCCGCAAGCCCACGGTCGCGTTCGCGGACCGCATCGAGGACGACCTGGCCCGCCGAGACTTCACGATCAACGCGATGGCTCTCCGGCTACCCGACCCGGTGCTCGTCGACCCCCGCGGCGGCGCCACCGACCTCGCCGCCCGGTGCCTTCGCACGCCGGAATCACCCGAAGTGTCGTTTGAAGCCGACCCACTCCGCATGCTGCGGGCTGCCCGCTTCGTCGCCGCGTTCCAGCTCGAGCCGGTGCCCGACCTCGTGGCAGCCATCGGGGCGTTGCGAGCCCGCCTCGAAATCGTGAGCCCCGAGCGCGTGCGAGACGAGCTGTGCCGACTGCTGGGGGTGCCGGACCCCACCGCGGGGTTCTGGCTGCTCTGCGAGACGCGCCTCGCCGACGAATTCCTCCCCGAACTCAACGCCTTGCGCGTCGAGCAGGACCCGATTCACCGCCACAAAGACGTCCTGGCCCACACGCTGGCGGTGGTCGTCAACACCGACCCGTCGCATCTAAAGGTCCGGCTCGCCGCGCTCTTCCACGACATCGGCAAGCCCAAGACCCGGTCGATCGGCCCGGACGGCGTCAGCTTCCACCACCACGAGGTCGTCGGAGCCCGCATGACCGAGGAACGCATGCGAGCGCTGCACTTCAGCAACGACATGGTCGACGACGTCACGAAGCTCGTCTACCTCCACCTGCGCATCCACACCTACGCGTTGGGCTGGACCGATCGGGCGGTCCGTCGGTACGTGCGCGACGCGGGACCGCTGCTCACGGAGTTGAACGAACTCCAACGCGCCGACTGCACAACCCGGAACCACCGCAAAGCTGCCACCCTCGCCCAGCGCATGAACGAACTTGTCGACCGCATCGCCAGCCTGCGCGAGCGCGAGGAACTCGACGCCATCCGACCCCCGCTCGACGGGCGTCAGGTCATGGCGTACCTGGGCGTCCCGCCCGGACCGGTGATCGGCGAGGCGCTCGAGTTCCTCCTCGAGGCACGTCTCGACGAAGGGCCCATCAGCGCCGAGGACGCCTACACCCGCCTGGACTCCTGGGCACGCGACCAGGGGATCGTCCCCGCCGGTCATCGCGACTCGTCGTAGGGCCGGTTCCCGGATCTCGGCGGGGGCGCCTGGCCCCGATCAGTCCTGCGCGAAGGTCTCGACCATCTCGCGCGCTTCCTCGTCGCGATACTGCACTGGCGGCGACTTCATGAAATACGCGCTCGGGCCGAGCAGGGGCCCACCGAGGCCGCGGTCTAGCGCCAACTTGGCGCAGCGCACCGCGTCGATGATCACCCCGGCCGAGTTGGGCGAATCCCATACCTCGAGCTTGAGCTCGAGGTTGAGCGGAACATCGCCGAAGTTGCGACCCTCCATGCGGATGTAGCACCACTTGCGGTCGTCGAGCCACGGCACGTGGTCCGAGGGCCCGATGTGAACGTTCTCGGGCTCGATGCCGTGCTCGAGCTGACTCGTGACCGCCTGAGTCTTCGAGATCTTCTTGGACTTCAGGCGCGAGCGCTCCAGCATGTTCTTGAAGTCCATGTTNNACCTGGCTCTTGATGTCGTCGCCCACGATCGGGACGCCCGCGTCCTCGAAGCGTTTGGCCCACTCGGGATCGCTCGAGATGAACACCGGGATCGCGTTCACGAACGCGACGCCCGCGTCGAGGCACGCGGCCGCGTAGTGCCGCTGCGCCAGCTCAGAACCGACCGGCAGGTACCCGACGAGTACCTCGGCGCCCGAGTCCCGGAGCGCTCGCGCGATGTCTACCGGCTCGGCCGGAGACTCTTCGATCATCTCGCGGTAGAACTCGCCGAGCCCATCGAAGGTCGGGCCCCGCTGGACCTGGACGCCCAACTCCCCGACGTCGGCGAACTTCACCGTGTTGTTACCCCCGCTGAAGATTGCCTTGCCGAGGTCGAGGCCGACTTTGGTGGCGTCGACATCGAAGGCGGCCACGAACTCCACGTCGTGGACGTGGTAGCCGCCGAGTACGACGTGCATGAGGCCAGGGACCTCGTCGTCGGGCGCGGCGTCGCGGTAGTAGGTGACACCCTGCACCAGGCTGCTGGCGCAGTTGCCAACCCCGGCGATCGCGACGCGCACCTTCTTGGTCTGGGCGGACGGGGCACTCATGCGGAGGCTTCCTCCTTGAAGGCGTCGCTCGCAGCCGGCGGGACTTCCCCGGGCTCGGCCACTCGCTCCGCGGTGATCAGCTCGTCGACCCACTCGAGGTCGCGCTGGGTGGACTTCGTTCGGTGCTCCACGAGGGAGCGGGTGTACCGGTCGTCTCGCATCGCTCGCGGCTGACGCTGACGGTCCAGACGCTCAGCCAGCACCCGGCGTCGTCGGAGCAGCAGCTCCAGGCGCGGTCCCGGCTCGAGATGGCCGCAGAAGGCGAGCTTCAACGCGAAGGCCTTCTCGTCGTCTCCGTGCGGGTCGTCTCCCACGAGCAGCTCGGTGAAGAGCCGCTCTCCGTCGGGGGTGATTTGGTAGGCCTTGCGGGTTCTCCGCCCCGATGCGGACAGGCGTCCGGCCATGGCCCGCAGGCGGGCCGCGGCGAGGTCGCCGGTCAGGGAGCCCGTCGGGGGACTCGGGGCCACGGGGGGAGGCTCGGCGGCCACGATGGCGATCGCCCCGCTTCGCTCCAGCCGGCGCAGCGCCGGGTACAGCGACCCGTACGAGACTCCCCAGAGGAAGCCGAGGGTCTCGCCGAGCCGCTTCTTGAGCTCGTAGCCGTGGAGCGGCTGGTCGGTGAGCAATCCGAGGACTGCGAGTTCCAGCACCGAGAGACTCCTGCCGACAAGTGGTCGTCGATATATCGGTTCGATATATCGAAGAGCAGTATGGCGGAGTCCGGAGACCGGGTCAAGGCACGGGCGCCGCCCCGCCAGCGGCCCACACCGCCGGCGGTCCCGAGGCGGGGGAGGCCATGCGTACACTCGCCGCGTGCGGCAGCACGTCGACTACGCGCTGGCCCGGCGAGCGGTGCTCCGGGATTTGCGCGCCGGTCGCCTCGACCGTGAGGACGTGTGCGACGCGCATCCCGAGCTCCTCCGGGCCGGCCGTCACATCGGCGAGCCCGTCGCGAGGGACTGCCCGGTCTGTGCCCACCGGAGCCTGCGCCTGGTCTCATACGTCTACGGCGACGCGCTGGCCCGGGCCAACGGACGCTGCATCACCTCCCCGTCCGAGCTCGAGCGCCTCGACACCACCCACGAGGAGTTCACCCGCTACGTGGTCGAGGTGTGCGTCGACTGCCACTGGAACCACCTCCAACGCCACGAGCTCCACGGCCGGCGACACGCCGGCTGAACTCCAGCCCGGGTGCCCCGGTTGGCGGCCGGGCCGCGCCGGCGGGGGGGTAATGTCCGGGCTGCCGCCGGGAGCCGCTCGTGCCCTGGACGGTGGAGGTGAGGCGATGCCGGAGTTGAGCACGCCACGGCGGGTCACCGCGCCCGCCATCGCGGCTGCCAAGCATGGCGACGCGCCGCTCGTGATGGTCACGGCCTACGACGCCCCATCCGCGCGAGTCGTCGACGCCGCCGGGGCCGACCTCATCCTGGTCGGCGACTCGGTGGCCATGGTCGTGCTCGGCTACGAGGACACGCTCCAGGTGACGACCGACGACATGGTCCACCACGTCGCCGCCGTGGCCCGCACCCGGCCCGGCGCCCTCGTGGTCGCCGATCTGCCCTGGATGAGCTACCACGTCGGCGTCGACGACGCGGTCCGCAACGCGGCGGCGCTCGTCCGCGCCGGCGCCGGGGCCGTGAAGCTCGAGGGCGGCCGCAAGCGCCTCGCCGTCGTCCGCGCCATTCTCGACGCCGAGATCCCGGTGATGGGCCACCTCGGGCTCACCCCGCAGTCGTTGCACACCCTGGGCGGCTTCAAGGTGCAAGGCCGAGACCTGGAAGCGGCCCGGGCCATCGTCGACGACGCGATCGCCCTCGCGGAGGTCGGATGCTTCGCCGTCGTCCTCGAGTGCGTTCCCGACGCCGTGGCGCGCCTCGTGACCGACAGCGTGGAGATTCCAACCATCGGGATCGGTGCCGGTCGCCACTGCGACGGTCAGGTCCTGGTGTTCCACGACCTGGTCGGCCTCGAGGACCGAATCCGGCCGAAGTTCGTGCGCCAGTACGCCGACCTGGCCGCGGAAGCCACCGCCGCGGTCGCCCGGTTCGCCGAGGACGTGCGAACCGGTCGGTTCCCCTCCAGCGCGGAGACGTATCACGCCGCCGACGCCGTCTCCGACGCGCTGCGCGTCTACGGCGGGAGTGCCAGCGAGCACGCGCCCGCGTGAGGCGCGCCGGGCTCGTCGGCGCCACCGCGTGCGCCCTGGTCGCCCTCTGGGGACCCAGCGCCGGGGCGGCCCTCACGACCCGGTCGGTCCCCGCCGCGGTGCGCGCCGCCACCGCAGCGCAGGCGCCATTTCCAGACCTGACGACGACCAACGTCCACGTGGGCGGCGACGCCCTCCACGTCGTCGTGGCGAAGACCGAGTCCCAGCGGGAGCTGGGGCTGCGCCGCCGGTCGAACCTCGGGCCCTATGCCGGCATGCTGTTCGTGTTCGGCCAGAACACCACCGTCAGCTTCACGATGTCGACGGTTCCCGTCGCCCTCGAGATCGGCTTCTACGCCAGCAACGGTCGAAGCGTCGATCGGCTGCGGATGCAGCCCTGCCCGCGGGCCGAGGCGGATTGCCCCGTATATCAGGCCCGCCGATCGTTCCGGTACGCGTTGGAGACCCTGGTCGGCGGCCTGCCCCCCGGCGCACTCTCCGGCTAACGCGGCACACGCCGCCATTACGCTGCGCACCGCCCGGGCAGGTAACATCCAGCCCTCAACAATCAATGTCCTGCTCAGCCGGTCGGCGTGTCTACAGACCCGTCGGCGACAGCCTGAGCCCGCGGGTGAGTCCCCGGCAACTCCGGTTGCCGCCTCGGCCCGCCGGTCCGAAGGAGGAACGGCCCATGCGGCCGTACGAGGTCATGGTCATCTACGACGCCGAGCTCGAGCAGGCGGACATCCGAGCCGCCGTCGACCGCTCCACGACGCTGCTGGCGTCTCGGGGCGCCGAGCTCGGACCAGTCGACCACTGGGGCAAGCGGACCCTCGCCTATCGGATCAACCGACGCCACGAGGGCTACTACGTCGTGATCCAAGCCCGAGCCGAGCCGGACGCGATGGGGGAGCTTGGCCGGACCCTCACCCTGGCCGACGAGGTGCTGCGCCACAAGGTCATGCGAATCCCCGAGGCCGTCTACGGCAAGACCCTCGGGACTCCAGCGGACGGATAGCGAATCGACGGGCCGGTCAGCGACGAGCAGTACGCGACCGGCGCGAGGAGGTCGAAGCGACATGGCGGACAGCACAGTGACGGTCGTTGGGAACGTGACGCGGGATCCCGAGATGCGCTACACGCCGAGCGGCGTAGCGAAGGCATCGTTCGGGGTTGCGGTGAGCCGCCGATGGCAGAACCGCACCAGCCAGGAATGGGAGGAGCAGACCAGCTTCTTCAACGTCGTGTGCTGGCGCGAAATGGCCGAGAACGTGTGTGAGTCGATCGGCAAGGGCGCCCGGATCGTGGTGAGCGGCCGCCTCGAGCAGCGGTCCTGGGAGACCGAGAACGGCGACAAGCGCAGCGTCGTCGAGATCGTGGCCGACGACGTCGGCCCCAGCCTGCGCTGGGCGACCGCCGAAGTGCGCCGCAACGAACGAAAGGGCGGTTTCGACGGCGGCGGTGGCGGTGGCGGTGGCGGCGGTGGGGGCCGCGCCCCGGCCCCGGCTGCACCGGCCGGCGGTGGAGCAGACGAGTCCGAGGAGCCCTTTTAACGATGGCGAGACCCCGACAGCGAAAGCGTGACGCGCCCGAGCGCAAGCCGAAGAAAAAAGTGTCGATCCTCGACACCGAGAGCATCACCTGGGTCGACTACAAGGACGTGGCACTGCTGCGGCGGTTCATGTCGGAGCGCGCCAAGATCCGCGCCCGCCGGGTGACGGGGAACGACGCCCAGCAGCAGCGTGCCGTCGCTCGGGCGATCCGCGTTGCACGCGAGATGGCACTGTTGCCGTACTCGGTCCGTCAGGTGACGCACCGCAGCAAGGGCAAGCGTGACCGCGGACCCGACGCCTCGGGTCCCCCGCCCCGCCCCGAGACCGGCCCGCCGACGGCCAGCGACGCCGACGCGCTGCCCGACGAGCTGGATGTCCCCGAGGTGTCCGACCTTGAGACGGTCCCGCCCAGCGTGCCACCCAGCCCCGAGACGCCTGACGTCGCCGCCGAGGACGAGGCGTGAAGATCGTCCTCCGGTCCGACGTCGACCACCTCGGGCGCAAAGGCGACCTACTCGAGGTCGCCGACGGGTACGCGCGCAACTACCTGGTGCCGCGCGGCCTCGCCATGAAGGCCACGCGAGGCGTCGTCGCGCAAGCGGAGGCGATGCGCCGAAGCCGGGCCGCCCGGGACACCCGGGACCAGGAAGCCGCCGAGGAGCTGGCAAGTCGCCTCCAGGCCACGCCGATCCGGGTCGGGGCGCGCGCGGGTGAAGGCGGGAAGCTCTTCGGGTCCGTGACCAGCGCCGACCTCGCCGACGCGGTCCGGAGCCAGGCCGGGATCGACCTCGACCGGCGCGCCATCGAGCTCGGTGAACCGCTCAAGGAGCTCGGAACGTTCGAGGTCGCCGTCCGACTGCACCCCAACGTCACGGTCGCCCTGTCAGTCGAGGTGATCAGCGAGTAGGTGTCGTACCCGGAGCAGACGATGAGCGAGTGACGCACCTCGCCGTCGACCGGCCTGGGGATGACGACCCCCCTCGTCCACCGCAATCCACAGGTTCGACCGGGATTTCGTACTACCGATCCACAAGTCGGACCGTTCATAGTGGCGCTCTCGACGCGCGGCTGAACGCCCGGTAGACGGCCGGCGAACGAAGGAGCGGGGGAACTCTCGGTGGTCCAAGCACTGGAACCAGTGCGGCAACGCGCCGGCGGTGGGCGAGTCCCTCCGCACAACCTCGAAGCCGAGGAATCGTTGCTCGGAGCGATGCTGTTGTCCCGAGACGCGATCACCGCGGCCGTCGAGGCAGGCGTCGAAGCCGCGGACTTCTACAAGCCGGCCCACACGCATCTCTTCGAAGCGATCCTCTCGCTCTACGGCCAGGGAGAGCCCGTCGACCCGGTGACCGTCGCGGAGGAGCTCCGGCGCGCCGATCTGCTCGATTCGCTCGGCGGCCGAACTGTGTTGCTCCGGCTCCAGGCCGCGACGCCCGCCTCGGCGAACGCGACCCACTACGCCAAGATCGTGAACGAGCTCGCGCTGCTGCGGCGGCTCATTGGCGTGGCTGGCGACATCGCCGAGATGGGCTACGACGATTCCCAGGACGTGGTCGAGACGCTGGACCGCGCCGAATCGCTCGTCTTTGAGGTTGCTGAGCGTCGGGTGTCGGAGTCGATGGTCCGGGTCTCCGACGCGCTCCAGACCACCCTCGACCAACTCGAGGCGCTCTACGACAGCACCGGCGACATCACCGGGGTGCCGACCGGCTACACGGACCTCGACCACCTGCTCCTCGGGCTCCAGCCGTCCAACCTCGTGGTGGTGGCGGCCCGCCCGGGCGCCGGGAAAACGAGCCTTGCCCTCGGGGCGGCGGCCAACGTGGCGATGCAGGCTCGTCGCCCCGTGCTGTTCTTCTCGATGGAGATGGGCACCCTCGAGCTCACCAAGCGGCTCCTCGCCGGCGAGGCGCACGTCGACGCCCGCCGCCTGCAGACCGGCAACATCCCAGAAGCCGATTGGACGCGCCTCAGCCACGCCGTCGGGCGGCTCGCCGAAGCCCCGCTGTTCATCGACGACAATCCGCACTGCACGGTCATGGAGATGCGGGCCAAATCACGCCGGACCAAGGCTCGTCACGGCGACCTCGGCCTCGTCGTCGTCGACTACCTCCAGCTCATGACACCCATGGCCAAGCGTGCCGAGAACCGCCAAGTCGAGGTCGCCGAGATCTCGCGAGGCCTCAAGATCCTGGCGCGCGAACTCGACTGCCCGGTGATGGCACTCTCCCAGCTCAACCGGCAGTTGGAGTACCGGGCTGACAAGCGTCCGATGCTCGCCGACCTCCGGGAGTCAGGTTCGCTCGAACAGGACGCGGACGTGGTCGTGTTCATCTACCGCGACGACATCTATAACCCCGACTCGGATCAGCGTGGGACAGCCGAGATCATCGTGGCGAAGCACCGAAACGGACCAACCGGCACAACGCGGCTGGCCTTCGTTGACCGGCTCACCAAGTTCGCGAACATGGCCGCCGAGTAAGCGGCCACCGCCAAACGGCTCACTGCTGAGCAAGCCTGGCGCCCCCGAGCGGTGGCGTCACCAGCCCCCGAAGGACTCAGCCCTTGGCCAGCATGACCTCGGTCGCCTTGACCAAGACCGTCACCTGGTCGCCAGGGGCGAGTGCCAGGTCTCCGACGGCCTCGCGGGTGATCGCGGCGGTCACCGTCTGTCCATCGCCGAGGACGACCTTGACCGTCGCCATCACGTTCCCCTCGGTCACCTCTTGGACGGTCGCCGCCAGCTGATTCCGAGTGCTCAGTCGCATCTCGTCGCGCCCTCCGTGTCGTGTTGGTCCGAGGCCCGCTTCATCGTACGGCGAGGTCGGACGGCGCGACCATGGTCGGAATGGACGACGAGATCAGCCGGCGTGAAACGACGTTCCGGACGGGACCCGCGGGTCGGCCGGCACGAAGACCCGAGCCCTAGCCGAGCGCCTCGACGAATCGTTGGCGGTTGCGCTCAAACCATGCTTGCCGGCGCTCGTAGCGAGCCCGTCCGCCCATCGCCTCCCACATCTCGATGAAGGCGGCCTCGCCCCGCTCGACACGCCGTTCGACGAACGCCCCGCCGGTCGCCAGCGATTCCCCGATCACATCGACGAAACTCCCTCGTCCGGGTGGGAGTCCGTACGAGTCCGCGACGATGCGGAGCCGACGAAACGGGTCGAGGGCGCCCCGTCCCTGGCGCGCCGCGTCCTGGGGTGTGTCGAGGGGAACGCACATCTTCGCCAGCTGCGTGAGGTCGTAGACCGGACGACCCGGGGCTGCGAAGTCGAAGTCGAGCAGCGCGACCGCGACTCCGGAGCGATACACGACGTTCTCGGGACAGACGTCGTTGTGGCAGATCACCGGTCCGCTCTGCGGGTCGGCGAGCTCGGTGTTCCAGGTTGTGCCGAATGGGTTGACGAAACCGGTCGCGGCTTCGTGGAAGCGACGCAACAAGTTGGCCGTCGTTCCCAGCGCCCGATCCGTTTGCGACCACTCTGGGAACGGCGGGCAGGGAACGTCTCCGTCGATGAAAGCCAGCCGCTCCCGTCCGTCGGGATCTACGCCGATCGGCTCGGGAACACCGTCGAAACCCGCCGCCCGCACGTGGCGCAACAGGGCGTGCACCGCCGGCGTGTGGCGATCCGCCGGTCGGAGCACCTGGCCTCCACGGCGGACCACCGCCCCGGCGTGCGCGACGCCGCCGGTGAGGATCTCGTCGTCCACGACGACCAGGTTGCTACGCCACGCGTCGCCGCGTCGCTTCCCGGTGCCAACCATGGCCACCTCGCGAGGATGGGCGTGAGGACCAGCGTGGCGCCCAGAAGACCGGGCTCACCGCAGCCGCGTGCGCGACGCGCCGAGGGCGCTGGCTCGGGCCGCGGATCGGGGTTCGGCGGGGCGCCGAGTCCGCGGCCTGCATCGCCTCAGGTCCCGCTGTCCGATCCGGGCTCTTCGTCCTCGACGCTTGTGCTGTGCGGCTCGGGTTCCTCTTCGAGAAGGTCGTGGATCTCTTCGTCGAGTCGCGCTCGAAGGGCGCGCAGCTCGCGCAGTACCTTCGCCCCCCGCCGCGCGACCTTGGGGAGCTCTTCGGGCCCTAAGACGATGAGCGCGACGGTCAAGACGATGAGGATGTGGACCGGTGACAGCGCGCCGGAGGGCATCGTCGAGACCTCGTGGCCGCGAGTCTCAGGCGTCCTTGTCCTTCTGGTCCGCTTCGTCAGAGTCCTCGTGGAGGCCCTTGCGGAGTTCTCGGCTCGCCTGCCCGACGGACCGGGCGAGCTTTGGGAGTTGGGAGCTGCCGAACAGCAGCGCGATCAGCCCGAGCACCAACAGTGCTTCCCAACCGATGATTTCACCGAGGATCGGAGTCATGTGGGGTCCTCCTTGCAGAACGCCCGTCCTGCGCCGGGGTAGGAAACCCCTGCTGGCGTTTTCCTACGGTACGCCACGGCGAGGCGGCACGGATCACCGCAGGGGGTGCTGCAGCCCAGCCTGGCGGGCCCCGATCAAGCCTCGGCGAGTCCCAGATCACGATCCCGCCAGGGCAGGCCGGCGAGACGCCGTGCGCGTCACCCCGGCCCAGCGGTCGCCTCGACCCCGAAGCGCTCGGCGTAGGGCCCGAAGCG
Source organism: Actinomycetota bacterium (assembly GCA_003140175.1). Taxonomy (GTDB): domain Bacteria; phylum Actinomycetota; class Acidimicrobiia; order IMCC26256; family PALSA-555; genus PALSA-555. The sequence goes on from PLJD01000052.1 coordinate 18,409, forward strand.
CTCCGCGACGGCGCGGGGATCTAACCCCACGTCGGCCGCGGTGTATCGGTGAGGGGTGAAGCCCCGGTGGGGATCCTCAGCTAAATACCCCCGCATCGCGGCCTCGGCGGCGGGACTGAGCGTCTCGCCGAAATGCCCAAGGACTCGACCCACGACACGGATCGGGTTGGCGACGAGCTCGTCGTATCTCACGTCGGCGACCCGCTCGTCGCCGTGCCGATCGCGGAACGCCAGTACCCGCTCGGTGATCGCGCTGGCAACGTCGGTCCAGGTCGAAGCCAGGTCAGCGGTGTGATCATCGGCGCTGAACGTCCCACCGAGTGTTCGAGCGAGGCTGCAAAGCGACGTCACGACCGTGACGGGATCGCGGTGCGTCATCACGAGCCGCGCGTCTGGATACTCCGCGAGCACCGCGTCGAGGAACAGAGCATGGTGGGGAGTCTTCAGAGCCCAGCGGCCCGGCGCCCGGGACTGCAACATCTGGAGAACCAGATGGTGATAGGCGTACGCAGGCCGAGGATCGGCGTCGATCATCCAGCGGGTGTACGAGGGGACGTTGGCAACGACGGACCACAACAGGCTGCGGAACTCCTGCGACAGCACGGCCACGCACTCGGTGGGGCCGTCCGGGGCCTCGTAGTGCATCGCTCCGAAGTCCGGGTTCAGCGCGTCCATCGCGTCGGCCGCCGCCCGGCTGGCCGCGATACGAGGATCGTTCTCGAACGAGGCCGCGTCGGGCGGCGGCACACAGTCGAGCGCCTCCCAGCGCATGAGGGAACGGTTCGCCGGATCGCGGTGGAACAGTTCGTGCAGAAGTGTCGTGCCGGTGCGAGGCATCCCGAGCACGATGATGGGTCTCTCCACGCGTTCGGCGAGCACGACCGGATGGCTGCGGACCCAGGCGGTGACGCGTAGGCGGTTCGTCAAGTTCGCCAGCACCTGCTGCTCGAGCGCCAGCACGCCCAGTTCGCTAAGGCCGGCTTCAGCATCCAGCGCCCCGACCAGCCGCTCGAGGCCGTCTCGAAATGACTCGTCACCCCAGTTGTCGAGCCCGGCCTGGTCGCTCGCTTGCTCGATCAACCCTGCCGTGTCCACCCGCTCCAGACGCTAGGCGGTCGGGGCCGACCGGTCCGGGTGCCCAGCACCCGGGTCAGAAGAGCCGAAGGTCGGCAGGCGCGCCGGCGCGGAGCTCCTCGAGGTCGACCTCCACGCACTCGACGCCGCGACTCTCCGCGAAGACCCGCGCCTGGGGCTTGATCCGCGTGGCCGCGAGCACCGCGAGGACGGGCGATAACGACCCGTCCCGGTCCAGGCGTTCCCGATAGCGGACGAGCTGCTCGACGCTCGCGATCTCGCCGATCCGTTTGATCTCGACGGCGACCGCTCGTCCCGCTCCGTCTCGACACAGCAGGTCGACGGGGCCCACGTCGGTCGGGTACTCGCGGCGGACGAGGCGGAGGCCCGCGCCCAAGGTCTGGACCCGCGCCGCGAGGAGCTCTTGGAGCTCGGCCTCGACGCCGTCCTTCGCCAGCCCGGGGTCTTGGCCCAGTTCGAAGGAGGAATCGTAGAGGACCTCGTGCAGCTCGATGACGAGGCGCTCGGCCTGCCGGTTCGACGCGGTGATGACGCCGTCCACCTCGGTGATGGTGCAGGGGGGATTCATCCAGTTCAGTGGCTTGTAGGCCTTCGCGTCCGCGTGGACGGCGATCGAGCCGTCCGCCTTGAGGACCACGAGTCGCACGGCGTCCGGCAGGCGGGCTCCCAGGCGACCGGCGTACTCGACGGAGCATCGGGCGACGACGAGACGCACGTCCGCCTTGTAGCACGATCTCGCTCGAGGTGGGCGTCTGCGACGCCCCGCCGTGATCGGGCCCAGAGGGGACGGTCGATGCTCGCCGCATACAACAGTGACAAACCGGGCGGCCCGAGGTCCGAGCGGGACCGATCGGTGACGGCTCCCGTCCGCGACCCGGGCGCTACGGTGCCGGCGTGAGTTCTTTCTACGGGCAGGTGCTGCTCGAGTTGACGACCGCGCTCGGCGCCGCACTCTTCGCCGGCAACGCGCTCGCGCTCCTCCGCCGCCGCAGCGATACGCGCCGGGCCGCTCGGGAAGCGGTGACGAGAGGTCGTCCGGGCAGTCCGGTGCGCAAGCAGGTGCGTGTGGCGACGACTGGGACGCTGCCCGAGGCGCCGCTGCTCCGAACGGTCACCTTCATGGTGATCGGCCTAATCGTGTTCATCCTCGGGATCGCCACCTTGACCTACTGACCCCCCGGGCGTCGCGGGTCGCCCGGCGCCGGCCGAGGAGATCCAGTCGCGGCGCGGATCAGGCCCGCCGTCCGCTGAGCTCAGGGCGCCCCTGGCGGACCGCCAGGCCCGCCTCCGGGAGGTCCACCCAATCCGGCGTTCTTGGCGGATCCACCGCCACCTTGGGCGGTCGTGATCGGGGTGCCGTGGTAGCAGCCGACGGTGTAGGGGTACTCGAGCGTGGCGTCGTAGTGGTACAGGACCTTCTTCTTGCCGTTCCAGGTCACCGAGGTGGTCCGGCCGTGGCACGCGTCGAGGCTCGCGTTGGTGAGCAGGGTGCCGTCGGCGTCGCGCTCGACATAGATGCCGTAGCCGTCCTTGGCGTAGCCCACGAGCGTGGAGCGGCCCGTCGCAGCGTCGAGGATGCACGACGGGACGTCGTGGTGGTGATAGGTGTCGCTTTGGTCGGGATGGCCGTCGCAACTGTCGAGGATCTCGTGGGCGACCGCGTCCCGGCCTTCACCGTCGAGGGCGTCGTAGAGCATGGCGCCGTCGGTGAGCACACCGATCGCGCCTCCGCTGAGGCACGATGGTTTGCTGGCGGCGGACGGGTTCGCGGGCAGGGTCCAGGTGATCGACTGCGCAGCGATGCGGTTTGGGTTTAGGTCGTACGCGGCGGCCGGGTCGCTGCTCGAAACCGGAAACACGCCCGTCGGGTGATTGGGGAGGTCGTTCGTCTTGATGACGCGCTTCCCGCCCGACCGCGTCACCGAGAACGAGGCGTTCGGCCAGCTCACCGTCCCTTCCACCTTCACCTTGGCGGTCGAGTTCCAGGTCTTGGCCGCGGTGTTGATCCAGGGCCCGACCACCTGGGCACCGCCGGTGCTCGGAAACGACGTCTGGCAGGAGTCGAGGTAGCCGACCTTCGGAGACGTCGAGAGTCGACCATCCCCCAAAGGCAGCGCCGACGGGTTGACCGGCTGGGCGGCGGACCCGCTCGGGTCGGCGACCACCCTCCCGACGGCGGCGCTCGTCACCGCGCCCGGGACCGCCCACAGGACCACTCCCAGCAGCGTCGCCGCGGCTCCTAGCGCGACCCGGTTCCCATGCATCGTGCACCCTCCCCAAGTGAAGCCGCGGACCCTATCCGAGCGAACTTCGTGAGCCACGACAGCCCTGAGCGACGGATCTTGTGGGGCGGCCGGATCGCCGCTTTGGTGCTACCACCCCGATCCTTGCGAGCTGTTCTCAGCGCGAGTACCCGTGAGCAGGGTGTCCGATCGAGTGCCTCATCGCGCGGTGAGCGCGCGGCTAACGCCTCCGCGCGCTGCGTCAGCCTCGCGATGCGGAGCCCGAAACAGGCCCCTGACCTCGGTATTCCGTCGAGAGCGGGTGACGGGAATCGAACCCGCGTTCTCAGCTTGGGAAGCTGATGTTCTGCCTCTGAACTACACCCGCGCGGGCGCGGAGGCTACCAAAGCAGTGTTCTGGCGCCGTCGGCGCGTGCCGGCCCACGAGGTCAGCGACGCAGCCGCGCGGGTGGCTCAGGTGCGAGCCGCTGCCGCGCCGTCGACGGCGGGCGGCCAGCCGTGTCCTCGGCGGCGCGTCGTAGTCTGCGCCGGTGATCCTGTCCGACCGGTCGATCCGGGAGGCGCTGGCCGCAGGCCGCATCGTCATCGATCCGCTGGGCGACTCCGCGGTGCAGCCCTCATCGGTCGACCTGCACGTCGATCGGTACTTCCGGGTGTTCCGAAACGACACCACCCCGTTCATCGACCCGAAGGAGGCTCAGCAGGACCTCACCGAACTGGTCGAGGTGGGCGACGGTCGAGCGTTCATCCTTCACCCGGGCGAGTTCGTCCTGGGGTCGACCCTGGAGCGAGTCGCGCTCCCCGCTGATCTCGTTGCCCGCCTCGAGGGGAAGAGCTCGCTGGGCCGGCTCGGGCTCCTGATCCACTCCACGGCCGGGTTCGTGGACGCCGGCTGGGACGGTCATCTGACCCTGGAGCTCTCGAACGTGGCGAATCTGCCGATCGCCATCTACCCAGGGATGAAGATCGGTCAGATCTCCTTCCTGGAGATGACGACCCCGGCGGACCACCCCTACGGCAGCGACACGACCGGCTCGAAGTACCAGGGTCAGCGTGGTCCGACACCAAGCCGCTACTACCTCAACTTCCGAGACCGCTAACGGCGAGCGCGGGACGGAACCGCGCGCCGTCGGTTACTGCTCGGCGCGGTCGTGGACGAACGAGGTGATCGGCGACCCGTCGATGCGGATGAAACCGCGATACGGGTAGTCGAGCGCCGCGACGAGAGCGAGTGTCATCGACAGCGCGATCGCCAGCATGGCGAGGATGAAGAGATGAGCGCGGCGGTGGCGCGTGTCCATCAGCGTGGCCACCGCCAAGGTGGCGATCACGAGTACCGCGAGAATGACGATCAGGGGGCTCGGGATCGAGGCGTGCGCGGAGTTGACGATGTTGGTGCGGTTCTCGGCGATGTTCCCCAGGGCGACCAGGATCTGCGAGTAGGCCGCTTTGTCTGACTCCGCCGTCGGCTCGATCGCGTTGACGACGGCGAAGACCCGCTCGAACGCTCGGTCGGTGACGATGCTGGGCTGCGCGTGACGTTCGATCTCCGGGAGACCGACGCGCACGACCTCATTGGCGTACGCGATCGCCGCGGCACGGATTGGTGCGCCTTCGGCGTTGGGCAGGTTGCGGCTGTTTTCGGTGACGACGGAGAGCTGAGCTGCCTGGTTGGACACGTACGACTGGGCGCTGCGGAACTGGTTGTACTCGTCGACGATCACGAATGCCACGAGCACGGCGTAGATCGTGGCGAGCGCCTGGAGCGTCGTCGCCGCGGTGGGGCCGGCTCGATTCCGCGCCTCGATGGGCAGGAGGTGGCGGCGCAGGATGCCGTCGAGCGCGACGGTCAAGAGCAGGGCGGCGACGGCGAAGAGCGGAAAGATCGCCCAGGCGGGGAGTGAGCCAAGCCAGGTCACGGCGTTCTTTGGCCGCTCAGATGCCGGGGCTGAACTCGCTGGTGGCCGGCCGCGGCGAGTCGTCGGCGGCTTCGAGAGCTTCGAGAAGTACCTCGGCGATGTCTTGGACCTTGACGTCGTCGTCGCGCTGAGCTTCCTTGACGCCATCCTCCATCATCACGTAGCAGAACGGACACGCCACCGCGATCCGAGTGGCACCGGTGGCGAGGGCCTCCTGGGATCGCTCGGTGTTCACCTTCTTGCCGGTGTGCTCTTCCATCCACATCCGCGCGCCGCCGGCGCCGCAGCACATTCCCCGAGTGCCGTTGCGGGGCATCTCGACGATGTCGATGTTCCCGAGCGAGCCGACGACGCGCCGGGGTGCCAGGTAGACGTCGTTGTGGCGCCCGAGGTAGCAGGAGTCGTGATAGGTCACGCGTTCGGCGAGCGATGCGCCTTCGAGCGAAAGTCGACCGTCGTCGATGAGCTCCATGAGCAGCTGAGAGTGGTGGACGACCTCGTAGTCGCCGCCGAGCTGCGGGTACTCGTTCTTCAACGTGTTGAAGCAGTGCGGGCACTGCGTGATGATCTTGCGGGCGCCGAGGCCGTTCAATGTCTCGATGTTCTGCATCGCGAGCATCTGGAAGATGTACTCGTTGCCGGAGCGGCGGGCGGGGTCCCCGGTGCAGACCTCGCTCGGCCCCAGGATGGCGAAGTCAATCCCGGCCCGTTGGAGCAGTTTCGCGACCGCGCGGCTGGTCTTCTTGTTGCGGTCGTCGAAGCTGCCGGCGCAGCCGACCCAATAGAGGTAGTCGTGGTCGAAGCGGTCGGACGGGTCGAGGATCGGCACACCGTCGAGGCCAGCTGCCCAGTCGGCCCGCTCCCCCTGGTTCAGGCCGTAGACGTTGGAGGAGTTCTCCATCGAGCGATACGTATTGCCGAGCTCGGGCGGGAAGTTGCTCTCCATGAGTGAGAGGTACCGGCGCATGTCGAGGATCTTGTCGAGGATCTCGATGTTCACCGGGCAGATCTCGTCGCACGCCTTGCAGGTCGTGCAGGCCCAGAGCTCGTCGGAGGTGATCCGTTCGAACAGCGAGCCGGCGCTCACGGTGATCGCGGGATCGACCCCGACCGGCGGGGAGACGACCGGATCGCTCGTCGCGGCCATCACCTCACCGACTTTCAGGACGATCTCACGGGGGTCGAGCGGCTTCCCGGTCGCGTGCGCGGGGCACACCGAGGTGCAGCGACCGCAGATCGTGCAGGCGTCGGTGTCGAAGAGCTGCTTCCAGGTGAAGTCCTCGACGGTCGAGGCCCCGAACGTCTCGAGCTCAGTGTCCATGAGGTTCGGCATGGGCTTCATCGCGCCCTTGGGACGGTCATGGTCGGCGAGGTAGAGGTTCATCGGCGACGTGAACATGTGACGCAGCTTCGTGGTCGGGAGGATCACGAGGAAGGCGATGAATGCCGCGAAATGGACGATCCACATCGTGGTGTGCAGGTCGGTGAGCGTCCCGTGGGACCACCCGGACCAAAGCGACGACAGGCCCCACCCGACAAAGGACCACTTCTCAAAGGACGGCCGGTGCTCGATCGCGATTCGCAAGCCCTCGATGAGGAAGCCGGTCACCCCGATGACGACGAACGTCGCCAGAATGACCGCGTCCTCCGGCTTGGTCTTGATCCGGATCCGGTAGGGCCGCTGGATGTACCGCCGGCCGATTGCCCAGACGAGCCCGATGAGGAAGATGATCCCGAACACGTTCGCCGTCGCCTTGTAGGCCTCGTAGACCGAGCCGTGCAGGAACTTCAGCGAGGGAGGGAGTTGGTGGTCGATCTCGAGGACCACCGTTGCGGCGAACAGAACGAGGAAGCCGAAGTAGATGCACGCGTGCATGACGCCCGCCGCGGGATCCCGCAGCAGCGTCCGCATCCAGACCCCGGCGCGGAAGTCGCGTAGACGCCGGTGGGCGTTCTGGCGTGTCGTGCGCCGGTCGTCGGGACCGCCGCGCAGATAGTTGTGCACTCGCAGCGAGACCAGCCAGGCGCATACGAAGAGCATGACGGCGACCGTGGCGTAGAAGAGCCAATAGACGGGGTCGGGGATGCCGAAGAAGACGGGCCGCGAGATGCGCGAGGTGTCGGTCCAGCCCGTGATGCGGGGGACGACGCCGGACGCGATCGTAAAGAGCGCGATCAGCGCACCGACAGCGAGGACGACCTGGCTCGGTTTCAGCGGGAAACGGTGCCGCACGACCAGAAACCTAGTGCCGAGGCTCTCCGGAAGGCTGGGACGGGCGTTTGGTGGCGCGGCGCGTGCCGCTACTGCACCGACTTCGCGTCGTTCTCGCGGAGGCGGTGGGCGAGCCCAGTGAGCAGCTTCTGGGCGAAGCCGGGGAGCTCGTCGATCATGGACGCGAACTCGCGCTGGCCCAGCACGGCGAGTTTCATGGGTGTGACGGCGGTGACGGTCGCGTTCCGGGGAGCCCGGTCCAGCAACGCCAGGTCTCCGAAGAAGCTCCCCGGCCCCAGCGTCGCCACCCGCCGGCCTCGTCGAGAGACCTCCGCGGTGCCGTCCAGGATCACGAAGAACTCGGCACCCGCCGATCCCTCTCGGACCAACTCCTTGCCCGCTGGGGCGTCGACGTGCTCGACGCGCCGGGCGATGTTCTGGAGGTCCTTGCGGGAGCACGCAGAGAAGAGGGGGACCTCAGCCAGATCTGGCAGGGCGCTCCGCCTCGGCATGTCGAAAATGTAGCGGTGCTGGCCCCCGGACGCACCCGGTTCGTTCTGGGCCATCCAGGCCGACCGACGCCTGGGAATAGTGCCAGCATCGACAAAGTTGATACCTTCGCACTCAAGATTTTCAACACGGAGGCACATACGCCATGCCCAAGGCCGTCGGTATCGATCTCGGTACCACGAACTCGGTCGTCTCGGTCCTCGAGGCGGGCGAACCCGCTGTCATTCCCAACGCCGAGGGGTCGCGCACGACACCCTCGGTCGTTGCCTTCTCGAAGACGGGTGAGGTCCTCGTCGGCGAGGTGGCCAAGCGCCAGGCCATCACCAACCCGGACCGCACCATTCGGTCCGTCAAGCGTCATATGGGCACGTCCTGGACCGTCGACATCGACGGGAAGGCGTACACGCCCCAGGAGATCTCGGCCCGCATCCTCCAGAAGCTCAAGCGGGACGCCGAGGCCTACCTCGGCGACACCGTCCAGCAGGCGGTGATCACCGTCCCGGCCTACTTCGACGACGCCCAGCGTCAGGCCACGAAGGAAGCCGGTGAAGTGGCGGGCCTCGAGGTGCTGCGCATCATCAACGAGCCGACCGCCGCGGCGCTTGCCTACGGGCTCGACAAGGAAAACGACCTCACGATCCTGGTCTTTGACCTCGGCGGCGGCACGTTCGACGTGTCGGTGCTCGAGCTTGGCGAGGGCGTCTTCGAGGTCAAGGCGACGGCCGGCAACACCCATCTCGGAGGGGACGACTGGGACCAGCGGGTCATCGACTGGATGGTTGGCGAATTCAAGGGCGCCCATGGCGTCGACCTGTCCGTCGACAAGATGGCGACCCAGCGTCTCAAGGAAGCGGCGGAGAAGGCCAAGGTCGAGCTCTCCTCGTTGCAGGAGACCTCGATCAACTTGCCGTTCATCACCGCCACCCAGGACGGTCCGCTGCACCTCGAGCTGAGCCTCTCCCGGGCCAAGTTCCAAGAGCTGAGCGCGGATCTGCTCGATGCCTGCAAGGGACCGTTCGAGCAGGCCATTCGCGATGCGGGCTTCCAGCGCGACTCGGTTCACCGCGTGATCCTCGTGGGCGGCTCGACCCGCATGCCGGCGGTGCAGGACCTCGTACGCGACCTCACCGGCAAGGAGGGCGACAAGGGTGTCAACCCGGACGAGGCCGTCGCAGTCGGGGCGGCGATTCAGGCTGGTGTGCTCAAGGGTGACGTCAAGGATGTGTTGCTCCTCGACGTGACGCCCCTGTCCCTCGGGATCGAGACGAAGGGTCAGATCATGACCCGGCTCATCGAGCGGAACACGACGATCCCGACGAAACGCTCCGAGGTGTTCACCACCGCGGACGACAATCAGCCCAGCGTCGAGATCAAGGTGCTCCAGGGCGAGAGCGACATGGCGTACCGCAACAAGATGCTGGGAACTTTCCAGCTGGTTGGAATCCCGCCCGCTCCCCGAGGCGTGCCTCAAGTCGAGGTCACCTTCGACATCGACGCGAACGGCATCGTGCACGTCAGCGCCAAAGACCTGGGGACCGGCAAGGAACAGGCAATGACCATCACGGGCGGCACCGCGCTTGGGAAGGACGACATCGACCGCATGGTGAAGGAGGCCGAGGCACACGCCGACGAGGACCGCAAGCGCCGGGAGGACGCGGAGACCCGCAACAACTCGGACTCCCTGGTGTTCCAGACCGAGAAACTCCTCAAGGAGCAAGCGGACAAGGTCTCGGCCGAGGACCGGACGAAGATCGAGACGGCGCTCGGTGAGCTCAAGACCGCCCTCGCGGGAGAGGACATCGACGCGGTCCGCCAGAAGCACGATGCGCTCCTGGCCGCCAGTCAAGAGTTCGCCCAGCGCCTCTACCAGTCCGCGCAGGCCCAGCAGGCGGCATCGGGTAGTGGCGGCGACGCCCCGGGCGCTTCGCAGCCGTCCGACGACGAGGTGGCGGACGCCGAGATCGTTGACGAAGGCGAAGAGCGCAGCGCCTAATGCCCGAGTCCGATTTCATCGACGAGGCAGCGGTCGCTGAGGAGCCCTCGGCCGATGAGGCCGAGGCGGACCTCAATGCCGACCTCGTCGCGCTCGCCAAGGAACGCGACGAGTTGCGAGGCGTCGCGCAGCGATTGCAGGCGGACTTTGAGAACTACCGCAAGCGGATGCTGCGAGAGCAGACCGAGTCGATCGCCCGAGCCAACGAGGCACTCGTGGAGCAGCTGCTCCCTGTCCTCGACAGCGTCGAACCCGCGCTCCGCCAACTCGACGAGGCGGATGAGAAGGTTCGAAAGGGCGTCGAGCTGGCCTTCGTCGAGTTGGTGAACGTGCTCGAAAAGGCGGGTCTCGAGCGCATCGACGCGACCGGTGTCCCGTTTGACCCGACGGTGCACGAGGCTGTGATGCAAGAAGGTGGCGCGGACGGCGACCCCGTGGTCAGTGGCACGATCCGCACCGGTTACCGGTTCAAGGGCAGGGTGCTGCGCCCGGCCATGGTCAAGGTTGCGCGCGAAGGCTGACCTGGATGGCACCGCAGCGGGAGTGGTTCGAGAAGGACTACTACGCCGTGCTCGGTCTCGAGTCCGGCGCGAGTGATCGCGAGATTCAGCGCGCCTACCGGCGCCTCGCGAAGGCCAACCATCCGGACGCAAACCCGGGTGACGCGGCGGCTGAGGAGCGATTCAAGGAGATCTCCGCCGCGCACGAAGTACTCGGCGACGCCGACAAGCGCAAGGAGTACGACCAGGTCCGAGAGATGGTTGCGTCGGGAGGTGGCGGGTTCGCCCCCGGCGGGTTCGGCGCTGGTGGGTTCGGCCCGGGCTTCGAGGATGCGACGTTCCAGTTCGACGACGGCGGTGGCCTCGGGGACATCCTCGGGAACCTTTTCGGCGCGCGCCAGGGCGGCGCCCGCCGCCGCGGACGGGCCCCGACCGGCCCGGTGCGGGGCGCAGATCTCGAAGCCGAGCTCCACCTCGACTTCATCGACGCGGTGCACGGTGTCACGACCAGCGTCGGCGTCACGTCCGACGCCCCGTGTTCGGTCTGCGGCGGCAACGGGGCCGAGCCGGGCACGTTCCCGCAGCCGTGCCCGACGTGTGACGGGACCGGTGCGGTGGCCGTCGATCAGGGCCCGTTCTCGTTCTCCCAGGTCTGCCCTACGTGCGGCGGGCGGGGTCAGGTCATCGAGCATCGCTGCAAGAAGTGCCGCGGCACCGGGGTCGAGCGGCGTCGCCGCGACGTGAAGGTCCGCGTCCCGGCGGGGGTGAGCGATGGGCAGCGAATCAGAGTGAAAGGCCGCGGCGCGGCCGGTCGCAACGGTGGGCCGCCCGGTGACCTCTACGTCGTGGTCCGCGTCGGACTGCACCCGCTCTTTGGCCGCCAGGGCAAGACGAACCTGACGATCAAGGTCCCGGTGACCTTTCCCGAGGCGGTGCTCGGCGCGCAGGTCAAGGTCCCCACGCTGGAGAGCCCGGTCACGGTCAAGGTGCCGGCCGGTACGCAGAGTGGAAAGACGGTGCGGGTCCGTGGTCGCGGCATCCAGCCCGCCAAGGGCGAACCGGGCGACTTGCTCGTCACGTTCGAGGTCGTTGTCCCGGCGGACCTCACCGAGGATCAACGCGCGGCGGTGGCGGCTCTCGCTGAGCAGCTGGCCGGGAATCCCCGAGAACAGCTCGGCGTGTAAGGAGGAGAGCGGTGGAGGAGCGAGATCGGGCTCTGTACATCATCTCGGTGGCAGCCGAACTGGCGGGGGTGCACGCGCAGACCTTGCGGATCTACGAGCGCAAGGGTCTGATCGCGCCGGGGCGCACCGCAGGCGGCAGCCGCCGCTACTCGGACCGCGACATCTCGTTGCTCCGTCGGATCCAGGAGCTCACCACCGCGGGCGTGAGCCTCGCCGGTGTCCGCAAGATCCTCGAGCTGGAGGTGCAGCTCGAGGGAGCGGCGGAGCAGATCCTCGACCTCGAGGCGACGATCGAGAACCTTCACGGCGAGCTGCGAGAACGGGTCGAAGCCGTCCACCGTCAGTACCGGCGCACGCTGGTGCCCGTGCGCACCGCGGTGGTCGACATCCGCCGCTGACCGCGGCCGCCCAGACCGGCGCGGGGAATAGCAAGTTGATATAGGCGTTATCAACTTTCGGATCGTCGGACGTGTTGGGAGGATGCCCTCGATGCCGCTGGACCCGAACAAGTTCACCCGCAAGACCGGCGAGGCGCTCCAGGCGGCCCAATCGCTGGCCCGCGAGCGCAACCACGCCCAGGTAGCACCCGAGCACCTGCTCGTGTCGCTCCTCGGTCAACCCGAAGGCGTGGTGCTGCCGGTGCTGGAGCGAGTCGGCGTGGCCCCCAAGACGCTACGGGACGGCGCCGAACAGATCCTCGCCCGGATCCCCCAGGTCTACGGCGGAGCCCAGCAGGCCCAGCTGTCGCCGGAGGCGTTCCGGGTCCTGGAGGCCGCGGACGCAGTCCGCACCGACCTCGGCGACGACTACCTCTCGACGGAGCACATCCTCCTCGCGATGACCGACGTGGTTGGCGGGGTCGGCGATCTCCTGCGATCCGTCAGCGTCACGCGGGAGGCAGTCCTCGACGCGTTGAAGTCGGTGCGGGGCTCGCACCGGGTGACGAGCGAGAACCCCGAGGAGCAGTACCAGGCGCTCGAGCGCTACGGACGAGACCTCACCGAGGAGGCTCGCAAAGGCAAGCTCGACCCGGTCATCGGGCGAGACGAGGAGATCCGCCGAGTGATCCAAGTGCTCTCGCGCCGCACGAAGAACAACCCCGTGCTGATCGGCGAGCCGGGGGTCGGCAAGACGGCCATCGTCGAAGGGCTCGCGCGCCGGATCATCGAAGGCGACGTCCCCGAGGGGCTGCGCGACAAGCGCCTGATCTCCCTCGACATCGCGGCCATGGTCGCGGGCGCCAAGTACCGCGGCGAATTCGAAGACCGGCTCAAGGCCGTCCTGAAGGAGATTACGGACAGCGAAGGCGAAGTGATCACGTTCGTGGACGAGCTGCACACGATTGTGGGAGCGGGCGCCGCCGAAGGGTCGGTCGACGCCGGCAACATGATCAAGCCCATGCTGGCGCGCGGCGAGCTGCGGATGATCGGTGCGACGACGCTGGATGAGTTCCGCAAGTACATCGAGAAGGACGCCGCGCTCGAGCGTCGCTTCCAGCAGGTCTTCGTCGGCGAGCCGTCGGTGGAGGACACGGTCGCGATCCTGCGCGCCCTCAAGGAGCGCTACGAAGTACACCACGGCGTTCGGATTCAGGACGCGGCGGTGGTCGCGGCCGCGGTGCTCTCGAACCGGTACATCGCAGGCCGACAGCTCCCGGACAAGGCGATCGACCTGGTTGACGAAGCCGCCTCGAGGCTGCGGATCGAGATCGACTCGATGCCCTTCGAGATCGACGTCGTCGAGCGCCGGATCCGCCAGCTCGAGATCGAGAAGGCCGCCCTGGCCAAGGAGGTCGACGAGTCCTCCAAGAGCCGCCTCGACGCGATCGAGGCCGAACTTGCCGGGCTCGTCGAGGAGCGCGACGCGATGGTCGCGCACTGGCAGAACGAGAAGGACGCGATCAGCGAGATTCGTGCCCTCAAGGAGCAGCTCGAGACGGCACGCACCGATGCTGAGAAGGCGGAACGCGAGGGCAACCTCGAGCGGGCCGCCTCGCTGCGCTACGGGACGATGCGTGACCTCGAGAACGACATTCAGACCAAGACGGTCCGGCTCAACGAGCTCCAGGCCGACCACCAGATGCTCAAGGAAGAGGTCGACGAGGAGGACATCGCCGAGATCGTCTCGAAATGGACGGGGATTCCCGTCAGCCGCCTCATGGAAGGCGAGATGGCGAAGCTCGTGCGCATGGAGGAGGTTCTCCACGCCCGAGTGATTGGTCAGGACGAGGCGGTGACCGCGGTCGCCAGCGCGATCCGGCGTTCCCGCGCTGGCCTGTCGGACCCGGATCAGCCCATCGGGTCGTTCCTGTTTCTCGGTCCCACGGGTGTCGGCAAGACCGAGCTTGCCCGCACCCTCGCCGACTTCTTGTTCGATGACGACCGAGCCATGGTCCGCATCGACATGTCCGAGTACCAGGAGAAGCACAACGTGGCGCGCCTGGTCGGTGCCCCACCCGGCTACGTCGGCTACGAGGAGGGCGGCCAGCTCACCGAAGCCGTCCGGCGCCGCCCCTATGCCGTCGTCCTCCTCGACGAGATCGAGAAGGCCCACTCCGACGTATTCAACGTGTTGCTGCAAGTGCTCGACGACGGCCGGCTCACTGACGGCCAGGGTCGGACGGTGGACTTCACCAACACGGTCCTCATCATGACCAGCAACCTCGGCGCAGGCGCCAGCGAGGCAATCGTGATGGAGGCGGTCCACGACCATTTCAAGCCCGAGTTCCTGAACCGGATCGACGAGATCGTCATGTTTCACCGACTCGACGAGCGCCACATCGCGCAGATCGTCGAGCTGCAGGTCGCCCACCTCCGTCGCCGGCTCCACGAGCGAAACCTCGGCCTCGACCTCACGCCGACCGCGCTCGCCCACGTGGCAAAGATCGGATACGACCCCGACTTCGGGGCTCGCCCCCTGAAGCGGGTCCTCCAGAAAGAGGTCGCCGACCCGATCGCGCTCGCGCTCCTCAAGGGCGAATACCACGACGGCGACCTGGTGGTGGTGGACGCGACGAGCGACGGACAGCTGGCGTTCAGCCGCCGCGCCCCGGTCCCCACCTAAGCGGGTCGACGGCCGGGGACCCGCTCGCGCATGGTCCAATCTGTGGTCGGTGTCGCGCCCGGGCTCGACTACGGTGTCTCCAACGTGACTGCCTCGCAGACGCGTTGGGTCCCGGTCGGGAGGTCGACATGCCCGGCACGGTGATCGTCGGCACCCAGTGGGGTGACGAGGGCAAGGGCCGCTTCACCGACTACCTGGCGAAGGAGAGCTCGCTCGTCGTCCGATACCAGGGGGGCCACAACGCGGGCCACACCCTTGTCGTCGACGGCGTGGTCTTCGCCCTCCAGCTCGTCCCCAGCGGTGTGCTCTACGAGCACGTGACGCCGGTGATCGGCAACGGCGTGGTCGTCGACCCGGCGGTGCTGGTCGAAGAGCTCGACATGCTCGAGCACAAGGGTGTCGACACGAGCCGAGTGCTGCTCTCCGGCAACGCCCACCTGATCATGCCGTATCACCAGGAGCTCGACCGCGTCACCGAACGGTTCCTCGGCAAGAACCGCCTCGGGACCACCAAGCGGGGGATCGGTCCCGCGTACGCCGACAAGGCCCTGCGCGTCGGGCTGCGGGTCCAGGACCTGCTCGACCCGAAGATTTTTCGCGAGAAGCTCGAACTCGCGTTGCGCGAGAAGAACGGAGTCCTCGCCAAGGTGTACAACCGCCTGCCGCTCGACGCCGACGAGATCGTCGAGCGATACCTCGGACTCGTTCCGCGCCTGGAGCCGCACATCGCTGACACCGTGCATCTGGTCCACGAGGCCCTCGACGCTGGCCAGCACGTCCTGTTTGAGGGCGCGCAGGCCACTTACCTGGACCTCGACCACGGCACCTATCCCTTTGTCACCTCGTCCAACCCGATCGCGGGTGGTGTGTGCACCGGAGCTGGAGTTGGCCCGCGCGCGATCGATCGGGTCATCGGCGTCGTGAAGGCGTACGTGACCCGGGTCGGGAGCGGGCCGTTCCCGACCGAGCTGCCCGAGGGAGACCCAGTCGGTGAAGTGCTCGTCGCCCGCGGGAACGAGTTCGGCACGAACACGGGTCGCCGTCGGCGCCCGGGGTGGCTCGACGCGGTCATGCTGCGCCACGCCGTCGCCCTCAACACCTGTAGCGAGCTGGCGATCACCAAGCTCGACGTCCTCTCAGGGTTGGACGAGGTCAAGGTTTGCGTCGCTTACGAAGGCGAGGACGGGGCCCGCTATGAGCATGTGCCGTACCACCAGTCGGTGCTCCACAAGGTCCGACCCGTCTACGAGACGCTCCCGGGATGGCACCGCGAGATCGACGACGCCGCGCAGCTGGGCGATCTTCCGCTCGAAGCCCGCAACTACGTCCGGTTCCTCGAGGACGCGGCTGGGGTGCCAGTGACGTTCGTGTCGGTTGGCCCGAGTCGCGAGCAGACCGTCGTGCTTCCCCGGGCCGCGTGAACCGGCGAGTTCTGGTTGTCGGCGCCGGCGGCCGTGAGCACGCCCTGGCGTGGGGCTTCGCACGCAGCGAGTCGGTTGATGAGGTTGTCGTAGCGCCCGGCAACCCCGGCACGGCCTCGTTCGCGCGCTGCGTGCCGCTCGACGTTGGCGACCCCGCGGCCGTTGCCAGCCTGGCCGACGACCTGGCGGTCGACCTCGTGGTCATCGGACCCGAGGGGCCCTTGGTCGCGGGTGTGGCCGACGCCGTCGCGAGCCGGGACCGACCGGTGTTCGGGCCGGGGGCGGCCGCGGCGCGCCTCGAAGGTTCGAAGGCCTGGATGAAAGAAGTGCTCGCCGGCGCGGGCGTGCCGACGGCGCGGCACGCGGCCTTTCGCGCCGATCAACAGGCCGAGGCGCTCGCCTTCCTGGGCATGCTGGACGGCTTGTACGTCGTGAAGACCGACGGGCTCGCGGCCGGGAAGGGCGTCGTGGTGACAGACACCCGCGACGAGGCCGAGGCCGCGGTGCGCCGCTACCTGAGCGGGGAGGCGTTCGGCGAGGCTGGACGGACGCTGGTGATCGAAGAGGGCCTGCGTGGCCCGGAGCTGTCCCTGCTCGTCGTGTGCAACGGGAACCCCGAGGCGGCCCTACCGCTCGCACCGGCCCAGGATTTCAAGCGAGCGCTCGACGGTGACACGGGCCCGAACACCGGGGGCATGGGCGCGTACTCGCCGGTGGCGATCGCCGGCGACGAGTTCGTCGAGGAGATCATGGAACTCGCGGTACGACCCACGCTACGCGAGCTGGCCGCGCGCGCTGCGCCCTATCGGGGCATCTTGTACGCCGGGCTCATGCTCACCCCCGACGGGCCGAAGGTGCTCGAGTACAACGTCCGCTTCGGCGACCCCGAATGCCAGGTTGTCCTTCCCCGACTCGACACGGACCTCGGCGAGCTCTGTCTCGCCGCGGCCACGGGACGGTCGCTGCCACCGGTGCGCTTCGCCCCCGATGCCTGCGTGACGGTCGTGCTCGCCAGCGAGGGTTACCCAGCCGCGCCACGCACCGGCGACGCGATCCTCGGCCTCGACGCGGCGGCCGCCCGACCCGGCGTGGTCGTGTTCCATGCCGGCACCACGCAGGACCCCACCGGTGCGATCGTGACCGGCGGTGGTCGCGTCCTCGACGTCACCGCGCTCGGCCCGACCGTCGGAGAGGCCCGCCGCCGGGCCTACGCGGCGGCGGCGGAGATCACCTGGCCCGGCATGCAGTACCGCCACGACATCGCCGCCGCGGCATGACCCGGCCGCTACCAGCGGCTGGTCGGACGCCGCTGCACGCGGCTCATGTTCGACATCGTGGGTCGAGTGGTGGACGTCCGAACCCCCGCCGCGACCAGTGCGCACGCGATGCAGCGGGTCGGTCCCCGCTTGCGGGCCGGAGGCACCAAACACTCCGAGCACCACCACCCTCCACAATCGTCGCACTGGCCGGCCGCCCGCTCAGTCCAGTGCCTCGCGCACGCCCCGACGAGACTGTGCGGCGGCTCCTTGGCTCTCACGGGTGCCCCTCCAGGATTCGCGGTGCTCACACTCGGGCGCCGCGAAACGGACACTCCCGGTCGCGGTACCGCCCGTAAACTGTCGACCAGGAGGAAGCCCGCCTTGATCCCCCGTTACGCCCTCGAGCCGATGGCCCGCCTCTTCACCGACGAGGCGCGCTACGCCTCGTGGCTGGAGGTTGAGGTGCTGGCCGTCGAGGCCTGGGCCAAACTCGGCGTCGTCCCGGCTGGTGACGCCGCCACGGTGCGGGAGCGGGCAGGCTTCGACGTGGCCGCCATCGAGGCCCGAGAGCGGGTGACCGATCACGACGTCGCGGCGTTCGTCGACGTTGTGCAGGACCAGGTCGGGGGCGCTGCTGCGGCATGGGTCCACTACGGGCTCACATCGAGCGACGTCGTCGACACCGCCCTGTCGGTCACGCTCGTGCGGGCCTGCGACCTCATTCTCGAAGCCGTCGACGCCCTCGAGCTTGTCGTGGCTGAGCGGGCCCGAGAGTTCCGCGCCACGCCGACCGTGGGCCGCACGCACGGCATCCATGCCGAACCGACGACCTTTGGCGCCAAGCTCGCACTGTGGGCGCTAGCGCTGCGACGAGACCGACGCCGCATGCGACGGGCGCGGGACGGCATCGCAGTCGGCAAGCTCTCTGGTGCGGTCGGGACGTACTCGAACGTCGACCCGGAGGTCGAAGCTCTCGTCTGCGAGCACCTCGGCCTGCACCCGGTCCCCGCGACGCAGGTACTCGGCCGCGACCGGCACGCCGAGGTCCTCTACGCCTGCGCCTCGCTCGGAGCAACGATCGAGACCTGCGCGCTGGAGATCCGTCACCTCCAACGCACGGAGGTCGGAGAAGTCGCCGAGCCCTTCCGGTCCGGAAGCCAGAAGGGCTCGAGCGCGATGCCGCACAAACGCAATCCGTGGAAGAGCGAGCAGCTCTGCGGCCTCGCCCGAGTGCTACGCGGCAACGTGATCGCGGGGTTGGAAGATGTCGCGCTCTGGCACGAGCGCGACATCTCGCAGTCCTCCGTGGAACGGATCGTGCTCCCCGACTCCCTGCAGCTCGCGTACTACCTGAGCGTCCAGCTCCGGTCCATCGTCCACGGGCTCGACGTCTACCCGGCGCGGATGCTCGAGAACTTCGCGCTGTCCCACGGACTCGTCTTCAGCCAGACCGTCCTCCTCGCGCTCGTCGACGCTGGCTGGTCCCGCGACCGCGCCTACCGGACGGTGCAAGCCGACGCGACGCGCGCCTGGGAGGAACGCCGCGACTTCGCGGAGGTGCTCCGACGAGATGGTGAGGTCCTCGACGCCCTGGGCGAGGATCGGCTCACCGCGTGCTTCGATCTCACCAGCGCCCTGAAGCACGCCGGCCGGACGGTGGACGCACTCGACGACACCGCCGTCGCATGACGGGGGTGGCCCTCCCGCATCGCTACACCGGCAAGGTTCGTGATCTCTACGACGCCGGCCGCGACCGCATGCTCATGGTTGCTTCGGATCGGATCTCGGTGTTCGACGTCGTGCTCGACGACGAGATCCCCGACAAGGGGCGCGCCCTGACCGCCCTCTCGGCCTTCTGGTTCGAGCAGACCGCGGCGGTTGCTCCCAACCACCTCCTGTCGGTCCAGCCGGGCGCGTTTCCGGACGGCGCCGCCGACGACTTCGCGGGGAGGGCCATGCTGGTCCGCGCGGCGCGCCCGATCCGCCTCGAGTGCATCGCCCGCGGCTACCTGTTCGGTTCGGCCTGGGACGAGTACGAGACGACCGGCACCGTCTGCGGCCGAGCGTTGCCCGGTGGGCTCCGGCGCGCCGAACGGCTCGCGGAGCCGATCTTCACGACGACCACGAAGGTCGAGCCCGGCGCCGGTCACGACGAGACGCTGACCGACGCCGAGGCCCGGACGCTGGTCGGCGACGCGACCTTCGAGCGCTGCCGGGACGCTGCGCTCGCCGTCTACCGGTTCGCGACCGCGCACGTCGAGGCGCGGGAGCTGATCCTTGCCGACACCAAGCTCGAGTTCGGGTTCGTTGACGACACAGTTGTCGTGATCGACGAGCTGTTGACTTCCGACTCGTCCCGCTACTGGGATGCCGAGCAGTACGAGGTGGGGACGTCACCGCCGTCATTCGACAAGCAGTACGTCCGCGATTACTACGCGACGGCGGGGTGGGATCACCACCCCCCCGCGCCCCGCCTCCC
The DNA here is from genome assembly GCA_003140175.1 of Actinomycetota bacterium. Classification (GTDB taxonomy): domain Bacteria; phylum Actinomycetota; class Acidimicrobiia; order IMCC26256; family PALSA-555; genus PALSA-555. The sequence continues at coordinate 38,287 of PLJD01000052.1, forward strand.
TGACCGCGTCATCGCCGGGACCCGCGCCCGCTACGTCGACGCGTACGAGCGGCTGACCGGGGCACGATTCGACGAGTGGTTCGGGCCCGCGCGGTGACCTCGAACCGGCGTTCAGGTCCGATCGCCCCCTCGACGTCGGCCAGTAGCATCGGTGTCGTGCAATACGAGGCGCGCATCGAGGTGACGCAACGCCCCGGCGTGCTCGACCCCCAAGGGGCGACCGTCGAGCGGGCCCTGCCCGCCCTCGGGTACCGCAACGTTCGTGACGTCCAGATCGGCAAGTGCATCCGGCTGGTCGTCGACGCGCCCGACCGGGACACCGCCCGGGGCGACGTCGAGACGATGTGTGAGCGGCTCCTCGCTAACCCCGTCATCGAGGCCTACGACATCGAGCTCACCGAGCTCGCGTCGTCCGGGTGATCCCGATGAGCGCCCGCGTCGCCGTGGTGGTCTTTCCGGGGACCAACTGTGAGCTCGACGTCGCCGGGGCCGTCGAGCAGCTCGGCGGGACCGCCGACCTCGTGTTCCACACCGAGACCAGTCTGCACGGTGCGGGCGCGGTGGTGATCCCAGGCGGGTTCGCGCACGGCGACTACCTGCGGACCGGGGCGCTGGCCCGCTTCTCGCCGGTGATGGCAGCCGTCGAACAGCACGCCGCCGCCGGGGGAGCGGTCGTCGGGATCTGCAACGGCTTCCAGATTCTCACCGAAGCCGCGCTGCTCCCCGGTGCGCTCCAAAAGAACGCGGGCCTCAAGTTCCTCTGTCGCACCGTCGAGTGCCGGGTTGAGACGGCCCGCTCCGTGCTGAGCGGACGCGCCGAGGTGGGACGTGTCCTGCGATTGCCGATCAACCACTTCGAAGGGGCGTATACGTGCGACCCCGCCACGCTCGACCGCTTGCAGGCCGAGGACCGAGTCGTGCTGCGGTACCTCGACAACCCGAACGGGAGCCTCGACGACATCGCCGGCATTTCGAACACCGCCGGGAACGTCGTCGGGCTCATGCCGCACCCCGAGCGGGCCTCGCATGCCCTCCTCGGGTCAGCCGATGGGGTGGTCCTGCTCGAGTCGCTGCTCGCCGCCGCGGGTGCAGGCTCGGTCGCAGCCTGACGCGCCGCTCAGCTGCCGCGGGTGATCCCGGCCCGGGCCAGTACCTCGGCCGAGACCCCCATCTCCCGCCACGTCGGGTAGGTGATCCCCTTGCGTTCGCCGTAGGCCTGAGCGACCTTGGCGAAATCGCCTTCGAGGGTCTCGGGGTCGGTGCGGGCCCCGGCCTTGGTCTCGAGTTCGACCTCGAGATCGCGTCGCTCCTGGAGGAGCTGGAGTCGGCGCAACGAGCTGGTCGCTTTGGCTTCGGTCTCGATCGCGGCCAGCCGGCGCCGGATGGACTCGGTGGTGCGTTGGCGGCCTCGCCGGGGCCGATGCTCGTCGAGCGCGTCGAGGTAGGCCTTCACCGCCCGACCCTCGGCCCGCCCGGCGGCCATCGCTTCTTTATGCTCGCTGGTCATCTGTCGTGGCGTCATTTCGTGTCCTCGGTGGAAGCCATTTCCCCTATTCTGGCACCTCGCATTTGGTCAAATCGACCCGCCGGTAGGCTGCCGTCGTGCCCGTGAGCACCGAGCCGCTGCACCGGGCACTCGGGCTCACCGACGAGGAGCTGGCGGCGATCGTCGCCCTGCTCGGCCGAGACCCGTCCGACCTCGAACTCGCCATGTATGGCGTCATGTGGTCGGAGCACTGCTCGTACAAATCCTCCAAGCTCGACCTGCGTCGCTTCCCGACCGAGGCGCCCTGGGTTCTGGTCGGCCCCGGCGAGGGGGCGGGAGTCCTCGACGTCGGCGACGGGCTCGCGGTGGCGGTGCGGATCGAGAGCCACAACCACCCGTCGGCGATCGAGCCGGCCCAGGGGGCAGCGACCGGCGTGGGCGGCATCATCCGCGATGTCTTCTCCATGGGGGCACGGCCCATCGCCCTGATGGACCCGTTGCGGTTCGGCACCCTCGACGACGCCCGCACCCGGTACTTGTTCGAGCACGTCGTGGGCGGGATCAGCGCCTACGGCAACTCGGTGGGCGTCCCGACGGTCGGCGGCGAGGCCGTCTTCGACGATTGCTATCGCGAGAACCCGCTGGTCAACGTGCTCTGCCTGGGCGTGGTGGCCCGCGATCGGCTGGTCCGCGCCGTCGCGGGCGCCCCCGGCAACGTCGCGGTCCTGCTCGGCGCCTCGACGGGCCGAGACGGGATCGGCGGCGCCAGCGTGCTCGCCTCCGCCGGGTTCGGGGCCGACTCGGAAGGCAAGCGGCCTTCGGTGCAGGTCGGCGACCCGTTCGAGGAGAAGCGCCTGATCGAGGCCTGCCTCGAGCTCTTCGAGCACGGCCTGGTGGTCGGCGTGCAGGACCTCGGTGCCGGAGGCCTCTCCTGTGCCGCCTCGGAGACCGCGGCGAGCAGCGACGCCGGCATGGACGTCGACGTTGCCCGCGTGCCGCGTCGCGAGGCCCAGATGACCCCCGTCGAGGTCATGACATCGGAGAGCCAGGAGCGCATGCTCGCCATCATCGAGCCCCGCCACGTCGACGCGGTGCTCGCCCTCTGTGACCGCTGGGATATTCGCGCCGCGGTCGTCGGCCACGTCACCGATACCCGCCGGTTCCGCGTGTTCGATGGACTCTTTGATCCCGCCCGCGGGACGGAACCCGACCCGGCCGCGCTCGCCGACGTCCCGATCGCCAGCCTCGGGGAGGGGCCCGTCTACGCCCGGCCTCGGGAGCGACCCTGGTCCCAGGAGGCGCTCGTCGCCGCCGACCCGTGGCCCGAGCTCGCCCGCCAGTTCCCCGACGGCACCGACCTCAGCCCCGAGCTGCTCGCCCTGCTGGCCACCCCCTCCATCGCCGACAAGTCGTGGGTGTGGCGCCAGTACGACCACCAGCTGTTCCTGAACACCGTGGTGGGCCCAGGCGGCGACGCCACCGTCCTGCGGCTGCAGGGCACCACCCGGGGTCTGGCGCTCGCGACGGACGGCAAAGCGCGCTTCTGTCGCCTCGATCCCCGGACCGGCGCTCGCCTCGCGGTTCTCGAAGCGGCGCGCAACGTCGCTTGCGCCGGCGCGACCCCACGCGCGCTCGTGAACTGTCTCAACTTCGGCAACCCCGAGCATCCGGCCGTCATGTGGCAGTTCCACGAGACGGTCGAGGGCATGAGCGAAGCGTGCGAGGCGCTGGGTATCCCGGTCATCGGCGGCAACGTCAGCTTCTACAACGAGTCACGAGGCGCGGACATCGATCCGACACCGGTGGCGGGCATCATCGGCTTGATCGAGCATCTCGACACGGTCCCGCCACCAGCCGCGCTGGGACCGGGCCAGCAGGTGCTCGTGCTCGGCGAATCCCGCCCGGAGCTGGGAGGCTCCGAGTGGGCCGCGGTCGTCCACGGTCTGACCGGCGGCGCGCCGCCCGACGCCGATCTCGTCACCGCCGCTCGACTGCACGAGTTCGTGCGGAGCCTGGTGGCCGAGCGGGCGGTACTCGGCGTCCACGACTGCGCCGACGGCGGCCTCGCCGTGACCCTCGCGGAGATGGCCATCGCCGGCGAATGCGGGTTCTCGCTCACGCCGGCGCCCGGACTCGCCGCGGCAGCAGGGTGCTTCGCGGAATCGGCCTCGCGGGTCGTGCTCTCGACCACCCCCGACGCGGCCGCTGCCGTGCTGCGCCGGGCCGAGGCCGCCGGCGTCCCCGCGCTGGACCTCGGACCCACCGGCGGGGATCGCCTCGTCGTCACCGGCGCCTTCGACGTCGGGATCGCCGAGGTGACCCGGATCTGGCGTGACGCCATTCCGGACGCGCTCGGTCAGCGTGAAGGCGGGATCCGACCGTCGGGTCGCGTCTGAGCCCGAGCGTCCGGCTCGCCCACGACCAGTCCCTGGTCCTCGAGCCAGGAGACGACCTGGGCTGCCGACGCCTCCGGTGAGCGGTCACCGGTCGGGACGCGCAGCTCCGGCGCGTACGGCTCCTCGTAGACGTCGGGGCCGGGACCGGCGTCGACGAACACCTCGACGAAGCCCGGCACCGTGACGCGCAGCTCCTCGCGGCTCGCTCGCCGGGGCTGATCGACCGCCACCACCGCGATCGCACCCGCACCCATCACCAGGCGCGCCACCCAAAGGAGCCCGTCGAGCGGGTCGGTCCCGCCCAGGTGCTCACGGACCTCCGACTCGTCCACCACCGCGACCGGAGCCCCGCGGCGGCGCAGCTGGGCCGCGACAGCACGAGCGACGGTCGTCTTGCCGGCCCCCCGACGGCCGGTCAGCCACACGCAGCAGCCGGGTTCGCCGGACACCTCGCCCACGCTAGGGCCCGCCCACGGTCAAGGGTCGGCTCAGCCCCGTGGGATACTTGGGTCCAGATGGACACTCGCTCGAGCGCTGCGGGCCTGGGCCACGCATGCGGCGTCTTCGGCGTCTATGCGCCGGGCCAGCCCGTCGCGGAGCTCACCTATCTCGGGTTGTACGCGCTCCAGCACCGTGGCCAGGAATCGGCGGGGATCGCGTCCAGCGATGGTCAGACCATGACCGTCGTCAAGGACATGGGCCTCGTCACCCAGGTGTTCGACGAGCGCCGCCTCGCGCCCTTGGACGGGCACGTCGCGATCGGGCACAACCGCTACTCGACGACCGGGTCCAGCACGTGGCGCAACGCGCAGCCGGTCTACCGATCGGTCGGGGACGCCGGGTTCGCGCTCGGCCACAACGGCAACCTCACCAACACCGCCGCTCTCGCCCAGGGTCTCGGCATGCTGCCCGGACTGGCGGCCCCGGCGGCCGAAGTGGACTCCACCACCGACTCGGCGCTCATTGCCGAGCTCATCGCCAACGAGTACCCCGCCGAGTTGCGCGCCGACGGCCGGGACCTCGAGCTGGCGCTCGAGCGTGTGCTGCCGCGCCTGGAAGGTGGCTTCTCGCTCGTCCTGATGGACGAAGCTCACCTCGTCGCCGTCCGCGACCGTCACGGCTTCTGGCCGCTCGTCCTGGGCCGCGTCGAAGGCGGCTGGGTCCTGGCGAGCGAAACCGCGGCGCTCGACATCGTCGGCGCCCACGTCGTGCGGGAGGTCGAAGCGGGCGAGATGATCGTCATCGACGCGTCCGGGATGCGCGAGCATCGCTTCGCCGAACCGTCACCCCGGCTGTGCCTCTTCGAGTTCGTGTACTTCGCCCGCCCCGACTCGTATCTCTATGGGCACAGCGTGCACGCGGCGCGCCGCCGCATGGGTGAGGAGCTCGCCCGCCAAGCCCCGGTCGACGCCGACATGGTCATGCCGGTTCCCGAATCTGGCATCCCCGCCGCACAGGGTTACGCGCACGCGGCGGGCATCCCCTACGGCGACGGTCTGGTGAAGAACCGCTACGTCGGCCGCACCTTCATCGAGCCGAATCAGCGCCTCCGCAACGGCGGTGTGCGCCTCAAGCTGAACCCGCTCCCCGAGGCGATCCGCGGCAAGCGGCTCGTCGTCGTCGACGATTCCGTCGTTCGGGGCACCACCACCCGCCAGGTCGTCGCGATGCTGCGGGAAGCCGGCGCGGCCGAGGTGCACTTCCGGGTCTCGTCGCCGCCTTACCGGTGGCCCTGCTACTACGGCATGGACACCGGTCGACGCTCGGAGCTGTTGGCCGCGGACCTCTCGGTAGGCGAGATCGCCGACTTCTTGAAGGTCGACTCCCTCGCCTACCTCGAGTTGGACCGGCTCACCCACGCCACCGGCGCGTCCCCGAACTCCTTCTGCACCGCCTGCCTCACCGGCGAATACCCGGTGCCGATCCAGAGCGCGACATCCGACTCGAAACTCGTCCTCGAGTCCCCGGCCGCATCGGACGACGCGCCGTCGCTCCCGGTGGGCGGCCCGTCCTCGGCGTGAGCCCCCGGCGCGCCGACGCCCCCCGCCTCACCTACGCCGACGCGGGTGTCGACGTCGCGGCCGGTGAGAAGGCCGTCGAGCTGATCAAAGACCACGTCCACTCCACGTTCCGCACCGGGGTGCTCGGCGACGTCGGCGGCTTCGGTGGGCTCTTCGACATCGGACGTCTCGGGTACCGAGATCCCGTGCTGGTCTCCTCGACCGACGGTGTGGGAACCAAGTCGGTGCTCGTGCGCGACCTGGGCCGCTACGACACCATCGGGATCGACTGCGTCGCGATGTCCGTGGACGACATCGCGGCGCACGGCGCCGAGCCGCTGTTCTTCCTCGACTACATCTCGGTCGGCCAGCTGGTCCCCGAGCGGGTCGACGACCTCGTCGCCGGCGTCGCTCGAGGATGTCGCGAAGCGGGCTGTGCGCTCCTCGGCGGCGAGATGTCAGAACACCCGGGCGTGATGGAGCCCGGCGAGTTCGACCTGGTTGGCTTCGCGGTCGGCGTGGTCGAGCGAGGCGCGCTCCTGCCCGCCGGGGTCGCTCCCGGCGATCAGATCGTCGGCCTGGCGAGCCCGGGTCTGCGCTGCAACGGCTACGCGCTGGCCCGCCAGGCGATCCAACGCGCCGACCGTCCGCTCGACAAGCCGCCGTGGCGTGGCGCAGGCCACTCGCTTGGTGCCGAGCTCCTCCGCCCGAGTGTGATCTACGCACCCGCGCTGCTCGACCTTCGCCGCCGGGTCGAGGTGCACGCAGTGTGTCACGTCACCGGAGGCGGCATCCCCGGCAACCTCGTCCGGGTCCTACCGCCCAGCTGCGACGCGCACGTCGCGCGCGGGGCGTGGGACGAACCCCGGATCTTCTCGACCATCCAGGCCCTCGGCGAGATCGCCGACGATGAGATGGAGCAGGTGTTCAACCTGGGACTGGGGATGCTGGTGATCCTGCGTCCCGAAGATGGTCACCGAGCCCTCGACACGCTCCGCGCCGGCGGCCACCAAGCGTGGCGGGTCGGCGAGATCACCGACGGGGACGGCCGGGTCGTGATCTCCCACGATCGGAGGTAACCTGCTCGTGGGGTTGGGGCAATTCGGTGCAGATGCCCCAGACGGGGAAGCCCGCAGAGCGACCAGAGCAGCGTGCAGATGGAATCCACCCCTGAGCGGCGTGTTCCGGATGATCAGCAAGAAGAACTCCTGACGCCGTCCGAAGTGGCCGCGATGTTCCGGGTGAACCCCAAGACGGTCACCCGCTGGGCGCGCTCGGGCAAGATCTCCGCCATTCGGACCCTCGGCGGACACCGGCGGTTCCGCAAGAGCGAGATCACCCGCATCCTCGCCGAAGGTGGCGAACCGCCCCCGGGCTGATCGCCCGAAACCATCGTCGCGGTGGCCGGGGCCGGCGTCGATCCGGCGACCCCGCGCTTTTCAGGCGCGTGCTCTGCCAACTGAGCTACCCGGCCGCGTCGACGCCGATCCGTTCGGATCGACGTCGCTTGCGGTCCTGACGGGATTTGAACCCGCGGCCTCCGCCTTGACAGGGCGGCGTGCACTCCAAACTGCACCACAGGACCCTCGGAGGCGGCGGGCTCCCGCCGCCTGTGCCCCCAGGGGAATTCGAATCCCCGTTACCGCCTTGAAAGGGCGATGTCCTAGGCCGCTGGACGATGGGGGCTCGTCGCCTCCTGGGAAGCACTGAACTCTATCAGGGGCCTTCTCCACGCCTCCGGGGCACTGCCGAGCCGCGGTGCGGCGATCACACCGCGAATGGCGAGCGCGTCACCTCTCGACGCTGAACGTGCTCGAGCGCCAAGACGTTTTCAGAACAGTCGCTCGACGGTTGGGATCACGAGGCCCGCGATGCTGGCTTGACCCTCGGGTGTCGGATGGAACGGTGCCTGGCTCTCGAAGCTGCTCGGCGACAAGACGGAGTAGATCGACAGCCCGTAGGACCACGGGTCGCTCGTGCACCAGCGGTGATCAGCCCGACCCGGCGTGTAGGCGCGCGAGATGTCCGCGACCGCCACGTTGGGATCCTTGAGCCCTCGCACGGTCGACGTGATCGTCTGGTTCAGCCGCCCGACCAGCGACGACAGGTACTGCACCTGCTGGCGGTACAGCTGGCTCACGTCGGCGCAGCCGCTCGGCCCGCCGGTGGGCGGAAGCGGGCTGGCGTAGGTGGTGAACACGATCTTGGGGACCGGGTCGTGGTAGGCCCGGGCGCGCTCCTCGATCCATCGCACCAACGTGACGTCGTTCTGCTCCAGCGTCGGGAGGAAGCTCACGTAGTCCTGCTGGATCGTCGGCCCCGGATTCGCCTGCGTGCACGCCAGGTTCGCCAGATTGAACGCGTACGCGTAGCCGTTCTCGATGCACGACTCGACGATGTGAACGAACTGCACGTCGTCGGCACCCAACGTGATGAGGACCAGGTCGGGTTTCGCCGCGTCGTACTCCGGATTGAGGTCCCGCTGGGTATCCCAGTTCCCGAACTCGGCGGGACGGAGCGTGGTGCCGTCGGAGACCTCGGGCGCGCTGATTCCGCTGGCGAACGTCGCGCCGGTGCACGCGAACTGGGCGACGGCCGGCGTCGGGTGGAAGTGCTGCGCGACGTGGTGCACGTACGCGTCCTTCGAATCGTGGCAGCCGTCATGGGGCGGGTCCCATTTGACGTTGAGGTTCCCGCCCGTCCACTTCCCGTGGACGTATTTGTAGCCGTAGTAGGTCCCCTCACCCGCGGCGATCGAGTCGCCGAGCTGCACGATCGAACGTGGCGCAGCTGTGGCGGCCCGGGTCCGCGTCGGCTGGCTGTTCGACGTAGCGCCGCCGGTCCCGCTCGTCACGAGCACCGTCGCCATCGCGACCGCCAGCGCCGCCGACGCCCGGCTGCACATCCAGCGAGGCATGCGCCGACCGTAGCCAGCGCGTCACGCGCGACCGTGTCCACCGTCATCCGCCCCCGGCCGATCGGCGGCTCGCACCCCGGATCGTCGATACGAGCTCCCGGTGTGCCCGAGCGCCAGATACCCTGACCTCACGGGAGGGTGAACACGGCGACGCGGTCCCGACCGCGTGCTTCCTACCCCGGGGTCGCTAGCTCAACTGGCAGAGCAACGGGCTTTTAACCCGGCGGTTCAGGGTTCGAGTCCCTGGCGGCCCACGGTCCGGCTTTCCTGCCGACCCGGCTTCCGAGTCGGCGGATCGGCCGTGGATGAGGGACCGCTGGCTGCGGCTCGGGGCGAGCCGCAGTATCCCGCCGCGACGGTCGGTCCAACCACGATGGCCCGGCTCCGGCCTGGGCTTCCTCAGCGCGGTGCCGCGGCCGGCGGCGTCGCCATCGACTGGCGCGGATCGAAGGTCGCCAGCGGCGGGTCGGCCGACCCCGGCTCGGGTGCTGCGCCCAAGTCGTAGAGCACCCGTTGGGCCACGGCCCGGCCCTCGGTGTACGCGTCGCGGCGGATGACGGCGATCGCCGGGCGGTAGGCGGCGGCCCACGGCGAGTCGCCGAAGGTCAGGAAGGACACTCGCTCGGGCAGGGCCACGTCCGCGTCCGCCAGTGCGCGCAGCAGCCTCGGTGCCAGCGGATGCGCGGCGCACAGCAGGGCGGTGGGCGGCCTGGGCGTATCGAGGAGCTCGCGGATGGCGCTCGTTACCCGGTCGGGATCATCGGTCCCTCGCATCGTGACCGGTTCGACCGCAACCCCGCGGACAGTCAAGGTCTGGACGACGAGGTCGCGTCGGGCCGAGCCCCGCGGCGCCGGGGGCCGCGTCGCTGGCCCGGTGACGTAGGCCACGCGGCGGTGTCCGAGGTCGGCCAGGCGGGTACACGCGGCGACGATCGCGGGAGCCTCGATCGCGGCCGCCGACCATGCGGTGGACTCGCCTCCGGCGTCGGGTGCTCGGACGACCCGAAGCCCGGCTTCCGAGAGCGTCGCGAGGTGCTCGGGGTTCTCGACTGATTCGCCGACGATGAGCGCTTCGACGCGGTGCGCGTAGAGCGTGTCGAGCTCGTGGCGCTCCACGTCGCGCGACCGGCGGGAGTCGGCGATCAGCACCGCGTAGCCATGCGCCTCGGCCACGTGCTCGACGCCTCGCAGAAAGGGCAGGAACACCGGGTTGGCCAGGTTGGCGACGAGCACTCCGAGCGTCGCGGTGCGGGCCGTGCGCAGGCCTCGGGCCGACGCGCTCGGCCGATACCCGAGCCGTTCCACGGCCTGCAGGACGGTCTGACGGGTCGCACCGCTCGCGTAGCCCCGTCCGCTCATGACCCGAGACACCGTGGCAGTGCTCACGCCGGCGTCCGCCGCGACGTGCCGTATCGTCACGCCGGGCGGCCCGGCCGGTCTCGCCCCTGCTTCCGGGCTGGGTGCCACGGCCTCCTCCTGCTCGCGGCTCGGGCTTGACGTCGACCCATCACACGCGGGATTATGCAATCGATTACACACATCGTAGCGGGGCGGTGCAGGAAGGAAGCGTTGATGCAGAGGGGAGCGCTGGACCACGCCCGATCGGCGCATCGCGGGGGGCGACGCGGCCTGGGACGACGGCTCCGGACGAGCGCGCTCGCCGTGACCGCGGCCCTGATCCCCGCGGGACTGCTTGCCGCGCCGGCGTTGGCGAGCAGCCCCACCGCCCCGGCTCCCCCGAACCGGTCCTGCTCGGGCGGCGCCCCGAGCGGTACCCGCTCACTCAGCCTCCCGGTCGCCGGGCGCAGCCGCACCGTGATCGTGCACACGCCGGCCGGCTACACCGGCCGCACCCCGATCGCACTCGTCCTCAACCTCCACGGCAGCGGCTCCACCGCGCAGGCCGAGGAGGCGTTCACCGCCATGGACGCGACCGCGGACGCGAACGGCTTCATCGTCGCCTACCCACAAGGGGCCATCAAGGCCGGCTCGGGCTTCGACTGGAACGTGCCGAACGAGCCACTCATCGGAGGCGCGTCGGTGCCGAAGGGCTCAGCCAACGACGTGACGTTCCTCTCGTCGGCGATCACCTATCTCGAGGCGCACTACTGCGTCGACGCCCGGCGCGTGTACTCGACCGGTTTCTCGGGCGGCGCGCGCCTGACCAGTCAGCTGGCTTGTGACCTGTCGAACCGGGTGGCCGCGGTCGCCCCGGTCAGCGGGTTGCGCCTACCCAGCCCGTGCCCGACGGCGCGCCCGGTGCCGGTGCTCTCGTTCCACGGCACCGCCGACCCCGTCGACCCGTACCAGGGAAACGGCCAGAAATACTGGACCTACAGCGTCCCGGTCGCCGCCCAGCGCTGGGCCGCGAAGGACGCCTGCTCGGCGACGCCGACGGTGACAACCGTCAACCCCACCGTCCAGCTCAGCGCGTTCACCGGATGCGCGGGTGGCACCACGGTGGAGCTCTACACAATCACCGGCGCCGGCCACACGTGGCCCGGGGGGCCGCGTCTGGCGCGCCAGGCGATCAAGATCCTGGGCCCCCAGTCCAACGCCATCGACGCGTCCTCGACCATCTGGTCGTTCTTCGCGGCACACCCGATGCGGTGACCGTTGCCGCCCGGACCCCTGACCGCCGCCGGTCAGACGCGGCCTTCCCTGCAGCGTCTCAGCCGCCGGAGGCGAGCCCCGTCGGGCACGCGACGCCGGTCCCGCCGAGCCCGCAGTATCCGGACGGGTTCTTGGCCAGGTATTGCTGGTGATAGCCCTCGGCGTAATAGAAGGGGCCGGCCGGCGCGACCTCGGTCGTGATCCCGCCGTGGCCGCTGGCCCGCAGCGCCCCCTCGTACTGCTCGCGGGACGCCTCGGCCGCCGCCCGCTGGGCGTCGTCGGCGGTGTAGACCGCCGAGCGGTACTGCGTGCCCATGTCGTTGCCCTGCCGCATCCCCTGGGTGGGGTCGTGGTGCTCCCAGAAGACCCGCAGCAACTGGTCGTAGGAGAGGATTGCGGGGTCGAAGACCACGAGGACCGCCTCGGTGTGCCCGGTTCGCCCGGAGCACACCTCCTCATAGGTCGGGTTGGGCGTGTAGCCACCCGCGTAGCCCACCGCGGTCGTGTAGACGCCCGGCAGCCCCCAGAACGTCTTCTCGGCACCCCAAAAACAGCCCATCCCGAACACGGCGCGGGCCAGGCCATCGGGGAACGGCGGGCTCAGCGGCGTGTCGAGGACGGCGTGGCGGGCGGGCACCGGCATGGTCTCGTCCCGGCCGGCGAGGGCCCGCTCCGGGTCAACGAGGTGGGTCTTGGCTCCGAACATCATGTGACCTCCGTGTCGGTTCCTCGGACAACGTTACGGGCGTCCGAAATGGTCCCGGTCTTCGCGCCGGCTTCACAGGCCGTTCACGGCCCCGTCGCGGACCTGCAACCCGGGCCCGCCAGACTGCTGATCACCGCGCGACGCTCCGGCGAGGCCGGTTCCCCCCGGCCGGCCTCCCGGGCGTCGCCGAACGGCGCCGGGCGTCGACCCGGCGCTTAGCGCCCGAACGCGGTCCCCGTCTCGACGAGCACCGACCGCAACCGTGCCTCGAGCTGATCGAGCTCGTCGGGACCGGCCACCAGCGGTGGTGCGACCTGGATGACGACCTCACCCCGGGCGTCGACGCGCGAGATCAGCCCCGCGGCGGCGAGCCGGGCCGGCAGGACGGCGAGCAGCTCGTCGCGCTCGGCTCCCCGGAAGGGCTCGTTGGTCGCCTGGTCGGGCACCACCTCGACCCCGAAGAAGTACCCCGCGCCGCGGACGTCGCCGACGACGGCGATGTCGCGCAGGCCCTCGAGGCGCTCACGGAAGCCGGCCTCCTGGGCCCGAACGTGCTCGAGGACCCCGTCTCGACGAAAGACGTCGATGTTGGCGAGGGCCACCGCGCAACTCACCGGGTGGCCGCCGAACGTGAGCCCGTGCGCGAATGACTGGTCGCCGCTCAAGAACGGCTCGGCCAGGAAGTCGCGGCACAGCACCGCACCGAGCGGCGAGTAGCCGCTGGTGAGACCCTTCGCGCAGGTCACCAGGTCGGGCTGGTAGTCGAAGCGCTCACAGCCGAACATGGTCCCGATCCGACCGAACGCGCAGATCACCTCGTCGGAGACGAGCAGAACTCCGTGGCGGTCGCAGATCTCGCGTACCCGCTCGAAGTAGCCGGCGGGCGGGACGAAACAGCCGCCACCGTTCTGCACCGGCTCGAGGAACACGGCGGCCACGGTCTCGGGGCCCTCAAATCGGATCGCGTCCTCGATCGCGTCGGTCGCCGCGAGCATGAAGGCGTGCTCGTCGCCGCCGAGCGGATGGCGGTACCGGTTCGTGTTCATGACGTGCACCGCGCCGGGGGTGAGCGGCTCGAACGGTGTCCGTGCGCTCGAGACGCCGGTGACGGCGAGCGCGCCGAGCGTGCTGCCGTGGTACGCGACCTGGCGAGCGATCACCTTGTGGCGTTGGCCTTGCCCCACCGCCCGGAAGTACTGGCGGACCAGCTTCCAGGCGGACTCCACCGCCTCCGAGCCGCCGGTGGTGAAGAAGACACGGTTCAAGTCGCCCGGTGCCAGCTCGGCCAGGCGGGCAGCGAGGTGAATGGCGGGCGGGTGTGCGTACGACCAGATTGGGAAGTACTCGAGTGTCTCGGCTTGCTCGTGAGCAGCCTCGATGAGCTCCGGTCGTCCGTGTCCGAGCTGCACGGTGAAGAGACCCGAGAGGGCGTCGAGGTAACGCTTCCCCGAGGCGTCGACGACGTAGCAACCCTCGCCGCGCACGATGATCGGCACCGGGTTCTCGGCGTCGTAGGCGCCGAGCCGCGAGAAGTGCATCCACAGATGCCGGCGGGCGAGCTCGCTCAGATCCTCAGCCATGGCCTCATCCTGATCGTGGGAGGTGTGTCCCGCGAGCGTCGCGCGTGCCCCGGCCGCCACGGTCCGGTCGCGGTCACGGTGCCCGTCGGGGTCGACGAGCACCGTGCCATGATGCCCCGGCCATGACCCTCCGGGACAAGACGGCGATCGTCGGTGTCGGCGCGACGCCGTATTACAAGCGGGGACGCTCCCTTCCCCAGACGTCCCTGGAGCTGGCGGGCAAGGCCACGCTCGCCGCGCTCGCCGACGCCGGACTCAGCGTCGCGGATGTCGACGGCCTCGCCCTCTACGGCATGGGGCTGGGTGGTGACACCTCCCTGTTCGCGCAGACGCTGGGCATCCCGGAGGTTCGGTTCACCGCGACCTTGACCGGCGGCGGTGGCGGCGCGGCGGGATCAGTCGGCCTGGCCGCGGCGGCGATCGTGTCGGGCATGGCCACCTGCGTCGTGAGCCTGATGAGCCTCCAGCAGGCCTCGAGCCGATTTGGAGCCTCGTACGCCCCGCGGGGCAAGGTCGGCGCGCAGTACTCGGCCCCTCCGTCGCCGGAGGGGAACTTCATCCAGCCGGCCGGCCTCATGGCCCCCGGGCAGATGTTCGCGGTCCTCGCTCGCCGCCACATGTACCAATACGGAACTCAGCGGGAGCACTTCGCCGAGGTCGCGATCTCGACCCGGGAGAACGCCCGCCGGCGCGAGACAGCCCTGATGCGCGATCCCCTCACAGTCGAGGAGTACTTCGCGGCCCGCATGATCGCCGACCCCCTGTGCCTGTTCGATTTCTGCCTCGAATGCGACGGCGCCGTGGCGGTGGTCACCGTGGCCGCGGACCGAGCGCAGGACCTGCGCCAGCCGCCGGTCCTCGTCACCGCCTCCGCGCACGGCGGGCACGGCCGGTGGGGCCAGGCCATCACCTGGATGAACATGCCCGACGAGATCTTCGCCTCGTCGGGGCATCGCCCGGTCGCGCAGCGTCTCTACGCGATGGCGGAAATGGGGCCCGAGGACGTCGACGTGGCGCTGTTCTACGACCACTTCTCGCCGATGGTGCTCCTGCAGCTCGAGGACTACGGATTCTGTGCGATCGGCGAGAGCGGCCCCTTCGTCGCCGACGGCAATATTCGCTGGCCCCGCGGATCGCTGCCGGTCAACACCCACGGGGGCAACCTGTCGGAGGCCTACATCATCGGCATGACCCACGTGAAGGAAGCCGTCGAGCAGCTGCGCGGCACCGCCGTGAACCAGGTCGCCGGCGCCCAGGTCGCGCTCGTCACCGGAGGGCCGGCGTCGCTCCCAACGTCGTCGCTGCTCCTGCGGGCCCCATGACGGCGACCCCCGCCACCGACGCACCGTTGCGGCTTCCGCCCGCGACCCTGATCCAGCTCTCCCCCGATTCGTGGACCGCGCCGTTCTGGGAGGCGGCCGCGGCCCACCGGCTCGTCGTGCCCCGCTGCACCAGCTGCGCGGCGTTTCGGTTCCCGCCCGGCCCGTTCTGCTGGCGCTGTCAGGCTCAAGCCATCGAGTGGGTCGAGCGGCCCGGCCACGGCACGGTCTACAGCTACACGATCGTGTGGCACCCGATCCTGCCCGACTTGGCGGACTCGGTGCCCTACGCCCCCGCGGTGGTCGAGCTCGCCGACACCGACGACGTCCGCGTCGTCGGAGCGGTGACCGACGCCCCGGCGCACGCCGTCGAGGTCGGCCTCGCCGTCGAGCTGGTCTGGCGTGACGTACGCGACAGGGTGAGCGTCCCAACTTGGAGGCCAACGTGAGTGACCCGCCGGAGAGCCCCTACTCGACGCTGCCCCACGACGGCGCCTACGAGACACGCCTCGGATCGGCCCTCATCACGCTCGTCGAGCCCGCGGCAGGCCATGACCGCGCCTACAACCGCTGGTACGAGGACGACCATTACTACTCCGGCGCGATGGCGATGCCCTGGATGTTCGCGGGTCGGCGCTGGGTCGCCACTCAGAACCTCCAGGCGCTGCGCTACCCGGACCCATCCGCGATCGCGCAGCCGTTGAACGCCGGCAAGTACCTCGCGACGTACTGGATCACCGAGGGCCGCTACGAGGACCACCTGCGCTGGACGGTGGCGACGAACCAGCGTCTCCTCCCCGACCATCGCATCTTCTTGGACCGCACCCACGTGTACACCTCGTTCCAGCACTACGCGGGTGCGGTGTACCGCGATGCCAGCGGCCCCCGCGACTTCCAGTCGCTCGACCATCCCTACGAGGGTCTCGTGCTCGAGGTGCTCGACGCCCCGCCGGGTGCCGACCGCGCCGGCCTCGACCGATGGCTGCGCACCGAGCACCTCCCGGCCCGCCTCGCCGACTCCCCGGCGGCGATGACCCTCGTGTTCGAGCCCATCCCCTTGCCCGAGGACCGAATGAGCTACGTCGAGGACGTCCCCGGACTCGAGCGGCGCCTGACGTTGCTGACCCTCACCGAGACGCCACCCGCCTCGGCGTGGCCGCGCTTCGCGGCGACCGGCGACGCGGTGGCCCGCGCCGGTCTCGGCCGGGTCGAGCTGGCCGCCCCGTTCCTGCCGACCATCCCCGGCACCGACACCTACGTCGACGAGCTCCGCTGATCCAGGCTCCCAGCCCTCGCGTCGCCTCGACTACCGTCCGCGGCGTGCCTGCCCAGCTCCCCCGCCGCCCCGGCCGGTGATGGCGTCCCGCCAGCGCCTCGAGCGCACGAAGATCCTCGTGACCGGGCCGACCAGCCAAGTGGCGCTCCCCGTCACGCTGGGCCTGGCGGCGTCCAACGACGTGTGGGGCATCGCCCGATTCTCCGACGCCGCCGCTCGAGAGCGCCTCGAGGTGGCGGGCGTCACGTGCGTCACCACGGACCTTGCCACCTCGGACTTTGCGGACCTCCCGGACGATTTCGACTACGTGCTGAACTTCGCGGTGGCCAAGGGCAGCGACGACGACTGGGACCACGACCTATCGGCGAACGGTGAATCAGTCGGGTTACTGCTCGCGCACTGCCGAGCGGCGACCGCGTTCCTGCACTGCTCCTCGACCGCGGTGTACCAGCACCAGGGCCCGGACCACGAGCTACGCGAGACCGACCCCCTCGGCGACAACCACCGCGTCATGTTCCCGACGTACAGCCTGGCCAAGATCGCGGCCGAGGTCGTAGCCCGCACCGCGGCGCGTGAGCATGAGGTGCCCACCACCATCGCCCGGCTCAACGTGCCATACGGCGACAACGGGGGCTGGCCCAGCTGGCATCTCCTCTTCATGCAGAGCGGGCACCCGATCCCCGTGCACCCCGAGCGCCCGAACCGGTTCAACCCGATCCACGAGGACGACATCCTCGCTAGCATCCCCGCCCTCCTCGCCGCCGCCAGCGTGCCGGCCACGATCGTGAACTGGGGCGGTGAGCCATCCTCGATCGAGGACTGGTGCGAGATCCTCGGTGAGCTCACCGGCCTCGAGCCCCGCTTCGAAGAGACGTCGAACACCATCGGGGCGGTCACGGTCGACCGGACTCGCCTGCTCGACCTCGCGCCGAAGCCCACCGTGCCGTTGCGGGACGGGTTGCGCCGCCTCATCGCGGCGCGACACCCCGACCTGGCCCGCTAGGCCGGTGGGAGCCCCACGCGTCATCGACGTCGACGGGCACGTCTTCGAGCCCGACGCGCTCTGGGAGCGCCACCTGCCCCCCGAGCTCCACGACCGCCGCCCCCGCCTCGTGCGCGACGACCGAGGAACGACCCGCTACGAGCTCGAGGGTCACCAGATCCCACCCGGCACCGGGGTCGGCGCCTGGGTACCCGAGGGTATCCAGGAGGCATCCGTGCACCGCGACGGCGCCGTGGACCCGACGCTGCGCCTCCAGGACATGGACACCGAGGGCATCGACGTCGCGGTCCTGTACGGCACCGCCAGCCTCGGCTTCTGGGGGATCGTCGACCCCGAGCTCGCGCGGGGCTGCTGTCGCGCGTACAACGACTGGCTCGCTGAGTACTGCGCGGCCGACCCCGCCCGCCTCAAGGGCACTCCCGCGCTGCCGCTGGGGTCGCTCGACGACGCCGTCGCCGAGGCGCGTCGGACAATCACCGAGCTCGGGTTCGTGTCGTTGACGGTCCCGTGCTGCGTCGGTCCCCTCAACCTGGACGATCCCGCCTTCGACGTTCTGTGGCGACTCGCGGAGGAGCTCGAGGTGCCCGTCGGTGTGCACGCCGGCGGCCCGCGATTCGCGCATCGACGGTTCGTCGACTCGTACGCGACCTTGCACGCGCTCGAGTTCTCCTTCGACATCATGTTCGCCGCCGCGACCATCGTCTGTGGCGGTGTGCTGGAGCGCTGGCCGAGGCTCCGGCTCCTGCTGTTGGAGGCTGGCGCGGCCTGGGGCCCGTATCTGTTCGATCGCCTCGACGAGCACTACGAGAAGCGGCCCCACGAGATGCCCAGGATCCCCAAGCCGCCCAGCGAGTACCTCGCCGACGGTCGGGTCGTGATCTCGTGCGAGGCCGAGCGGTACCTCGCCCACGCCGTGTCCGGCCTCGGGGACCACACGGTCGTCTTCGCGTCCGACTATCCGCATTGGGACGCGGAGTTCCCCAACTCGGTCCGTGCGATCACCGATCGCACGGACCTCGACGACGAGCAAAAGGACGCCGTCCTGGGCGCCAACGCGGCTCGGATCTATCAGTGGACGACCCCATGAGCGACGTCGTGCTGGTGGACGTCGCCGAGCGCGTCGCTACGATCACCCTCCACCGTCCCCAGGTCCGCAACGCCATCAACGGCGAGCTCGGGCTCGCGCTGGCCCGCGCCGTGGGCGACGCCGAGACTCGCGACGACGTCGACGTGCTGATCCTCACCGCGACCGACCCGGCCTTCTGCGCCGGTGCCGATCTCGGTGAGGTGGCGAGCGGCACCGGCCGGACCGCCACCCCCGCCGACCCCGACGACCCGTGGCGGCGCGACGACGTCGGTCGGTTCACGTTTCGCGGGCCCTTCCCACCCCGCACCAAGCTGCTCATCGGAGCCATCAATGGGCCCGCGATCACCGGCGGCTTCGAGCTGGCCCTGAACTGCGATCTGCTCGTCGCCTCCGAACGGGCCCGCTTCGCCGATACCCACGCCCGGGTTGGCGTCATGCCCGGCTGGGGACTCACCGTGCTCCTCGCGGAGGCCGTCGGGCTCCGCCGGGCCCGCGAGCTCAGCGCGACGGGCAACTTTCTCACTGCCGAGCAGGCGCTCGGCTGGGGTCTGGTGAACCACGTCGTCGAGCACGAACGCCTCCTCCCCTTCACCCGTGAGCTGGCGCTCGCCGCCGCGGAGAACGACCAGCGGGCGGTGCGCCGCATGCTGCAGTCCTACGACGAGATCGCGGCGACCATCTACGACCGCGGCTGGGCGGTCGAGGACCGGGTCAACCGCGACTGGTGGACGACGACGTTCGACCGAGCCGAGCTCGGCCGTCGGCGCGCGGACGTCCTCACCCGAGGGCGTGACCAGGTCACGGGCTAGGAGACCGATCCCGCCGGTTCAGAAGTCCGTGGACGGCACTGCAAGGCCGATCTGGGCCAGTTCTGTACCAGGACGCGTGACGCACGATGGAGTTCTTGTGAAGCGTCACCCGTACACGGGTCCAGGGAAGCGAGGAGACTCAACTGGTGGCGTCCGTCCTGGTGACTGAGGTTTCCGAGACCTCCGACGATGACGGAATGACGAATCGAAATCCGGTGCCAGTCTCAGTGAGGAAGTAACGGGGTCGAGTGGGGTCTGGTTCGAGCTTCTGGCGAATCTGTGCCATGAACACCCGGGTGTAGTTGGTTTCTGCCTCGTACCCTGGACCCCACACCTCGGTGAGCAAGTGGGGGTAGGTGATGAGTCGACCGGCGTTGCGAGCGAGGAGCTCGACGATTCGCCACTGTGTCCGCGTCAGATGGACGCTCGCCCCGGACCGATCGCGGATGTCCTTGTTGGCGAGGTCGATCGTGAAGTCGGGTGTCTCGATCACCGCCTCGTCGACTTGGCCTGAGGGCGTGCGACGCATGGCAGCCCGGAGTCGGGCGACGAGCTCGTCAATGCCGAACGGCTTGGCGACATAATCGTCGGCGCCGGCGTCGAGCGCGGCGACCTTGTCCTTCTCGTTGTCGCGAGCTGAGAGCACGATGATCGGCACCTCGCTCCAACCGCGGAGGCCCTCGAGGACCTCGAGGCCGTCAAGATCGGGGAGCCCGAGATCGAGGATGACGACGTCGGGTTTGACCCGGGCCGCGATGGTGAGCGCGCTGCCACCGTCGGCCGCGAGGGCCACGTCGTAGCCGCGGGCTTGCAGGTTGATCTCCAGTGTGCGACGGATCTGCTGCTCGTCGTCGATCACGAGGACTGTGGGCATGGGGCGGTCCCTGTTATGCGAGAGGCAAGGTGAAGAGCGCGGTGACGCCGCCGCCGGGTGTGTCTTCGAGCCGCAGGTCGGCTCCCATTGACTGCACGAACCCGCGCGCCACCGCAAGGCCGAGACCGACACCGTGCTGTTGGGCACTGGGCCCGTCGCCGAGGCGCTGAAAGGGCTGAAAGACTGCGGACCGTTGCGCTGGCGGGATGCCGGGGCCGCGGTCCACGACGCGCAGTTCCACGTGGCCAGCGACGGAGTCAGCCTCGACCCTGACCGGGCGGTCTGCTGGCGACCAGCTAAGGGCGTTGTCGATGACGTTGGCGACCGCCCGCTCGAGCAGGGCGGGGTCGGTCGCTATCGGTGGCAGCGCTTCGGGCACGGCCATCGCCAGGTTTGTCGTGTCGCGTGAGAGGCTCTTGATCGCCGAAAACACGACTTCTTCGGGCGCGGTCGAACGGAGGCGGATGCTCAGCACTCCGGCCTGGAGGCGGCTCATGTCGAGCAAGTTGCCGACCAGGCTGTTGAGGCGGTCGGCCTCCAGGTCGATCGTTTCGCAGAATCCCTTGATGGTCTCGGGAGGCCAGGTGACCTCCTGGCTCAGGACGCTGGTGGCCGCGGCTTTGATCGAGGCCAATGGGGTGCGCAGATCGTGGGAGACCGCGGCGAGCATGGCCGTCCGCAGTTCGTTTGTTTCCGCAAGCGAACTCGCCGATGCTGCGTCGGCCTGGAGGACGATCTGCTGTTGGGCCAATCTGAGCTGGGCGACGAAGGTGTTGAGGAGCCGACGATCCTCTGCGGCGAGGGAGTGGGTGCCACGCATGGCGAGCGTGGCCCCGTCGCCCAGCTCGGCCACCGAGTCGGCCTGATCGGGGCTTCCGGGTGGGGCGGTCCCCGCCGCGGCTTGGATGGTCCAGCCGGCCTCGTTGGGCGTGAGCAGCGCGACCGCGTCGAGCTGGAACGTAGCCCGTACCTCCTGGACGAGCTCACCGAGCACCTCGGTGCTGGGCATCACCGAGCGGCTCGCCAAGCGGTTCAGGGTCTCGGCCTCGCCTCGTGCCCGGGCGATCTCGAAGCCACGCCGCGCGAATCGGTCCGTCATGACGGCAAAGGCTCCGGCGATGGCCAAGAACACCATGAGGACCACCAGATCGTCGGTGTGCGCGATCCGCCAGTGGTGAATCGGCGGCACGAAGTACCAGTCGGCAAGCGCGGCGGCGATCAGAGCCGACGCGACGCCCGGCTTGACTCCACCGACGGCGCCGACGCAAACGGTGCCCAGGAGGAGGAGTAACAGAACCGTCGAGAGCGAAGCACCGCCGCGCAGCGGTATGAGGGCGTAGGTGAGCAGCGGGATGCCGACGAGCGTCAGAAGCCAGCCCAGCTGGCGGCGGCGACGCGAGAGGCCCGGATTCGTCGAGCGGTTGTCGGCTCCGGAGCTGTGCTCGTCCGCGGTGGAGACCACGTGCACATCGATGGGTCCGGCGCCAGCCAGGACGTCTCGGATGACCGAGCCTCCCAGCAGCTCGGTCCAGCGGTGCTGGCGGCTGGCGCCCAAGACCAGCTGCGTCGCGTTCTCGGCTCGGGCGAAGGCCACGAGGGAATCAGCGATCTGCTGGCCGGCGATGATCGCGAACCGGCCGCCCAGCGCGGTGGCCAGGGCGCGGTAGCGGTCCAACGCCGCCACGACCTGTGGGGTTTCCTCGTGGGTCCGGATGTGCACGGCGAGGAGACCTGCCCGTGTCCGGGTGGCCATCCGGGCTCCCCGCCGTAGCAGGCGCTCGCCGCTCGTGGCGCCGGTCAGCGCGACGACCACGCGCTCGCGAGTGTCCCAGGGTTCGGCGACGCCCTCGGAGGCTCGATAGATCGCGAGGCGCTGGTCGGCATGGTCGGCCATCCACTGCAGGGCCAGCTCGCGCAGGGCGCCGAGGTTCTCAACTCGGAAGTAGTGGGACAGTGCGCCGTCGATGCGTTCGGGCGGAAAGATGTTGCCGTGCGCCATGCGGCGGCGCAGCGCCTCGGGGGTGAGGTCGACGAACTCGATCTGGTCGGCGCGGCGCACGACCGCGTCGGGGATCATCTCGGGCTCCTCGGCGCCGATGACGGTTGCGACGACGTCGGCGAGCGATTCGAGATGCTGGATGTTCAACGTCGTGATGACGTCGATCCCGTCGTCGAGCAGCGCCTCGATGTCCATCCACCGCTTGGGGTGCTCGCTTTCAGAGGCGTTGGTGTGCGCGTAGTCGTCGATGAGTGCGACCTGGGGATGACGCCGCCGAGCCGCTACCAGGTCCACCTTGCAGTTGTGCGGATCGCCAGGGTGGCGGGGTCGAAGGAGCTCGAGATCTCCGAGCTGGGCAGCCGTCTGCGGCCGCCCTTTGGCATTGACGAGGACGGCGACAACATCCGTGCCGCGCGCCAGGCGACGCCGGCCCTCGTTGAGCATCGCATAGGTCTTCCCCACGCCAGGCGCAGCGCCCAGATAGATCCGAAGGGTCCCTCGCGGCATCTCGTTCCTTCCTCGAAGCGATAGTGGCGCCACGGTGCGCGAGAGGGAAGGGTCTTCACACTTCTTTGACGCCGAGGAGCCGGGAATTCGCGCCGCTGTAATGCTCGGCCCGAGCCGGCCAACTCGGGTCGTCACAACCACACGGGTCTGCCTTGACGTGACACCACGCGGCTGAGCAAAGAAATCGCGAATTTCGTCACTGTTGCTGTCAAGAAGGCACAAAGCCGCTTGCCAATCGGCCGGCGGGAGCGCAACGTGAGCGACCTGCCCGCGGGCGAGTGTTCGCGGCAACGAAACGACAGTGAACGTGAGGAGAGGCATGGCCGATCTGTGGGTGGTTCTCACCGTGATCGGGTTCGTCTTGATCAGTGCCGCGTACATCAAGGGTTGTGATCTCATCATCGGCCCCGACGACGCCACTGAACTCGACACCGCGTCGGACG
Source organism: Actinomycetota bacterium (assembly GCA_003140175.1). GTDB lineage: Bacteria > Actinomycetota > Acidimicrobiia > IMCC26256 > PALSA-555 > PALSA-555. The sequence goes on from PLJD01000052.1 coordinate 61,302, forward strand.
AGCCGGCGCAGGCCAAGTCCGTCGTAAGCGTCGACCGATGAGTGAGAACTACATCGGCCTGATCCTCGGATTACTGATCGTGCTGTTCCTCTTGGCAGCCATCCTCTTCCCGGAGCGTTTCTGATGAGCGGCGCAAGCTGGGCCCAATACGTCGCGCTGATCGTTCTCCTCGCGATCACTGCTCCGCTGCTCGGTCGCTACATAGCGAATGTCCTCGAGGGCGTTCCCTCACGACTGGACCGCGCGTTCGATCCCGCGGAGCGGTTGATCTACCGGGTCTGCCGAATCGACCCGGACCGCGAGCAGCGCTGGAACATCTACACGCTCTCGCTGATGGTGTTCACCGGCGTCGGGCTCCTGTTCCTGTACCTGATCCAACGGCTCCAGGGGAACCTGCCGTTCAACCCGACCGGGTTCGCCGCCGTGGCGCCGGCGCTGGCGTTCAACACCTCGGTGAGCTTCATCACCAACACCAACTGGCAGGCCTACGGCGGTGAAGCGGTGATGAGCCACTTCACCCAGGTCGTCGGCCTGACCGTCCAACAGTTCCTCTCCGCCGCCGTTGGCCTGGCCGTCATGGCGGCCTTCATCCGGGGCCTCGCACGCGCCGGCCACCGCACCGTCGGCAACTTCTGGGCGGACCTCGTCCGTACGACGCTGCGGATCCTCCTCCCTCTCGCGTTCGTGTTCGCCATCGTGCTGTTGGCGAGCGGTGTGATCCAAAACACACACGGCTTCACCACCGTGCACACCGTCGCCGGCTCGACCCAGCAGATCCCGGGCGGCGTGAACGCCAGCATGGAATCGATGAAGCAGCTCGGAACCAACGGCGGGGACTGGTTCAACGTCAACTCGGCGCACCCGTACTCGAACCCGAACGGCTTCTCCGACTTCATCGAGATCTACGCGATCCTCCTCATCGGCTTCGCGCTGCCGTTCACGTTCGGACGGATGATCAAAGACAAGCGGCAGGGCTATGCCGTGGTGACGATCATGTCCGTGATCTTCCTCGCTGCCACTCTCAGCCTCATGTTCCTCGAGGTCGGGGGAAACCCGAAACTCACCGACGCGGGCGCGACCCAAAAGGTCACGGCCACCTCCCCGGGCGGAAATGCCGAAGGCAAGGAGGTTCGCTTCGGGCCCAGCGCGTCGGGCTTGTGGGGTGCCGCGACCACGGGCACCTCGAACGGCTCGATCAACTCCCAGCTCGACAGCTACACACCCGCGGGCGGGCTCGTCGCCCTGGGAGACCTGAAACTCGGCGAGATCTCCCCCGGTGGAGTCGGCACCGGGCTCAACGGCCTGCTGATCATCGTGATCCTGGCGGTCTTCATCGCCGGCCTCATGGTCGGGCGGACTCCCGAGTATCTCGGCAAGAAGATTCAAGCCCGGGAGGTCAAGCTCGTCGCGCTCTACGTTCTGGCGATGCCGGTGGTGGTCCTCGGCTTCACTGCGCTTTCGGTGTTCGTGCAATCCGTGCTGAACAAGTCGATATACAACCCAGGGCCGCACGGCTTCACCGAGCTCCTATACGCCTACACCTCGTCGGCGAACAACAACGGCTCGGCCTTCGCCGGGCTCACCGCGAACACTGCCTGGCTGAACAACACCCTGGGCATCACCATGCTGGTCGGCCGCTTCTTCACCATTATCCCCGCACTGGCGATCGCGGGATCGCTTGCTCGCAAGCGGCACACGCCCGCCACCGCGGGGACTTTCCCGACCCACACGCCGCTGTTCGTGGTGCTGGTGCTCGGCGTGGTGATCATTCTCGCGGCGCTCACCTTCCTTCCCGTCCTCGCGCTCGGTCCGATCGTCGAGCAACTACACATCTAGGAGCCAGGAACGATGGCCGTAGAAACGATGGCCGAGGGATCCAAGAACAAGGCCCCGGGATCCTCGAACAAGATCTTCGACGCCCGTCTGATGCGCCGGGCGATCATCGACAGTTTCATCAAGCTCGATCCCCGAGTCCTGTACCGCAACCCGGTGATGTTCGTGGTCGGAGTGGGGTCGGTGCTCACGACGGTTCTGTTCATCACCGACTACAGCTCGTCGTCCTCGAATGTGAACGTGTTCGTCGGCCTGGTGGCCCTGTTCCTCTGGTTCACGGTGCTGTTCGCCAACTTCGCCGAGGCTCTCGCCGAAGGCCGCGGTAAGGCGCAGGCCGAGACGCTTCGCCAGACCCGCTCGGAGACGATCGCGCACTGCCGTCGCAGCGACGGCAGCACAGAAGACGTCGCCAGCGGCGATCTCCAGGTCGGCGACGAGTGCGTCGTGAGCGCCGGCCAGACGATTCCGAGCGACGGTGACGTCATCGAGGGCATCGCAACGGTCGACGAGTCGGCGATCACGGGCGAGTCCGCGCCGGTGATCCGGGAAGCAGGCGGGGACCGCTCCGCGGTCACCGGTGGCACACATGTGCTGTCCGACCAGATCGTCGTGCGGATCACCGCGCGCCCCGGCGAGACGTTCCTGGACCGGATGATCGCGTTGGTGGAGGGCTCCAGCCGTCAAAAGACGCCGAACGAGATCGCGCTGAACATTCTGCTCGCGGGTCTGACGATCATCTTTTTGCTCGTCGTCATCACATTGCAGCCGTTCGCGATGTTCGCCCACGCAGAGCAGACGATCGTGATCCTGGTCGCGCTCCTCGTCTGCTTGATCCCGACCACGATTGGCGCCTTGTTGTCTGCGATCGGCATCGCCGGGATGGACCGTCTGGTGCGCCGCAACGTGATGGCCATGAGCGGCCGAGCGGTCGAGGCGGCTGGTGACTGCGCCACGCTGCTGTTGGACAAGACCGGCACGATCACCTTCGGGAACCGCCAGGCAGACGAGTTCCTGCCCGCGCCCGGCGTGACCGAGCAGGAGATGGCCGACGCGGCCCAGCTGTCCAGCTTGGCCGACGAGACCCCTGAGGGGCGTTCCATCGTCGTGTTGGCCAAGGAGCGCTACGGCCTGCGGGAGCGAGAGCTCGCCGGGGCGGAGCTTGTGCCCTTCACCGCGCAGACCCGCATGAGCGGGATCGACTTTGAGGGCCGGTCGGTGCGCAAGGGGGCGGCGGACTCGGTGCGTCGCTGGGTGGAAGACCAAGGCGGGACCGTGCCCAGCGAGCTCGGCGCGGCGGTGGACTCGATCGCAGGTCAGGGTGGCACCCCGCTCGTCGTGGCTGAGGCACGCGCCGCGGGGGGTTCGCCCCCCAGCCCCCCGCGCGCGTTGGGTGTCATCTACCTCAAAGACATCGTGAAGCCCGGTATCTCGCAGCGTTTCGAGGACCTTCGGCGGATGGGGATCCGCACGGTGATGGTCACCGGTGACAACCCACGCACCGCGGCGGTGATTGCCAAGGAAGCAGGCGTGGACTCCTTCCTGGCCGAGGCGACTCCCGAAGAGAAGATGGCGCTCATCCGCCATGAGCAGCGGGACGGGCGGCTCGTGGCCATGACGGGCGATGGTACGAACGACGCTCCGGCGCTGGCCCAGGCCGACGTCGGCGTNNGTGGCGATGAACACCGGCACGCAGGCGGCGAAGGAAGCCGGGAACATGGTCGACCTCGAATCGGATCCGACCAAGCTTATGGACGTCGTGGAGATCGGGAAGCAGCTGCTGATCACGCGCGGATCGCTGACCACGTTCTCGATCGCCAACGACGTGGCGAAGTACTTTGCCATCATTCCCGCGATGTTCGCCGGGTTCGCCAGCGTCAGTGTGCTGAACAAGCTGAACATCATGGACTTGAGTTCGCCGCGCTCCGCCATCCTTTCGGCGGTGATCTTCAACGCGCTGATCATCGTGGCGCTGATCCCCCTCGCGTTGCGAGGAGTGAAGTTCGTCCCCACGAGCGCCGTTCAGATGCTGCGCCGCAACCTGCTGATCTACGGAGCGGGCGGCGTCGTGGCGCCCTTCATCGGTATCAAACTCATCGACCTGCTGGTAACAGCACTTGGAGTCCACTGACCATGCGACGCCAGATTCTCCCCTCCATTCTCGTGGTGCTCGTCTTCACCCTGATATTCGGAGTCGCGTACCCAGCCGTGGTCACCGGCATCGCCCAAGCCTTCTTCAAGGACAAGGCCGACGGGCAGCTCATCAGCCGCAACGGCAAGCTGGTGGGCAGCAAGCTCATCGGCCAGGCGTTCGTCGACAAGAACGGCAACCCGATCCCGAAGTACTTCCAGTCACGCCCCTCCGCAGCGTCGGGAGCGAGCGCCACCACGACCAACGGCTACGACCCGACCCTAAGCAGCGGGTCGAACTACGGCCCATCGAACCCACTGCTGGTCGGCTTCATCCCGGGCTTCAACACGCTGGACCTCAACGGGAACACCTCGAAGACCAACCCGTTCGCAACCAAGGCCGACCCCTACTGCGTCCCGACCGACAAGAAGGGCAACGCGGTCTCGAGCCCGGCGCCGGGTGACAAGTACGCCAAGACCAAGAGCGGCTCCTACGTCTGTGACACGAACACGGTGCCCGAACGGGTCCTCGCCTATCGACAGCTCAATGGACTCTCGTCCAACACTAAGGTCCCGGTCGATGCGGTAACCGCCTCCGCTTCGGGCCTCGACCCCGACATCTCGATCGCCAACGCACGTCTACAAGCACCGCGCGTCGCGAGGGTACGTGGTCTCCCGCTGAGCAAGGTCGAGGCGCTCATCAACGACAACACCGCGGGCCGCGACCTGGGCATCCTCGGTGAAAAGGCCGTCAACGTGCTCGAACTGAACTTGGCGCTCGATCGCACGACGCCCTGATCTGGCCTCGGCGCCCACCCGGCGCGCGGCGCCCAGCCGGACCACTGATCGCTTCGACGCAGGCGGGGTCTACCGGGCCGACGGCGTGAAACCCGTACCAGCGGGTCGCTTGGGTCTGGACCGTTGCCAAGGGCTGGGTGTCGCCGCGCCGGACGTCTTGAGCGCCGGCCACTTGCAGAGGGGCATGATTGTCGAACCGACGGCCTGATGTGGGAGGTCACGTTGCGGGTTGCTAAGACAGCGCTCGGTGTGGCCGTCGTTGGAGGTCTGCTGTTCAGCGGCGCTGCTGCCGTTGGGGCCACCGCTGTACCTGGGGGCACCATCAAGCTGTGGGCCCCGAACGGTGGGTTCGGAGGGACCGTCGTGATTACCGGGGCGATCGGTGACTACGGCAAGGCGGTGAAGGCCAACTCGGCTGGCAAAGCCGACAATAGGGGCAGCTACACCAGCCTCGTCTTGAAGAAGGGCACGATCCTGATCGACGGATCGCAGCTGAGGGCGGCAGTACAGAGCGCCCAGTCAACCGATTTCGACGCTGTGACGTGCTCAGGCTCGGAAACCGTCACTGCCCCGGTCCCGATCGTCAGTGGCACGAAGGCGTATGCGGGGATCTCGGGCTCAGTGACCGCCACCGCCACGTTCGTCTTCATCGCGCCACTCACGAGCAGTGGTAAGTGCAACACGAGCACCAACGCCAAGCTGGTTGAAGGACTGGAAGCGATTAGCGGGTTGGGGCCGGTGAGCTTCAGCTAGGAACCGGGAGCGCGATCACCGCGCCAGCGGCCAGACGCAGGCCAGCGCGGCTCAGGGGATTCCGGGCGGCTAGCCGAGTCGGAGATCGGTGAGGATCCGGTTGGGCCCTTCGAGGCTCAGCTGGCCCTGATCCTCGTACAGCAGCAGCAGTGGGGTTTCCCCGACTTGGTACCGACGAACCAGGTCGAGCGCCGACGCGGTTGCGGCCGCGGGCACGCGCCGCCTGCGGGTCGTCGGGCTGCCCACCGGACGCAGGAGCACCTCGAGCGTGACCCCATTTGCTCCCGTCTCGTCGATGACGACTTCGAGCAGACCCAGCCGGGCCCGCAGCTGACCCAACTTCGCGCACGGGTCATCGAGCCTCAAGACCGTGGACCACCGAGACCCACCGGGCGTCGGAGGACGATCGAGGCCCCGTCGACGTGGTGTGGACGGCGCGAACCCTGCGAATCGCACGTCGCCCATTCAATCGCCAGGTGGCACACCGCCATCTAACGACCCTCACCTTTCAACGGGTCGTTAACGTAATCGCTCCGTTCTTGACGCTTCCTTCCGGCCAATGGACCGACACAGCACCATTCGGACGGGTTCCCAGACCTGGCCTGATGACGTGCAGATCCTGGTCGCCCATCGGGGTCCCGGCATCCCGCCTGAGCGTGACGCGCGGCGCTCGAGGCCTTCCGGCGCCTCCACGATCACGCCGGCGCGCAAGCGACCGGCATCGGGTTGGGACTCGCCGTCGCCTGGGGCCTCACCGAGGCGATGGGCGGCCGCCTAGCGATCGAGGCGACACCCGGCGGAGGCACCACGGTCGTCGTGGGACCTCACCGCGGCTCCGACGAGGAGCCGACCACCGTGGAGCGCGCCCGCCGCGCGGTATCCACCCGGCAGGGGGTCGGGGTGGGACAGTAAGATGAGGCGCGGAGCGCCGGGAAGTCTGGTCGGCATGAGGTGATGAGAGCCGTCCCGGAGGCCCCATGGCGCAGCCCACGAGTTCCTTGACGCCCGCCCCGATGGGTCGAGGGCTGCGGTCCCGCTTGATCTTCGGGTTCGTCTGGTGGGTGGTCCTCGCCGCCTTGTGGCTCCTCCTGGTCGAGTCGCTCGCCCCCGTCGAGCTGCTGGTGGGGGCGCTCGCCGCGGCCCTCGCGGCCAGCGTCGCCGAAGCCGTACGCGAGGGCGGGTACGTGCGCTTCGCGCCTTCGCTGGCGTGGCTTCGCCACGGGCCCCGGGTGGCCTGGCAGATCCTGGACGACTGCTGGATCCTCGCCGTGGCGCTCGTCCGGCAGCTGCTGGGCGGGCGACCGGCTCGCGGCCTGATCACCCGAGTGCCGATGCGCTACGGCGACGAGGGCGGCCGGGACTCGGCGCGCCGAGCCCTGTTGAACTTCGGGATCTCGATCACGCCGAACAGCTACGTCATCGACCTTGACGGTGAGACCTCCACCGCCGTCATCCACCAGCTCGTCCCCGGACCGCTCGACCCGCTGCTCGGCGACGACGAGACCGACGCAGACTCCGACGCCAACTTCGTCGAGGAGGAGCGGTGACCGTCTGGCTGGCGGCGTGCACAGCGCTCTTGCTCGGCCTCGTGCCCCTGGGCGCGGTGATCGTGCGGCGACCCATTCTCGAGGCGGTCGTGGCCCTCGAGCTGGCGAGCGTCCTGAACACGCTCGTGCTGCTGCTCCTGGCCGAGGCGTTCCACCGGCCGGGATTCATGGATCTCGCGGTCGTGCTTGCGCTGCTGTCGCTCGCCGGTGGGCTCGCCCTCGCCCGGATGGTCGAGCGGTGGCTCTGATCATGACCGAGGCCTTCGTCGTCGCCCTGGTCTCGTTCGGGGTGTTGGTCGAGCTGGGCTGCTGTGTCGGCGTCTTCGTGATGCGTGACGCCTACGACAAGCTCCACTACACGGGCCCCGCCGCGATCGTCGGTCCGGTGGCCTTCGCGGGCGCGATCCTGGTCCAAGAAGGTGTGTCGCAGGCCGGGATCAAGGCCGTGCTCGTGGCCGTGCTGCTCATCGTCGCCAATCCGGTGCTCACCCACGCGACCGGACGGGCGCTGTACATCCGTCAACGCGACCACCTCGAGCCGACCCAGCCCGATGCGGGGCAGACACCGTGAACGTCTTCGTCGGGCTGGCGCTGGTCCTCGTGGGCGTAGTGGGGTCGCTCGTTGTTGTCATCCAGGATCCACTTCGTCAGGCGCTGACCGTGAGCCTGTTCGGGATCCTGCTCGGCATCGTGTTCTTCGCCGTGCAGGCGCCCGACGTTGCGCTCTCCGAGATCGTGGTGGGGGCGGTCGCATTGCCGCTCATGATCCTGCTCGCGCTGGCCAAGCTGCGCGGGGGGGTGCGATGACGCCGCGCACGCGCCGCCTGCTCTTTCTGGCCTCGGCCCCGGTCCTGGGGATCGTCGTCGTCGCCGGCCTGGTCGGCCTGCCCCGGTTCGGCCACAGCACGGCCCAGTACGGGCGGGTGCTGAACGCGGTGTCGGTGCCCGAGCGTCACATCACCGACGTGGTCACTGCGGTGAACTTCGACTATCGAGGCGTCGACACGATGGGAGAGGAGTTCATCTTCTTCGCCGCGGTCGCCGGCGTCGTGCTGCTCCTCGGCACCCAAGCCGACGAGTCACCGGGTCACGTCGAGGACGCGGCGACCGGTCGGTGGGTGCCGCCGACGAGCGACGCGGTCCGGGTCTTGGGTCTCGCGCTGGTGGGTCCAACCGTCCTCTTCGCGATCTACGTCATCGCGCACGGGCACCTCACGCCCGGCGGAGGGTTCCAGGGTGGCGTGGTGCTCGCCACCGCGGTCCTGCTCGTCTACTTGGCCGGGGAGTACCAGCACCTCCACGGTCTCTATCCAGACCGAGCGATCGAGGGGCTCGAGGCCGGCGGCGCGGCCGCCTACGTGGCGCTCGGCATCGCCGGCCTGGCGCTGAGCGGCTCGTTCCTCGCCAACTGGGCTCCGCTGGGCAAGCTCGGGCACCTCAACTCGGCGGGCATCGTCCCGATCCTCAACGTCGTGGTCGGCGCGGAGATCGCCGCCGGGTTCGTCCTGCTGCTCAGCGCCTTCTTGCACCAGACCTTGATCCTGCGCCGCCACGTCCGCCCGCCCGCGCCGGTCGATCCCCATCGCCGGCAGCCATGAGCATCCTCGCCTACGGGGTCGCGGCGTGGCTCCTGCTCGTCGGGCTGTGGGGGATCGTCAACAGCCGGAACCTCGTGCACCAGGTGATCTGCGTCTCGGTCGTCCAGGCCTCGACGTACGTGCTGCTCGTCGCCGTCGGGTACCGCTCCGGCGCGGTCGCACCCGTGTTCAGCGGCGTCCGCGTCGGGACCATCGCCGTCGACCCGGTGGTCCAAGCCCTGTGCCTCACCGACGTCGTCGTCGGAACGACCGTGACCGCGCTTCTCCTCGCCCTGGTCGTCCAGTGGCACAAGCGGACCGGCTCGCTCGACCCCGACCAGGTCGACGATCTCGACGAGCAGGGCTAGGCAGCTGAACACGCTGGTTCCCCTCCCGGTCGTGGTGCCGCTCCTGGTGGCGGTGGCCGTCGTGGTGCTGCGCCGCCACCTGTCGCGGCGCGCCACGTGGATGCTCACGCTCGCTACGAGCGCGGCGGTCGTCGGCCTCGCGGCGACGCTGCTGGTCGAGGTCCACGGCGGTCTCCACGTCTACTGGTTCGGCGGCTGGACCCCCCGCCACGGCGTCGCGCTGGGGGTCTCGTTCACCGTCGACCCCTTCGGCGTGCTGGGCGCGTGCTTCGCCGGCCTGCTCGTGAGCGCGGTGGTGCTCGTCGCCACTCGGGTCGAGCAGTTCGGCGCCCTCGCGCACGCCCTGCTCCTCGTCCTGCTGGCGGCCGCGGTGGGGTTCTGCCTCACCGGCGACCTGTTCAACCTCTTCGTGTTCTTCGAGCTGATGAGCGTCTGCACGATCGCGCTCATCGCGGTGAACACCAGCGACGTCCGGTCGCTGCGAGGAGCGCTGCACTTCGCGATCGTCAACAGCATCGGTGCGTTCTTCGTCCTGATCGGGATCGCCCTGCTCTACGCCCGCACGGGGGCCCTCAACCTGGCGGTCATGGGACAACGACTCGCCGCGCATCCCGCCGACCAACTCGTCGTCACCGCGTTCGCGCTGATCGTGGTGGGGTTCCTCGTCAAAGCCGCGATCGTCCCGTTCCATTTCTGGCTCGTCGACGCCGCGACCGCCGCGCCCGCACCGGTCGCGATGCTGATGGTCGGCCTGCTCGACACGCTCGGCCTCTACGCCATCGCGCGCGTCTACTGGACGGTCTTCTCCGGCCCGCTTCACGCGCACCTCGCGCTCGTGCAGTCGGTCCTGATCGGCGCCGGCGTCGCCACCGCCATCCTCGGGGCGCTGCTCTGCCTCGTGCAGCCGCTCGCCACCCGCCGCCTGGCGTTCGTCTCGATCAGCCACTCCGGTTTGGCCCTGATCGCGATCGGCCTGCTCAACCCGATCGGCCTGGCCGGATTCGGGATCTACGCGTGCGCGGACGGAGCCACGAAAGCCGCGCTGTTCTCGCTGGTCCGAGCGCCGAGGCGGACCCGAGGGCGCGAGCCGGGCTCCAGCCCCGGTTGGCACGGCGGCCGGGTCGGCGCGGCCCTGGTGGTCCTCGCCGCCGCGGGCCTGGCGGGCCTCCCGCCCGGCGGGACCTACTTGGCGAAAGGGCTGCTCGAGGACGGCGCATCCGGATGGGGCCGAGTGCTGCTGGGCGGCCTGGTGCTCGTGGTGTCCGCCCTCACCGCGGGCGCCGTGCTGCACCTGCTGATCGGCCGCCGCGCCGGCGGCGGCACCGCGCCGGCGGCCGAGCCGGCCGCGACGGGCCGGTGGTCCTGGCCGTTGCTCGCCGCCGCGGGCCTGATCGGGGGCGCGTTCGTGCTCGGGGTTGTTCCCGGCCTCGGTGCCCACAGCCTGAGCGCCGCCACCCGGTTCGAGGACCGACCCGTCTACGCGGGCACGGTGCTCGGCGTTCCCCGCCCCGCCAGTCCGACCAGCCGTGAGGTGGACCTCGGTGTCGTCCCTGCCCTGCTCGGTGTCGCCGCCACCGCGGCGGGGTGGGGACTCGCGCGGTACCGGCCCTTCGACTCGAGCCGCGATCGCCGCCGCCCGGTCGGGGCCGCCCCGCCGGTGCCCCTTCGTCGACTGCAGCAACTCCACCGCGGTGGCATCGGCGACAGCGCGGCCTGGCTGACCTTCGGCACTGCCACGATCGGCGCGGTCCTGGCGTTGGGCATCCGCTGATCGAGCCCCGCGGCGTCGGTCTCGATGCGGGGCCGGATCTCCTCGGGCAGCCCCGCCCACGCGACGCGGGGTTCGAGGACGTGGCCGTCGGCGTCGATGGTGGTCATGGGACTCAGTGGAGGAACGCCTGCACCATCGCCCCCACCCGCGCCGGGTCCTCGAGACCGAGCGCGTGGCCGGCGCCGTCGACGACCTCGAGGCGAGCTTCGGGCAGGCCGGTCCGCCAGGTCTCGGCCTGGGCGACGGGGACGACCCGGTCCCGCCCGCCCCACACCAGCAGTGTCGGCGCGCCGATGCGAGCCAGCCGCCCGCCCAGCTTCGGGTTGCACAGCTGCGGCGCGGTCCAGCCGAGCGCGGCGGCCCCGGCGAGGCCGCCGAACCAGCGCAGCGCCCGGTCGTGGGGCAGGTCGTCGGGCAGCGTCTCGAGCGCGACGGCTCCGTCCGGGTCGGCGAACAGCACGCCCCGCACCTCGCCGAGACCCCCCACGCCGCGAGGCGCGGCGGCCCCGAAGAACAGCTCGCCCCGCGCGTCGGGGACGTCGAGGCCGAGGGGCGCGACGAGGACGAGTCGGCGGATCCGGGTTGGGTGGCGCAGCGCGAGCTCGGCGGCCAGCCAGCCGCCGAGCGACGCGCCGACGACGTCGACCCGGTCAAGGCGGAGCGCGCCGAGCAGGTCGGCGAGGTGGAAGGTGCAGTCCTCGACGTCGGATCGGGGTGCGAGGGGGTCCGAGCCCGCGTAGCCGGGGAGCGCGGGGGCGACCACCTCGGCGCCGGTCGCTAACCCGTCGAGCAACGGGGTCGGCGGCTCCGGGGGGAGGGCGCTGTGCACGTCGGCGAGGCCATGCAGGTACAGCAGCGGCGGCCCGGTCCCGGCGCGCGTCACGGTCACCTGCCGGCCATCGACGACCTCGACGCTCACGGGAGCTCAACCGACGGGGTGGCGCTCGCCGCGAAGGCCGCCGCCGCCCGTTCGCGCACCCAGGGCACGACCTCCCGGGCGTATCGCTCGGCACTGCGCTGGGCGAGGTCGGCGGGCAGCGACCCGAACGACAACAGGGCCAGCACCGTCCCGATCCGGTGGCGCAGCACGAACTCGAGGAGTCGCTCGCGGACCGTCTCGACGCTGCCGACCATCGGGTAGGCCTGGAACAGCGCCGCGGGCCCATCGCGGCGGCGGTCCGCCGAGGCACGCAGATCGTCGAGGAACTGCACGAGCGCCTCCGCGTCGATATACCCGGGTGGCATCCACACCTTGCCCTGGCCGACGAACCCGGCGGCCAAGTTGCCTGCGAAGTAGGCGAGGTGCGGCAAGGCCTCGGCGCGCGCCTCCTCGTCGGTGTCGCCGACGTACACGGTCGTCAGCCAGCCCAGGTTCTCCGGGACCGCCGGGCGACCGGACCGTTCCACGGCCTCCCAGTAGCGCGACGCCTGACGGGCGAACGTCTCGGGCGGCGCGTAGTAGGCGACGCCCATGTAGCCGAAACCTCGCTCGGCGCAGAAGTCGATCGTGGACGGGCTGCCCAGCCCTGGGATCCAGACCGGCGGGTGCGGCTGCTGGAGCGGGCGGGGCCACGGGTTCACGTACGGCAGGTGGTACCACTCGCCGTCGAACGAGAACGGTCCGGGCTCGGTCCACGCCCGCACCACCAGGTCCACCGCCTCCCGGAACCGCCCCCGGGCTTCGGTTGGGTTGATGTTGTACGAGTAGTACTCCGGGCCGCCGCCAACGACGAGCCCCGCGATGAGGCGCCCGTGGGTCATCGCGTCGAGCATCGCGAACTCCTCGGCGACCCGTACCGGCGGGTTGTACAAGGGCAGCGCGTTGCCGAGCACGCAGATGCGTATCCGCTCGGTGCGTTGGCTCAGCGCGGCGGCGATCAGGTTCGGCGACGGCATGATCCCGTACGCGTTCTGGTGGTGCTCGTTGACGACGATGCCGTCGAAGCCGAGTGCCTCGGCGCCGGCCAGCTCGTTGATGTACCGCTCGTACAGTGCCGCGCCGCGCACCGGGTCGTACTCCGCGTTCGAGAGCGTCACCCAGGCCGCTTCGTGCTCGCGGAGGAACTCGCGAGGTGGCGGCAGGTACGGCCACGGCATCAGATGGAAGAAGAAGAAGTTCACGTCGAGCGCGACCGTAACCGGCGGAGTAGGTTCCCCGCGATGCTCCCCCCTCCCCTGGCCGGCACGATCCAGCTCGTCGTGAACACGATCGACGCCGAGTGAGCGCCCCCGCCGCGGGACGGTTCGTCGGCCAGGCGGTCCGCCGCCGCGAGGACCCTCGCCTCTTGACCGGGCACGGCAGCTACGTCGACGACATCGACCTCCCCGGGATGCTCCACGCCGCCTTCGTGCGAAGCGACCTGGCCCGGGGCCGAATCACCCGACTCGACGTCGACGCCGCCCGGGCGATGCCTGGCGTCATCGCCGTGCTCACCGCGGCGGAGCTGAACTCCGGGCACGGCTCGATGCAGCCCACGATGTTCCAGAGCGACCCGCCTCTTTCACCGTGCGCGCCGCTGCGACCCCTCGCCGAGACCGACGTGCGCTTCGTCGGCGACCCCGTCGCGCTGGTCGTCGCCGAGAGCCGCTACGTCGCCGAGGATGCCTGCGAGCTCGTCGAGGTCGATTACGAGCCGCTCCCCGCCGTCGTCGACGCGCAGCTCGCGGCGGACGAGACCACCGAGCTCGTACATCCCGAGCTTGGCTCGAACGTCGCCCAGCGAGTCGAGTCGCCCCCGAACCCTGAGCTCGACGCCGCGTTCGACTCGGCCGCGCACGTCGTCACCGAGACGCTCGTCCAGCACCGCCACGCCAACGTCCCGATGGAGACCCGCGGGGTGGTGGCCAGCTATACGCCCGCCACCGGCGAGCTCGGCGTGTGGATCTCCACCCAGAATCCCCACGAGGTCCGCCAGACCGCAGCCCGGTTCCTCGGGGTGCCCGAGCAGCTCGTGCGCGTCCAGATGGCCGACGTCGGCGGCGGATTTGGCCAGAAGTACTTCACGCCCCGCGACGAGCTGACCGTCATCGCCGCCGCCCACCACCTCGGCCGCGCCATCAAGTGGATCGAGGACCGCCGCGAGAACCTCTTGGCCTCGAATCACGCTCGGGCCGACCGGGTCACGGTCCGCCTCGCCCTCGACGAGGAAGGTCACCTCCTCGCCGCGCACCTCGACCACACCGAGGACTGCGGCGCCTACCCGGTCGGCGGAACCGGCGGGATCGGCCCGTTCGCGGCGATGCTGTTCCCCGGCCCGTACCGCATCCCGAAGCTCGGGTTCCGCAGCACCGGGGTGTGGACGAACACCTGCGGGCGGGGCGCGTACCGGGGACCGTGGATGCTCGAGACCGTGGCCCGCGAGGAGATGATGGACCTCGCGGCCCGTTCGATCGGCATGGACCCCCTCGAGCTGCGCCGGCGGAACTGCCTCCGGACCGACGAGCTGCCCTACACGACCGCCGGCGGGATGGTCCTCGAGCACGTCACGCCGTCCGAGACGCTCGAGCAGGCAGTGGAGCTCGTCGGCTACGACGCGGTCCGAGCCGAGCAGGCCGCCGACGCCGGGCGCCTCCTCGGGATCGGGATCGGTCTCTACGTCGAGCCGACCAGCATGGCGTCGGGGAACCTCGGGGTGGAGACGGCGACCGTGCGGGTCCTGCCCAGCGGGACGGTGACGGTCCATCTCGGCACCGGGTCGCACGGCCAGAGCGTCGAGACGACGATGGCGCAGGTCGTCGCGGAGTACCTCGGGGTCGAGCTCGACGACGTCGTGGTCGTCCAGGGCGACACGGCGAGTGCCCCGTTCGGCGGCGGGACCGGCGGCAGCCGCACCGCCGTGGTGGCAGGTGGCGCGGCCCGGGATGCCTCGCTGGTCGTGCGCGACAAGGCCTGTCAGATCGCCGCTCACCTCCTCGAGGCGGCTCCCGAAGACCTCGACGTGGAGGCCGGGCGCATCACCGTGCGCGGGACGCCGACTCGAGGCGTCGCGCTCGCCGACGTCGCACGGGTCGCGCTGAACGCCCCACTCGAGTTGCCGCCCGGTATCGCGCCGGGCCTGGAGGCCACGGTCAGCTACCAGGCCCCGCCGATCACGTGGTCCAACGCGTGTCACGCCTGCACGGTCGAGGTCGATCCCGACACCGGCACCGTGGAGGTGTTGCGCTACGTCGTCAGCGAGGACTGCGGCGTGATGATCAACCCGATGGTCGTCGAGGGTCAGATCGCGGGAGGGGTCGTGCAAGGCATCGGCGGGGTGCTGTACGAACACTTCGTCTACGACGATGACGGCAACCCGCTCACGACCACCTTCCTCGACTACCTCCTCCCGACCGCGGCGGAAGTGCCGACCATCGAGTTCGGCCACATCGAGACCCGGTCGCCGACCCCGGGGGGTCACAAGGGCATGGGTGAGGGTGGCGCGATCGGCTCGCCGCCCTGCGTGTTCAACGCGGTGGCGGATGCACTCGCCCGCCGCGGCGTGACCGTCACCGAGCAGCCCTTGACCCCGAGCCGGATCCTCGACGCCCTCGACGGCTGAGCGGCGCCAGAGGTTAGGGAGCGCCGTCGAAGACGCCGGTCAGCCCGTACTTCGGGAACGGGCCGACGAAGAGGTACTCGTGGAGGCCGAAGCCCACGTCGCCGCCGTTCGTCTCGAACCGGGCCGCCGAGTCCACAATGCCGAATAGCCGGTCCCGATCGGCGACGGTGTCGAGGTCCACGCCCTGCACGACCAGGTCCCCCTGGTACATGCCGTGGCGCCAGTCCTGGTCCATCCCGTACCCGGTGCCCACGCCGATGTGGGACTCGAGCAGCGGGGTGACCTCGACGTTGAGGCGTCCGCCGGGCGCGTCGGGAAACGAGAGGACCGAGCGGGTCACGATCCGGCTGCCGGAACGGAACTCGTGAGCGTGCTCAGGCCGCCCGAGATGTTCAACCGGACGCTCGGGATCGTTCCAGACCTTCGTCGCGTCGACGAGGCTGCGCGACCCGTCGGGAGCCTCGGAGCAGATATAGAGGATCGAGTAGTCGTCGAACTGCATCGGCGCGTAGTTCCACATGCTCATCGGCGAGGGTCGGCCCGCGGCGATCCCCGGCGGCTCGGGCTCCCCGACCGGGCGCACGCCCCACGACCGGTCGCGGACGCCTCGCCAGCGGGACCCGGATACCTCGACGGTGTCGTCGCCGACCGTGATCGTGCCGGCCCACGAGCCGGTCTGGGCGAAACGCTGGGTGTCGAACGTCACCCGTTCGAATGACCGGACGAACTGGGGCTCCTCCAAGAGCGCGGGGATGGCCCCGGTCCAGGTCAGGTCGAACGCCAGCTGGTGCTCGTTCGGATCGAGGACGAAGCGGACCCGGGAGAGACCCTCGAGCACCTCGAGGTGGAACGGCCCAACCGAGCAGTCCATGCGGTCGGCGCCCAGGGTGCGGGAGGCCCGCACCACCCGGTGCAGCGTGCCTCGCCGCGCGAGCGCGAAGGCGTCTTGCACCGACAGGTTCGGGTATTGGCCCAGCCCGAAGATGAGCATGAGCTCATCGCTCGACCCGTGCAGCATGAAGTAGTAGCGGTCATAGAAGTTTCGATCCGACGTCGCGGGGTGCCGCATCACCTCCGCCGCCTGATGGACCGGGTAGTCGTCAAGCGGGGACAGGGCCGAGGACATGGCCCCGAACACTATGGGATCAGCGGCGCGTGCGAACCCGGTACACGCAACGGGGGTCGCCGGCCATCAGGTGCTGGGTGCGCTCCACCACCACGTCGTCGCCGAGGACGCTGCGAAAGAGCTCGAGCTCGCCTCGGCACAGTCCCGCGCACGCCGTCGCGGCGCTGCACACCGGGCAGTGATGCTCGACAAGGAGCAGGTCGTCGCCGTCGGGACGCGCCTCGGCCATGTAGCCCTCGGCGCTGCGCTGGCGGGCCAGCGCCCCGACGCGGCGGCGCAGGCTCACGTCGGGCCCCGCCGGCATGGCCGCCTGATAGGCGCGCAGCTGGCGCCCGGCGCGAGCGTCGATGACCTGGTCGAGGCCGGCGTCGCCGACCGCGGCGCGGATGGCGTCCAGCAGCTCGAGGGTCAAGTCGCCGTGGCGGTCGGGGAACAGGCCGGTCGCGAGGGAGGTCAGCGACCACGTGACCGGGGGACGACCCCGGCCCTCGGCCGGCCGGGCGCTTCGCTGCACGAGACCGTGCTGCTCGAGTGCGTCGAGGTGCTGGCGAACCCCGGTCTCGGTCACGCCGAGCTGGGCGGCCAGCTCGCTGGCGGTGGCGCCGTCGACCCGCTTCAAGCGCTCCAGGACCCGACGCTTGGCGTCGGTGAGTCCGGTCGGCACCACCCGACCCTACCCGATTTTCATAAGTGCTCTCTTGACGAATGGCGGCGCGGGAGAGAGTATGGCAAGCGATGACTTCTGAAAATGGTGCTCGGGTTCTTGCCGGTTCGGCCGCCCAGCTGCGCGAGCAGGGGCGCCTGCTCACCAAGCTCGAGTCCTTGCCGGTGCTGGTCGTCTGGCACGAGGGACGGGCCTACGCCCTCGAGGACCGCTGTCCGCACATGGGCTTCCCGCTCCACCGGGGCAGCTGCGAAGCGGGGCTGCTGACCTGTCACTGGCACCACGCCCGGTTCGACCTCGAATCGGGCTGCACCCTCGACCGGTGGGCGGACGACACCCGGGCGTTCGACGTCGAGGTGACCGGCGACGAGGTGTGGGTCTCCCCCCGCGAGACCCACGACACGGTCAGCCACCTGCAAAGCCGCCTGCGCGAGGGCCTCGAGGACGGTCTGTCGCTCGTGATCGCCAAGTCCGTCCTCGGCCTCCTCGACGCCGGTGTCGAGCCCGCCGCGCTGGTCCGCACCGGCCTCGAGTTCGGGGCCCGCAACCGAGCTGCCGGCTGGGGCGCGGGGCTCACCACCCTGGTGGCGATGGCCAACGTGTTGGACTACCTCACCCCCTCGGATCGAGCGGTGGCGCTCGTGCACGCGCTCAGCTTCCTCTCGAGCGACACCCGCGGCCACGCGCCCCGCTTCGAGGTGCCGCCCCTGGCGACCGACTCGCTGGCGGCGTCGCGGCTCGCGGAGTGGTATCGACGCTTCGTCGGCACCCGATCTCCTGACGCCGCCGAACGGGTGCTGAGCACCGCCCTCGCCGAGGGGATGCCCCTGGTCGAGGTCGAAGCGATGCTGTTCGCCGCGGTGACCGACCACGTCTTTGTCGACGGCGGTCACACCCTGGACTTCACGAACAAGGCCATCGAGTCGCTCGCCTTCGTCCCCGAGAGCCGCCCGCTGGTCCTGCCCGCGGTGGTCGGCCAGGCCGCCACCGCCAGTCGCAGCGAGGAGGGCAGCGAGTGGCGACACCCCGACGACCTCGCGGTGCTGGCCGAACGGGCCGGCGACGACCTTCCCGCCGCGCTCGACGCGGGTCAGTCCCCGCGCGGCAGCTTCGACGACGTCGCCGGGCTCGCCCGCCAGGTCCTCGCCGAGGACCCGACGACGGTCGTCGACGCGCTCCTCCGTGCCCTGGAGGCGGGCGCATCCGAAGAGCAGGTCGGGCGGGCCGTCGCCTACGCCGCCGCGCTGCGGGTCGTGCACTTCCACGTCCAGAATGACTTCGGCGACTGGGACACGGTCCACCACACGTTCACCGCGGCCAATGCGCTCCACCAAGCCTTGCGGCGCGCCCCCACCCCCGAGCTGTTGCGCGGCGCGCTCCACGGCGCGCTGCGCGTCTACCTCGACCGGTTCCTCAACGTGCCGCCCGCTCGCCTCCCGAGCGCCGAGCACGGCTCACTCGAAACGCTCGCGGCCTGCTTCGACGTCCAGGGCGACGTGGACGTCGCCGGCAACGAGGCATACGGATACCTGCGCGGTGGCGGGTCCCGCGCCGAGCTGGTGGCCGAGCTCGGACGGCTCCTGCTCCGCGAAGACGTCGGCTTCCACACCTACCAGCACTTCGAAGCCGGCATTCGTCAAGCCTGGTCGTGGCCCGAAGACTCCGACGAGTCGAGGCTGATCCTCACCGGGGTCGCCCGCTTCCTCACCGCGCACGCGCCGACCCGCCGCGAGCTGCCGACGACGATCACCATCGCCGCTCGGCTCCGACGCGGCGAGCACCTCTTCGAGGACGCGGTGGCTACGACGTGAGCCAGGCCGCCAGCTCGCGGCGGATCACCGCCAGGTAGCGCTCTTCGACTTCGGAGAGCACGAAGCGGCGGCCGAGGCGGGCGGCGGCCATCCCGACCGTGCCGATCCCGGCGAACGGGTCGAGGACCACGTCGCCTTCGAAGGACCAGTAGCGGATGACCCGCTCGGCGAGCGACGCGGGGAACACCGCCGGATGGTCACGGCGACTCGCCGGCGCGAGCCGCCACACGTTCGTCCGCTCGTACTCGCCGCTGATCCGCGACCGGGCGACCGCGTCGGGGTCGTGGTGGGAGCGGATGTTCCAGTCGATGAGCCGATCGGTGTGATTCCGGTAGACCAACACGTACTCGGTGACCGGCACCGCCTTGTACTGCAGCGGGGAACGGTCGGCCGCGAAACGCCGACCTCGGCCCGTTGCCCAGCCCGCCCCTTCGGGCTTCTCCCAGACGATGTCGTCGACGAAGTCGAGACCCTCCTCGACGAGGATGGCGTGGAGGTCGAAGGGCACCGCGAGGCGCCGCGACGACTGGGAGCGACTCGAGCGCCGCAGCAGCACGGGTGCGGTATTCACGATCAAGAAGCGTCCTTCGGCCAGCACGCGTGTGCACTGCCGAAAAACCCGGCGCATCTTGTCGAGATA
This sequence comes from Actinomycetota bacterium, assembly GCA_003140175.1. GTDB lineage: Bacteria > Actinomycetota > Acidimicrobiia > IMCC26256 > PALSA-555 > PALSA-555. The sequence goes on from PLJD01000052.1 coordinate 80,855, forward strand.
GGCGCGGTAGTCGACGAAGTCGCCTGAGTCGGGGCGGGCGTTGAAGTACGGCGGCGACGTGAACACCAGGTCCACCGAGCCGTCAGGAAGATCCCGCAAGGTCAGTTCGGAATCGCCGGCCAACACCGTGTTCGAGAGCGTCGAGCGTGCGATGACCGGGCCGCGGTGACTTGGCGCGCCGGAGGTGTCGGGGCTCGCCAAGCGCGCCCGAACGGTCTCGACGTCGGTGCTTCGTCGCGCGTCCACCGTGCCGGCCCGGGCGTCGATCACGATCTCTCCCACTCGCGCCGCGCCCGTCGCCGCCAGTACCGGCACCCGCCACACGTGGTAGCGGTCGTCGACCTCGGGCAGGCCGAACCCGGTCGCGCCGCGCAGCCCCCAGCTCCCGACCTGGTCGTCGGCGACGCGGCGGGCGTCGTCGACGGTGCGGACCTCGTACGCGCGGTCCTCGCTGACCAGGCGCGCTCGTCGGGCCACGCCCAGGACCGTACCGGGGGCGCGCCGCTGAGCGTGGCTCTTCGCCGCTTCGCTACCCGCCGCTGACGCCGTCGGCGCCCTGCGCCACGAGTGCGGCGCGGATCGCGGCCGCGTTGTGTTCGAGCTCCTCGGGGCTCACCGAGGCCTTCGCGTTGGCGAGGTGTAGGTCCGCCTCGCTTGACATGGGGATGAGATGCAGGTGGGTGTGGGGGACCTCGAGGCCGGCGATCAGGAGCCCGACCCGGGGACGCGCGAAGGCGTGCTGCTGGGCCCGGCCGACGATCTGCGCCACCGTCATGAGGTGCCGGGCCAGCTCGGGTTCGAGATCGACCCAATGGTCCACCTCGGCGCGGGGCACCAGGAGCACATGGCCGGCCTGCACCGGGTTGATGGACAAGAAGCCGGCGCAGCGCTCGTCGCGCCACACGAAGGTGCCGGGGAGCTCGCCGTCCATGATGCGGGTGAAGACGCTGGCCACGAGGGCGGATCGTACGCGGCGCTGAACCCGTCGCCGCCTGCTGCCGATACCCCATCGATGATGGGTCGCTCCGACACCGCTCCCGCGCCCGACGCCGGCCCGGCCGGCGCCCCGGCCGAGCTGCGGCTGCGGGCCGCGGCCCCGCTCCCCCCGCTGCGGCCCGTCACCGATTTTGTCGGGCTCCCCACCGGGGACGGGTCGCTCAGCCTCCAGTCGCGCCAGGCCATCGTCGAGGGCGGCGCCGTGTGCTGGGCCGTCGGGTGCGTCGGCGTCGGCGCGCTCGGCGCCCGCAGCCTGGCCGGGCTCGTCACCTGGCCCTATGCCCTGGTGCTCCTCGCCCTGGTGGTTGGCGTGCCCGGCGGGCTGGCCGCCCTGCGCACCCTCGCGCTGCTCCTCGCCGACCCGCCGGCGGTGGCGCACGTGCGTCCGAACACCCCCGTCACCGTCGTGGTGCCCGCCGCCGACCCCGCCACGACCGTCGCCATGCTCGTCGCCGTCGCCGCCCAGGACCACGACGGGGTGGTCCGCGTCGTAGCCCGCGCGGACACCGACCCGGGGTCGGCCCGAGCCGCTGCCGTCGCGGCCCGGGACCTGCGACTCGCCCTCGACACGATCCCGTCGATGCCGGGCCACGCCGCCGACTGGCGCAACGCCGCCCTCCTCCGGGTCGCGACGCCGCTCGTCTTGACCCTCGCCCCCGGGACCTGCCTCCATCCCTCCGCGCTGCGCCTCCTCGTCGCCCGCCTCGAGTCCTGCCCCCCCGCCACCGTCGGCGTCGCCGGGCATCTGCTGATCCGCAACCAGCGCCGAACCACCAGCGCGGAGGCGCTCGCCCGCGCCTGGACGTTCGAGCTCGACGCGCACCAGCGTGCCGAGGCGCTGCTCACCGGGCCGCTCGTCGCCGACGGCTCCTGCACCCTGTTCCGAACCGACGCCCTGCGGGCCGTCAACGGGTGGCCCACCATCGAGGCCCGCGACGTGGTCGTGACGTGGCGCTGCCTCGAGCGAGGCTGGACGATCACCTCCGAGCCGCAGGCGTTGGCCTTCACCGCCACCGCGGTCACGAGCGCGACGCCGGGACGCGAACGGGCCGGCGCCCGGCATCGCGTGCGCGCCGCGGCTCGAGAATCGGGCGGCACCACTCGCCTCGCGCGGCGCGCCAGTCGCGTCATGGCCCGCATCGACCGGGCGCGCCCCGCGTTCGACGTGCTGTGCAGCCTCGCCTGGGTGCAGGCCCTGGTCCTCGCGGGGTTCGGTCAGGTCAGCCTGGTCGGCGGCTACCTGCTCCTCGTCGCGCCGGTGTCGCTGGCTGGCCTGGCGCTCGAGCGGCGCCAGCACCGCGAGGTGCTCGACGAAGCGGGCCTGACGTTGGCGCACCCGCCTCACCGGTGGCGCGCCGCGCTCGCCACCCTCGACCCATTCCAGGCGGTGGTCGGCACGTGGGGCCTGCTGACCCGGCGCAGGCTCCGCTCGACGCCGTAGCCCGGGCCGAGGTTCTCAGGCCCCGCCGGCGGCGCGGACACCGGGGGCCACCGTCTGCATAAACCGCTCGATCGTTGCCGGCGTCCCGAAGTCCGAGAGCTGGAGCACGAAGCCCTCCACCCCCTGGGCGGCCTCGGCGCCGAGCGCGTCGGCGAGCTCCGACGCGGTGCCCACGAGCGTGCCGCCCCACGAGCCGAAACGACGGCGGGTCTGGGCGTCGACCGCGTCCCGGTCCGCCTCGCTCGCCACCAACCCGATCGGGTGCTGCACCGACACCCGGGCATCGCCCGCCAGGGGGCGCAGCGCAGCGAGGCGCTCCACCCCATAGGAAGGGCAGTTCCACCAGTCCGCATGCTCACGGACCAGCGGCATCGTGAGGCGCGGTCCGGCGCCGCCGAGATGGACCGGGACGTGACCCTGCACCGGCACCGGACGCCCAATCGCCCCCGCGAGGCGCACGTGCTCCCCCTCGTAGTCGAAGGGCTCGCCGGAGAACATGAGGTCGAGGACCTCGAGGGTCTCGCGGAGCCGGGCGGCCCGTCGCGAGGGCGGCCCGGCGGTGACCCCGAAACGAGTCAGTTCCTCCTCGACCGAGCCCCACCCGAGGCCCAGCTCGAGCCGCCCGCCACTCACCACGTCGAGGGTCGCGGCCATCTTGGCGAGCACCGCCGGATGCCGGAACGGGTCGCAGGTCACGAGGTGCCCGACCCGGATCCGGCTCGTCCGAGCCGCGACCGCCGCCGCGAGCGTCCAGCCCTCCAACGTGTCCCGCTCCAGCGCCCCCGGGGCGGCCAGGTGATCCATGAACCAGACCGAGTCGAACCCGGCCGCCTCCGCCGCGGTTGCCCGCTCGAGGATGACATCGAAGGACATCGCGATCTGGGGCAGGAACAGACCGAACCACACGGCGCAGGAGGGTAGACGGGCCTGGCCCCGCCCCGAGCCGGGCGATGGGAGCAGCGAACCTCGGGGGCTCGGCGCCCCGCCCGGACCACCACGCAGGGTGAAATCGGGGGTCCCGTCGGGGCGATCGGCGGCCATTAGCGTCGGCTGGGTGCCTCGGACGCTGCACCACGCCGCGCTGTGCGTCCGTGACCTCGACGCGAGCCTGCGCTTCTACCGCGACGGCATCGGCCTCGCCGTGTTGATGGACCATCGCTTCGACGGCGACTGGCCGGCGCTGTTCGGCGCCCACTCCCACACGCTGCGCTCGGTGTTCCTCGGCGACCCTGCCTCCACCGACGCCGGCATCGTCGAGCTCGTCGTGTTCGACGGCGGCGTCGAAGACGCCGCCCTCCCGGGCGCGCCCACCGCGGGCTTCTTCTTGGTGTCGTTCTTCGTCGACGTCGACGCCACCCTGGCCCGGCTCCGCGAGCTCGACCTCGGGGGCCGGGCGCGGCGCGTCGAGCAGCCGGGGCCGTCCGGAGCGGTCCCGATGGCGACGGTCCGTGATCCCGACGGTGTCCTGGTGGAGCTGATCGGCGCCGGGCCGCCCGGCGCGTAGCCTCAGCGACCGTGCTGCACCCCGAGATCACCAGCGACGAGACCCGTGCCATGCACCGCGTGGAGGGCCGCGTCGTCATCGTGACCGGATCCGGCCAAGGCGTCGGGCGCGGGATGGCGCACCACCTGGCCAAGGCCGGGGCGGCGGTCGTCGTGGCCGACTACCAGCCCGACAAGGCGCACCGCACCTGCGAGGAGCTCGCCTCCCTCGGTGCCGCGCACCTCGAGGTCGAGGTCGACATCCGCGACCCGGCGTCCGTCGACGCGATGGTCGCCCGGACCGTCGCCGAGCTCGGGCGGGTCGACGCCATCATCAACAACGCGCAGACTTTCCGCGCCAACGCGCCGGTGGCCGAGGTGCAGGCCGACGATTTCGACGTCTTCTATCGCTCCGGGGTGCTCGGCACCCTGCGGGCCATGCAGGCGGTCCACCCCCATATGCGAGCGGCGGGCTGGGGTCGGATCGTGAACTTCGCGTCGTCGATGGGACGGGTGGGCGGGGAGGGCTTCGCCGCGTACAACGCCTCGAAGGAGGCAATCCGGGCGCTGACCCGCACCGCGGCGCGTGAGTGGGCCGCCGACGGGATCGTCGTCAACGCCATCGCACCGGCTGCCGCGCCGCCGCGCGCGGTCGGGTCGGAGCACTACGACGAGTTCATGCGTAACTGCCCGATGGGCCGCAACGGCGACCCCGAGCTCGACATCGGGCCGGTCGCGCTGTTCTTGTGCTCCGACGCCTGTCGCTTCCTGACCGGTCAGACCTTCATGGTCGACGGCGGGACTTTCATGTGGTCCTAGCGGTGGCGGCCCCGGCACGAGGACAGGGTGCCGACTGGCGAAACCCGTGGCCAGTTGTCGGGGTCCGTCAAGGCGAACCGACCCCGTCGCCCGGTGTCGACGCGCTCCGCGCCGACGGGTTCGTGGCGGTGTTCGACGTCGACGCGATCGACGCGGACCGGGACGCCTACCAGGACCATCTGAACAACACCGCGGCGGCCCGCATGTTCAACGAGCTGCGGATCGCCTACGTCGCGTCGAACCTCGCCCCACGTTGGCCGAAGCACATCCGGGCCGAACGGCTCGCGGTGGTCGTTCGAGAGCTCCACGTGCTCTACGAAAGCGAAGGCTGGATGCACGAGCGCTACGTGGGTGCCCTGCGGGTCGCGCAACGCCGCAGCAAGGCGGTCGTCCTCGAACAGCGACTCGTGGAGGCAGACGCGGCGCGTCCGCTCGCCCGGGCCTGGATCGTGCAGCTGCTCGTCGACGCCGACGGCCGGGTCGCGACGTGGCCGGCCTGGTTCTTCGACCTTGTCGCCGAAGTCCAGGGCGCCGCCGTGCCGGTGCTCGAGGCGCCGCCCCGCCCCCCATGGGGCCCGCCCGGCTGAGCCCCGCCGCCCCGGGCAGACCACCGGGGTTCGGCGCCCGGGTCAGGCGCCCGGGTCAGGCGCCGAGCGTTCCGAGCATGGTGTCGAGGCGCTCGAGGGCGCGCTGGGCGGCCGGGCCGTAGCCCTCCTCGTCGATGCGGGGCCCGATGAGCTCGAGGTCGAAGACGCCGTCGTAGCCGGCCGCGAGGACCTGGGCGAGGATCCGGTCGAGGGGGATGTCTCCGTCGCCGGGAACGAGCCGGTTCGGGGTCGAGAGGGTCCCGATCGCGTAGTCGCTCACTTGGACGAGCCGGAACGTGTCGATCCCGTCGGCGAGGGTGGCGGCGAGGCCCCGCTCGGCCCAGCAGGCGTTCAGCTCAACGCACACGCCGGTCCCGAGCCGGCGGGCGAGGTCGATGACGTCGCGCAGCGTGTGGACGAACCCGACGTCGACCCGCAGCGAGTTGGTGTGCTCGAGCCCGACCGGGACGCCTCGGGCGTGTGCGTCGGCGAGGACCGGGTCGAGCGCGTCGCGGAGCGCGTCGGCCGCGTCGTCCCAGGGGAGCTGACCCGCGGGCCCGGTAGTGAGGATCAGGCACTCGGCGCTCACCGCCTCGGCGGCGTCGAGCGCGCGACGGACCCGGTCCCGCTGCCCCGGCCACTGGGCGGGTGACTCGAGCACGAACGGTCCGATCCCGATGAGATTGGTGACCCGCAGGCCGGCGTCGCGCAGGCGACGCGCGCCGTCGTCGAGACCGGCCGCCTCGAGCTTGGCCAACGACGCGCCGATGGCGGTGATCCCCGCCTCGTCGTAGAAGGCCAGGTCTTCGTCGAGGGTCCACCGGTAGGTGGAGATCGCACTCAGCGACACCCGGGGGTGCATCAGCGCTCCCGCAAGAAGGCGTCGAGGACCGGGTAGAGATGGGTCGGGGAGGCCAGGCCGGCGAGCAGGTCGTCGTGGCCGACCTCGCAGGGCCAGCCGGCTGCCGTCCCCGCGACGAGCAGCCGCTTGTCGGGGCTCCCGAGCGCGTCGAAGGTCGCCCGCACCGCAGGAGCGGGGCGTTGCAGATCGGCGGCGCCGACCGCGACGAGGACCGGGACCCGGAACTCAGCGAGACGTTCGGACCACACCACCGAATGGTCGCCGGAGCGCATCGTGGCGTTGGTGACCCAGTCGGTGAACTGATCGATCAGGTCGGTTGCCTCGTCGGGCACCCCGTGGGTGAAGTAGCGGGCGGTGACCGTCCAGTCGGTGTCGATCGGCCGGAAGCTGCTCTCGAGCATCTCGGAGCGGTCGGCCGCCAGGCGGGCTCCCACCGCGCGGACCATCGAGAACCCGTAGCGCGTCCCGTCCCGCTCGGGATAGGGGGTCGTCACGCCCGGCACCTGCGCGTCGGGAGGCGTGATCACGGGTGAGCCCAACGTGACCACCCGGGCGAGCGGCGCGGTGGCGCTGATCACCGCGGCGTAGGCCGCCAGGCCGCTCATCTCGGTGCCGATCCACGCCACATCGTCGGCGCCGGTGACCTCGAGGACCTGGGCGCAGACCGCCGGCAGGTCGCGCTCGACGAAGTCGTCGAAAGACCACTGCAGCTCGTCGCGGGGGCCGCCGGCGGGCCAGCTGTCGCCCCGTCCCCGCAGATCGACGAGCCACACGTCGTGGCCGCGGGCGGCGAGCGCCCGGGCGATCGAGCACTCGGCGTGCACATCGAAGATCCAACGGCTGCCGGCCAGCCCGTGGCCGCACACGACCGGACGCCCGGTGCCCCGGTATCGGTACAGGGCGAGACGCCAGCCGTCCGCGGTCGTTGCGTCGTGGCGCTCATCCTCACCGGTCGTCCAGGCCGACCCGCGCTCGAGGTCGGCGTCGGAGATCATCCGAAGGAGGCGGCGCGGGCGATGCTGCTCCCGCCGTCGAGTTGCAGGTTGGCGCCGGTGAGGAGCTCCGACTCGCGGCTGGCCAGGTACACCGCGGCGAACGCGACGTCTCGGGCCTCGCCGAGGCGAGTGAGGTGCATCGCCTCGAGGCGGGTCCGCCGCTCCGGGGCGAGGTTCGTGTCGCGACGCTCGTTGACGACGTACCCCGGGCTGATCGTGTTGCAGCGGATCCCGGTCGGGGCGTACTCGACCGCTAAGACTCGCGTCAGCGCGTTCAGGGCGCCTTTGCTCGTCGCGTAGGCCGCGAGGCCCCCGCTCGGCCGCTCGGCCTGTCGAGACGACACGTTCACGATCGAGCCGTGCCCGGCGTCGACGAAGGCGGGGATCGCGGCGCGGGCGAGCCACATGGGGGCGGTGACGTTCACCCGCAGCGCGTGCTCCCAGTAGGGGGTGTCCATCTCCCCGATGGTCGCGTCGTGCCCGTCGGGACTCGCGACCGCGTTGTTGACCAGGACGGTCAGCCCACCCCACCGGCGAGTCGCCGCGTGCACGAGCTCCTGGCAGGAGTCCTCGGCGCCGAGATCGGCGGCGAGGAACTCGGCCTCGCCGCCGCCGGCGACGATCTGTCGAACGACCGCCGCGCCACGTTCGGCGTCCCGGCCGTGGACGCAGACCCGAGCCCCCTGCGCACCGAACTCGAGCGCGATGGCCTTGCCGATCCCGGCGGTGGAGCCCGTCACGAGCGCGATCTCCTCCGCGAGCCGCACGAGGCGGCACCCTACCGGGCGGGGTCGTGGCGGCGCCGCGCCGGAGGTCCCACGGGCCGCCCCCGGCCGCCAAGATGGGGAGGTGACCGAGGCGAGCGAGCCCCGAACCCGTCGGGTGTTGTGGATCGCGTTGGGCGTCAACGCGGTGTTCCTCGTGGTCGAGATCGTCGGCGGTCTGGTCTTCTCGTCGCTGGCGCTCCTCGCCGACGCCACCCACCTCGCCACCGACGTGATCGGTCTCGGCGTGGCGCTCGTCGCGCAGGTGCTCATGAGTCGGCCCGCTTCGGGGCGGCGCACCTTCGGCTTCCGGCGGGCCGAGGCCCTCGGTGCACAGGCCAACGCGGTATTGGTGCTGGGCGCCGCGGTGTGGATCGCCGTCGAGGCGGTCGGCCGCCTCGGGAGCCAGCACCACGTCGACGGGGCGGGTCTGCTGGTCGTCGCCGCGCTGGGGCTGGTGCTGAACGGAGGGGTCGCGGTCCTCCTGGCCCGACTGGGGGAGCGGAACCTAAACGTGCGCGCGGTCTTCGTCCACGTCGTCGCCGACGTGGCGACCTCGACCGCGGCAGTGCTGGCCGGGGTCGGGATCCTTGTCTTTGGCGCGGTCTGGCTCGACCCGGCGGCGTCGCTCGCGATTGGTGTCCTCATCGCCTGGTCGGCGTGGGGGCTGCTGCGCGACACCACCAACGTGTTGCTGGAAGCCGCGCCGCGCGACGTCGAGGTCGGCGACGTCGAGCGGACCCTCTCGACCGAGCCCGGTGTGGTGGCGGTGCATCACCTCCACGTCTGGGAGGTCGCCTCCGACCTGCCGGCACTGTCGGCGCACGTCGTGCTCGAGGGGGCGCCGTCACTGCACGACGCCCAGGTCCGGGGCGAGGAGCTCAAGACCATGCTCATGGAGCGGTACGGCATCGCGCACGCCACGCTCGAACTCGAGTGTCACGAGTGCGACACGCCCGAGCACTGAGCCTCAGCCGCTCCCGGGGCTGGTCCCGGCGCCGGTGGCGGCTGGCACCGGGCGACGCTCGGGGACCGGACGGCGGCTGCGTTTCGGTGTCGCTCGCAGGCGGAGCGCGCCGACCGCGGCGACGCCGGTCCCGACGCCCAGCACCATCGCCACCTCGAAGCGCTCCCACCAGTGGGGCAGGCTCGTCGGCAGCTGGGACCGGAACAGCGTCGTGACGTTGGCGAGCCCGCCGGCGAGGGCGAGGAACAGCCCGCCGAGGAGGAGCAGGGGCGCCGCGGCCGAGACCCCGCGCCGCACGACCCAGACCAGCGCGAGCGCGCCGACCGCCATGCCCCCCAGCGCGTAGGCGACCGCGGCGAGCTTCGTGGCGCCCGCGATGGTGGTCCCGCCCCAGATGCCGACCACGTACGCAGTCTCCCCGACGATCATCGCGACGAGGGCCACCGCGATGGCGGGCCGGGCCAGGCGGGTGAAGGCGAGGGCCAGGATCAGGGCGCCGAGCACGACGGTGGTCGCAAGCCAGGGCCACGGCGACGGGCCGGGGATCCACTCCACGACGCCGCGCACGGTGATGGGGGTCCCGTCGCGCACTAGCCCCAATGTCCAGCGCTGCACCAGGTGGGGGGAGCCCGGATGGGCTTGCACCTCCGGCGGGTAGGTCGGTGCCAGCCAGTGCGCGCGGTGGTCGTGCCAACGGGCCCGGGTGCCGCCCTCCACCCGCCGCCACTCGGGCGCCAGGGCCGGATTCGCCGAACGGGGCACGGGCACGTTGCCGGTTCGGGTGCGGTTCAGGTACACGGCCGGCGAGCGGAGGTTCTCGTACACGCCGCTCGGACCGACCCGCAGGTAGGGCTCACCCTGGTAGCCGAGGACGGTGATGGTGGTGCCGGTGTTGTTGTCCAGCTCAAGCTTGTTGCCGAGGTCGTCGACCCGCATCTGCAACCCGCGCACCGCGGGGGAGATGCTTGTGATCACCGTCGTGAAGTTGCTCGGCTGGATTCCCGACACGCCATGCGCACCGGCGGGCTCCGCCGCGAGGAGCACCGTGCCGACGCCGAGGAGCAAGGCGAGGACCGCGTGGCGGGTGCGCATCAGCTAGCGGCCGCGTCGCGGAGTCGCTCGATGAGCTCGCCGCGCGCGCGGGCGACCCGCGACCGGATCGTTCCGGCCGGCACCCCGCAGACCACCCCCGCTTCCTCGTAGGAGCAGCCGAGCAGCTGGGTCAGCACGAAGGCCTCCCGGCGGCTGGCCTCGAGCTCGCCGACGAGTGCGGCGATGGCGTGCGCCGACGACGGGTCGGGGGCCTCGAGGAGGGTCGGGATCCCGGCCAGGCGGCCATGGAGGCGGGCCCGTCGGCCCCGCCGGCGGAGGGCGTCGACCGCGGCGCGGCGGGCGATGGCGAGGAGCCAGGTCCGGGCGCTCGAGTCTTGACGGAAGGCGGGCAGCGCCCGCCACGCCCGGATGAAGACGTCCTGGGTGACGTCGTCGGCTTCGTCGGGGCCGATCTGGTGCGCGACGAATCGCCACACCTCGGCCTGGCTGGCCTCGATGAAGGCACGCAGCGCGACCCGCTCGCCGTCGCGGGCGGCCAGCGCCAAGCGCGTCAGCTCGTCCACCGAAGCGACCCTACCGAGGGGGGCCGTCGCGGTGGGCATCGCCCCGAACGGCCGCCAACCGTCGGCGGGTCGGGTCAGGCACAGCGCCGGCAGAGGCCGACCAGGTCCACCCGGTGGGCCTGGGTCCGGAAGCCCGTCGAGCGGGTCACCTGGTCGATGGCGTGGCGCAGCGACTGCTCGAGGCGGGCGTTGGGTGGCACGTCTTCGACAGTGCCGCACGACGAGCAGATGAGGTGATGGTGATGGCCGACGAGGTCCTCGGCGAGCTCGAAGCGCGTGAACTCGTCGGTGGTGACGATGCGGTGCACCACGCCGGCCTGTTCGAGGACCACGAGGTTGCGATAGACGCTGCTTTGGGCGAGGCCGTCGCGGGCGTCGAGGACCTCGGGGATGGTCAGCGGGCGGGGTGCCGCGACGAGCACGTCGAGGACGGCCTCGCGGTTCGGCGTGAGGCGCTGATGCACGCGGCGCAACCGTGACTCGACCGTCTCGCGGAGATCGTCGATCACGATCGCGAGTGTACCGTCGGGTGTGATGAATCCGACTGAGTCGTTCACTCGACTCGTGCGACGCGCGGACGTCGAGATTCCGCTTGCGGAAGCGGCGCTGCTCATCGCCGCGCACGATCATGACCTCGACGTCGCGGCGCAGCTCGACGCGCTCGACGACTTGGCGCGGGAGGCACCACCGACGGTGGAGGGCCTCGCTCGGTTCCTCTTCGTGGAACAGCGGTTCGCGGGCAACGACGTCGACTACGCCGATCCGCGCAATTCGTTTCTCGACGAGGTGCTCCGCCGGCGTCTCGGGATCCCGATCACCCTCAGCGTCCTCATGGTCGAGGTGGGCCGCCGCTCCGGCCTCGCGCTGCACGGTGTCGGGATGCCGGGCCACTTCCTCGTCGGTGCCGAGCGGGGGACGTTCATCGACGCGTTCGACGGTGGCGCGGTCCTCGACGAGCGCGGCTGTCGCGACGTATTCGAACGGCTCCAACCCGGCGCGGCGTGGCATCCCAGCTATCTCACGCCGGTCGAGCCGAGGGCGATCCTCGTCCGCATGCTCGCCAACCTCGTCCATACCTTCGTCGAGCGCTCACCCGCCGACGCGGTGTGGGCGTTGCAGCTGCGGCTCGCCGTCCCCGGCGTCGCCCCTGACGAGCGGCGCCACGCCGCCGCGCTGCTGGGGACGCTCGGCCGGTTCGAGGAGGCCGCCGCCGTGCTCGACGACGTCGCCGGTGAGCTCGACGAGTCGGGAGCCGCCCGGGCTCGTGAGGACGCGGTCCGTCTGCGCGCCCGCGCCAACTGAGCGCACCGCGGGTTCGCGATGGATCAACTGCTCCCGATGTTCCCGCTCGGCACCGTCTTGTTTCCCCACGCGGTGTTGCCGCTGCACGTGTTCGAACCGCGCTACCGGACCCTCACCGAGCATTGCCTCGCCGGTGATTCCAGCTTCGGCGTGGTGCTCATCGAACGGGGCAGCGAGGTCGGCGGCGGCGAGGTCCGCTTCGACGTCGGGACCGTCGCCCGCATCGTGCAGGCCGGCCGCCTCGACGACGGCCGCTGGGTGCTCGTGACGATGGGGGAACGTCGCGTGCGAGTGCGCCGCTGGCTCCCCGACGACCCCTACCCCCTCGCCGAGGTCGAGACGCTCACCGACCCGCCCGTCGCGGCGGACCGCAACGCCGTCCCCGAGATCGCGCGGGCTCTGCGGCGCGTGCTGGCCCTGCGGGCCGAGCTCGGCGAGGCGGTCGCCGGGGTCGACGTCGGTCTCTCCGACGACCCGGTGCGGGCGTCGTTCGAGGCCTGCGGCCTCGCCTCGTTCGGGCCCCTCGACGCCCAGGGCCTCCTCGAGCTCGACGACACCGGCGCACGCCTGGCCCGCCTCGAGACGATGCTGCGCGACGAGGGCACCATGCTCGAGCTGCGCCTCGCCAGCTCGTGAACCGACCGCCGCGTACGCTGACCATCGTGGAGACGCCCAGGTCGCCGGGGCCCGACGAGGAGACCGACCGCGACCTCGGCGCGCTCGAGCACGCCGAGCACGAGCTCGCCGAGCTCGAGCGAGAGCTGCACCGAATCGAGGGCACCGAGGAGACCCCCGAAGGGTGACGCAGCTCGGTCGCGTCGCGCCGGGAGGCGTCCGGGTGTTCTTCTTCGCCGCCGCGGGGGACGCCGTCGGCCACCGCAGGCTCACCGTCGCGCCCCAGCCGCTCGGCACGCTTCTCGACGCGCTCCGCGGCGAGTACGGCCCCGCGCTCGGCGCGGTGCTCGACGCCGCCCGGGTCTGGGTCAACGGCGAGGACCCCCTCGACGGCGACGCCACCGTGCTCCAAGCCGGCGACGAGGTCGCGGTCGTGCCTCCGGTCAGTGGCGGCGCGCTCCCATAGTGCCGCCACCAGCCGTGGTCCCGTCGCTGGTCGTCCCGGCAACGTGGTGTGATGCTGGCCGAACCGCGCAGGAGTTGAACCGGGGGCGAGGCTGGTGACCAGGCGCACGCAAGCATCCGGCATCCCGCCCGCCCTCCAAGACGACTCGCCGGCCGTTGTGAACTGCCTGCTGCATAGGGGCGCGGTCAGCGGCGAGGCGTTGCCGGCCACGGTCCTGGATCTCGCGGCGCGCGGGCTGCTCGCGCTCGAAGAGCTCGCTCCCAGGGAGTTGCTCTGCCGATTGCGCGGCGACGCGGAGACCGCCAGCCTGGATCCCTACGAGCGGAGTGCGCTCGCGCTGCTCGAGAGTCGTGCGGTCGGGGGGACGGTGCCGGCCGACGCGCTCTGCGTCGGGGTCCTGGACGAGCAGGATCGCTGGTGGCGCATGTTTTCGAACGATGTCCGCCGGACCGCCTCGAAGGAGTACTTCGGAGTCAGTGGGCAGTGGGGGCTGGTGGGATCGCTGACGCCACTGGGCTGGACGCTGGCCGTCCTGGTCGTCGCCGCGTTCGGGGTGGCGCTGTTGACCCCCAGTCTGCTGTTCGGGACGCTGGCCTGGGTCGTCGGGCTCGTGGTGGCCGGTGGGTTCGCCGTCCGCGGCGGTTCGCGGTTCGGCCTGAGCTACCGCAACCGAGTCGGCCGGCAGCGGGTTCGTGACTGGAGGGACGTTCGCCAGCGGCTCGCCGCGGGAGACTTCGAGGATGTCTCCGCGGCGGGCGTGACGCTCTGGGGACGGGACCTCGCCTACGCGGCTGCGTTGGGGATGGGTCGGACCGCGTGTCGAGGATTGCCGTTTGGTGTCGAGAGTGCGTCCAGCACCTGGGTTCGGCGCGCCGGGCTCTGGCACCCGGCCCGGGTGCGCTACCCCCGACGGATCCCTCCCGGGTGGGGACGGAGGCCGCGGCAGGCCGCCGCGATCGGCGTGACCGGTCTCCTGGGTGCCGCCGCGGTCCTGATCGTGGCCGCCACCAGCGGAGCCTGGTCCATGGCCCCCCCGTTCTCGACCGCGGTCGCGCACGCCGTCGGGGACCCCAAGCCGGTGCTGGTCGGCATCGTCGTGGTGCTCGGTCTCATGAGTGGTTGGGAGCTGTGGGCGGCGATCACCGACCTCGTGCGTGCACCGAGGCGCGTCGAGGGCGTCGTCGTCGGACGGTGGGTCCGCCACGGCGGCCGATTCAACCCGTGGGGTGATCTCGTCCCGCTTCGCTGGTACGTCGCGGTGGACGATGGCAGCGCGTCGACGATCCGGGGCTGGCGGACCAGTCGACACGAGCTCGAGTCGGTCCAGCGGGGCGAGCCGGTCAGCGCAGAGGTCACGGCGCGCCTCGGCTACGTGCGGGATCTCGAATCGCGCTGACCCACCGCGGGTCAGGCACTGGCCCGAGGGTCGAACCGGCCCGCGGCGCGGACCAGCCACGCGGCGCCGGGGAGTACCAGCCCCTGGGGAGTCGCGAACTCCGCCAGCGCGTCGCGCACCGCGTCCAGCGCGCGCCGCTCGACGTCGACGGGCACGCCGGTCAACGCCGAACGCCCGAGGGACCCGCCGCGCACGACTGCCACGACCTCCTCGAGGGACCCACCGTCGCCGAGCAGCACCGGTGTCGTCACCGCGTCGAGCGTCACGTTCTCCCACCCGGAGTCCACGAGCACCGAGACCAGCTCGTCGGCGTTCGCGAGCGAGAACGGGCCGGGCTGGTCGGGCCGCGCGAGGTCGCCGATCGGTGTGACCCGGGCGAGGGCCTCGGCCGGGACTCGCATCCAGTCGTTGTGCTCGAGGCCCTGCCAGCACACCGCGGCGAGCCGGCCCCGGTCTGGGGCCAGCGTGCCGCGCAGGTTCGCGAACGCGGCCCGCGGATCCTCGAAGAACATCACGCCGAACCGGCTGAGGACCACATCGAAGTCCTCGGGGAGCTGCACGGTCTGCGCGTCGGCGACGCGGAACTCAACGTTGCGGGCACCCGTGGCCTGGGCCCGGGCGCGTGCCCGGTCGATCAGCGGCGCGGCGAGGTCCACGCCGAGCACCGCGGGCGCGGTCCGCGCCGCCGCGAGGGCGGTGGTGCCGGTGCCGCAGCCGACATCCAGGACCCGTTCGTGCGGCTCGAGCGCCGCGCCGGCGAGGAGCGCTACGCCGAACGGCTCGAGCTGGCGGTCGTAGGCCGCCTCGTGCTCGATCCAGTGGCGGCCTCCGGCACCGCCCCAGCGCTCCGCTTGCGCGGCGTTGGGTGGCTCGGCCACGAGCCGCTCGGTTAGGCGATCGCCAAGTCGATGCCGGAGGTGTTCCGGAATCGCATCGCGACGTCGTCCCAGTTCACGAGGTGCCAGAACGCGTCGACCCATTCGGTCTTCCGGTTCTCGTACTGGAGGTAGTAGGCGTGCTCCCACATGTCGAGGACGAGCAGCGGCGGGCCGCCCTGGCCCACGTTGCCCTGATGGTCGTAGACCTGCTCGATGATGAGACGCTTGCCGAGCGGCTCCCACGACAGTGCGGCCCATCCCGACCCTTGGACGTTGTTCGCCGCCTCGACGAACTGGGCGCGGAACTGGTCGAACGAGCCGAGGTGCTCCGTGACCGCGCCCGCCAGCTCGCCGGACGGCTCGCCGCCACCGTCGGGGCTCAGATTCTTCCAGAACAGCGAGTGCATCACGTGGCCGCTCAGGTGGAAGGCCAGGTTCTTCTCGAGCTGGTTGATGGTCCCGAAATCGCTGGTGGCCCGGGCCTCTTGGAGGCGCTCCATCACCTTGTTGGCACCGTCGACGTAGGCCTTGTGGTGCTTGTCGTGGTGGAGTTCCAGGATCCGCCCCGACAGGTGCGGCTCGAGCGCCGCGTAGTCGTAGGGCAGGTCGGGAAGCGAGTAGTAGGCCATGGGGGCTCCTTCCGGCACCGCCGACGGTAGCCGCGGGAGGCGGACGCTTCCCCACGCGGCGGGCGTCGCGCTCGACGACGCCGGCCAGGCGGTACCCTCGTCACGGTGAGCGAGCCGCATCGACGCCGACTCGACGTCATGTTGGGTGACGCATACCTCGATGGCCTCGCCGCCAAACCGCTCGACGAGGTCCGGGCGATGCACGAGGAATGCCTCGAGGTCGAGACGGAGGTCTCCTACGTCCGGCGTCTGGCGCAGGCGCGCATCGACATCGTCAGCGCGGAGCTCGACCGGCGGGCGTCGGGCGGGTCGGTCGAGGACCTGGTGGCGAGGCTCCCCAACATCCTCGCCGACGAGCACCCGCGGAGCGACCCCGCGCACAGCCGCCTGCCCCTCCATCTCGCGCCGTCGATGGCGATCACGTGGCAGCGGGGCCTCGAGCACCTCATCGGCGACTCGACGCTGCTGAACCTCCCCACGTTGAGTGTCGAGGAGCTCGGCGAGACACGCGAGCAGCTCCGTACCCTCGAGCGTGAGATGTCGGACCGTCGTCGGTCGCTGCACCGTGTGATCGACGGCATCGAGTCCGATCTCACCGCGCGCCGCCGAGTCGACCAGACCTGAGCTGTGCCCGACGCCATTGAGCAGCGCCTGCACGACCTCGGCACGTTCATCCGGGACCGCCGGCGCGACGCTCGCCTGTCGCTGCGGCGCCTCAGTGAGCTCGCCGGCATCTCGAACCCGTACCTCAGCCAGATCGAGCGGGGGTTGCGCAAGCCCAGCGCCGACATCCTCCAGCAGCTGGCCCGCGCCCTCCACGTGTCGGCCGAGACGCTCTACGTGCACGCCGGGATCCTCGACGCCCGCGACGGCGAGCCGAACCTCGAACACGAGATCCTGCGCGACCCGTCGCTGACCCAGCGCCAGCAGCAGGTGCTGCTCGAGGTCTACCGCTCCTTCCAACGTGAGGGCCGCCCCGGCGCCGATTCGGACCCGCCGGGCGGGACGCCGCCGTCATCGTGACCCGTCGGTAGGATCGACTCCGCTATGAGCAGCCCCCGCGTCGCGATGTTGAGCGTGCACACGTCGCCGCTGGCCCAACCGGGAGCAGGCGACGGCGGCGGGATGAACGTCTACGTGCGCTCCCTCGGCGAGGCCCTGGCCCGCTCGGGTGTCGCCTGTGACGTCCTGACCCGCGCCGAGCATCCCGGCCAGGAGCCCATCGTCGAGCTCGAGCCCGGCCTTCGGGTCGTGCACCTCGACGCCGGCCCGCCGGCCCCGGTCGAGAAGCACGCGCTGACCGGCCTCACCGATGACCTCGTCGCCGCCGCGCGAGAGCATCTGCAGTGCGGCCGGGCCTGCTACACGGCGATGCACGCCAACTACTGGATCTCGGGCGCGGTCGCCCATCGCCTCAAGCACGAGCTCGACGTCCCGCTGGTCGCCACCTTCCACACCCTGGCCCGCACGAAGGCCGAGGCCGGGATCCTCGACGACCCCGAGGAACGCAGCCGGATCGAGGCCGAGGTCGTGCGCTGCGCCGACGTGCTCGTCGTCTCCACCCCCGACGAGCGAGCCGCGCTCATCGAGCGGGACGCCGACGCCGACCGGGTCGAGGTCATCGCGCCCGGCGTCGACCACACGCTGTTCTCGCCCGGAGACCGGGCCGCCGCCCGCGCCCGACTCGGCCTGCCCACCGACCGGCCCGTGTTGCTCTTCGTCGGCCGGATCCAGGCCCTCAAGGGCGTCGACCTCGCGCTGGGCTGTCTCGGCGCAGTACGGGACCGACGCACCGAACTCGTCGTGGTGGGGGGACCCAGCGGGGCGGGCGGGCCGGCCGAGCTGACCCGCCTCCAGACCCTCGCCGGGCAGCTCGGCGTCGCGGAACGGGTGCGGTGGGTCCCGCCGGTGCGCCACGAGCGGCTCGCCGACTGGTACCGGGCGGCCGACGTGTGCCTGGTGCCGTCGCGCACCGAATCGTTCGGGCTGGTCGCGCTCGAGGCCGCGGCGTGCGGCACCCCCGTCGTCGCCGCCAACGTCGGCGGGCTGCGTACCCTCGTCGACCACGGCCACAGCGGATTCCTCGTCGATGGTCGCGTCCCAGGCGAGTACGCGGCGTTCGTCGACCGGCTGCTGAGCCAGCCTCGGCTGGCCGTCGACCTGGGGGTGCACGCGGCGACCCGGGCGGGGCGGTACACCTGGAGCATCGCCGCGGCTCGGCTGCGCCGCCTCTACTCCGACCTGGACGCTCGAGCCCTCGTGCAGTGCACCTGAGCGAGGTCGAGCGTCTCGACGCTCAGGAGCGCGCCGCCCACGAGCTGGTCGCGCAGCACCTCGAAGGGGACGTGGCGGACCAGGCCTACGTCCAGACCGTCGAGTACGACCCTGACATTCCCCGCTGGTACGTCCGGTTCGGCTGCGACGGGCGGGACGCCACGACGATCTACTTCGATCTGCACCAGCGCACGTTGCGCTACGAGGTGTACTTCCTGCCCGACCCGCCCCGCAACCAGCTCGAGCTGTACCGGTTTCTCCTCCAACGCAACCACGGGCTCTACGGCGCGCACTTCTCGATCGGTCCCGACGGTGACCTGTACCTCAGCGGACGGGTCGCGCTCGAGCACCTCGACACCCACGAGCTCGACCGCATCATCGGTGTGCTCTACGAGATCGTCGAGACCTGGTTCCAGCCCAGCGTCCGGCTCGCCTTCGGCCGGTAGTCCGGGCGCGAGCGAGCCCGAGGAACGCTCCGGTCACCCCCCGCACTTCCCCGAACGGGGCGCGCCTTCCTGCACCTCGGGCCCGCAGCTCCAGCACCCGTCGGCACTGGAAGGTCGTGACTGTCGCGCCGGCGACCGGCGCGCACAAGTCCCTCGATCGACCCGGGGACGCGCGCCGCGTCCCGATCCCCTAACTTGCTGGAATGGTGCGGCTAGCAGTCCTGGGCGGCGGCCGGATGGGGGAGGCGCTCATCGGCGGGCTGTGCGCGGCGGACTGGGACCCCGGCGCCATCGCCGTCGCCGAGGTCGACCCCGAGCGGCGCCGCGTCCTCGAGGAACGCTTCCCCGAGGTGCGGGTCGTCCCCAGCGCCGCCTGGGCGGTCGCCGACGCCGAGGTCGTGGTGCTGGCGGTCAAGCCCCAGCACGTCGCCGAGGCGTTGGCGTCGACCGAGGACGCCCTCCCCGCCGATGTGCTCATGCTCTCCCTCGCCGCCGGGGTGCCGATCCTCGTCGTCGAGCAGGCCGCACCGGGCCGCCCGGTGGTCCGGGCCATGCCGAACACCGCCGCGCTGGTCGGGCACGGCGCGGCCGCGATCGCCGCCGGGCGGCACGCCACCCCCGCCCACCTCGACACCGCGGAGCAGATCCTCGCCGCGGTCGGCACCGTGGTGCGGCTCCCCGAGGAACACCTCGACGCGGTCACGGCCCTGTCGGGCTCCGGCCCCGCCTACCTGTTCCTCCTCGCCGAGGCGCTCGTGGACGCAGGCGTCCTCGTGGGGTTGCCCCGCGACGTCGCCGACGGGCTCGTCCGCCAGACCCTGCTCGGCGCCGCGACGCTCCTCGCTGGCAGCGACGAGCAGCCCGAGGCGCTCCGGGCTGCGGTGACCTCCCCGGCGGGGACGACCGCCGCCGCGCTGCGGGTCCTGGAATCGAGCGGGGTGCGAGCCGCGTTCCTCGACGCGGTGGCCGCGGCCGCGGCGGCGAACGCGATGGGACCCGATGGGGTGCCCGGCGCGCTTCGACGCGAGCTGCTCGAGCTGCTCGGACCTGCGCCTGCGCCGCTCGCGACCAAGGTGGACGCCGCCCACGTCGCGGTCTGGCTGCTCGTCGGCGTCAACGGCGTCGGCAAGACGACCACGATCGGC
>PLJD01000074.1 GCA_003140175.1 Actinomycetota bacterium
CGGAAGCCCCGAGGTCCTCCTGGGCGACACCACGGCCTTGGCCGCCAAGGCCCACACCGCGGCAGCCGTCCTCGGCGCCCTCGTGCACCCCGCCACCTACCTCGACGTCAGCGTCCCCAGCGCCCCCGTGGCGGGGTAGGCGGGCCGACCCCACCCCACCCCGCCGGCGCCGGACCTGGTGGAGGGCCCCGACGCCGATGCGCTACCGTTTCTGTCGGTCAACCCGGTTTTTCCACCTTCCGCGCCCGCCTCCACGACTGGTCTCGGCGCGGCCGGCGGCGGGACCGGCTGGCGCCCGGCTGAGCCGAGCTCCGGAGGGCCCCCGGGGACTGGGCAGATCCCCCGTTCTGGGTCCTGGGCCGACGAGNNGCGGTGATCAAGGTCGTCGGCGTGGGCGGCGGCGGCGGCAACGCCGTCAACCGAATGATCGACGCCGGCCTCAAGGGCGTCGAGTTCGTCGCGGTCAACACCGACGCCCAGGCCCTGCTGGTCAGCGACGCCGACGTCAAGCTCGACATCGGCCGCCAGCTCACCCGCGGTCTCGGGGCCGGCTCGGACCCCGACGTCGGACGCCAGGCCGCCGAGGATCATCGCGACGAGATCGAAGAGGTGCTCAAGGGCGCCGACATGGTGTTCATCACCGCCGGCGAGGGCGGCGGGACCGGTACCGGCGGCGCGCCCATCGTCGCCGAGATCGCCCGCGACATGGGCGCGCTCACCATCGCGATCGTGACCCGTCCGTTCGGCTTCGAGGGCCGCCGCCGCGCCGTGCAGGCCGACGGTGGCATCTCGCGGGTGCGCGAGAAGGTCGACACCCTCATCGTCATCCCCAACGACCGGCTGCTCGACGTCGCCGACGACAAGTCGTCGCTGCTCACCGCGTTCCGGATGGCCGACGACGTGCTCCTCCAGGGCGTCTCCGGCATCACCGACCTCATCACCACACCCGGCCTCATCAACACCGACTTCGCCGACGTGCGCATGATCATGCAGAACGCCGGCACCGCCCTCATGGGCGTCGGCGAGGCCTCCGGTGAAGGGCGCGCCGTCGCCGCGGCGCGGGCCGCCATCTCGAGCTCGCTGCTCGAAGCCAGCATCGAGGGAGCGCGGGGCCTCCTGCTCAACGTGTCGGGCCCATCGGACCTCGGCCTCTTCGAGGTCAACGAGGCAGCCGAGATCGTCAAGGAGACCGCGCACCCCGACGCCAACATCATCTTCGGCGCCATGATCGACGACTCCCTGGCGGAGACGATCCGGATCACGGTCATCGCGGCCGGCTTCGACCGCTTCGAAGGCGAGCACGGCACCCGGGGTGGACGCCGCCGGTCCAGCGCACCGCTGCTCGGCGCGTCCTCACCCGAGCGGCTGCGCCCCGAACAGCCCGACGACGAGGAGGGTGGGGACGACGACGAGTTCGACGTCCCCGAGTTCCTCCGCTGATCGACTACCGGCTCGGCCCGGCGCACATCGTCTGGACCGACCGTCACGGCGGCGTCTCCACCGGTCCCTACGCCAGCGCCAACCTCAGCGCCGCCGACGACGCCCCCGACGCGGTCCACGAGAACCGTCGCCGCCTCGCCCGCACCCGGGCGCTCACCGACCCCTCGACGTGGTGGTGGCTCCGCCAGGTCCACGGGACGACCGTCGTCGACGCCATCGGGCCGCCCACCCCCACGCCACCCGACGCCGACGCCGCGGTGACCGCCGAGCCCGGCCGGCCGGTCGTGGTGCTGACGGCCGACTGCGGGCCCCTCGTCTTGGCCTGCGACGACGCCCTCGCCGTCGTCCACGTCGGATGGCTCGGGCTGTGCGCCGGCGTGGTCGAGGCCGCCGCCGCTCGCCTGCGGGCCGTCGGCCGCGGCACCCTCACCGCCGCGCTCGGCCCCTGCATCCATCCCGCCCACTACGCGTTCGGCGCCGACGACCTCGACCGCGTCGCGGCCCGCTACGGCGACACGGTGCGAGGCCGGACCGCCGACGGCGGTCCCGCGCTCGACCTGCCCCGCGGTGTCCGCGCCGCCCTGACCGGCGTCGGCGTCTCGGATCTCTACGACGTCGAGGTCTGCACCGCCGCGTCCCCCGACCATTTCTCCTACCGCCGGGACGGGCAGACCGGACGCCAAGGGGTCGTCGCGGTCCTCGAACCGTGAGCGACGTGACCGCCCGGGTCGACGCGGTTCGCGCCCGGCTGGCGGCGGCCGCCATCCGGGCCGGGCGCGACCCCGCCGACGTCACCCTGGTCGGTGCGACCAAGACCGTGCCCGCCGAGCGGATCGCCGAGGCGCTCGCCGCCGGCGTCGTCGACGTCGGCGAGAACCGAGCCCAGGAGCTTCTCAGCAAAGCCCCCCAGCTCGGCGACGGCGACCCGACCCCCCGGTGGCATTTCCTCGGGCCGCTGCAGCGCAACAAGGTGGCCGGTCTCGCCCGGTGGGTCTCGTGCTGGCAGAGCGTGGACCGCCTCGAGCTCGGCGAGACCATCGCCCGCCACGCCTCCGGCGCACGGGTCCTCGTCGAGGTCAACCTGGCGGGCGAACCCCAAAAGGCGGGCTGCCCGCCCGACGACACGCTCCTCCTCGTGGAACGCCTCCGCGCTCAGGGGCTCCGCGTCGTGGGGCTCATGGCCGTCCCACCCTTCGGGGAGCCCCCCCGGCCCTGGTTCGCTCGCCTCGCCGCCCTGGGCGCCGCCGCCGAGCTCCCCGAGCTGTCGATGGGCATGACCGACGACTTCGAGATCGCCGTCGAGGAGGGGGCGACCATGGTCCGGGTCGGACGGGCCCTCTTCGGGGAACGCCACCGATCACAGGCGCCCCAGCAGTAACCTGGAACGCCGGAGGGCGTGCTCCGAGGCACGCGACGGTCTTGGCATCGGTCTGGCGCCGAGCGATGGTCTACCTGGGACTCCAAGACGACGACGAGGAGTACGGGTATGACTCGTACGACTACGGCGGCGGCTACGCGGACGAACCGGCCTACGGAGGGCCCGACGCCGCCGCGCACGCCGACCCCGACCCTCGCGGCGCGCCCGAGTACGAGCCGGTCGGTGCCGCCCCGGCCCGCCCGGTTCGCGAGCCGCCCGGCCCGGCGCAACGCGGCGACTACGGCGAACCGGCCGTGCGGGCAGTGCCCCGCGACGAGCCCCGCTCCGGGGTCACGGTGCCCCGCCCACCCGTGGTGCGCAGCGTGCCCACCACCGCGGGGCGCGTGCACGTCGTCGAGCCGCTCAACTTCAACGACGCCCAGGAGATCGGCGACCGGGTCAAAGGCAACCAGGCGGTGATCCTCAACCTCCAGGGCGCCGACCGAGACCTGCAACGCCGGATCATCGACTTCTCGAGCGGCCTCGCGTACGCGGTGGGCGGCTCGATGTCTCGGGTGGCCGACTCGGTGTTCCTGCTGACGCCGATGAACGTTCAGCTCTCCGAAGAGGAGAAAGAGCGTCTCGAGGCCCGCGGCCTCTACCGTCGCTGATCTGTGGGCATCCTCTGCACGCTCATCTCGATCTTCATCTTCGTGCTGTTCGCGCGCGCCATCATGTCGTGGTTCCCGGCTCGCCCCGGCAGCGGCGTCGCGCAGATCAATCGGCTGCTCGCCGACCTCACCGAGTGGGCGGTGCGGCCCGTCCGGCGCATCATCCCGCCGGCGGGGATGTTCGACCTCTCGTTCCTCGTGATCTTCGTCGCCCTCTTGATCATCCGCGCCGCGTTGGGCTGCTGAGGGTGCGGGGACGCTGAGCCCACCGGTCTGTGGGGCTTCCCGGGCGGCATCGCCTCGCCGACCACCGCCTCGCTACCATTGTCCGCCATGGCTTCCATGGACGTGAGCCCCCAAGAGCTGCGCGACGTCGAGATTCGCGAGGCATGGCGTGGCTACCACCGCGACGACGTCGACGAGCTACTCGAGCGGGCCGCGGCGACCATCGAGCATCTCGAGGACGAGGTGCACCAGGTGCAGGCCCGCGCCGCGCAGGCGCCCACGCCACCGCCCGCCCGCACCCCCGCCCCGGTCGCTCCCACCCCGGCGCCGGTGCCGGTCCAGTCCCGCCCCCCGGGCATCGACACCGACGTGATCCAGCGGACCCTCGTCCTGGCCCAGAAGGCCGCCGACGACGCGGTCGCCGAGGCGCGAGCCCGGGCGCAGCAGATCGTCGGCGACTCCGAGACGAAGGCCCAAGCGGTGGTCGGCGAGGCCGAGGCGAACGCCCGGCGCATCGCCGAGACCGAACGCCGCCGCCTCGAGGAGGAGATCGGCCAGCTGAGCGCGGCTCGCGACACGTTGAACGCCGACGTCGACGCGTTGGAGCGCTTCGAAGCCGAGTTCCGCACCCGGGTTCGTGCCGCGATCCACGCCGAGCTCGACGCGCTCGAGCAGAGCGGACGCAGCCACGACGAACGGCCGTCGCTGCACGCGGTCAACGTCCCCGCGCCGCGCTCCTGGGCCCCCGCCGGGGAGAGCTGGTCAGGGGCCGCCGCCGACAGCGTCACGCCGCGCCCGTCCTCGCGGGCGGCCGCCCCCGCGCCCCCCGAGCCGTCCGCGCTGCCGTCGGCGGGAACCCCGACGGTCAGCATCTCCGCGGTGCCCGCCCACGAGCAATGGGACGACAGCACCGGCGGCGGCGGCAACTGGCAAGAGGCCCCCACTGCGGGGATCGTCGACGACTCCGCCGAGCACCCACTCGAGCAGGGCGACAGTCTCGACGACGACGCGTTCTTCGCGTCGCTGCGCGAGGCGGTGCGCGACGACACCCCGCTCGGGTCGCGAGAGCCGCCCACCGAATCGCAGTTCTACGACGGCAACGAGCCCGACGACCAGCGCAAGCTGTTCCGTCGTCGCCGCTGAACTCAGGCTCGTTGCAGGCGCACCGCGATCGGTGCGCCATCGATCTCGAGGGCGGTGAACCCGTCCGCGGGTGACGCCGGATCGAGGTCGGTGACGGACCATTCAGTGGCGAGCACCTCACCGGCGATCCAGGTCGCGTGGCGGCGGGCCGCGTCCCCGACGGCGCCGCCGGCCTGGACCTCGACCCGGACCCGATCGGCGAGGTCGAGACGCTGGGCTTTGCGGAGATCGTTCACGGTGCGGACCAGCTGTCGGGCCAGACCTTCCGCCCGCAGCTCGTCGTCGAGGGTGGTGTCGAGCGCGACCGCGAGGCCCGCGTCTTCGGCGAGGACGAACTGCTCGTGGGCCCGGGCCCGGATCTGCACGTCGTCGGCGCCCAGCTCGACCGGCTGGCCGTCGACGTCGAGCACGACGCGACCCTCCGTGGCCAGCGTGCGACGCAACGCCGCGCCGTCCGTGTCGGCGAGCGCGGCCTTGAGCTTCGGCATGAGCGGTCCGACCCGCGGGCCCAAGCGGCGAAAGTCGGGCGTCACCGCGTAGTCGAGGAGCCCTTCGAGGTCCTGCACCGGCTCGAGCACCTTCACGTTCAGCTCGTCGGCGATCTGGTGGGCGAGCTCCTCGGGCAGCGCCCCGTCGCGTCGCAGCACCACCAGGGCGCGCCGCAAGGGCTGACGAACTCCGATCGCGGCGTC
Source organism: Actinomycetota bacterium (assembly GCA_003140175.1). Lineage (GTDB taxonomy): Bacteria > Actinomycetota > Acidimicrobiia > IMCC26256 > PALSA-555 > PALSA-555. The sequence goes on from PLJD01000074.1 coordinate 5,529, forward strand.
GTTGCGGGCGGCGAGGCCCAGCGTCACGAGCTGGCGGGCCAAGGCCATGTCGGTCTCGAGCGTCGGGTCCAGCGCGGCGGGGTCGGGTTCGGGCCAGTCGCCGAGGTGCACCGAGCGCGCCGACGGCGTGACCCGCCGGTGCAGCTCATCGGCGGTGAACGGGCAGAACGGCGCCAGCAGCAGGCTCAGCGTCACCAAGCACTCGTGCAGCGTCGCCGGCGCGCCCGGGTCGGCGGACTTCCAGAACCGGGACCGGGACCGGCGCACGTACCAGTTCGAGAGATCGTCCACGAGCCGATCGAGGGCCTGGGTGGCGCGCAGCGCGTCGAAGCTCTCCAGCCCGCGGGTCACCTCCCCCACCGTGGCGTGCAGACGCGACCGGATCCAACGGTCCAGCACATGACGGGTCGGGACCGGCGGGCCGGGTTCCCAGCCGTCGAGGTTGGCGTAGGTGACGAAGAACGACGCCGTGTTCCACAGCGTGATCAGGAACCGGCGGGTGGTCTCGTCGATGACCTGCTCGTCGACCCGCCGGCTCGCCCAGGGCGACCCGGCCGAGAAGAAGTACCACCGCAGCGCGTCGGCACCCCGGCGGCGCAGCACGGTCCAGGGATCGATGATGTTGCCCTGCGTCTTCGACATCTTCTGCCCGTCGCGATCCACGATGTGGGCCAGGCACACCACGTTGCGGTACGGAGACCGGCCGAACACCAGCGTGTTGACGGCGAGCAGCGAGTAGAACCAGCCCCGGGTCTGGTCGATCGCCTCGCAGATGAAGTCGGCCGGGAACCGCCGTTCGAACACGTCGCGGTGCTCGAACGGGTAATGCCACTGGGCGGCCGGCATCGACCCCGAGTCGAACCACGCGTCGAGGACCGGTTCGACCCGCCGGGCCCGCCCGCCGCACTCCCGGCAGGCGATCGTCACGTCGTCGACGTCGGGGCGGTGCAGGTCCAGTCCAGCCAGATCGCGTCCGGCGAGCTCGGCCAGCTCGGCCACCGACCCGACGCAGACATCGTGGCCCTGGTCGCAGCGCCAGAAGGGGAGCGGCGTCCCCCAGAACCGGTCGCGGGACAGCGCCCAGTCGACGTTGTTCTCCAGCCAGTCGCCGAAGCGCCCGTGCTGGATGTGCTCGGGGTGCCAGCCCACCGTCTCGTTCTCGCGCAGCAGCTCCTCGCGCCGATCCGAGGTGCGCGCGAACCACGTCGGCTTGCCCCAGTAGATGAGGGGAGTCGAGCATCGCCAGCAATGCGGGTAGGCGTGCTCGTAGTCGACCACCCGCTCGAGCAGCCCCCGAGCCGCCAGGTCGTCGATGATCAGCGGGTCGGCGTCCTTCACGAACCGGCCGGCGTACGGCGCCACCGTCGAGTCGAACCGCGCCGCGGCGTCGACCGGGTTCAGGACCGGGAGCCCCTCGCGTTCACTGACCTCACGGTCGATCTCCCCGAACGCCGGCGCGAGGTGCACGATCCCCGACCCGTCCTCGACGGTCACGAAGTCCGCGGCGACCACGCGGCATGCGTCGGCGGACAGCGCGAGCAGCTCGACGGGCCGCTGGTAGCGCCGGCCGACCAGCTGCGCAGCGTCCACGTCGGCGATGATCTCGGCGTCGTCGCCCAGCACGGCGGCGACTCGTGCCGCGGCGAGCACCAGGTCGCGCCCCTCGGAGCCGCGCACCCGCACGTAGCGGATCTCGGGGTTCACGGCGACGGCGACGTTCGAGATCAACGTCCAAGGGGTCGTCGTCCACACCAAGAGGTCGACGTCGTCGTCCACCAGCGGGAACCGGACATAGACCGACGGCTCGGTGACGTCCTCGTATCCCTGGGCCACCTCGTGGCTCGACAGCGCAGTCCCGCAGCGTCCGCAGTACGGGACGACCTTGAACCCCTCGTAGATCAGGCCCGCGTCCCACAGCTGACGTAAATGCCACCAGACGCTCTCGATGTACTCGTTGGAGAGGGTCCAGTAGGCGTTGGCCGTATCGAGCCACATGCCGATCCGGGTGGTGAGCGCCGACCAGTCCTCGACGTAGCGGTGCACCGAGTCGCGGCAGCGCTGGTTGAACGCCGCGATTCCGAACTCCTCGATCTCGGGCTTGCCCGCGAACCCGAGCTCCCGCTCCACCTCGAGCTCGACCGGGAGGCCGTGGCAGTCCCAACCGCCCTTGCGTTCGACGTAGCGACCACGCATGGTGTGGAATCGCGGGTAGAGATCCTTGAACGAGCGGGCCCAGACATGATGGAGTCCCGGACGACCGTTCGCAGTCGGTGGGCCTTCGTAGAACACCCACTCGGGGGCACCGGCCCGGAGCCGCAGGCTCTCCGCGAACACGTCCTCGTCCGCCCAGCGCTGCAGAACACGCTCTTCGAGTGCGACCAGGTCGAGGTCGTGCTCGAAGGGCTCGAAGGGCATCGTCGGGAGCGTATCGTGACCCGGTTCGCGTTCTTGTCCACAAAACGGAGCCTGCGGTGAGCGACGTCGACGATCTGTACACCGTCGACGGCGACGGATTCGTGCTCGCCGTGCACGTCGAGCCCCGCGCCGGACGAAGCGCCATTCTCGGACGGCAGGGACGCGCCCTGCGCGTCCGCGTCGCGGCGCCGCCGGTCGACGAGCGCGCAAACCGCGCCGTGCTCGACCTGCTCGCCGACGAGTTCGGGGTCGCGCCAGGCGGGGTCCAGCTGGTGGCGGGCCCGCGGTCGGGCCAGAAGCGGGTCCGCGTCTCGGGGCTCGAGCGCGACGAACTCGAGGTCCGGCTCCGCCGCACCCTTCGGGACGCCGACGGGGCGGGCGGCCCGCGGGCGCGGCACCGGGGCGAATGACCGCGCCCGGGATGTTGGAGGGCGCGGCGTCGCGGCGCTAGGCTCACCCGCTCTTTCGGAGCCGCAAGGCCCCGAAATCTCGCCGAGGAGACCATATGCCGGGGACGGCAGGCAAGAAGTCGGCACCGCGACGCCCTGCCGGGCGGTCGCGCGCCACGACCAAGGCGAAGCCGGCACCCAAGAAGGCAGCGAAGAAGACGCCGCCGAAGAAGACCGCGGCCAAGAAGCCGGCGGCGGGCGCGAAGAAGGCCGCGCCGAAGAAGGCCCTGGCCAAGAAGCCGGCCGCCAAGAAGACGGCCAAAAAGGCGTCCCCGGCCGCCAAGAAGGCTCCGCCGAAGAAGTCGATCCCCAAGAAGGCGCCGGCCAAGGCCGCACCGGCCAAGGCCGCACCGGGGAAGACCGCACCGGCCAAGGCCGCACCGGCCAAGGCCGCACCGGGGAAGACCGCACCNNCCGCGCCGGCCAAGACCGCGCCCGGGAAGACCGCGCCCGGGAAGGCCGCGCCGCTCAAGGTCGCGGCGAAGGGCCGGGGCGGCAAGAAGACGGTGATCTGCCCGCTGTCGGGCTTCGACGTCACACCCGGACCGGCCAACCTCGGAACCAAGACGCTCCAGCGGCTGCGTCAGAAGCTCATCGGGGAGAAGCAGCGGCTCCTACACCAAGCCGACGACCTGTCGGCCGAGGCAGAGGAGCTGGCCCGCGAGCGCGAGGCCGGCGACACCCAGTTCGACGAGGAGTCGGGCGAGGGCGACACCGTGAACGTCGAGCGGGAGCGGGACCTGCTCCTCTCGGCGACGGCCCGCCAGGTGGTCGAGGAGATCGATGACGCGCTCGAGCGCATCAAGCGCAACAAGTACGGCGTCTGCAAGCCGGCCGGGCGCAAGATCGCCCTCGAACGACTCGAGGCGATCCCGTGGGCCCAGGTCTGCGTCGACTGCAAGGCGCGTGCCGAGCGACGCCGCTGAGCCGCCCACGCGGGCGGTTGCGGCCCGAGGCTGGCTGGTCGCTGGCATTGTCGTGGGGATCGTCGCCCTGGACCAGGCGACGAAAGCGTGGGCTGTCTCGGCCCTTCGGGACGGACCCGTCTCGATCGTCGGGCACACGCTCGAATTCCAGCTGACCCGGAACCGCGGGAGCGCGTTCAGCCTCTTCCAGACCCTCACGCCGCTCTTGGCGGTCTTGGCGCTCGGTGTCGCGATCGTCCTCGTCCGCGCGGTGCGCCGCACCGAGGACCGGGTGGTGCTCGTGGCGTTGGCGCTGGTCCTTGCCGGCGCGCTCGGGAACGTCGCCGACCGGCTGTTCCGCTCGCCGGGATGGCTACGGGGTGCCGTCGTGGACTTCATCTCCTTGCGCGGCTGGCCCACATTCAACGTTGCCGATTCAGCGATCACCGTGGGCGCGGTCGCGCTGGTCGTGTGGAGCATCTTCGGCGGTCGCTCGCGCTCGTCGACGCCGTGACACCAGAGCCCGAGGCGTTGCCCATCCCCGCCTCGCTGGTCGGCGAACGCATCGACCGAGCCGTCGCACTCCTCACCGGATGGAGCCGTGCCGAGGTGCAGGCGCTGCTCGCCGCCGGCTCGGTGCTCGTCGACGGGCGTGTCCCCGCCAAGAGCCACCGGGTCACGCTCGGCGCGGTCGTCGAACTGCTCGCCGAACCAGAGCCGGAGGTGTTCCCCGAGCCCGAACCGGTCCCGATCGACGTGCGAGACGCCGACGCCGACGTCATCGTCGTCCACAAGCCGGCGGGGCTGGTCGTGCACCCCGGCGCCGGTCACGAGCACGGAACCCTCGTCCAGGGCCTTCTGGCCCGCTTCCCCGAGCTCGCCACCGTCGGAGACCGGCGCCGCCCCGGCATCGTGCACCGCCTGGACCGCGACACCAGCGGGCTGCTCGTCGTCGCGCGCTCCGCCGAGGCCTACGACGCGTTGGTACATGCCCTGGCGGCCCACGACGTCGAACGGCGCTACCTCGCCCTGGTGCGGGGCGTCCCGGCCGCGGCGCGGGCGGTCATCGACGCGCCGATCGGGCGTTCGACCCGGCGCCGGACCCGCATGGCGGTCCGAGCCGCGGGACGGCCGGCCCGCACGACCTACGAACGGATCGCCAGCAACGCCGAGGGACGAGCGACCCTGCTCGAGTGTCGCCTCGAGACCGGCCGCACGCACCAGATCCGCGTCCACCTCGCCGCGATCGGCCATCCAGTCATCGGCGACGCCGCCTACGGCACCGACACCGAACCAATCCTCGGGCGCCCGTTTCTCCACGCCCACCGGCTGGGCTTCACCCACCCGCGCACGGGGCAGCCCCGGTCGTATCACGCCGCACTCCCCGAGGACCTGGTCGCCGCTCTCCACGCGCGGGGCCTGGAGGCGCCGGGACCCGACGAGGGGTCAGCCGGGGCCGGCGACGTCGAGGGGGCGGGGTGAGGGGTTCGACGTCGCCGGCGCCAGGCTGTCGGGCGGACACCGGCGGACGGGGCTTGATGTCCACGCTCAAGGTACGCCCCGGTGCCTCAACGCAATCCGAGGTGGCGGACAAGATTCGGTAAAGGTCGGGGCGTCAGGCTGCCGACCCTGGTGGGATGCGTCTGCTGCTCGTCGAGGACGACCTGACCATCGCCTCCCCACTGGTGCGCGGGCTCGAACGAGAGGGATTCAGTGTCGAGCACGCCGAGTGCGGGGCGGACGCCCGACGGGCCCTCGACGCGGCGGCGCCCGACGTCGTCCTCCTCGACCTGGGCCTCCCCGACGTCGACGGGTTCGAGCTCTGCCGCGAGCTGCGCGCCGTGTCGGGCGTCCCGATCATCGTCGTGACCGCCCGCGGTGAAGAGGTCGACCGCGTCGTCGGCCTCGAGCTCGGCGCCGACGACTACGTCGTGAAGCCCTTCGGTTTCCGCGAGCTCGTGGCCCGCGTGCGTGCCGTGCTGCGACGCGGCGCGGCACGCACCGACCCCACCCCGACGCTCGGTCCGCTCGTCGTGGACCGTCGGACGCGACGGGCGTTCGTTGACGACCGGCTCGTCACCCTCACCCCGAAGGAGTTCGATCTCCTCGCCTTGCTCGCCGACGACCCGGGCGCGGTCTACGGGCGTCAGCGGATCCTCGACGAGGTCTGGGACCCCCACTGGTACGGCCCGACGAAGACCCTCGACGTGCACATCGCCAGCCTTCGACGCAAGCTCGGCCGCCCGGAGCTGATCGAGACCGTGCGGGGGGTCGGGTACCGGCTTGGCGTCGCCGAGGCGCTGGTGTGAGGCGCCGCCTGCTCATCAGCTACCTCTCCATCACCTGCTTTGTCCTCGTGGCGCTCGCCCTGCCCCTCGGCCTCGTCTATGGCCAGTCTCAGGAACGGGCCCTCACCAACCGACTCCAGTCCGACGGGTTCGCGCTCGCCTTACGCGCCGACGAGCCGCTCGCGCAGCGCGACACCGCAACCCTGACCGGTCTGGTCCACGAGCTCGCAGCGCAGACCGGGGCCGGGGTCGTCGTCGTGGATGAGACCGGCCGGGTCCTCGCCTCCGCCGGCGCGCACCAGCCGCCCCCCGGGGCGTCCACCGCCGGTGTCGCCGACCTCGACGCCGCCCGCCGTGGCCACCGGGTCAGCGGACGCCGCGCCAGCCCGGGCGGCGACGTCCTCGCCGTCACCGTCCCGGTCGTCTGGCGTGACGGCACCGTCGGCGCGCTGCGAATGTCCTCCTCGCTGTCGGTGGTCGAGCACGCGGTTGAGCGCAACTGGCTGCTCCTCGGCGGGTTGGCCGGTTTGATCGCGCTCATCGTGCTGCTGGTGAGCACCCTGCTGGCGCGGTCGTTCACCCGCCCGCTCGCCGAGCTCGACGCCGGCGCGTCACGCCTCGGCGACGGCGATCTCGGGGTGCGCGTCGAGGTGCCCGACGACCCGCCCGAGCTGCGACGCCTGGCCCGCTCGTTCAACACGACCGCCGAGCGGCTCGACTCGCTGCTCGGCTCCCAGCGTGCGTTCGTCGCCGACGCGTCGCATCAGCTCCGGACCCCCCTCGCCGCGCTCCGCCTCCGGCTCGAGAACGTCGAAGCCGACGGCCCCCACCACCGCCCCGAGGACCTCGACGGGGCGCTCGCCGAGGTGCAGCGCCTCACTGCCCTGGTCGAGAGCCTCCTCGTCCTGACCCGCGCCGAGGACGCGCCGGCGCCCAGCGCCGACGTGGCGTTGGGGCCCCTCGTCGAAGCGCGCCTCGACGCCTGGTGGGCGGTGGCCGCCGAGCGCGGCGTCCAGCTCGACGCCGACGTCGCCTCCCTCGCGGTGCGCAGCGAGCCCGGCCGGCTCGAGCAGGTCCTCGACAACCTGCTGAGCAACGCGCTCGACGTCGCCCCGCGCGGCTCGTCGGTGCGCGTCGTGGCCCGTCCCGTCGGCGAGCGAGTCCGGCTCGAGGTCCACGACGCCGGACCTGGCATGACGCTCGAACAGCGGACCCGGGCCTTCGATCGGTTCTGGCGCTCGCCGAGCGCTCGCCGCGACCGGAGCGGCTTCGGGCTGGGTTTGCCGATCGTGCGCCGCCTGGTCCTCGCCGACGGTGGCGCGGTCACCCTCGCCGATGCGGCGGCCGGCGGTCTGGCCGTGATCGTGTCGCTCCCCGCCGCGCCGCTCCCCGCGCCGGTGCGGGTACCGGTCTGAGTTTCAGGCGGAGGCGGCGTCGCGCGACGCGCGGGCGGCGCGCCGGTGCCCGATCCGGGTGCGGTCCACGAGGTCGGCGAGCGTGTAGCCGTCGAGGAGCTGACTCATCTCGTCCGACACGCAGACCCACACCTCCTGGAGGACACAGTGGCCCTCGCAGTGGTCATGCTCGTCGACGGGGGTGGCCAGCGGGCCGTCGACCGCGCTGAGGATCTGGGCGAGCGTGATCTCGATCGGCGGTCGCGCCAGCACGTACCCGCCGCCCACCCCACGCTTGGAGCGCACGAGCCCGGCGCCCTTGAGGGCGAGCAGGATCTGCTCGAGGTACGGCTGGGGGAGCGCGGTGCGCTCGGCGATCTCCTTGACCGAGGTCGGCCGGTCGAGGCCATGCAACGCCAGAGAGAGGAGGGCCCGCGCCGCGTAGTCACCCCGGGTCGACACCTTCATCGCAGGCCCATGGTCGCGCGCCGATCGAGGCCCCGGGGGACCGGCCCGAAACGCCCACCGGTAGCCTCGCCCGGTGGAGACCGCCGCCGAGCCCGTACATCCCGACTACGCCGGCCCGAACGTCTCGAACGTCGCGGCAGCGTTGCTCGGCGCCCGCCCCGTCGACTGGCTGCCCGGCCCGGTGCACGGCGCCCGCACGGTTGTTCTCCTCCTTGTCGACGGGCTGGGCTGGGACGCCGCCACCGCCCGGCCGGAGGCGCTACCCGAGCTGGCTGCGCTCGAGGGGCGCGCCATCACGACGGTGGCGCCCTCGACCACCGCCAGCGCGCTGACCTCGGTCACGACCGGGCTGCCGCCCTCCCAGCACGGGGTGATCGGCTACCGGGTCCTCGTCGACGGGGAGGTGCTCAACATCTTGTCGTGGCGGACCGCGAACAGCCGCCGGGCCCCCGAGCCGTTCACCGTCCAGCGCCACCCGCCGTTCCTGGGCCGATCCGTCCCCGTGGTCACGAAGGCCGAATTCGCCTCGACCGGGTTCACCGAGGCTCACCTGCGCGGGACCCGGTTCCTCGGCTGGCGCGCCGTGTCGTCGCTCGTCGAACGCTGCCGCCAGCTGGCGGCCGCGGGCGAGCCGCTCGTCTACGCCTACTACGACGGGGTTGACGCGGTCGCCCACGCCCACGGGCTCCACGACGGCTTCTACGAGGCGGAGCTGCGCGCCGCGGACCGCCTCGTCGGGGACCTGCGCGACGCGCTCCCCGAGGACGCCGCCCTGGTCGTGATCGCCGACCACGGCCAGGTCCACGTCGGCCCCGAGGGCTGGCTCGGCCTCCAGCCGCTCGGCGACCTCGTCGAACGCTGCTCGGGCGACGGGCGGTTCCGCTACCTCCACGCGGCCAAGGGCCGCGGCCCCGCGCTCCTCGAGGCCGCCACCGGGTCCTTCGCCGACCAGGCCTGGGTCTTTGGACGCGAGCAGCTCCTCGACGAAGCCTGGCTCGGACCGGCGGCGTCACCCGCGACCCGCCGCCGGGTCGGGGACGTCGTGCTCGCCCCCAGGGCCCCGGTGGCGTTCATCGACCCCGCCCTGCTCCGCGAAACGGGGCTGATCTCGGCCCACGGATCCCTCACCGCGGCCGAGATGCTGGTCCCCCTCCTCGCCGGGCGGGGCCGGGCCTGAGCCCCGGGTCCACGGCGCCGCCGCCGACGACGGCGCTTGCGGCGCCCGACGGCCAGGCGTAGGTTCGGAGTTACACGTTTGTAGTTCTCCACAGGCGAGCCTCGAGCCTGTGGAGAGCCGCGCCGGGGTGTCGAAGGGGACCGTGAAGCCGTCGTTCGTGCACCTGCACCTGCACACCGAATACTCGATGCTCGACGGTGCGGCCCGGGTCCCCGACGTCATCGCGACCGCGGTCGCCGACGGCCAGCCGGCGGTCGGGATCACCGACCACGGGAACATGTACGGCGTCTTGGATTTCTACAAGGCCGCCCGCGACGCGGGGGTGAAGCCGATCATTGGCATGGAGGCGTACTTCGTCACGACGAGCCGCTTCGATCGGCCTCGTCGCGACGAGCACGAGATCTTCCACCTCACCCTCCTCGCCGAGAGCAACGTCGGCTACCACAACCTGATGAAGCTCTCGTCGCTCGCCTATCTCGACGGGTTCTTCTACAAGCCTCGTATCGACTTCGACGCGCTCGAGCAATACGGCGAGGGGATCATCGCGACCAGCGGCTGCTTGGGCAGCGCGGTGTGTCAGCGGCTCCTCGCCGATGACCCGGCGGGCGCCCGCGAGCTGGCCGGCCGGTTCCAGGACGTGCTCGGACGCGACCGGTTCTTCGTGGAGCTCCAGGACCACGGAATCGCCGACCAGGCCCGCGTCAACCCCGAGCTGCTGCGCATCGCCCGCGAGGTCGGGATCCCGCTGCTCGCCACCAACGACAGCCACTACACCAAACGCGAAGACGCCGCAGCTCACGACGCGCTGCTCTGCGTGCAGACCGCGTCGACCACCGACGATCCCAAGCGGCTGAAGTTCGACGGGGAGGAGTTCTACCTCAAGTCGGCGGCGGAGATGCGGGCCCTGTTCGCCGACCATGAGGAGGCCTGCGACAACACCCTGCTCGTCGCCGAGCGGGCCAACGTCGAGATCGAGTTCGGACACCCCGTGCTCCCCACCTTCCCGACCCCCGCCGGCCACGACGAAGACTCGTACCTCCTCGAGCTGACCCTGGCCGGCGCCGCGGACCGCTACGGCGACCCGATCCCCGCCACCGTCGCCGAACGCATCGACTACGAGCTCGGCGTCATCAAGACCATGGGCTTCTCGGCGTACTTCCTCGTGGTCTGGGACCTGTTCCGCCACGCCCGCGAGCGCGGCATCCGGGTCGGCCCAGGGCGGGGGAGCGCGGCCGGATCGTGCGCCGCGTACTGCCTGCGTATCGTCGACATCGACCCGATCCGCTACGACCTCCTCTTCGAACGGTTCCTCAACCCGGGCCGGGCCCAGATGCCCGACATCGACATGGACTTCGACTCGCGCTCGCGCGGCGAGATGATCCGCTACGCCGCGGAGCGCTACGGCGAGGACCACGTCGCGCAGGTCGTCACCTTCTCGACCATCAAGGCCCGAGCCGCGGTGCGCGACGGCGCGCGAGTCCTCGGCTACCCGTACGGGATGGGCGACCGGATCGCCAAGCTGATGCCGCCGCTCGTCATGGGCCGCGACACGCCCCTGGCCGCCTGCCTCGACCCGGTCGCCGGCCACGAAGACGGCTACAAGATGGCGACCGAGCTGCGCGACCTCTACCAGGCGGACCCCGACGCCCGGCGGGTCATCGACGTCGCCCGCGGGTTGGAGGGGCTCCGCCGCCAGGACGGGATCCACGCCGCCGCGGTCGTCATCACCAAGGAGCCGCTCACCGAGTACCTGCCGGTGCAGCGCAAGCCGGAGCCGGGCCGGGACCTCGCCGACGCCCCGATCGTGACCCAGTACGAGATGCACGGCGTCGAGGATCTCGGCCTGCTCAAGATGGACTTCCTCGGCCTGCGCAACCTCGATGTGCTCGACATCACCCTCGGGCTCGTCGAGGCGGCCAGCGGGACCCGCCCCGACATCGACCGGGTGCCCCTCGACGACACCAAGACCTTCGACCTGCTCCGCCGTGGCGACACCGTCGGCGTGTTCCAGTTGGAAGGCGCCCCGGTCCGCGCGCTGCTCCAGCGCCTGTCGCCGACCAGCTTCGAGGACATCGCCGCCCTCGTCGCGCTGTACCGGCCGGGCCCCATAGCCCAGAACTGGCACACCGAGTACGCCGACCGCAAGAACGGGCGCAGCCCGGTCGAGTACCCGCACGAGAATCTCGAGGAGATCCTCGCGCCCACCTACGGGCTCATGATTTACCAAGAGCAGCTGATGCGCGTCGCGCAGCGGCTCGCCGGGTACACGCTCGAGGAAGCCGACAACCTCCGCAAGGCCACCGGGAAGAAGATCCGCAGCCTCATCGTCCAAGAGCGGTCGAAGTTCGTCGACGGCTGCGTCACCCAAGGCCACTCCCGCGAGTTCGGCGAGGCGATCTTCGACACCGTCGAGCCGTTCGCCGACTACTCGTTCAACAAGTCCCACTCGGTCGCCTACGGCTACCTCGCCTACCAGACCGCGTACCTCAAGGCGAACTACCAGGTGGAGTACCTGGCCGCGCTCCTGACCAGCGTGCGGACCAACAAGGATCAGACCGCGGTGTTCTTGAGCGAGTGCCGCCAGCTCGGCATCCCGGTGCTCGTCCCCGACGTGAACGAGTCGGTGTCGGACTTCTCGGTGCACGTCGCGCCCGACATCCCCAAGTCGATCCGGTTCGGTCTCTCCGCGGTCCGCAACGTCGGCGAGGGCGTCGTCGCGATGATCGTCGCCGCCCGCACCGAGGGCGGCCCGTTCCGCGACTTCTACGACTTCTGCGCCCGGGTCGACCCCGCCGCGCTCAACAAGCGCACCCTCGAGTCGCTGATCAAGGCGGGCGGGTTCGACTCGCTTGGCCACTCCCGCCAGGGCCTGCTCTACGTGTTCGAGCCGATCGTCGACGAGGCCGTGACCCGCCACCGCGAACGCGAGGCCGGGATCATGAGCCTCTTCGGCGACGGGGAACCCACCGAGGACGGGGGCGCCCCGGGCGGCCTGCTCGGACGGGTGGAGATCCCCAACGACGAGTTCGACCGCAAGACCCGCCTCGACTTCGAGAAGGAGATGCTCGGCCTCTACGTGAGCGACCATCCGCTCCTCGGCACCGAGGCGGCGCTGCGCCGCCACGCCGACTGCACCCTCACCGAGTTCCGCGACGCCCGGGAAGGCGAGCCGCGCACCGTGGCCGGCATCGTCACCGGGCTCAGCCGCAAGTACACCAAGCGCGGCGACCTCATGGCCACGTTCGTGCTCGAAGACCTCGGCGCCGCGCTCGACGTCATGGTGTTCCCCAAGACCATGACCGAGCACGGCCATCTCCTCGAAGACGACGCCATCGTGTGCATCCGGGGCCGCATGGACCGGCGAGACGACCAGCCCAAGATCGTCGCCATGGAGATCACCCGTCCCGAGATCGTGCTCGAAGGCTCCCCGCCGGTGCGGGTCCGGGTGCCGCTCCTGAAGCTGTCCGACGAGCGGGTCGACGACCTGCGCGAGCTGCTGCGCCGCCACCCCGGCGAGAGCGAGATCTTCGTGCACCTCGAACGTCCCGAGCGCACCACCGTCTTGCGCCTCGCCGACGACTTCCGCGTCGACGCCACCAACGGGCTCTACGCCGAGCTGCGCGTCCTGCTCGGCCCCGACTGCATCTGCTGACCCGCCCCCGCCCGGGGTGGCGCCGGCGCCGCGGGGTCGCCGGGCCGTCAGACACCAGCCGATAGGGTCCCCACGCGTCCTGGGGAGAGGCCTCCGGGACGGTGAGGACGGTGGACGTGCAGCTCCGGCGACGAGCATCGGTGATCACGGCCGCCGCGGCGCTGGTCGGGCTGGGTGCGTTCGGCGCGGCGAGCGCGCCCGCCAGCACGAGCCGCCAGACGTCGACCCCCACGGTCGACCCGTTCCCGGCCCCGGGCACGTTCCCCTTCACGGTGCCGGCCAACGTCACCTCCATCTCGGTCGAGATCTGCGGCGCCCAGGGCGGCACCGGCGGCGGCGTCGAAAATCAGCTCAGCTCACCCGGCGTGGGCGGGCTCGGCGCTCACACCACCGTCTCGATCAGCGTGACCCCGAACGAGGCGTTGAGTGTGATCGTCGGCGGGCGGGGCGGTGACGTGACCAGCAATGGTGGTTCTGGCAACCAAGGCGTCGGCGGGGTCGCGGGGACGGGCGGCCCTAACGGGGCCGTGGGCGGCGGAACCTCGAACACCGGCA
>PLJD01000002.1 GCA_003140175.1 Actinomycetota bacterium
GATAATTCCTAGTTATCTGAAACGAGCCAGCCTGTCGTTGCAGCTCTAATGCTACTGATCCGGTCCGATCGGCGTTCGGGGCAACTCGTTCGAGCGCGTCCGTCTAGTCGGTCTGGACTTGGTTTCCGCCGGGTCGTGACGGATCAGTCGGTCCCTACTTCAGGCAGCCCCGGTCGCCAGGAGGTGGCCTCCTTGCGTTGCCTGGCCTTGCGGTCACGGTAGGTGGCACAGATAAACCACCGAAGAGAGAGGTCAATCATGGAATCCTTCCCCATCTGTGAAGAATGTGGCGAGCCCGTCGTGAAGGTGCATCGGGCCCGTGTGACCCGGCCGTGCACCAACCTCGGTTTTGTGGTCCTGCCGGAGCTCCCACGCCACGAGGACTCGAGTCGCGTATTCGAGGCCAAGGTCGATGGCCTACTTCGCCGAATGGATTTCGGCGGCAGCGCCCCAAAGCGGTAGCCACTGCCGGATGTACGAAGGTTCGTGTGACTACACGACGGCGCCCGATGGGCGCCGTCGCCATTTTGCTGCCGGTCCCCACCCTTTGGCCGCGGCGTAGGGCGGGGCCGACGGGCTGATAACGAAGTCATATCCGGGCCGGCAGCTCACGGTCAGGCCGGGCATGCCGCCGACCCGGACATTCCCGTCATGTTCACGGACCTGGTCGCGTCGACGGCGTTATCGGCCAGGCTTGAGCCCCGACGAGCAAGGTGGCGATGGACGCCGCGACCGCTGCGATATTCGCCGTGGCGGCGGGCTCTACCTTGCAATTCTCTGTTTCTTGGCTTGAGTTCGGTCGATTGTCTCGCTCGAACTTTGGTTGCCAACAAGACGGCGCCCTTAGCGTTGAACGTGTCTTGTGTTGGAAGCGTGGCGATGCCGGTCCCAGTGAGCACGAAAGCGATTTAGAAAAAGCTATACACCTATGCATCTCGCGATGGACCTGCCCTGGCAGGCCGTCAGAGCCCGAGCGGCCGGCCGGGCTCGACCCGGCAATCAGACCGAGCAGAACTCGTCAGTTGGCACCCGCCCCGCAGGGAATCGGGTGCCTCGTGTCGCTAGCCCAGCCTGATGCCGATTGCCGAAGTCGGCTCTTTGTCACAAGTGCTTGGGACAGTGACCAGCAGTGAATCTGACTGCGAGGACCTCGATTGACAATGCATGACCTCCAGAAGTTCCCTGCTCTTGAGAAGTCCTTTGACTACACGTCCGACTACTACGAGCCTGACCCAGAGCTCGCCGAAACGGGCCCCTGGCTGAATAACGGCGACTTCGACGTCCTGGCGCTGCGCCGCGTACTGGTCGCGGGCATCGAATTCACCTGGGACGAGCTCTTCTACCAAGTTCACACGCTGGTCGAGTGTGCTGAGACACCGCAGTTCGCCGAAGCTCAGCTGCTGGCCAGAGCCGAGCTGTCCCTACCGCTGCCTCGGTCGGACGATCTGGCCATCTGGCTGTTGCGGCGCCTCGATGTGTGCTTGATCCAAGTGGTTGCCAACATGACTTCTGACCATTGGCAGTCCCCGCGCTGCCGAGGCCAAGAGTGGGCGTTCCATCAGATCCTGGCCACGTCATTGGGCACCCTGAAGGCCACGCCTGAAGAGTTCGACCAGGTCGACGCACTGAGACTTGAAACCCTCATAGAAGTCGTCACGAGCCTTCGTGACGACTATTGCTTCGCCGACGACGATTATGTGACTGCGGTCGAGCTGTTTGCCGACCGTTTCGACGACCTCGGCCAGGTCGCTGTGGACGCTTTCTGGTTCGACGAGCTGCCTGCTGCCAACGATGGCCCTCACCCTCTGGTCGGGCCGGGATTCGATCGTCGGCCAGCCGGCTGACCTGGCGGCGGCAGGGGACCGGCCCGCCGGCGAAGAAGGGTGACCGGCCGAAGCTGCCGCCAGATTTCGTCGTCGGAACATTGACGAGCGGCTCGAAACCCAGCGTGACGCCCGATGAGGCACGAGGCGACGTCGAAGCCCTGAGGTGCCACCTGGCCCAGCATCGGCGAAAACTGGCTGGACGAGGCCTGTTCCGGTGGGGCTAAAATGACAAGCGTGTAACTCGCAGAAGAGGCCCTCTTATGCCCTATCACCTAGCGCGTAATCGCAGCATGGTTCCCAGACCGCCGAGTCCGCCCAGGGTTCCGAAACCCCCCAAGCCTCCCAAGCCACCGCGAGCACCGCGCCCACCGAAGCCACCTGCACCGCCGGGACACCATTGGGTCTGGCGCGACAAGTAACGGACTTGGGCGACAGCTGCCGGACAGCGAGAAGGTCACAAATGGATAGCACGACACGCCTGCTCTTGGTCGGGGTGCTTGGGGCTCTCGCCGGCGCGTGGGTCGCCGAAGAAGTTCGTCAAGACATGCCTGGCTGGCTTGGAGCACTGCTGGGCGCCATCGCGAGTTCGCTTGTCCACCAGGCGGTTGTTCGCGAACTCAACTAACCGGAAGAGGAATCATGACCGTCGACCCGTTTCACACCAGTTCCGAAGAGGATCATCCGGTTTGGCACGATCAGAGCCAATGTCATGCCGGAAAGGAGGTCAAGCGGGATGGCAACGCCGTGGCAGGAAAGAACGGGACCTACTGCGCGATCTGCAAAGGGCTGAAGGGTTAGCGCCAAAGGCCTAATAGGAGGCCCAGATGAGTTCGAACTTTGCAAACGACTTGAAGCGTGCGATGGAAGACGCTGCCAACGCAGGTCTAAAGGAGCGGGGCGGCGAACTGCAGTGCGTCCTCGACCGGGTTGCCACCAACGCCCACGATAAACCCGTCGACGAGGTGGTCACTGACCTGAGAGGGGAGTGGCAACAAGCGGCATGGGATCCGCTTGATGACGAAACGGTCACTTCCTACGCACGAGCACTCTCAGCAGGGAAGCGCGTGATCGTCCAAATGGCGCCGGTGCGGCCCTCGACGTCCGCACCGGGGCAGTATCGCGGAGCCAGTCGTACGATTATCCGATGATCACAGTTTCGCCAGGGTGACATTGGATACCGCGACGGCTGCGACGTTCGTCGTCGCTGCAGGCACCCTCGCCTTGGCGTTCGTCTCGTGGCGCCAACTTCGACACAATCGCGACCAGGTTCGCCTCACCGGTGATCAGCTAACCGTTGCCGGGAATCAGGTGGGCCTAGCTCGCGACCAGTTGAAACTGGCCCGCGACGCCTTCCTGCTTTCGACGCGCCCCCTTCTCGCGGATGCGCTCGCAGAAGGCGACACCAGTGAACCCGTTCAGTTCGGTGCGCCAGGTAGGCACCAGATCGACGTCAGCAGGCATGACCTCTATTTCGAGAAGAACCACGACGGCGTTCTTCTCTGCTCGGTACCGTTTCGAAACATTGGCAACGGTGTCGCAGTCATCGCTCGAGTTTGCGTCACACCGGACCCCCTGGGGGATGTCTTGTGCCCGAGGAAGTTCGTGCCGCCAGGAGAGTTCGTCCGTGTCAACATCTGTGCTCATACCGGTCCGAGCATGGCGGATGCGCTGATGGAGGCATGTCGAGAGGTCGGAGGCGGTTTCGCTGTGACGATTACCTATTCCGACACTGACGGACAACAGAGCTTCACAACGCGCGCGGACCTGCGGGAGTTTGCAACGAGCCCTATGTGTGTCAAGCGAGTGTCCGTATCGCGTGACGGTGACCCGGAGCCGTTGGCTGTGTCCGGGGAGTTGTAACGGGGATCGAGCGAGCCGTGTCGTGTGCTGTGCGGTAGCCACCAGCAGGTGGCGGCCATCACGGATGTCCAAGTGGGGGATCGGTAGCGACCCGTCGGAGATGTGCATGCTCGACCGTTTCGTCCAGCGTCTGACGATCGACAATGAGGCGCGCAGCTTCGAAATCGAAACAGCGGATGGGGCTGTTCACCGTTATCCGACCGCTTTCGCCGCCGAACCTGAAGGGCTTGGGCTACCACCCGATTTTCGCCTGGTGTCGTACGAACCGGCGGACCGGTCGTTGACACTCACACCAGCAGATGGCGAGCCTCTCGTCATTGAGCTCTTTGACGGAGGCAGTCAGACCGATCGTCGAGCTAATCGGCCGGCTGTGTACCTCGACCAGAACAAGTGGGTACTGCTCGCTCAAGCGATCCATACTCCTGAGAGGGTTCCGCGGCGGGAACTGCCCGCCGCCCTCGAGCTCATCCGCGTCGCCGAGGAGCAGCGAGTCATCCTCTTGTTGTCTTCCGGTCACCTGATCGAAACAGCGCGCGTCGATCGACACCGGCGGCGAGACCTCGGCCCACTGATGGTGCGCCTGTCGCGTGGATGGCTGATGAGCGACCCGTTGCTAGTCCGCCGGGCCGAACTCGTGCGGATGTTTCGACAGCGGACGGGCGCATCACTGGAGCCGGCCGCTGAGGTGATCACGCTCGACCTGTCTCGGCTGTATTTGGAGCCCACCAGCTCGGGGCCGCAGGGAGATCCCGACCTGCCGGAAGAGCTGCGCCTCCTGAGCGAGATGATGTCCATGGCTGCGGCTGTCTTCGCCCTGCTCATCGAAGATCAGGTCACCCACTCCGAAGAGGGGTACACAATGGCGCGGCTCTGGGCAGAGTCCTACCGAAGCCTCGGCGTCGAACTCGGCTCGAACACACGCGCGCGCGAGATGTCGCGTGACGTGACACGAGCAATGTTTCTGAGCGACCTCTCCCATGATCTTGCTGAAGTGGTGACCGCCAGTGGCATGAGCGCTCGTGATTTTGAGATCTGGCTGGTCGACGTCTCTGAAGACGACATCGCGAGCCTGCCCTACATGGGACGGATGCGGGACGTACTGCACTTGCGGCTCCGCAACCCGTCTGAGCGATGGGGCGCCAACGATCTCGTCGACATGATGTACCTACCATGTGCTGCGGCGTACGCTGATTTCGTTGTCGCCGAAAACCAGGCCCGACATCACCTGCTGCGAGCGCAACACGGCCGGACGGATGGCGCTCAGGTGATGTCATCGGTTGCAGAGCTTGTCGAGCGGCTCGAACTATGACAGTGAGCTTGGGGGATCGAGGTGACATCGGTCAGCTCACACCGTATTGAGGACGCGCCCAGATGGCGAAGGGCGCGTGGCGTGCGCCAAGAGAACGCTCAAGCCACCGGCTGGTCAAGCCGGCCCGTGGTCGTAATAGCCGACTGTCAGAAAGCGGATCTGTCCGGCCGCGATCACGATCGTGCCGACGTCCCAGTCCTCCAGCTCCTCTTCGCCCCCTCGACGTACTTTGGCTGGAGCTGACAAGACCAGCGAACGGTCTGCGGTCTCTTCTACATCCGGGCTAAACGAGCGAAGCCAAGCTTCGATGAACGTGTCATCGGTCAGTTCACATCCCACTTTCACCCAACTGGCTGGGTAAACCGTGAATGCATTTGTCCAGCCCGAGAGAGGATCTATTCGCCCTGCCCCCCTGGATCGTTTGGCGGCTTTGGCACCGACGAAGAACGCGGCTGCGCAAGCTCCGGCCAGCAGTCCGAGTCCCCAGATCGAGACGTTCAGATAGTGGATCTTGAGATACTCAGAACTGTCGCGTATAAGTGCCCCGACATCGGGGGTCCCGCCCGGATGGAACGCACGGATGAGCGCAAAGACTGACAGGGCGCCCAGGTTGAACAGCACACTGCCGAGGCCGATGATCGCCGTCTCGCGTAGCGCCGAATGCGGCTGTGGAGGGCGCCACCTCTCCCGTCCCGCGGCAAGGCAGAACCCCGGTGCCAGCACCACCAGAAAGAGGACGAGCCCGACAAAGGTTGTGGGCATGTGGTGGTGGCGCGGTTACTTGCTCTTCTTGGGAGACGGAGCGTTGCCCTGGTTCTTCGGTGGTGGTGGCGTGTTCTCCAGATTCTGCTGCCCACGCTTTTGGAACTGGCCCTCGGTCAGTCGACGCGACGGGCGATCACCTTGCTTGTTCTTGTCTGCCATGCCTGCAGCGTACCTGTCGGTCGTTCGCGAGAGCAGAATGCCCCAAGATGAGTGAACATACGTTGGTGACGCGACGCGTGGATCGGGGAGTCGGGAGACTTCTCGCCTGCGATCTCGCACCGCGGAGCGTTTGTGGGTCACCCCATTGGCCCTGGTCGGCTTCTGAGCCAGAAGGGGACAAGCTTGATAGCAATGGCGGACCACATGGAGCGGGAACGTGGATCGGATCGTCCTTGCTCGCCGCGCACGGAGTTGAGCAATGGCGCTGAACACCGCTAGCGAACTGGCCAACCAAGCCTGGCGTCTCAAAGACCGGTTTCGGGACACGAGCGCAGTGGGCGACATTCTCGACGCGGTTCAACTGGCCGAAGAGGCGGTCATGTGCTCTGGAGATGACATGGAGACGCTTGCCAATTCCCTGATCGTGCTCTCCAGTTGTCTTGAAGGACGATTCCGTGTCCGAGCCAGCCTGGAGGATGCCGATGCTGCCGTCGAAGCAGCGAGGCGATCGCTCGCACTCACCAGCGGGGACGCTTCGGCGGTCGCTCGCCACCATCTCGCCAACCGGATTCTTGGCAGGTACCGATACACGGCGAATCGCCTGGACCTTGACGAAGCGGCTGAACTCGCACAAGATGCAATTGAGAGAGTGCGAGATGACGATCCCGAGCTTGCATCAGTGCTCAACACCGGCGCGCTCTGCCTGCAACACGAGTACCGACGTGAGAAGACGATCGGTCGCCTCACTCAAGCCATTGACCTCCTCCAAAGAGCGGTTGCCCCCCAGCACCGCGCTCATCGCGATATTGCGTACTTCTACAGCAACCTGTCGCACTACCTCATGGAGCGGTACAACAAAGAAGAGTCAAACGTTGATCTGATAGAGAGCGTCAGGGCAGCCGAGATGGCGCTAGGGCTTACATCCGACGGAGCCCTTGACCGCCCCCTTCGTGTGAACAACCTGGCAAACCGCCTGTTGCGTTTGCACCAGTTGCAACTCGACGACAGCGCACTCGATCGAGCGATCGAACTCGTGGAGAACGCGGTGGCATTGTCCCTGCCGGCCGTGTACTCCACCACGCTTCACTACACGCTAGGGCGCGCCTTAGCGGCCCGCGGTCGCCCAGGGGACAAGCGGGCAGCACTTCAACTCTGCCAGGAAGTTGTAGACGCGACACCGCCTCTGGAACGGGTCCGAGTGGGCAAGCTGATAGCGCGCACAGCCGCCGATGTCGGCTCAACGGCGGATGTGCTCAAGGGATGGGAGTCGGTCATCGAAGCACTGCGGGCCGGGCTCTCCGCTGAGTTTGGGCTGGCCGGCAAGCAGGCCCTCCTGGCTGAGGCGCGAGGGGCGGCTTCCGAAGGGGCAATCGCAGCGGTGCAAGCCGGGGACCCAAAGCGAGCCGTCGCTCTACTGGAAACCGGCCGCGCCCTGCTGTTGGCCGAGGCGCTGGGGCGAAACTCGCATGCGCTTGAAGCGCTCTCCGCTCATGGCCAGCAGGAGCTGGCGCGATGTTGGCAGACAGAAGCGCGCCGCCTGGCCTTCCTCGAAGGAGAACGCGACCGCGGGGCGGCCGTCGATGTCCAGGAAGCCAGACGGCTACGCGAGCGTGTCAACGGGCTCGCAAACACGGTCAGAGAATTGCCTGGCTTGGCTGACTTCGGCACGATCGCCGCCAGCCACGAGCCACCACCGGCTGGGACGGTGTATGCGTACTTTGCCATCGGCGCGGATGCGTCCACTTGCCTGATTGTCTATCCCGATGGTGAGATCGATCCGGTGCTCATCGGGCTGTCAGCGGCAGAAGTGGATAGCCGGCTGAGCTCATATCTCGACGCCTATCAGGTGATGCGCGGCGCCGACCCCGACAACGAGCGCGCATTCGCCACCTGGGTCGACGAGCTCGACAGCGTCTGTCACTGGCTTTGGCAGTTCATAGGTCCAGTGGTTGAGCGGGTTCGATCCGACGAACTGGTTGTGTTGCTGCCCGATGGCCGCATCAGTCTGCTGCCACTACACGCAGGCTGGCGCCCGGAAGAGCAGACCCGGCAATGGGCTGTCGACTCGCTGACGTGCACATATGCGCCTACGGCCTTCGCCTACCGACAGGGCACCGGTCACACAATCGGTAGCCAGTCTCGGAACATGGTCATCGGCGACCCGTTCTCCGAGCGCAAGTGGCCGCATCTTGAAAGCGCCGCCTTGGAAGCCGAACAGGTGGCAGAGCTGCTGGGTTGCAAGCCGTCGTTGGGCCGAGGGGCCAGTACAGGGACTGTGTTGCAGCAGCTACCCGCCGTTGACGGTGTCGCGCATTTTGCGTGCCATGGCTATAGCGACTTTGCCGACCCGATGGCGAGCGCGCTCGTGCTCGCCCAGGACGAGCCGTTGTGCATGCGTGACGTCCGCGGCCTCGAGTTGAAGCGACCGATGGTCGTGCTGTCAGCGTGTGAGAGTGGCATGCCCGGTCGGGAGCTCCCCGACGAGTTTGTCGGCCTGCCAGTCGGCCTACTCGAAGCGGGCGCATCGTCAGTGGTCGCCTCATTGTGGCAGGTGAGCGATGCGATAACCGCTGAACTCATGGTCGAGTTCTACACGCGCGTGGTGGTCCAAGGTCTGGTGCCGCCCGCCGCGTTGCGGGCCGCTCAACGGGCCGTCCGCGGTCGCCTTGTGGCCGATGCGTCGTCGCGCAGACAGAGCGAGCAACAGGGCACAACGGTCGATGTGTCGACGATGCCGGCGGGACAAGTCGCTCATCCGTACTGGTGGGCGGCATTCGTTCACGTCTCGTAAACGATCGACGAGCCTGACTGCAGGTCGGTCTCTTTCGGCGACCCGAACGCATCTACGTACCCGAGCGCACCGTTGAATCGCGACGTCGCCCGTCGCCAGCGCGCCCACTGTGGGAGGACACTTGTCGAGATTGCACAGTTCCAAGGTGATGAATCCCTCAACTGGGCCCTGACTCCAGCCGAATGTAGGTCACCGTACAGGGAAAGGTGATCTCATGATGTTGCTCCGTCAGGCGCGTGCTCGGTACGTGCGATGGTTGGTTACGACGCGCGATCTTTCATCTCATACCATGCGCGCTTATGACAGCGATATTGCGGCGCTGGAGCGATACCTCGGCGAGCAGGCGACTGTCGACCACATTGACAGTGAGTGCCTCCTGGCCTTCGTTGAGCAGCAGCGGTCGGCCGGATTGGCATCGGCATCTCTTCGACGTAGGGCATCTGGCCTCAAGGGTTTCTGCCGCTGGCTGCAGTCGTGCCGCCTGTTAGAAACGGACCCTTGGGTGGGCGCGACTCTTAGCCTCGGCCGGACTCGCAGACTGCCGCGGCTGGTACCGACTCGGGAACTTGAGCGTCTCCTGCAGTGGCTTCGTGAATCGGCTGATGTGGGACATCATCCTGTCGCCGACGAGGCGCTCGCGCGGCCTTACGAGGCAACAACGTTGCTCGCTGTCGCGCTGATGGTGGCGACGGGATTGCGAGTCAGCGAAGTCGTCGGCGTCTGTCTGAATGACATCGATATCTCCGGTCGGAGCCTGCGGGTTCTTGGCAAAGGGCGGCGCGAAAGGCAGGTCTTTCTCACGAATGACTGGATTGCGAGCCTCACGGGCGCATATATGAACACACGGTCGATGCTGGACATCGACCACGGTCGGCTGTTGTTCAACTGCAGCGGTGCGCCACTCACGGCTCCTGCCATGCGGTCGAGGCTGTTGCAAGCGGGCCGCCAAGCGGGCCTGGAGATCCGGGTGACGCCCCACATGTTGCGGCATACGGCCGCTACTCAGCTGATCGAAGCGGGCGTCGACATTCGGTACGTCCAACGACTACTGGGTCACGCGAGTCTCAGCACCACCGAGCTGTACACGCATGTGTCCAATGGCGCGCTCCAACGGGTCGTCTCGGACGCGGACATTCTCGGAAGGGCAGTGTGCGCAGATAATTAGGAATTATCGTGGC
>PLJD01000041.1 GCA_003140175.1 Actinomycetota bacterium
ACAGAGCACCAGACACTCCCCGTCTGCAGCTCCTGTGTGGCAGTTCTGCGACCCTGGCACCGATCCACTGTGCGTGCCATTGCAGATCATGCCGTCTTCCGGGTTGATCGACGGCCAGAGCGTGCAAGTGCTGAGTACTGGGAGCGTTCTCCCCAGCAGCACCTATCAGCTCGAGGAATGCCAAGGGGTCTTCGGGCAACAGATCTATGAGGCAGCGGGATGTGATCCGACGACTTTGGTGACGGCAACAACTCCAGCGACGACGAACGCCGACGGCTCGGGCACGTTGTCAACCCCCTTTACCGTTCAACTGAACATCACCGTCAATGGTGCGGCGGTCAATTGCTTCTTCACACCATGTGTCATCGCGGTGCTGGGGGTGCCCCAGTACAACCCGATCAACTTCGCGCCGCCCCCGCCCCCGCCTCCGCCTCCGCCTCCGTATCCGTCGTCGGGCGCGTTCATCATCGGCGACGGCAACGCGGTCGTGGGCAACCAGGTGTACTTCTGGGGAAGCCAATGGGCGAAGCACAACTCGCTCAGCGGCGGCTCGGCGCCGAACGAGCTCAAGGGCTTTGAGAGCAGCATTCAACCCCAGTCCTGTTCTCTTGCCGGCGTGACCTGGACGGCGCAGCCAGGGGACTCGGCGGACCCACCGGCGACAGTGCCGTCGTTGATGATCGTCGTCGTGACTTCGAAGGCCACCAAGTCAGGCAGCACGATGAGCGGCGACGTGACCCACTTGGCCCTCGTCAAGGTCGATCCCGGGTACCAACCCGACCCCGGCCATCCTGGAACCGGCCAGGTCCTACAAACCTGTTAGTGAAAGCGGGGGGCATGATGAGCGTTCGTCGAGTCGTGGTCGTCGGTGTGATTGCCGCCACCGGGATCGTCGCAGCGGGCAGCAACGTCGCCGCGAGTACGGGGCCCGGCACGCCGGCGTCCGCTGAGCTGGGGCGGTCAGCCAAGAACACCAAGCCGCTGACTAAGGCGCAGTTCATCATGCAAGCGAACGGGCTCTGTGCTGCTGCCGTGGTGGCGTCTTCGTCCGCGCTTCAGCAGTTCGCCAATATCAAGAACGGCTCACCCAGCTCCCAGGAAATCGCCGCGTTCATCGCCGCGTACGCGACGGTCGTCCAAAATCAGATCAAGCAGACCCAAGCGTTGAAGCCTCCGAAACGCGACCGGTCGAAGATCACGAAGATGCTGCAGGAGACTCAGACCACACTCAACGCGATCAAGGCCAACCCCCAGCTTCTGGGCGGCAAGCAAGATCCTTTCTTGGCTGCTGAAACGCTGGCCCGTGCTTACGGTCTCGAAGGCGCCCCCGGATCCCAGCCATGTACGAAGGGCGGTAGCGGCGGAGCCGGCTCTTCCACGCCGGCATCATCGTGAGACACCACAGCCGACACCACCGAGGCCGTCGAAGCTGAGCATTCGACGAGCGGCAGCCTGTGAGCGCTCGAACCCCGGGCAGCCGCGCCCTTCCTCCACAGCCCGATAGCGGCCTGGTGCAGCCCGTTCCGCTACGGGCGCACCAATTCCCCCCGCAGCACAGACTGTTGACATTCGGGTCCACTCGCCCCTCCGAACGAATCCGGATCATGTGCAGCTCGCCGCGTTGGGCGCGCGCGCCGAGACGGTCGCCGCGAGCGTGACTCTCAAGACGGGCGGGGCGTTCAGCACGGCTCGTAAGAAGACCCGGGAAGGCCTCGTCGAGGTGACCAGCGTTCGAGCGCAGCTCGTGGAGGCGCAGCGGAACGCGCACGTCCTCTAAGCCGCTGCAACGCTGCCGAAGCGCATCGGGCGGACTGCTCTGCTCGGGGAGCCGGGCAATATCCGGCGAACAGTCCGACTCACCACCGTGGACGTACGAGCCCGAGCACCTGACGTCGTCGCTGTGTTGGAATATCGACGATGCCCTCCGATGAGCGACCAGAACGGATCAAGCGGTTGCAGGCCCGGAGCCGGGGCGGCGGGCCGGGGATCGTTCCCGAAAGCGGTGTTTGGTGCACGTAATTGTTATCGCTCTTAGACGGTGCGCGAACGGGTACCGGGACTCGACGGGCAAGAAGAGGCGACAGGACGTCGATGCTCAGCTACGCGATCAGCCGGCTCGAGCAGCTCACAACACGGGCGCGGAGCGACTCGTTCAATCATCTGCGGACGAAGCTGGCCTTCGGAGGCGGCTGCCGTCGGGTGTCGATTGCAGCCCAAACTGCAACCCAACCCCGCGCCACGGGCCGCCACGGTCGTCATGGACGCCTCGGCGAGAAGCACCGGGGCCATACGGGACGAGGGTGAACGTCACTTGTCGACACTGGCCGTCATGGCTGCGACCCGGTTGAGGGGACTAGTGCCGCCAGGGCGGGAGGAGGATGCGCCGCGGGCCGAAGTCGACGAGGTGCCGGTGAGCCACTTGCGATGTGAACTGTAGCAACTCGTCGTAGTTTACGGTCGCAAACAATGAAAAGGAAACGAGGCTTATGAAGACCATGACATGTGAGCAATTGGGTGGACCGTGCGATTTTCCGCTCCGTGGCATGACCGCTGATGAGGTCATAAAAGCGCAAGATCGACATCTCAAGGAAATGGTCGCAAAGGGTGATGCAACGCACGAAAGTGCCTTGAACGAGATGAAGGGTCGGTGGAAGAAGCCCATATCAGGAATGGGGTGGTACAGGAAGACCAAGCGTGATTTTGCTGCCCTTCCCGAAGACTGATCGGTCATCAAGGCTTTCCGACGATCGTTGCCGTGACTCCCCGGCGCGTCGCGAGCCTTCAGTTTCGTTGCGACGTGGACCGGCGGGGCGGGAGGCCGAGGAGGAATGTTGGACACCAACAGGCGAGAGGAGTCGCTACGAAGACCCCCCCGATCGTGTCGCCGGAACGATAAGAGGAGACAGTCATGACGGATGAATCAACAGACCTCGGCGGGCCGGCGGCCGGCGCGACGAACGCACCGAGTCTGCCCGCGGCCGTCGACCGGGCCACCTTCCAGGCCGAACTGGACGGGCTGCGGGTTCGGGATGAGGGGGCCCCGTTGAGTGGT
>PLJD01000059.1 GCA_003140175.1 Actinomycetota bacterium
CGTTCGACGCCGCGCCGAGCGGGGTGCCCGGCGCGGCGCCGCCCTGCCCGCACGGCCGCCCGCTCGGACCGCACGAGGCGTGCACCGGGCCGGTCGTGCACCACTCGGGCGCCGCCAGCGCGGTCACGATCATCGTGTCGGTCNNCCTGCCCCGGGTCGAGGAATGGCTCCCCGAGGCCGACGCGGACGTGGTGTGCCTCCAGGAGACCAAGCTCGGCGACGACGCCTTCCCCGCGCTGACGTTCGGCGCGCTCGGCTACGAGTCGGTACATCACGGTGAGGGGCGATGGAACGGGGTCGCCATCTTGTCCCGGGTCGGGATTTCCGACGTGACGACCGGGTTCGGCGCGGACCTCGTCGACCCCTACGACGGTGACGCCCGCCTGCTCGCCGCGACGTGCGGTGGGATCCGGGTCGTGAGCATGTACGTGCCGAACGGTCGCGAGGTCGACTCGGAGTTCTACGCGCGAAAGCTCGAGTGGCTGGCCCGGCTGCGGGACTGGCTCGCTGCGACCGCGTCGCCGTCCGATCCGGTCGCGCTGCTCGGCGACTTCAACGTCGCACCCGAGGACCGCGACGTGTGGTCACCGAGCGCGTTCGAAGGGTCGACGCACGTCACCGCCCCCGAACGCGCCGCGGTGGCGGCGCTCGAGCAGTGGGGCCTCGTCGACGCGTTCCGGGTGGTGTACCCCCAGGACAACCTGTTCACCTACTGGGACTACCGCCGCGGCGACTTCCACAAGCACCACGGGATGCGCATCGATCTCGTGCTCGTCACCGAGCCGTTGGCCCGTCGCGTCCGCTGGGCCCTCGTCGACCGGAACGCCCGCAAGGGTCAGGGGCCCTCCGACCACGCGCCCCTCGTCATCGATCTGGCCGACTGAGCCCCGCGGCGCCCCCGTCGGGCCCGCCCCGGCTTCAGGTGAGGTGCAGCTCCGCCTCGAGGTGGAACCCGAGCGGCTGGCCGACGGCCGCCATGTCGATCTGGTACCAGAGCACGTCGCCGAGCCGTTCGTAGACGCGGCGGACGTCGGTGACCGCCTTGGCGGTCGGGGTCGTCACGACATGGAGCGTCGCCAGCTCGAGGCGGGTGTCTCGGATCGTGCCCTGGCTCACCTCCACGATGCCGCTCGGGTGCGCGAGGACGAGCTCGGCGCCGACCGGGGCGGGCCGCAGGTAGCCGACCTCGGCGTGCGACGGGGCGCCGCCGGGTGGGACACGGCTGCGCTGCGAGTAGGCCAGGACCGGCTTGCCGGGGTACACGAACGTGGTCTCCTCGCTGTACGCGAAGTCCTCGATCGTCGGGTACGAGCCGCGCCCCACACCGGTCCAGGTGCCGAGGAGAAAGGCCAGCGGCTCGAGGGCCGCCGGCAGCTCGACCGTGTCCACGTCGGCAGCCTCGCGCGCCACGCTCGGCCAGTCCGGACCGGGGCCGTCTCAGCGGGGCGCCCGGCGCATGAACCAGATGGAGAAGCCGAGGCGGACGTCCTCGACGGCGACGTCGAACCCGTGGCGCCGGTAGAAGACGACGTTCTCAGGCTTGTCGGTCTCGAGCCAGGCGACCTCGCCGTCGGCGTCGAGGTGCGCGCAGAGATAACGGAGCAGAGCCGCGCCGACGCCGCGGCCCTGCGCGCCGGGTTCGACCCCGACCGGGCCGACGTGGACGTGTCGCTCGTCGAGGTCGTGCTCACACATCGTCGAGATGACGTAGCGCGCCCGGTCGAAGCCGACCGCCTCGCCGGGTGCGACGTCGGGAGCGGTCCGCAGCTCCGGCGCGGCGGTGACGCCGATGCACGCGCCGGGCGCGCTGGCGCCGGCGACGCCGATCACGTGGCGGCCGAGCAGCGCCCCGACCGAGCCGACCGCGACGCGTTCCGCGAACGTCTCGTAGCCGACGAAGAGCCGGGCGAGCGCGTCGTCGGGGACGGTGTAGGCCATCATCGGGTTGTCGCGCAGCGCCCGGGACGCGACCGAGCCGGCGGCTCGTGCTTCGTGCTCAGCCAGCGCCCGAACGTCGACGTCCATCAGGCGACACGGTAGCTACTGCTTGGCTTTGATCGCCTCGATCAGCTTCGGCACGACCTTGTGGACGTCGCCCACGATCCCGAGGTCGGCGACGGAGAAGATCGGGGCCTCGCTGTCCTTGTTGATGGCGAGGATATTGTCCGAGCCCTTCATGCCGACCAGGTGCTGCGTGGCGCCCGAGATGCCGAGCGCGACGTAGAGCTTCGGCTTGACGACCTTGCCGGTCTGGCCGACCTGCTTGGCGTAGGGCACCCAGCCGGCGTCGACGATCGCCCGGGACGCGCCCGACGCGCCGTGGAGCAGCTTGGCGAGCCCTTCGACGAGGGGCTCGTAGGCCTCGGCGCTGCCGAGCCCCCGCCCGCCGGACACGACGACGGCCGCCTCTTCGAGCTGGGGTCCCTCGCGCTCCTCGACGTGGCGTTCCAGCACGCGGGCTTGGCCGGCCCGGCCGGCGTCGACGACGTCGACCCGCTCGATCGCGGCGGCCGCCCCGCCCGACGCTTCTGCGGTGAACGACTTGGGTCGGATCGCGGCGAGGAACGGGCCCGGCCCGGTGAAGGTGGTGTCGACGAGCGTGTTGCCGCCGAAGATCGCCGTGCCGACGCTCACCCGGGCGCCGTCGAGCGCGACCGCGGTGCCGTTGGTGACCAGCGGCCGGTCGAGGGCGGCGGACAGTCGCCCGAGGGCGTCTCGGCCGTCGTAGGACTGGGCGAAGAGGATGAGGTCAGGTTGATGGGTCGCGACCAGCTCGGTCAGCGCCGCCGCGCCAACGACCCCGGCCAGGGCTTCACCCGGGTCGAGGGCGTAGATGGTGGTGGCGCCGTGTTCGCCGAGGGGACCGGCGAGCGCATCCGCGTCGCCGCCCACCAGGACCGCTTCGACCGTGTCGCCGAGCTCGCGGGCCTTCGTGAGCAGCTCGAGCGTGGCCGAGTGCGGCTTCGTGCCGTCCGCTTCGGCGTAGACCCAGACCTTCGAGAGTGCCATCGTTTCCTGCTCCTCAGATGACTTTGAGCGCTTCGAGGAACGCGACGATGCGTTCGTGGGCGCTGCCGTCGTCCTCGACCTTCTCGCCTGCTTCGCGCGCCGGCGCGGCGGCGACGTTCGTGATCTCTTGACGCGCGCCGGACCATCCGACGTCGTCGGAGGAGAGGCCGAGGTCGGCGACGGTGCACTGGTCGACCGGCTTGTTCTTGGCCGCCATGATCCCCTTGAACGACGGGTAGCGGGGCTCGACCACCCCAGCGGTGACGCTGACCACGGCGGGCAGCGAGCTCTCCACCACGTCGTAGCCCGCCTCGGTCTGGCGCCGAATGGTCAGCTTCCCGTCCTCGACCTCGACGTGCTTGGCGAAGGTGAGCGACGGCCAGCCGAGCAGCTGGGCGATCTGGTTCGGGACGGTGCCGGTGTAGCCGTCGGTGGACTCGGTGGCGGTGAGGACGAGGTCCACGTCGCCGGCCCGGGTGATCGCCTGGGCGAGGACCTTGGCCGTCGAGAGGGCGTCGCTGCCGGCCAGGGCCGGGTCCGAGACCAGGACCGCTTTCGCCGCGCCCATGGCCAGGGCGGTGCGCAGCCCGGAGACCTCGTTGTTCGGGGCCATGGAGATGAGCGTGACGTCGCCTCCGCCCGCCTTGTCGGCGAGCTGGAGGGCCATCTCGACCCCGAAGCTGTCGGATTCGTCGAGGATGAGCTTGCCGACCCGGTGAAGGGTGTGGCTCTCGGGGTCCAGCTCGCCGGGCACGGCCGGGTCGGGGATCTGCTTGACGCAGACGGCGATGTTCATGGGTGCTGCTCCGCTCGGTGCTCGACGCGCCGCGCCGGGGGCGCTCCGTCGTGGACGGCGCATTTTGGCCCGAGTTCGGCCGCAGCGTCGAAACCGAGCGCCGGTCGGTCGCTACCGTCAGGTGGCGTGCCACCCCGCGTCGACCTCCTGGTGGTCGGGGCGGGCCCCGCGGGGACCGCGGCGGCGATGGCCGCCCGGGCTCACGGCCTCGACGTCACCGTCCTCGACCGGGCCACCTTCCCACGCGACAAGACGTGCGGGGACGGGCTCACCGCGGCGGCGCTGGCCCGGCTCGAGGCGCTCGGGGTAGCGGTCCCGGCCCTGCCCGCCGCCGGTGTGGACTCGGTCGTGGTCGTCGCGCCGGACCGCTGGCAGGTCGAGCTCCCCCTGCCGGGCCCGGGTCTGCGCGCCGCGGTCGTGGAGCGGGCCAGCCTCGACGCCGCGCTGCTCGACCGGACGCGTCAGCGGGGCGTGCGGGTGCAGGAAGGCTCGGCGGTGGAGGATGTCTGGGAGGAGCCCGACGGCATCCGGGTCCGCACCGCGGCCGG
The DNA here is from genome assembly GCA_003140175.1 of Actinomycetota bacterium. Taxonomy (GTDB): domain Bacteria; phylum Actinomycetota; class Acidimicrobiia; order IMCC26256; family PALSA-555; genus PALSA-555. The sequence continues at coordinate 4,354 of PLJD01000059.1, forward strand.
CGAGGAGCTCGCGGCCCGGTTCGTGGTCGCCGCCGACGGCCATTACTCGAGCGTCCGGCGTCGCCACGGGCGCGCCGCCCCCGACCTGGGCACGTGGCACGCGGTGCGCCAGTACTTCCGCCACGTCGGCGACCCGCGTCTGTGGGTGCTCTTCGAGCCTGATCTGCTGCCCGGCTACGCCTGGGTGTTCCCGCTGCCGGGAGGGCGAGCCAACGTCGGGTTCGGGGTGCTGCGGGGCGCGGGACACGACGGCAAGGCATTGAAGGCGCTGTGGCCCGACCTGCTGACGCGGGCGCCGCTGCGGGCCGCGCTCGGACCCGACGCCGAGCCCGAGGCGAGCCATCGGGCGTGGCCGATCCCGAGCGCGTACTCGCGGGCCCGCCTCGCCGACGGTCGGGTCCTCTACGCGGGCGACGCGGCCGGGGTGGTCGACCCCATGACCGGCGAAGGCATCGCGCAGGCCCTGGAGAGCGGCACGCTCGCCGCGCACGCCGTGGCGGCGGGTGGGGAACCGGCGGAGATCCGCGACCGGTACCGCCGCGACGTGGACCGGGCCCTCGGGCGGGACCTGCGCTTCGCCGCGCTGCTGCAACGGTTGCTGCACTCGCCGACCCTGGCCAGCGCGGCGATCCGCGCCGCCGGGCTGACGCCCTGGACTCGACGGAACTTCGCCCGATGGATGTTCGAGGACTACCCCCGGGCCGCGGTGTTCACCCCCGACCGGTGGCGCCACCACCTGCTCACGCCCCCGGGCTCCTTTCGCGCCTCGGCGTGACGACGCGTCCCGGTCAGCGGACCGAGGCTCGCCGCGGCCAGCCCCAGCCCGAAGGTTCTGACTCGGGCGACGACCTGAGCCCCAGGACCGGCCCGACCGGACGGCTTGACCGCGAGCGGCGCCGCCACGACACTCACCCCCATGGCGATTGATTTCACGCTCCCGCCCGACGTCGAAGCCGTGCGCGCCCGGGTCCGGGACTTCATGGATTCGGAAGTTCGCCCCGCCGAGGAGAAGCTCTACGCCAACGCCTCGGGCGGCGAGCCCGACCGGCGCGAGGTGGTGGGGATGATCCTCGAGCTGCGCCAGCGGGCCAAGGACTGGGGGGTGTGGCTACCCCACATGCCCACGGAGTGGGGCGGGGTCGGGCTGGGCATCACCGCCATGGCCTTCGTGGCCGCCGAATCGGCGCGCACCAACTTCGGTCCGTTCGTCCTGAACGCGCAGGCCCCCGACGAGGGCAACCAGCACACGCTGTTGCACCACGCCACCCCGGACCAACAGGAGCGGTACCTGCGGCCCCTGCTCGAGGGACGGGTGCGGTCGTGCTTCGCCATGACGGAGCCCGAGGTGGCGGGCTCCGACCCGACCGGGATCCGGACCGCCGCGGTGCTCGACGAGGCGGCCGGCGAGTGGGTCATCAACGGCCACAAATGGTTCATCTCGGGAGCGCGCGGCGCGGGCTTCGCGATCCTCATCGCCAAGACCGACCCGGACGCCGACCCGCCCCAGGCCAGCAACACCGCGTTCCTCGTCGACCTCCCGGCCGACGGATGGGAGGTGGTCCGCGACGTCGAGACGATGGCGGGGCGCGGCAACCACTGCGAGATCCGCATCACCGACCTGCGGGTGCCCGACGCGAACGTCCTGGGCGGCCGCGGCAACGGCCATCTGCTCGGCCAGGCCCGCCTGGGACCGGCTCGCCTCGCGCACTGCATGCGCTGGATCGGCCAGGTCGAGACCGCCCTCGAGCTGCTCGTCGCGCGGGCCGAGGAACGTCAGCTGCACGGCCAGCCACTCGCCGAGAAGCAGGCGATCCAGTGGATGATGGCGGACTCGGCGATGGAGCTGTACGCCGCCAAGCTCATGGTGCTCCACGCCGCCTACAAGATCGAGCACGACTTGCCGTTCCGCCAGGAAGTCAGCTTCGCGAAGCATCACGTGGCGAACACCCTCTGGCGCGTCGTCGACCGGGCGATCCAGGTCCACGGGGCGCTCGGCTACTCCACCGACACCCCCCTGGAGCGGATGCTGCGCCACGCCCGCTCCGCGCGCCTCGTCGACGGGGCCGACGAGGTACACCAGGCGCTCATCGCCCGGAATGTGCGCCGCGCCTACGCCGAGACGGGCTCGATTCGTTCCGCCACCGGCGATCTGGAGCTCTGAGCCGCGGGTTCGACCTGCGCCGGGCTCGGCCCGGGCGGCGGAGGCGACCGGCAGAGGGAACGCTTCCTACACTCGTCACCATGGTCCAGACCGACGCCATTCTGCGCGAGACCCTCAAGACCCCGCACTGGTCGACCGACATCCCCCTCGACACGCCGCATCCGCGGCCCGCCGCGCTCGCCGCGACCGGCTACGTCGTGCTCGCCGACCTCGAGCCGCCGATCCCCGAGGCCGAGTACCTGGACCTCGAGTACATGGATTGGAAGAGCGGCGGGGACACCAACTTCGCTCCAATCGCGACCGCCGACGGTGAGCTCGATTGTCGGGGATTTTGGAAGCCGGGCGACGAGCGAGCCGACCGCGGTGGCCGCTGGACGGTGAATGCCCAGCACTGCCCGAGCATCGTCTCGGCGGTGCAGGCGGTGGACGCCGACTTCGGCCGGGTGCGGGTCATCAAGCTCGAGCCCCAGACCTACGAAGACGCGCTGCGCCACATCCACCGCGACGACAACAACCGCTTCAACCCCGACGGGGACGGGTGGGTGGTCCGCTCGTGGATCGAGCTCACCGACAACCCTGAGAGCTTCATGGTCCTCATGGAGCAGGGCCCCGACGGGCTCCCCGACCCGAGCACCGAGGCGCACGTGCCGCTGCACCGCGGCTCCCGCTTCGTCGTGGACACGCAGCGGCTCTGGCACGTCGTGGCCCACCCGGGAACGCAGACCCGCTACGCGCTGATCTCGAGCTTCACGGCCGGGCCGGCGCTCGACGCCTGGATCGCCGCCGGGCGACCGTAGGCAGTGGGTCGGTTGGAGCATCATCGGCCCTCGGTGCCGTCTGCGGGCAGCGCCGTTGCCGCTCGCACGCCCTGGGCTGGCCGCCGGTGCGTGCGGGTTCCCCGGGAGACGAGTGCTCCGACGCGCGAGCGCTTACTCGAAGGCGGCGCTCACCGGTGAGCCGTGGTGGTGCACCATGCGCCACCGGTCCTGGTCGTGGACGAACACGTTCGTGGCCGCGACGCGTGCTCCGGAGAGCTCCTCGGTGTCGGTTGCGCCGCCCTCGGGTGATCCGGCGGCTTGGAGGATGTTCTCGTCGAGGGTGACCACCGCGAGGTTCCCTTCGAGGAGGACCCGCTCGTCGGTGAGGACGAACTGGATGAATGGCGTGTTGGCGAAGATGGCCTGCCACGAACCGGCCACTCTCGCCCAGCCGGCCAGGGTCGGCCATCCGGGATGGGTGACGCTGACTCGGTCGGCGTGCTCCCAGACCTCGGCCATGGCGTCGAGGTCCCGCGCTTCGAACGCGGCGTAGAACGCCCCGTTCGCGGCGCGTACCTCGTCGTCGTCGCTCACGCCGTGCATGATGACGGGCTATGCCTCTGGTGTCGACCGAGCTGGTCAGCGCGGGTGGAGTCCGACTCGCGCGCTACGACTGGGGCGGCGACGGTGACCCGGTGGTCCTGGCGCACGCGACGGGCTTCCACGGCCTGATCTGGCGACCGATAGCCGAGCGACTCGTCGAGGCCGGGCGTCACGTGTGGTCGTTCGACTTCCGGGGCCACGGGGACAGCGAGCCGTCGCCGGACGGCTACGCCTGGGAGCGCTTCGCCGACGATGTGCTGGGCGTCCTTGACGGGTTGGGGTTGGCCGGCGATCCGGCGCTGCTCAGCGTCGGGCATTCGAAGGGAGCGGCCGCGCTGCTGCTCGCCGAGCTCGCGGCGCCGGGGACGATCCGGCGGGCGTGGTGCTACGAGCCGGTGGTCATGGCCGGGGAGCCCCGCGGGCCCCAGGTCGACTTCCCCCTGGCCCGCAGTGCCCGGCGGCGTCGGGCGCAGTGGAGCTCTCCCGATGAGGCGCGCCGCTCGTGGGCAAGCCGAGCGCCACTCGACGCGCTCGATCCCGCGTGTCTCGGCGCCTACGTCGATGGTGGGCTGCGGCGCCGTGCCGACGGCACGTGGGAGCTCAAGTGCGATCCGACCGACGAAGCGGCGGTCTATGAATACGCGTCGGCTCACCGATTGTGGCCGGAACGCGGTGCGCTGCAAACCCGGGTGCGGATCGTGTGCGGCGAGCGGTCCGACGCGGTGACACCGGAGCTCGGGGCGCGCCTCGCGGCCGGAATTCCGAACGCGACGCTGGAGGTCATGGCCGGCCTCGGGCATTTCGGTCCCCTCGAGGATCCGGACGCGGCGACCGCCTCGATCCTGGCCTTCGACGACAAGACGCGCTGAGCGTCGCCGTCCGGCCGGGTCGGCGGGTGCCGCTCAGGCGGGCGGGGTTGGCGCCTCGCCCTCGGGAGGCGGTGGCACGCCGGGTTGACCGTCGGAGCGCGGCGCGTCGGTCGGCGCGGGAGCGGGTCCGGGCTCGAGCTCCGCGGCGCGGTCGCGTTGCGTGTGGATCATCGACACTCGGCTGGTGAGGAACAGCGACACCAGCGAGGCCAGCAGCACGGGCGGGAGGAGTCGGAGCCCGGACATCTCGGCCACCACGAGCGTGGAGCCGAACGGTGTCTTGGTCACCCCGGCGTTGATCGCGGCCATGAGGGCGGCCATCGCGAGCACCTTGTCCACGCCGAGCACGTCGTGGGCGGCTGCCCCCAGCGCGGCGCCGAGGAAGAACATCGGGATGATGAATCCGCCTCGCCACCCCGAAGAGACGATCATCGAGGAGGCCACGAGCTTGACGATGAACGCCAGCAGCAGTGTGGCGAGGACGAGCTTTGCGGTGGCGATGACCTGGACCTGGCCCTCGCCGAACGTGAGTGCGTACGGGGTCGCGAAGGCGAGGCCGCCGAGGGCGGCACCGCCGACGATCGGTCGGAGCATCGGGGGCAGCGCCTGGAAGCACCAGCGGAACAGCTGCGCGGCGTAGATGAACGCGACCGCGACGAGCGCGCCGGCGCAGCCGGCTGCCAGGCCGACCCCGAGGTCGACGAAGCGCACCGTGTGCGGCTCTGGGAAGTGCCACACGGGGCGAAATCCGAGTCCGGTCACCAGCCCATAGACGACGTAGCCGGCCAGCGATCCGATCCCGGCGGGGAGGAGCGCTTCGTAGTACTCGAGGCCGCGCCGGTGCAGGATCTCGAGCGCGAAGACGGCCGAGCCGAGCGGCGCGCCGAACAGCACGGTGAATCCCGCGGCCATGCCGGTGACGGTCAGGATCCGCGACTCGGACACGCTGAGCCGGCGGCGCAGCGCGATCCAGCTGCCCACGGCCCCGGTCGTCTGCACGAGCGGCGCCTCGGGCCCGATGGCGCTGCCGACACTGATCCCGAGCAGCGAGATGGGGATCAGCGAGCGCAGGTCGCGCAGGTCAGCCGGGCCGCCCGACACGTGGATGTTGTCGATGAGCAACTCGACGTCCCCGGGGCTCCCGAGCACGCGGGTCAAGAGCCCGATCGTGGCGCCCACCGCCACGATCAGCACCAGGTGCGTCGGACGCGCGAACCCGCCGGGCCCCAGGACGCGGGTGAGGAGCTTGAGCGTCTCGACGAAGCCGGCGCCGGCCAGCCCCGACACGAGGCCGACGAGCACGACCAGCCACCAGAACCCGCGTGGCGCGGTGACGATGACGCTCGCGAATCCCCACCGCCCCCGGACTCGCTGGCGATCGCCGCGACCCCGAGACTTCATATCGTGCCATGATATATCTCAGTCGCGCGCACCCGGCTTGCTGTGGCACCGTGGAACGTCGTTGCTGGTCCCCGGTTGCGTCGCTCGGCGGGTCGATCGATCGTCGAGCCGGTCAGCCGACGACGCCGGTTTCCCGAAGGCGTGCGAGCTCCGCGTCCTCGAGGCCGAGCTCGTCGTGGAGCACCTCGTCGGTGTGCTCACCGACCCACGGGACCCGCGTTTCGGGTCCTTCGGCGACCTTCGTCATCTTCACCGGGTTGCCGGGCATGAGGTAGGGCGGTTCGCCATCGGTGCGTGGCACCTCGACCAGCATGTGGCGCGCGGCGACGTGCGGGTCGGCGATCACGTCGGGAGCGGTGTTCATGGGTCCGGTCGCGATGCCGGCTTCGTTGAGCTCGCGTGCCGCCTCGAGCTTGGTCTTGTCGGCCGCCCAGCCCTCGATGGCGGGGCGGATCACGTCCTCGAGGTGCACGCGCCAGCCTTCGCGGCTCGCGAAGCGCGGGTCGTCGAGCCATTCGGGGTGGCCGATCAGCTTGGTGAGGCGCTCGAACTGGTGCTCACGACCGACCTGCACGACGAACCATCCGTCCTTGGCGCGGAAGCCGTCCATGATGAGCAGGGGGCCGAGCCCGCCGGGTCGGAGCCCCATGGACCAGAAGTTCGTGACCAGGTCGGTCATCGCCACGACGGCGTCGAGCATCGCGACGTCGACGTACTGGCCTTCGCCGGTCCGGTCTCGGTGCCGCAACGCGGCGAGGGTGCCGACGACCGCGAAGAGGGAGCTGGAGATGTCCCCGAGCGCGCCGACCGGCCCCACCACGGGGGGTTGATCATCGACCTGCTTGAAGGCGTAGATCCCCGACATCGCCTCCACGATGGGTGCGTACGCGGCCCACGAGTCATAGGGCGAGGAGATCGTGTTGCCGAACCCCGACACCGACACGTAGATCAACGCGGGGTAGAGCGCGGCGAGGTCTTCGTAGCCGAGACCCATGCGCTGCATCGTCCCGGGCTTGAAGTTCTCGGCCACGATGTCGAAGCGTCCGGCGAGCGCCCGGAACAGATCGCGGCCTTCGGGGGCTTTGAGGTCGATCCCGACGCTGCGCTTGTTGAGGTTGTTGCGCAAGAAGGTGGCGCCGGCGCGCCGCCCGGTCGGGTCGGTCATCGCGGGGAGGGCGCCCCGCCCGGATTCGCCGTCTCGAGGGTGTTCGACCTTGATCACCTCGGCGCCGAGGCGGGCGAGGAGTTGGGTGCCAAACGGCAGGGCCTGCATCTGCTCGGCGGCGAGGATCCGCACGCCGTCGAGCGGCTTGCCGTAACGCTCGGCGTCGGCGTTGGCGACCTCCCCGAGCCTCACCCGCGATCCTCCGCGGCGGTCCGGTCCCAGGGTCTGTCGTGGCGCACGGGGCCGCATGGTAGATGGGCCGGGACCTGCGGTCGGCCGGTACGATCGGCGCGGTGCTGGGCGACGGGCCGCCCAGCGGGACCGAGAAGGACGTGATGCAGGGAATTCTCAGCGCCGCGGGCTACGTGCCCTACCGACGGCTGGACCGCAGCGCCATCGCCGAGACCTTCGGCTCGGGCGGGGGCCGGGGCACCCGAGCGGTAGCCGGCTACGACGAAGACACCACGACACTGGGCGTGGAGGCGGCGCGCCTGGCGTTGCGGGCCGTGCCCGACACGCCGGCCCAGGTCCTGTGGTTCTCGACGGTCGCTCCCGCCTACCTCGACAAGACGAACGCCACGACGATCCACGCCGCGCTGCGACTCGACACCGACGTCGTGGCCGCCGACTTCGGCGGGGCCATCCGATCGGGCGTCGCGGCGCTCGGGACGGCGCTGCACACCACCACACCGACGCTGGTCGTGACGGCCGACATCCGCGACGGCCTGCCCACCAGCGCCGACGAATCGGCCGGCGGTGACGCCGCCGCCGCGATCCTGGTCGGCCCGGACTCCGCCGGCCCGCTCATCGCCACCCTCGTCGGTGAAGGTCACACCACCGAGGAGTTCATCGATCGCTGGCGCGTGCCCGGCGAGCGTCGATCGAAGGTCTGGGAGGAGCGGTTCGGCGAGACGAAGTACGTCCCGCTCGGCGAGCAGGCGTGGAACACGGCGCTGAAGGACGCGGAGCTCTCACCCGACCAGCTCGACCGGGTGATCGTCACCGGATCTCACGGCCGCGCGGTGCGGGCGCTGATCGCCCGACTCGGTGTCGACAAGGCGCGAGTCGTCGATGATCTCAGCGGATCGGTCGGGTTCACCGGCGCCGCGCACCCCGGACTCCTGCTCACCACGGCGCTCGAGACGGCCGCCCCCGGTCAGACCATCGCGCTCGTGTCGCTCGCCGACGGCGCCGACGTGCTGGTCCTGCGCACGACCGACGCGCTGCCGGGCTGGACGTCGCCCCGCACCGTCGCAACACAGATCGAGGCGGGCGCGACGCTGCCCTACGGGAAGTTCCTGAACTGGCGGGGCATGGTCTCGGTCGAGCCGCCCCGACGTCCCGAGCCGGACCGCATCTCCGCTTCGGTGACGGGTCGGACCGAGCACTGGAAGTACGGCTTCGTCGGATCCAAGGATCGGGCCAGTGACGCCTTGCACCTGCCACCGGCCCGCGTGTCACGCGTGGGTGACGGGGTCGACGACATGGCCGACGCTCCGATGGCCGATGTGCCGGGGACGATCGCCGCGTTCACCATCGACCGCATCGCCTACTCGCCGAGCCCGCCGATCGTGTTCGCGATCGTGGACTTCGACGGCGGTGGTCGCCTGCCGGTGGAGCTGACCGACGTGAACGCCGATGAACTCAAGGTGGGCGACCGGGTCGAGATGACGTTCCGCCGGCTGTTCGCCGCTGACGGGGTTCAGAACTATTTCTGGAAGGCTCGCCCCATCCGGGGCTAATGGTCGGTGGGCTGGCCAGCCCCCGAAGAGAGGATCGCGAAGCGATGGGCTCGCACGGGATCAAAGATCAAGTGGCGATCGTGGGCATGGGATGCACACGGTTCGGCGAGCACTGGAACAAGGGCGCCGACGACCTGCTGATCGAGTCGACCACGGATGCCCTGGCCAGTGCCGGGATCGCCAAGCATGACGTCGACGCGTTCTGGCTCGGCACCGCGATGTCGGGCATGTCGGGGATGACGCTCTCCCGCCCGTTGCAGCTCCAGAACAAGCCGGTCACCCGCGTGGAGAACTTCTGTGCCACCGGCTCCGAGGCGCTGCGCAATGCGGCGTACGCCGTCGCCTCCGGCGCATACGACGTCGCGATGGCGGTCGGCGTCGAGAAGGTCAAGGACAGCGGCTACCAGGGTCTGGTCGGCGCGGGCAAGACACCGACCGACGGGACGAACCGAACGTTGACCGCCGCGGCGATGTTCGCGATGTGTGCCCCTGCCTACGGCCACAAGTACGGGGTGAGCGACGACCAGATGCGCGAGGTGCTCGCACGCATCTCGTGGAAGAACCACTACAACGGCGCCCGGAACCCACGGGCCCAGTTCCGCAAGGAAGTCACGATGGACACGATCTGTGGGGCGCCGCTCATGGCCGGCGGCCTGCGGGTGTTCGACTGCTCAGGTGTCGCGGATGGCAGCGCGGCCGCGGTGCTGGTGCGGGCCGAAGACGCGCACCGCTACACGGACCGGCCCCTGTACGTGAAAGCCCTTTCGTTCGTCGCCGGCAACGCCTCGGGAAACGCCGACCCTGACTACGACTACACGTGGTTTCCGGAGATCCATGCCGCGGGCCTCGACGCGTACGCGCAGGCCGGCGTGACCGACCCCCGGGGCCAGATCGCGATGGCGGAGGTGCACGACTGCTTCACGCCCGCCGAGCTCCTCATCTACGAGGACCTCGGGTTCGTCGAGCGCGGGACCGCGTGGAAAGAGGTTCTGGCCGGAACCTTCGATCTCGCCGGTGACCTGCCGGTGAACCCCGACGGCGGCCTGAAGAGCTTCGGGCACCCGGTCGGCGCGTCCGGGCTGCGGATGTTCTTCGAGTCCTGGCTCCAGCTGCGGGGCGAGGCCCCCGAGGATCGTCGCATCACCACCGCGAGCCGAGGGCTCGGGCTCACCCACAACCTGGGCGGCTTCCCGGGCGAGATGGTCAGCTTCGTCGGGATCGTCGGCAACGAACTGGGCTGAGCGCGCCTCAGCCCAGCCAGTCGGACAGCACGGCGGCCCGGTCGCCGTCGAGCATCGGGCCGTGGGCTTCCATCATCGGGGCGAGGCTCGCCCGGGCCACGACGTGCTCGTCCTCGAGGAGCGCGCCCACGTCGTTCACCGGAGCGATCGGGATCCGCGCCCCGAGGAACGCGGTGAGCACCGAGTCGAGGTCGCGCTCGGCGATCCACGACGCGACCAGGCGGTCCAGGGCGTCGGCGTGGCCGAGACGATCGGCGCCAGCCGAGAAGCGGGCCCGGTCCGCGGGCCCGTCGCACCCGAGGAGCGGCAGGAGCCGCGCCACTTGCGGGTCCGTCGTCCCCGACACGGCCACATAACGCGCGTCGCGGGTCCGGTAGACGTTGCGGGGCGCGCCGCCGCGCACCCGGCTGCCGGATCGCCGCGGCGGGTCGGCCGGGTCGTAGCCGGCGATCGTGCCGCCGAGGATGGCGAGCACGGGCTCGTACATCGTCACGTCCACGAGCCGGCCCGCGCCTCCCCGCTCGCGGGACCAGCAGCCCGCCAGGGCGCCGATCACCCCCGAGAAGGCGGTGAGCGTGTCGCCGAGCGGCGCCGAGGCCAGCATCGGCGGCCCGTCCGGTTCGCCGGTCAGATCGGCGAGACCACCGAACGCCTCGGCGAGCGTCCCCGCACCGGGACGGTCGGCGTAGGGCCCGGTCAACCCGTAGCAGCTGACTGACGCGACGACGAGGCTCGGGTTGAGCACGTGCAGCTCGTCGAAGCGGCAGCCCCAGCGCGCCCGCACCGCCGCGGTGAGGTTCTCGACCAGGACGTCGGCCCGCTCGATGAGCCCACTGAAGGTCGCCCGGTCCGAGGCCGCGTCGAGGTCCAAGGCGATGGATCGCTTGTGGCGGGCCACCCAGGACCAGTTCCGCGAGACGCCGTCGCGCACGACCCCCATGCGTCGCATCGGGTCACCGGCGGGCGGCTCGACCTTCACCACGTCCGCGCCGAGGTCGCCGAGCATGGCGCCGATCTGGGGTGCGGCGTAGAGCGTCGCCAGCTCCAGGACCCGCAGGCCCCGCAGCGGCGCGTCCGGTTCGGCGCCGGTGCTCAATCCTTGAGCTCGACGAGGATCTCCCGGTAGGGCTGCTGGCCGGTGTTCTTGGCTGTTTCGATGCCGCCCCGCTCGATGTAGATGGCATTGCCGGGGGCGACGTCGCCCTCCACCGTGCCGGCCGGGTACGGGCCTTTCGTGTCGGGCTCGAAGATCCCGGCGATCTTGTCGCCCTGGAGCTGGATCAGCAGATAGTCGAGGGTGTGCTCATGGACCTCGGAGCTCTCGCCGGGGGCGAGCTGCATCTCCCAGACCCGGACCCGGTCGTTCTCGAAGAGCTTCGTGGTCGCGACATCTCCGAGCTTTCGTTCGTCACTCATGGATGTTCCCTTCCTCTCGTTGCTGGTCACAGGTCGGCGGCCGGGCCGACGAACTCGCCGCCCAGCCTGGCGATGGTCTCCCGCGCGCCAGATTCGTCGAACGCGAAGCCGGTGAGCACCAGCTGATCCACGCCGGCGTCGCGGTACGCGGGGAGGTCGGAGGGTTGCACCGGCTGGAGATACGCCCCGATGGTCACGTCGACGTCGCCTCGTGAGCGGCCCGCGTCGGCGAGGAGCCCTTCGAGGCGTCGTACCGAGGCGGCCGCCGACTCGGGGCGGTGGTTGAAGCCGTGCCAGCCGTCGCCGAGCGCCGCGACGCGCTGCAGCGCGGCGTCGGTCTCGCCACCGAAGTAGACGGGAGGGTTCGGTGTCTGCACCGGCTTCGGGTACATCCGACACGGTGGGAGGTGGTAATACTCGCCGTCGTAGGCGGAGACCTCGTCTCGCCAGCACGTGTGCATCACACGGACGTAGTCGCGCGTCCGGTTGGCTCGGGCTGGGAACGGTGCGTCCAGGACCTCGAACTCCTCGCGCAGCCATCCGATGCCGATCCCGAAGTCGATGCGGCCCCCGGACAGCCAGTCGACGGTCGCGACCTCCTTGGCCGTGTAGACGGGGTTGCGCTGCGGGACGAGGCAAACCGCGGTGCCGAGCCGGATCCGCTCGGTGACCGCGGCGAGGTACGTGAGGGTCGTGAACAGCTCGAGCATGCCGGCGCCGGTCGGGAGCGAGAGTCGCCCGTCGTCGGCGTATGGGTACTGGGAGGCGTACTCGTCGAGGAAGACGACGTGCTCACCGATCCAGATGGAGGCGAACCCCGCGTCTTCCGCCGCCCGGGCGTACGCGGTGAGGAACTCGGGCGTCGCGGCGGGACTGACGCTCGGCAAGAAGAGCCCGACGCGCACAACACCTCCTGGTGGAATGGCCGTAGTCTTGGCCGCGGAGCCTAGGGCCCGGCGCCCTCGCCGGTGCCGCCCGCCCCAGGGCAACCGGAATGCTCGATCTGGCACGGTGCCGCGGGCGAAGTCCTCACCAGTTCGTTCGTTGCGTCGACGCCGTTCAACGGGGAGCGTCGAAGATCCACGTGCCCCGGAATTCGACGAGTCGTCGTCCGGATCGCTGCGACACGCGGATGGCGACATCGCCGCAGCTGGGGCAGCGGAGCACGACGCCGGCGCTCGTGTACGCCCGATGGGCCCCCGTCGGGTGTTGTGCTCGACAGGATTGGCAGATCCGCTGCGCTCCGGTTGGTTCCGCGGCGAAGATCTCTTCGAGGAGGCCGCCGATCCCGTTTCCATCGGTGAAGTAACCAGACTCGGTCATGTCATCCTCCGGTCGGTCCGAAACGCTCGGTTTTGACGAGGCGGGGGTCGTGGCCCAGGCCAACCAGCAGGTTGGCGACGTGCTCGACGAGCGGTGTCGGTCCGCACACGAACACGCGAGGCTGGGTTCGGGGCCCGGGTCCGACCTCGCGCAGCATCTCGGCGTCCACCCGGCGCGACCAGCCCGACCAGTGCGGCGGAGCTCCCCGGGTGAGGGTGTAGTGCACGGCGACACCGTCCCGGCCGAGCCGGCCCAGTTCATCCCGGTACAGCAGGTCGTCCCATGATCCGGCGGAGAGGAGAAGGCGGGTATCGACCCGGCTTCCCCGAGCGGTGCGATGGCGGAGCATCGCGGCCAACGGCACGACGCCCGATCCGCCGGCCAGGAGGAGCAGCGGCCCGCCATCGGCGACTTGCCAGGTGAAATATCCCCCGATGGGGCCGCGCAGCTCCAGCTCGTCACCGGCGCGTAGCTCGTCGCAGAGGTACAGCGACACCTCACCATCATCGATTCGCTCGACGGTGAGCGCGAGCGACTCGTCCTCGGGTGCCGACGCGATGGAATAGGAGCGCTCGGCTTGATAGCCGTCCTCGGCGGTCAACCGGACGTCGACGTGTTGACCGGCGAGGTGACCAGGCCAGTCCGGAACCTCCACCACGATGGTCTTCGCCCGGGCGGCCTCGGGGCGCACGGCAACGACGGTTCCTACCCGCCACACCAGCGGGACCCGCGGCAGCGTCAATCGCTCCAGTACCGCTCCTCGTTCCAGGGGTCGCCGCGGTTGTGGTAGCCGAGCGTCTCCCAGAATCCCGGCTCGTCATGGTCCAGGAGCGTGAGGCCGCGCACCCACTTGGCGCTCTTCCAAAGGTAGAGATGCGGGACCAGCAGCCGGGCGGGTCCGCCGTGCTCGGCCTCGAGTGGCTCGCCATCGAACGCGTACGCGATCCACGCCTGACCGTCGGTCACATCCTCGAGCGGCAGATTGGTGGTGTAGCCACCGTCACAAAATGCGGACACGAACTCCGCCGCGGTGTCCACATCTTCGAGCAAACGGTCGACCGACACGCCGGTCCAGATCGTTCCCAGCTTCGACCATTTCGTCACGCAGTGGATATCGACCGTGAACGTCTCACCGGGGAGCGCGACGAACTGCTCCCAAGACCAGGTCCGCTCCTCGTCGAGGGAGCCGCCGATCGTGAAGGTCCAGTCGTCGAGCCCCGTCTGGGGGGTCGGACCTGCCGACAGCACGGGGAAGTCATCGACCACGTACTGGCCCGGGGGCACCCGCGACGCGTCGACGCCCTGACGGCGTCGCCCCCGAAAACCGCGAGACACCGGGGCCATCAGCTCAGCGGTCCGGGTCGCAGGTGAAGACGCCGCGCTGGTCGCTCCCTGACCGACCGCTGCGCCGGAGGCCGATCTCGTGGCGGCCCCGACAGGCTGCGGTGGCAGTCACACAAGCACCCGCGATCCGGCGCGGTGTTCGTCGGTCACTGCTCGTACCCTTCGACTGTCGACGCCGGCCGAGACGAGGCCCGATCTGGGTTTTCTCCTACGTCTCGTCGCGCCCGGCGCTGACGCAAGAGATCCCAACATTGATCGAGTTGCACCTCCAGCTCGCGAAGCCGCTGGGCGTCCGCCTCCGACACTGCACCCGTGCTCGTGTGCGCCTCGAGCTCGTGTTCCTCGTCGACCAGCCGACTGATGCGCTCGATCAGGTCATGGTCGTCCATCGCAACCCCTCGATCCGAAGTGTGTCCATGGTGCAGCATGGCGGATGCCCGATCCAGAGGCGAGTCGAGCCTCTCAGCCGGCAGTGAGCACGCGCTCGGGCGCGGAGAAGGACGACGCGCGACGGTTCGACCGTGACTCCCTCGCCGAGGCTCACCTGCTGGCGGGATCGGCGGACCGCACGGCGCCGCGGGTGGACGCGGCACCGGGGAGCGTGACCGTCGCTCCCGCGATCGCGGACGGGATACTGACCAGGCGGGGCCGGGACAGGCGGAGGGCCGGTCGGCCGTGCGACGATCTTGCCTGTGGAGCGTCCGCTCACCGACGAGGACTATGAGCGGCTCCTCGAGTTTCGGATCGGGTTGCGGCGCTTCCTGCGCTGGAGCGAGACCCAAGCGGCCGCCGCCGGGCTCACCCCCGCCCAACACCAGCTGCTCCTCGCCATCCGCGGCCACCCCGACCCGGCCGGGCCCACGATCGGGGACGTCGCCGACGCGCTGCTGTTGCGTCACCACAGCGCTGTCGGCCTCGTGGACCGGGCGGCAGCCGCGCACCTCGTCCGGCGCCGCCCGGACGCCCAGGACCATCGGGTCGTTCGGCTCGCGCTGACCGCCACCGGATCGAAGCACTTGGCCCGCCTCACCAGCGCCCATCTCGCGGAGCTGGCCGACCTCGCCGCGCGGCTGCACCCACCCTGGGAGGGGCTGTCGAGGCGACGGGTGGACCCCGACCCGTAACCCGCGCGTGGCGGGTGGGGCGTCCTTACGCGGCGGTGGTCGGCGTCGTGGGAGTCGCGGGACTCGCGCCGCCGCTGGGACCGATGCCGCCACCGAAGCCGCCGAACCCGCCGCCCGACCGTCGAGGACCGAAGCCACCGAGGCCGCCCCCCGGTCCCGGCCCGGGGCCACGACCAAAGACAGCTGGCCGAGGACCCCCGTGACCGTTGTCGGTCACCCGGCCGATCGCGAAGCCGGCCGCGCCGATCGCGAGTCCGAGCAGCACGACCAGCGCAGCCGCCAACCACGGGGGGACCGACACGACGGCACGCCGGCTGGACCTCGCGTCCGCGTCGGCGGGCGTCGTGGTGTCAGTCTTGGGCTCGGCCACCGCCGGGCTGGGCTGGGTCGGCTCATCAGGCATCGTCGTCTCCTGGTTTGGAACGGTCAGCATCGTAGAGGCCCGCGGTCGCGTCCGACGCGCGTGCGATGATCACGCCATGTTCGACGTACCCGCGGCGTCCCGTGACCGAGCCCGCCGCGCTCGTCACCAACCCGCTGGCGTGGGATGAGCGTCGGGTGAGCCACCCGATGCGCTTCGCGGTGATCACCTCGAGGGTCCAGGACGGGGCGGCCTGGCGTGGACGGGCGCGGCGGGCCGAGGCGCTCGGGTACTCGTCGCTGCTGATGCCCGACCATTTCCAGGACCAGTGGGCGCCGCTGGTCGGCCTGACGGTCGCGGCGGAAGCCACCACGACGTTGCGGGTCGGCACGCTGGTGTTCGACAACGACTACCGCCACCCCGTCGTGCTGGCCAAGGAGCTCGCCACGCTGGACCGCGCCACCGAGGGGCGCGTCGAGGTCGGTCTCGGAGCGGGCTGGAAACGCTCCGACTACGACGAGGCCGGCATCGTCTACGACCGGCCTGGTGTCCGCATCGCCCGCATGGCGGAGGCACTGCAGATCCTCCGGGCGCTGTGGGCCTCCGACCAGCCCGTCACGTTCGAAGGCGAGCACTACCAGGTGCGCGGCGCCGTCGGGACCCCCCAACCCTTCCGGTCGGGCGGCCCCACCATCACGATCGGGGGCGGGGGTCGTCGGATCCTGTCGCTCGCCGCGCGCGAAGCCGACGTCGTGAGCCTGAACCTGACGCTGAGCGCCGGCACGCTCGGACCGGACGTGACCGCGTCGGCGACCGCCGCGGCGTTCGACGAGAAGATCGGCTGGGTTCGCGAGGCCGCGGGCCCCCGGTTCGAGGCGATCGAGTTGCAGTGCCACTGCCCGTTCGTGATGGTCACCCCGGACGCGACCGCGGTCGCCGAGCGGATGGGACCCGCGTTCGGCGTGTCCCCGGCCGACGCGCTCGACGTTCCCCTGACGCTGCTCGGCACCGTCGACCAGCTCTGCGACATGGTCGAGTCCCGGCGTGAGCGATACGGCTTCACCTACTGGGTTGTGCCCGACGACGCGATGGAGGCGTTTGCTCCGGTCGTCGCCCGCCTCGCCGGTCGCTGACGCGGCGGCTACTGGCGGAAGCCGGCCAGGATCCGCTTCCAGCGGTCGGGGTCGCTTTGGTAGGGGGCGTAGAAGCTGAGCCGGTCGACGAGGTCGCCGTAGCGTTCGAGGAGGCGGGCCGGGATGTCCTCGGGGGCGGCGACGACCGCGAAGGTCTCGAGGATGTCGTCGGTGATCAGCTCCCCCATCTCGGTCCATTCGCCCCGCTTCGATCGGGTGTTCAGCTCCCCCTGCAGCTCGCCCCACCCGTGGAGCTCGAGCACCCCGCGGTATGCCGGTGTCGAGCCGTAGAAGGCGATCTGCTGCTTGGTCCCGACCCGAGCTCGTTCGAGCTCCTCGTCGTCGGTTCCGGTGACCACGAAGAGGGGGCCACAGACCTCGAAGTCGGTTCGGCTCCGCCCGCTCTTGGCGAACCCGCGCTCGAGTGCGGGCATCGTCACCTCGCGCACATACCGCTCGGTGGTAAATCCGTGCAGGATGACCCCGTCGGCGACTTCGCCGGCGACTTCGGTCATGAGCTCGCCGACCGCGGCCAATTGGATCTTGGGGTTCCCGAACGGGTTCGGCCCCGGGTTGAAGAACGGAGTCATGAGGGTGTGGCGGTAGAACTCGCCGCGGAAATCGAGCGGGGTGCCGTCGTTCCAGCACGCCCAGATCGCCCGGATGGCCAGGATCAGCTCTCGCATCCGGCGCGCGGGGTGCGACCACGGCATCGAGAACCGCTTCTCGATGTGGGCCTTGATCTGGCTGCCCAGGCCGAGCCGGAACCGGCCCCGGGAGCACGACTGCAGGTCGTAGGCAAGGTTGGCGAGCGTCATCGGGTTGCGGGCGAACGCCACCGCGATCCCCGTCCCGAGCTCCAGGTGCTCGGTGTGCTGGGCGGCGACCACCAGGGGCAGGAACGGGTCGTGGGCTGTTTCGGCGGTGAGGGCGCCGTCGTACCCGACGGACTCGAGTTCCGCGGCAACGCGGGCGATCTGGGCCGGTTCGGCACCGCCCAGCCCGCCGTCGATCTTCACGCCGGCGGAGCGTATCGGGACTCAGCGGCGCGGCGCGGCGCCGCCCGGAGCGGTCCGCGTGGATGTCACACTCCGGCGATACCCTCCGGCTCAGATGGCTTCACCTCCGTACGCCCTCTCACCGAGTTCGATCTCGTCCTTCAAGGAGTGCCCGCTCGCCTTCCGGTTCTCGTACCTGGACCGGCTCCCCGAGCCGTCGACGGTGTGGACGGCGAAGGGCACCCTCGTGCACCTCGCGCTCCAGTACCTCCTGGACCGGCCCGCCGACGACCGCACGGTGGATGCCGCCCTCGCCGACCTCGACCGGGCCCGGGTGGCGCTCGCCACCGACCCGGAGTTCTCGTCGCTCGAACTCAGCGACGACGAGCGGGCCGGGTTCGACCGCGACGCCGAGCAGCTCGTGCGCCGCTACTTCGACCTCGAGGATCCCCAGCAGGTCCACCCGATCGGTCTCGAGCTTCGCCTCGAGGCTCGGGTGGGTGGCGTCCGCGTCCGGGGTGTCATCGACCGCCTCGACCTCGCCGAGGACGGCGAGCTCGTGGTGAGCGACTACAAGACCGGACGGGTTCCTTCAGAGCTGTTCGAGGCGAAGAGCCTGGCTGGTGTCCACATGTACGCGCTGATGTGCGAGCAGACCTTCGGCCGGCGACCAGCCCGAGTGCAGCTGCTCTATCTCTCGAAGCCCGAGATGATCATCGCCACGCCCAGCGATCAGTCGTGTCAGGGCCTGGCGCGCCGCACCGCGGCCCTCTGGTCCGCGATCGAAACCGCGTGTGTGCGCGACGACTTCCGGCCCCATCCGAGCCGACTCTGCGACTTCTGCACGTTTCGGCCCTACTGCCCGGCGCATGGAGGCGACCCCCAGGACGCGGTCGAGCTGCGCGGGCCCGGGACGATGGTCGAGCCGATGCTTCCCCTCGGCTGAGGACGACGTCGGGTCGTTCCCTCGCCGATATGCTCGACGGCCGATGCGTGGGGTTGCCGAATCCGTCACCGTGTTCGACGAACGGGTCGAGAAATGGCTGGCGCCTCGACGCTCCGCCTCGCTTGACCGCCTCATGTACGGGGTGTCGAGCGCCGCCGACCACGGGCTGATCTGGCTCGCGTTCGGGTCGCTGCGCGCGGCGCGGACCGGCGATCTGCGGTTCGGGGGTCGCTTCGTGCTCGCCCTGGCCGGCGAATCGGCGGTCACGAACACGGTGAAGCTGGCCTTCCGCCGGGTCCGACCCCAGGAGCATTTCTCCCACGACGAGCCACTCCCCTACAAGATGCGACGCCCGATCACGTCGTCGTTCCCTTCGGGGCATGCCGTGACCGCGTTCACGGCGGCGGCGGTCTTGTCGCGGGGTAGCCGACTCGCGCCGGTGTACTACGGGGCGGCCGCCACGATCGCCGCCAGCCGCGTGTACACGCGCATCCACCACGCCTCCGACGGCCTGGCCGGCGTCGCGCTCGGCGTCGCGCTCGGGAGCGTCGCACGGCGGCTCGTACCGTGACCCGCGACGACGAGGAGCACCCAGCCGCCGCGCTGAGCGCACGACGACGGCTCAGCGCAGGCCCCGCGGCGGGTCGGCGACGTCGTGGAGCACTTCCGACCACTCGGTAAATCCGGGGTCGTGCCAGCCCGGGTGACAGCACGTCGTCGCCAGGTCCTGCACGTAGAGATGCAGCGTCGGGGCCTCGTCGGCGAGCTCGGCGAGCTCCCGGCCTCGAGGGTGAACTGAAACCTCCCGGAGGAGGTCGCCGAGCGCCACGCAGGCCAGGACCCGGCTCCGACACGACGGGCACGCCGACACCGTCGCGGCCTCGAAGCCATGAGTCAGGGCGAGGACCGTGGTCGCCTCGGACGCGTCGAGGATCAGCTCCTCGCCGTCCTCGTCGAGGATCGCTAGCGCCTCGTCGGATGCCACGCCGTCGGACGGTACCGCCCCCACCCAGCACCCTTTGACGGCGCCTACGCTGAAGCTCTCGTGCACGCCGTGACCATCGTCGAGGGCGCCCTGCGCTGGCAGACGCACCCCGACCCGGTGCCCGACGACCAAGAGCTCCTCGTGGCCGTGCGGGCGGCCGGCATCAACGGCGCCGACATGCTGCAGCGCCGCGGCCACTACCCGCCACCCCCCGGCAGCCCCGCCGACATCCCGGGCATGGAGCTCGCCGGCGAGGTCCTCGCCGTCGGCGTCGGGTGCTCCACGTTCCGCCCCGGAGACCGTGTCATGGCCGTCGTCGGCGGCGGCGCGCAGGCCGAGCTCGCGGTCGTCCACGAGCGCGTCGCCCTCGCCGTTCCCGAGACACTCTCCTGGCCCGAAGCCGGCGGGTTCCCCGAAGTGTTCACCACCGCCCACGACGCGCTGTTCACACAGTGCGGACTCGGCCTGGGCGAGCGGGTGCTCATCCACGGGGCCGCAGGCGGGGTGGGCCTCGCCGGGGTGCAGCTCGCGGCGCGGGCCGGCGCGCGCGTCGTGGCGACCGTCCGCGACGAGCGACGCCACGCCGATGTGGCACGGATCGGCGCGCGCTGCGGTTCGGTCGAGGTCGTCGCACCCGACGCCGCCGCGGATCGCGGGCCCTTCGACGTGGTGCTCGAGGTGATCGGCGCGCCGAACCTCCCCGGTGATCTGGCCGCGCTGGCCACCGGCGGGCGGATCAGCATCATCGGGGTGGGCGCCGGCTCCACGGTCGACGTCAACCTCCTCGCGCTCATGGGCACCCGGGGCCGGATCTACGGCTCGACGCTGCGGGCACGGCCGCTGGAGCAGAAGGCCGACGCCGCCCAGCTCGTCGCCCACCATGTGCTCCCGCTGCTCGAAGCCGGTGAGCTCCAGATCCCCGTCGAGGCGAGCGTCGCGATGGCCGAGGCGACCACCGCCTACGAGCGCTTCGAGTCGGGCGGCAAGCTCGGCAAGATCGTGCTCGTCAACGACGCGGCTCGCTGATCCCAACGCGGAGCGGACGGGTCAGGGCAGGCCGTTCATGATCAAGACGCTGAGCCGAGGCGGTGAGTTGGCGTAGTCGGTGGTGAACGGCTGCTTGGCGTCGAGGCCGATGAGCCAGACCACCGTCGGCGGGGCCGGGGCCGGCGCCTGCGGGAAGTTCGACAAGAACTCGACGCTGTCGGTGTGCACCATGCCGAGGCCGCCGAGCGGGAGCCGCAACGCGCCGCTGTAGGTCTGGACGTGCCGCGAGGTCTGGGTGTCGACCGCCGACGCGGGGGTGATCGTCACCTCGAGGATCGCGTGGACGCTCGGAATCTGCTCGGTCGCCGACACCAGCTTGGGGGCGAACGGCGGCTTCATGTACTGCACCGTGTAACCGGGCGGGAGGTCGGTAGCCTCTGGGTTCGTGGTCGTCGGGGTGGCCCCGGGAAGGGTGGTGGTCGTCGTCGTCGTGACCCCGGGCACCGCGGTGCCCGGCGTGAAGACGAACGTGATCTTGTCGTAGCAGACGCTGTTGTACGCCGACGCGCTGGAGAGGTACACGGGCTGGGTGATCGCCGCGGGCTCCGTGCGCTTCGCCTCGCTCGCGACGATCAACTGACATCCCGGGCCGTTCGTCGTCACAGTGGCGCTCGGCTGGTGTGCCGGGTTCGACCCGCCGCCGCCCCCCAGGCACGCGCTCGACACCAGGCCGACGACCAGTACGAGCGCGGCGAAGCCAGTGCGCGGGCGGCCCATGGAGGCTGAGCGTAGAGCCCGGTACCATCGCCGGCATGGCAGCAACTCCCGACACCGAGGTCGTCGTCGTCGAAGCGGTCCGCACGCCACTGGGCCGCCGGAATGGCGGCCTGGCCAGCGTCCATCCTGCTGACTTGCTGGGCGCGGTCCAGCGCGCCGCGATCGAGCGGTCCGGGATCGACCCGGGTGCGGTCGGTCAGGTCGTCGCCGGCTGCGTGTCGCAGGTCGGCGAGCAGACCTTCGACATCGCCCGCACCGCGTGGCTCAGCGCCGGCTTCCCGATCGAAGTTGCCGGCACGACCGTCGACGCGCAGTGCGGGTCATCGCAGCAGGCGACGAACCTCGCCGCGGCACTCATCACGGCCGGCGTCGTCGACGTCGCGCTGGCCTGCGGGGTCGAGTCGATGAGCCGGGTCCCGCTCGGCGTCGCGGTCTCGCAAGGCCCGGGTCGGCCCTTGCCGAAGTCCTACTTCGAGCACTTCGACTACGCGACCCAGTTCGAGGGTGCCGAACGCATCGCCGACAAATGGGGAATCAACCGAGAGGACTGCGACCGGTTCGGGCTCCAGTCCCAGCAGCGCGCCCACGCCGCCTGGGCGGAGGGTCGCTTCGAGCGCGAGGTCGTCCCCATCGACGCCCCGGACCTCGGCGAGGACGGCAAACCGACCGGGACCACCCATCACGTCGCGCGCGACGAAGGCCTGCGCGAGACCTCCCTCGAGGCACTCGCGGCGCTCAAGCCCGTCGCGCGCGAGGACGGCGTCCACACCGCAGGCACCTCGTCGCAGATCACCGACGGCGCGGCGGCGGTCCTGCTCGCCTCGGCGAGCCGGGCGCGGGAGCTCGGCCTGCGCGCCCGGGCGCGCCTCGTCGACCAGTGCCTCGTCGGCGTCGACCCCGTGCTCATGCTGACCGGGCCGATCGACGCCACCCAACGGCTCTTCGCCCGCACCGGGCTGGGGATGGACGACCTCGACACGATCGAGATCAACGAGGCGTTCGCGTCCGTGGTGCTGGCCTGGGCGAAGGAGGTCCACCCCGACCCGGCCCGGGTCAACCCCAACGGGGGGGCGATCGCGCTCGGCCATCCGGTCGGCTGCACCGGGGCGCGTCTCATCACCACCGCGCTCCATGAGCTCGAGCGCACCGATGGTCGGTACGGACTCGTCACCATGTGCTGCGGCGGTGGGCTCGGCACCGGCACCATCCTCGAGCGACTCGCGTAACCTCTCCGAGCGTGAGCCTCGCCGGGCAGCCGACTCTTGCCGAGCAGCTTGGGTACTCGCGCGACGCGCGCCTCGTGATCGTCAACTGCGACGATCTCGGCTCCTCACGGGCGGCCAACGTCGGCGTGTACGACGCGCTCCGCAACGGGCTCGGCACGAGCGCCTCGCTCATGGTGCCCTGCCCGTGGGCCCGTGATGCCGCCGCCCAGTACCGCGGTGAGGACATCGGCGTGCACCTCACGTTGAACTCCGAATGGGAGACCTATCGCTGGGCGCCGATCACCTACTGCCCGAGCCTCCTCGACGGCGACGGCGGCTTCCCTCGCACGATCGAGGACACGTGGGACCACGCCGACCTGGAGGAGGTCGGCCGCGAGCTCCGGGCCCAGATCGAGCGCGCCATCTTGTGGGGCTTCGACGTCAGCCACCTCGACAGCCACATGGGGACCCTGCAGCGGCGCGCCGACTTCTTCGGCGCCTACCTGGAGCTCGCGTTGGACTTCGCCCTGCCGTTGCGTATGGGACCCGCGGGTGGCGAGCGGAGCGTCGGCTTCCCGTACCGGGACCTGGCACGCGCCGAGGGCATCGTCTACCCCGACCACTTCGTCCTCTACCGGGGGGTCGGCGCCCGCAAGCACGTCGAGCGGGCGCTCTTCGAGCTGCAGCCAGGCGTGACCGAGGTGTACCTGCATCCCGCGGTGGACGCCGACGAGCTGCGCGCGTCACACCCCGACTGGGCGGGGCGGGTCGAGGACCACGCCTTCCTCTGCCAGGACCCGTCGCTGCCCGATCTGCTCGAGCGCGCCGGCGCCACCCTGATCGGCTACCGCGAGCTGCGAGATCTTCAGCGCGCCGCGTGACCCGCCACCGACCTAGTACTCGGTGACCGCGCGAACCTTGTCCTGCAAGGCCCGGTACTCGGGCGACATGGTGAGCGGCATGAGTTGCATCAGCTTGCCCATGTTCCCGGTCACCTTCGTCTTGCCCTGCATGAAGGCGGCGTTGGCGTCGAGCTCACCCTGTTGGATGGCGACCGAGTCGGCGTAGCCGGTCGTCATGGTGACCTCGGCGTCGGGGAGCTCGCCTCGAGTGGCTTCAGCCAGGACGCCGTTCTCGAGCACCCAGTAGTACTTGACGTCACCCTCGGGTGCGCCGGTGACCACGAACTGCATCGTGGCGCTCGCCCCCGGCCGTTCCGGCTGGTCCTGGGCGAGGGCGCGCGCCTCGTCGAGCCATTCCTGGCTGAGGTACTTGGGCACCGGACCTCCCCGTCGTCACGATGGCCGGGGCAGTGTATCGACGCGCTCCGGCTGCTGGTCCGCGTCGCGCACACCGTCGAAGAGGTCATCCTCGGTCTCGCCCTCGGCGGGGCGGCCGACCCGGGAGCGCGCGAGCACGTACTCGTCGTACGGGAACACCTCGCCGAGCACCTCGTCCGGCAGGCGCATCCAGAACCCCTCGGGATCGACCTGGGTCCGGTGCGCGAGGAGCGCCTGGCGGCGCCGACCGAGCCAGGGTCCGACGTCGACGAAGGTCGTGAACACGCGGTCCTGGTCGGGGAAGTCGCGCTCAAACCAACGCTGGAAGGGGCTCTCCTCGCCGCGACGAATGTGCTCATCGTGGAGGATCTGGACCCGTCGGCGCGAGAAGCCCGTGTAGTACATCTTCGACGGCTGCCAGGGCGGCCCGGCGTCCGGGTACCGCGCCGGGTCGCCGGCCGCGTCGAACGCCGGCCCCGAGATCTCGTGCACCCGGATGTGATCGGGGTGCGGGTAGAACCTCCGATCGTCGGCGTAGGTGACGATCACCTGGGGGCGTTCGGCCCGGATGATGGCGACGAGCCGACCGACGGCCTCGTCGAGCGGCGCGTTCGCGAAGTTGTCCGGCCGGGCGTTCACCTCCGTGTCGGGCATGCCCGAGTCGTAGTAGCCGAGGAGATGCAACGCGTCGTAGCCGATCGCGGCGACGCTGGCCTCGAGCTCCTGGAGGCGGACCTCGGGGAGGTGCTCGCGCACCTCGGGCGTGTCCGCGGCCGGGTTCAAGATGTCGCCCGCCTCGCCGCCCGTGCAGCAGACCAGCACGCACCAGATGCCCTCGTCGTGGTAACGCGCGACGGTGCCGGCCCCCTTGGAGGCCTCGTCGTCAGGATGGGCGTGGACGGACAGCAGCGCGAGCCGGTGACCGTCCCGGTCGGTCGGGGACATCGGCTCCGACCGTACCGTCCCTGGCGTGGTGATCACACACCGCCTGGATACAGTCGCCGTCGTGCTCCACCGGCGTACGTTCGCGATCAGCGCGTGCGTGGCCATGGCAGTGCTGGTCGCACCGCTGGGCACACCGCCGGCAACGGCCGCCGCCAATGCTCCGGCGCTGCAATGGCGGAGCTGTGGTAGTGGATTCGAGTGCAGCACCCTCTCGGTGCCGGTCGACTGGAGCCAGCCCGCCGGTCCCCACGTCGCGCTGGCGGTCGCACGCCACCCGGCCGAGGACCCGTCGCAGCGCCTCGGCTCCCTGGTCATCAACTTTGGCGGCCCCGGAGACCCCGGTGCGGAGTCGCTGCGCCAGGGCGTGTCGAACTTTCCCGCCGTCATCCAGCAACGCTTCGATTTGGTGAGCTTCGACCCGCGCGGGACGGGCCAGTCACGTCCCATCGCGTGCGTCGACGACGCGACCTACGACCGTGCCCTCGCCGCGGATCCCATTCCGCAGAACGTCCAGCAGCTGCTCAGCTTCTACGCGGGCACGAACGGCCCGGTGGACCTGGTGCAGGCCTGCATCAACCGCCAGGGTCCGTGGCTCGCCGACGTGGGCACCCGCAACACCGCCCGTGATCTCGAAGCGCTGCGCGTCGCGCTCGGCGAGCGGACGCTGAACTTCCTCGGCTATTCCTACGGCACGGTGCTGGGGGCCGTCTACGCCCAGATGTATCCGAACCGGATCGGGGCCATGGTCCTGGACGGCGCGGTCAACCTGTCGAGCACCGCGGCGAGCGAGCTGCACGACAACGCGGCCGGATTCGAGCAGGCACTCGACGCCTTCCTCGCTGACTGCGCGGCGCGCACCAGCTGCGCCTTCCACGAGAACGGGAACCCCCGCGCCGCCCTGCTCGCCCTCCAGCAGCGCTTCGAGACCGGCTACACGGTGCCGGTCTTCGACGGCCGCCAGGCTGGCGCCACGCTCTTCTATCTCGCCCTGGCGGGCGGGCTCTACGACCGCAAGACGGGCTGGCCGTTCCTCGCCAAGTCGCTCGCCGCCGCCGAGCACGGCTCGGGAGACGGGATCGCCGAGCTCGCCGACACCCTGACCGGGCGGGATCCCAGCGGTCACTACGACGACCTCCAAGAGGCGCTGGCCACGATCCGCTGCGACGACCGCCACGATCCACTCGTCTCGTTTGCCCAGTACGTCGCGACCTACGAGCAGTACTCCCAGGAGTTCCCCATCTTCGGCGGCTTCCTGGCATCCTCCCCGCTCGGCTGCGACCCCCGCCTCCCCGTCCCGCCGGCCGCCGAGCAGGTCGGCAACGTCCGGGTCACAGCCGCGCCGCCGATTCTCATCGTCGGCACGACCGGGGACCCCGCCACGCCCTACGCGGGAGCGGTGGACCTGCAGTCCCGCCTGCGCCGGTCCCGCCTGCTCACGCTGGTCAGCACCGAGCACGCCGGGTACGGGAAGGGGATCCCCTGCGTCGACTCCAACGTCGACAACTACCTGCTCACCCGCCGGTTGCCCCCGGTCGGTCTGCGCTGCCAGCCCTGACCGGCGTCAGCCCGACGGGGCCGGCGCGGCGGCGAGACGGTAGAGGTCGAGGCGTCCGATGCCCCGCACCCGGCGGCGGAGGAGGCGGCCCACCACGAAGCGGTCGTCGCCCGTCAGCGCGGTCGCGACGTCGCTGGAGACGAGCACGGTCCCCGGGTAGGCGAGCTCGGTCAAGCGGCTCGCGAGGTTGACGACCGGCCCGAAGTAGTCGCCCTCGCGAGACAGGACCGTCCCCGCCGCGATGCCAGCTCGGGTTTCGGGCAGGACGGGGTCGCGCGTCGAGGCGTCGGTGAGCCGGAGCGCGATGTCGGCCGCCGTCGCGGGCGAGTCAGCGATGAACATGACCTCGTCGCCGATCGTCTTGACGATGCGGCCGCCGGCGACGACGACCGTGTCGTGCGCGATCGACGCGAAGCGCTCCACCAGGATGCCAAGCTCTCGATCGTCGAGACCCTCGGCGATCGCCGTGTACCCGACCAGATCGACGAAACCGACCGCCACGTCGACGGTGCCGGGATCTCCCGGGACGCCGAGCGCCAGCTTGCGCCAGATCGCGGCGCGGAGCTGGAGCCGGTGGGCGTGATCGACGAGCCGGCTGATGTCCTCGAACCGGAAGTTCTCACTCAAGAGCTTGGCGAGCGTCTCGTCGGAAATCCCGGCCTGGCGGGCCTCGTCGACCGAGCGGGCGATGTCGTCGCTCTCGGCGTCGGCGATCCGAGCCAGCGCGGAGCTAAGCACCCGAGCCTGGGGCAGCGCCCGGTCCAGGTTCCAGTTGTACACCCACGGCGCCTGCAAGCGCTCGACGAATCCTCGTACCGCGTCGACGTCGGCGTCGGTGAACGCCCGGAGGTCGTCGGGCACGTCGGGGAAGCCAATCGCCCGCCACAGCGAGCGCACCGTCGCCAGGTCGGCTCCAGCCCGCGCCGCGACCTCGACGGCTGAGTACTGACGGGCGCCCGGCAGCACGGACCGGTCAAAGACGAGCAGCGTCAGGTAGCCGTCACGGGCGGCCCGCTCGATCTCGTCGTTCGTCGCGCCCCGCCGCCGCAGGAACCGAGACAGCAAGCGGTCCATCGCAGGCCCGTCACGCCGAGCGGGGGATGTCCTTCCAGGCCAGTTCTCGAGAGTTGTCCGGCTCCTTCGGGAGCCCGAGGACACGCTCGCCGAGGATGTTGCGCATGACGTTCGACGTGCCACCTTCGATGGTGTTCGCCTGGGCGCGCAGGAACCCGCGGGCGATCGCCGGACGGTCCTCGCCCATCCCGCCGAGGTAGGCGAGTGGCCCTTCGGGGCGGGCGGTCGCCTCGGTCGGCTCCCAGGCCATACCGCCCACGCCCTCGAGGTCCACGGCCAGCTTCTGGAGCCGCTGGTTGTACTCGGCCTGCATCAGCTTGGTGATCGAGCCCTCCGGGCCCATCTCAGCGCCCCGCTTTCGCTTGTCGCCGGCGCGCTGGTTGTTGAAGCGAATGAGACGGCCCTCGATGTAGAGCTCCATGAGCCGTTGGCGCATCAGCGGGTCCGTCACGGGCTGGTGACGCGAGATGAGGCGATCGATCGGGCTGCCCCCCACCGCGTCGCCCGCCAGCGAGCCCGCACCCGACAGCGAGACCCGCTCGTTCATCAGGGTCGTGATGGCGACCCTCCACCCTTCGCCCTCGGGGCCGACCCGCATCGAATCGGGGACCCGGACGTTGTCGAAGAAGACCTCGTTGAACTCGGCGTCGCCGGTGATCTGCACCAGCGGCCGGACCTCGACGCCCGGGGCCTGCATGTCGAGCACGAAGTAGCTGAGCCCCTTGTGTTTGGGCACGTCGGCGTTCGTGCGCGCCAGCAGCATCCCCCACCGGGCGATGTGCGCGAGCGTGGTCCACACCTTCTGGCCGTTCAGGACCCACTCGTCGCCGTCTCGCTCGGCACGGGTGGAGAGCCCGGCGACATCGCTGCCCGCCCCCGGCTCGCTGAACAACTGGCACCAGATCTCTTCGTTCGTGGCGAGGCCCCGCAAGAGGTCGCGCTTCTGGTCCTCGCTGCCCCAGGTGATCAGCGTCGGGCCGCCCATCCCGATGCCGATGATGTTGAAGGGGCGCGGAACCTTGTAGTGGTTGAGGACCTCGTTGACGTGCTTGGCCTGACCGGGCGCGAGGGAGAGCCCCGCGCCGTACTCGGCCGGCCAGGTGGGCGTCGCGTATCCGGACTCGCCGAGCCGCCGGCACCAGTCGCGGTAGTCAAGCGCGCGGCGCAACTCGGAATAGCGCGCCTCGTCTCCAGTGTCGATCGCGTCCATCCAGCCCGGCGGGAGCTCCTCGCGCAGGAAGGCTGTCGTCTGCTCACGCAGCTCGGTGTCGGTCACCTCGGTCGTGTCGAGCGCCATGCCGTCCCCCATCGTTGGAACTCGACCCGGATCGTAGCGGTCGGCTCGCCGACGATCGTCCACGCCGGGCACCCCGAGGACCCACGCACCTGGCACGGGTATCCTCGGCGGGCGTGCTCGTCGCATCATCTCGCCTGCGACACCGGGAGCTCGCCGAGTCGTCGCTTCGCTGCCGGGTTGCCGCTCGACGCGTGGAGCCCCAGGAGCGACGGCGATGAGGATCTTCCACCTCGAGCGGCACCTGCCGGGGCGTTCGGGGTGGCTGCGCGCCGCGGTCTTGGGAGCCAACGACGGCATCGTCTCGGTGGCGAGCATCCTTCTCGGGATCGCCGCCGCGACCTCCTCCCGCAACCAGGTGGCGGTCGCGGGCGTCGCGGCGCTCGTGGCCGGCGCGATGGCGATGGCCGCCGGCGAGTTCGTCTCGGTCAGCTCACAGCGGGACGCCGAGCGGGCTGACATCGCTCGTGAACGCGGCGAGATTCTGCAGAATCCGGCCGTCGAGCTCACCGAGCTGCAGCACATCTACGAGCGACGAGGTCTCGACGCCGGACTCGCTCGCCAGGTCGCCGAGCAGCTGATGGAGGAAGATGCGCTCGGGGCGCACCTCCGAGACGAGCTCGGGATCACCGGCTATGGCATGGCGACGCCGCTGCTCGCCGGGGTGACGTCCGCGGTCAGCTTCGCGGCCGGCGCGGCGCTGCCGCTCACCGCGGCGATCGCGTTGCCGAGCGCGGCTCGCATCCCGGTCGTCGCCGGGGTGGCGCTCGGTCTCCTCGCCGCGACGGGCGCGCTGGCGGGGCGCCTCGGGCGCGCCCGGATGGGTCCGGCGGCGTTGCGGGTCCTGGCCGGTGGCGGCGCGGCCATGCTCGTCACCTGGTTGATCGGGACGCTGGTCGGCAAGGCCGTCTAGGTCGCGTCCCGGATCGCCGGCACGACCGAACGCACCGCCGGGAGCGAGACGCCCTCGTCGGCTCCCGCGTCGGATGGAGAGAAGGCGGCGCCGAACATCTTCTGGGGGTCGATGCGCGCGTAGACGGCACTCGACGCGAACTCCTCCCACCCTGCGCCGTAGATCGGGATGTAGGTATCGAGCACGGTGCGTCGAAAGTCGGCGTGCTCGGGTGCGTCGAGATCCACGAACCGTGCGTCGCCGTGGACGACGACCGCGAGGCCTCCCCGCGGGTATGGGGGGCGCTCACCGCAGTCCGGTCTCGCAGGTTCGCGACGCGCACGTCCGCCGACGAGCCGAAATAGAAGCGGCCGCGAACGAACAGTCCGTCGACCGGGGCGACGAGCGGCCGGCCGGCGGCGGTGACGGTCGCGACGGTGAGGATCTGCACGCCGACGAGCAACCGTGCGAGCTCGGCGGCGCCGAGGCGCCGTTCCGGGGCCATGACGTCGTTGAGGTACGGCCCGGCTGGCGGCGGTCTCGTGCACCTCAGCCCGATGCGGTGGCAGTTGGGGTCGGGACCGGCGGGGCGGCGCGCCGCGCGTCGAGGAAGCGGGTCGCTCGCCAGCCGGCTTCGACCAGGACGATTCCCGCCACCGCGATGATCGCGAGCTCGACGAGGACGTGCGATGGCGGAAGAGACAGCGCGAAGAAGCTTCGGAAGGGGGGAACGGCGACGATGGTCGCCACGGAGAGCACCATCGCCAGTGCGAGCAGCCCCCGCCACCAGTTGATGGGACGAGCGAGGATCACCAGGACCCAGAGCGCGATCGCGGCGACCACGACGGTCGCGCTGGTGCGCGCCTCGATCAGCGGCCGGTGGTTCGTATAGAAGGTGAGGCCGTAGGCGACCAGCGCTCCGGTCCCGACGACGGCGCCGGCGGGGACGCAGAACCGCAGGACCCGCTGCATGAAGCCCGGAATGTACCGGCGCGTGTTCGGAGCGAGCGCGAGGAAGAAGCCGGGGATCCCGATCGTGAAGTCGCTGATGATGGTGAGGTGGCGGGGCAGGAACGGATAGGTCCAGCCCAGGATGACAACGGCAACGGCGATGAGCATCGCGTAGACGGTCTTGGTGACAAAGAGGTTCGCGGAACGTTCGATGTTGGCGATCACGCGCCGACCCTCGGCGACGACGCCCGGGAGCGTCGCGAAGCGACTATCGAGGAGCACCAGCTGCGCCACCGCGCGGGTCGCGGCGGCCCCGGAGCCCATCGCCACGCCGATGTCGGCGTCCTTGAGTGCCAGGGCGTCGTTGACGCCGTCGCCGGTCATAGCGACCACATGACCCCGTGCTTGCAGCGCGTGGACGAAGGCACGCTTCTGGCGAGGTGTCACGCGACCATAGACACTGTGCTGTTCGAGCACGTCGGCGAGCTCCGACTCGTCGGTGGGCAGCTCCCGGGCGTCGACCGGGCTGCCCGCGTCGGGCAGGCCAACTCGGCGGGCGACGGCGGCCACCGTTCGCGGGTTGTCTCCGGAGATCACCTTCAACGTGACGCCCTGGTCGGCGAAGTAGGCGAGGGTCTCTCGGGCGTCGGGTCGGATCTTCTCTTCGAGCAGCACGAGGGCGACGGGCGTGAGTGGATCGGGGAGTGCCTCACCGGCGAGGGGAGCGTCGCTGCGGGCGAGGACCAGGACGCGGTTGCCGGTGGCGGCGAGTTCATTCGCTCGAGTCCGGACCGGGTCAGCGGGGGATGCGCTGGGGAGCACCATCTCGGGCGCGCCGAGCACCCAGGTCTGATGTGCTCCGAAGGTGGCCGCGCTCCATTTGCGAGCGGACGAGAACGGCACCACCCCGGTGCGGTTCCAGCCTGGCGGCGCCGCGAGCGCCGCGCTGACCGCGGCGAGGGTCGAGTTGCGGTTCGGGTCGTCGGCGAGGGCGCCGAGTGCCGCCTCGGCCTCGGTTGCGTCGGCCCCGGCGACCGGCTCGCACCGGTCGTAGACGACTTCCCCCTCGGTGAGTGTCCCCGTCTTGTCCAAGCACACGACGTCGACCCGAGCCAGGCCTTCGACGGCCGGCAGCTCCTGGACGAGGACCTTGCGGCGCGCCAGGGTGACCGCCGCGACCCCGAACGCAAGGCTGGTGAGCAAGACGAGGCCTTCGGGCACCATCCCGACGACGCCGGCGACGGTGCTGGTGAGTGCAGGGGAGACCCGGCTGGTCTCGAGCTGACGCCACAGCAGGAGCCCCGCGATCGGGAAGAGCGCGTACTGAATCATCCGGAGCAAGATGTTGATGCCGTCCATGAGCTCCGAGCGCACGAGCCGGAACTGACGGGCCTCGCTGGCCAGCCGGCGCGCGTACGAGTCGGGTCCTACGGCGGTGGCCTGGAAGCGGCCCGTCCCGGCGACGACGATGCTGCCCGACTTGACCGCGGCGTCGACTGCCTTGTCGATGGGATCCGACTCGCCAGTCAGCAGCGATTCGTCGATCTCGAGCCCGCTGGTCTCGCGGACCGCCCCGTCGGCGGGGACCTGGTCGCCGCTGCGCAACGTGCAGAGATCGTCGAGCACCAGGTCCTCGACGGCGATGTCGACCTCCGCAGCGTCGCGGACCACCCGAGCGCGAGGTGCGCTCAGGACGGCGAGGCTGTCCAGCTTCCGCTTGGCGAGGGTCTCCTGGACGATCCCGATCAGCGAGTTCGCGACGAGAACGAGTCCGAACAGACCGTCCTGAGGCTGACCCACGACGAAGATGACGACCAGCATCGTGCCGAGGATCGCGTTGAACCGCGTGAGGACGTTGGCGCGCACGATCTCGCCGTAGGACCGGCTCGTGCGCTCCGCGCCACCGTTGGTCTGACCCCGGGCCACCCGGTCGGCGACCGCGGCGGCGGTCAAGCCCGTCGGTGGTGTCTCGAACGCGGACGACGACGGAAGGGACGCGCCCGACTCGGGGGGCGCCGACGCGGTCATCGTGGCTGACGGTAGCCGAGCCCGGCCCGGCTCGATCGGTCCGCTTCCGGCTTGACCCCGCGCGATTCGCAGCGCGAGGCGTGGGATCCAATGCTCGACGACGGGTGGGGTGTCACGCCTCGGTAGGTTGGGGCTGTTCCCGAGCGCGGCGCGATGACCACGTGACACAAGACCAGCACGAGCCTCCGATCGTCCCGAACAGCTCCCTCGCGCCAAGCGCCACCCGAAGCGGGCGGGTGCGGGCCCTGTTCTCCGACGGTGATCATGCGTCGAGCCCCGCGCACCGCCCCGCCGTGCACGTTCGCCTGTTCCGCTATGCGGCGGGATCGGGGGTTGCCGCACTCGCCAGCGAGATCACCTTCGTCCTCGTCTTTGGAGTCGCGCACACCCCCACGGTGGTCGCCACGGTGGCTGCGTTCCTCGCCGGAGCCCTCCCGAACTGGGTGCTGAACCGTCGATGGGCGTGGAGTCGGCGCGACCAGGTCAGCGTCCGCCGGGAGGTGCTCCCGTACGTTGCGATCGTGCTGGGCGCCCTGGCGATCACGACCGCGGGGACGACGCTCGTCAACGCGTGGTCGAGCAACCTCTCACACTGGGCCGCGGTCGTGCTGGTGGACGGCACGTTCGTCGCGATCACCGGATTTCTGTTCGTCGCCAAGTTCGTGCTGTTCGATCGGGTGGTCTTCACGCGCCGGGCCGCGGATCGTTGAGCTCGACTGGCGGTCCGACCGACCGGTCGGAGACTTCCGGGACGTCCGGAGGCGCCACCACGTGGTGAACACCGCACGGGTGTAGGCGACGCCGAACTGGAGGCTCGAGCCTTTCTTGCTCCGGCCGCCGCGCCGAGCCTGCATCGTCATCGGCTGCTCGAGCACCCGGTAGCCGTGGCCGAGCACTTCGAGGAGCAGCTCCGCGGATTGGTATTGCGGTTGGCGCAGCGTGAGGTCGGCCGTCACCTCGGCCTTCATGGCCCGAAAGCCAAACGAGGTGTCCGTGATCTGCTGACCGCTCAGCGCGGTGGTAACTCGGGCGAAGACCCGGGACCCGACCCGGCGCACGAGGGAGGCGTGCTCCTGGCTGCCCAGCCACCGTGATCCGGTCACGAAGTCCGCCTCGTCGCGGAGCAGCGGCTCGAGCAGGCGCGGGAGTTCCCCGGCGACGTACTGCCCGTCGGCATCGGTCGTGACGATGAACCGGGCCCCCCGTGTCCGAGCGAGGTGGTACCCGAGGCGGAGTGCCGCGCCCTGCCCTCGGTTCGTGGGGCACCCGCAGACGTACGCGCCGCGCGCGAGCGCGATCGCGGCGGTGGCGTCCGTGCCGCCGTCGACCACGACGAGTCGATCGATCCGAAGCCCGTCGCTCTCGTCAGGGAGGGCGTCGAGCACCGGACCGATCGTGGCCGCTTCTTGGTAGGCGGCCACGATGACGACGACCGGTGCGAAGCCTGGTGTCCCGAAGCGGCTCTGGAACTCGTCCAGCGCCGCCCGGTCGACGTCGTCAAACGAGTCGCCGAGCTGGCGGGCTCGGCGACGCCGATCGGTCACGCCACCGGCACGCGGGGCGGGTTCACTCGCGTCCACGTCGCGGCCAGGCCGTCACTGAGCCCGGTCGTCGGTCGGAAGCCCAACGAGCGCGCCCGGGCCGTGTCGACCCGCACGGCCCGCATCTCGCCCGGTGGCGCCGCGACGTGATCCATCTCGATCGTCTGGCCGGTGACGCGTTCCGCCAGCTGGCAGAGATCCAGGACCGACGTCGAGCGTTCGGTCCCGACAGTCAACGGGCCGGAGACTTCGCAACGCCACGCGAGCAAGAACGCCTTGAGTGCATCATCGACGTAGAGGTAGTCACGCTCTTGGAGCC
Source organism: Actinomycetota bacterium (assembly GCA_003140175.1). GTDB lineage: Bacteria > Actinomycetota > Acidimicrobiia > IMCC26256 > PALSA-555 > PALSA-555. Next base: position 38,772 of record PLJD01000059.1, read on the forward strand.
CATCGCCATAGATGGTGACCGGTCGCCCGTCCGCCGCGGCTCGCAAGAGTCGGATGACGAACGTGTCCTTCCCGAGCATGCCGGGGCCGTAGACGTTCGTGAGCCGCACCGCGGCGACGGCCATGTCGTAGGCGCTGCTGTAGGCGCTGCCGAGCATCTCGGCGGCGGCCTTCGTCGCCCCGTAGGGAGTCAGCGGCCGCAGCGGCGTGGTCTCGGAGATGATCTCGTCCGTCGCCCCGACGACCGCATTCGTCGACGCCATGACGATCTGGCGCGTTCCCCCCTGTCGTGCACACTCGAGGAGCCGTTGCGTCGCCGCGACGTTGACCTGATACGAGCCGTCCGGGTCCTTCGTGGACTGCAGTACCGAGGTCCGCGCCGCCAGGTGGAAGACCACGGCCGGTTCGCGCCGGAACGCATCCTCGACGACGCCAGCGGTGGTGATATCCGCGACGATGACATCCTCGACCCCGTCCGCGAGACAGGGTTGCGTGTCGAGGGCGATGACCCGCAGCCCCGACATCCGCAGTGCACGGACGAGGGCCGATCCGATGAATCCGGCCGCTCCGGTGACCAGCGCCACGCTCGTCTTCGACGGCATCGGACCCAGCCCTCAGCGCACGGATTCGCGGCGCGCGGGTGAGCCGTCGGCGGCGACGGATGTCGGATGGCTGGGCGGCCGGGTCGGTCGCCACTGCACCGCGGGCCGGATGACTCGCGGGTCGATCCGGTCGCGGTGCTTAGCGACGAGCTCCGCGATCGAGCCGATCACCTCGTCGTTGAGGAGATGCGGCACCAGGCCCAGGTCGAGCAGCTTGGTGTGCGCCGCGCGGTAGTAGTGCTCCTCGGCCTCGGTGCGGGGGTCCACGAGGTGTTCGATGCTGTGCTTGCCCGGGAGGGCCCCCGTCACGAGCTCAGCCATCTCCGAGACTGACCACGACTCGGTGAACTGGTTGAAGACTCGGTACTCCCCGGCGTTCGGCGGGTTGAGCAGCGCGAGCTCGACGCAGGCCAGCGTGTCGAGGATGTTCAACATCCCGCGCGTCTGCCCACCCTTGCCGTAGACGGTGAGCGGATGGCCGACGACGGCTTGGACGATGAAGCGGTTGAGCACGGTCCCGAAGACCGCGTCGTAGTCGAAGCGGTTGGCCAAGGCCGGGTCCAAGCCGGTCTCGGGTGTCTGTTGTCCATACACGATCCCCTGGTTGAGGTCCGTGGCCCGCAGGCCCCAGGTTCTGCAGGTAAACGCGATGTTGTCCGAGTCGTGGACCTTCGAGAGGTGGTAGAAGGACCCGGGCTGCTTCGGGAACGGCAACGTGTCCGTGCGCCCGCGGTGGGTGATCTCGATGAACCCCTCTTCGATGTCGATGTTCGGGGTCCCGTACTCGCCCATCGTCCCGAGCTTGACCAGGTGGATATCGGGGTCGTACTCGGCGATCGCGAACAGGACGTTCAGGGTTCCGACCAGGTTGTTCGTCTGGGTGTACACCGCGTGGGAGCGGTCGATCATCGAGTAGGGCGCGGAGCGCTGCTCCGCGAAGTGGACCACGGCATCGGGCTCGAAGTGGCGAAACGCGCGTTGGACCACTTCGGCGTCGGTGAGGTCGCCGATGATCGGGGTGACCGTCTTGCCGCTGACGTCGTGCCAGGTGCCAACCCGTCGGTGGAGGTTGGAGATCGGCACGAGGCTGCTGGTCCCGAGCTCAAAGTCGTATTGGCGACGCACGAAGCTGTCGAGGACGGCGACGTCGTGTCCTCTCGCCGAGAGGTGCAGCGCGGTGGGCCAACCAAGAAATCCGTCACCGCCGAGCACGAGGATTCTCATTGGACTTCCTGTCCACTAGTCGCGTCTAGTACGGACTTCGCCCCCGCCGTGGCGCGCCGGGGCGGCCCAAGAGGAACGGATGGTTCGTGGGTGCGAGGAGCCGGACGCCGACGGGTCGGCGCTCGAGTCGAGGCGCGGATCTCGTGCGCCACGGCCCCTGGCAGCCGAGCCGCGGTCGTCGACGCGACCGTGCGCGCGGGCAGGCCATCGCGACGGCGTGCGGCGGGCCCATCGCAACCCTCCGAAGGAGGAGTCTGGGAACTCCGCCCGGATGGCGAGTCGGCCTCGCCGCGCCCATGAGGTATCAGATATTCAGTGCGAGCCAACGGTTCCGCCCAACCAATCCGGCACGTTTCAGATGTGCTCCTAGTCTTACCAGCGCCGGGGCGTGTGCACGCCCAAGCGCTGCATTCCGTTATGGCATAACGGGGCTAAGTGCAGAATAAGCGCGGCGCCGCTCCGCCCCCGCCGGCGGCTGAGCGGTGCAGAATCGGGTGTGGGAATCGCCGCGGCCCAGGAACGCTACGAGCAGATCAGTGACCGGACGCGCCGCCTCCCCGATTTTCGGGTCTCCGACCTCGAGCGGTCTCGCCGGTTCTTCGACCTGTCCTCGCCGAGTCTCCCCACGCGCTCGTTCGAGGTTCTCACCTGCGTGGTGGGGCTCCCACTCCCGGTCGCTCTCCAACGGGCATTCCTGGACAAACGTCGCGAAATTCTGGGGTCGATCCCGGCGACGACTCGGGTCTACCGGGTCGCTCCGACCCTGCTGCACTGGGAGGCCCACATCATCAGGCGGCCCGAGGAGCCCGATATCCCGAGCTCGATGGACGACCTCGAGCGCGCCGTCCGGCTCGCCGTGGGTGGGACCCCGGCGTTCTCCATCGACTTCGCCGGCTTCTTCGTCTCGCCGGAGGGAACGGTGTGTTTTCAGGGCCTCGGCGAGTGGGACACGCTCCGGAGGCGCCTCGCTGAGCAGCTCCCGGACTCGTCGGTCCACCAGCTCGAGACCGGCCACGTGTCGGTGGCCCGGATCCTGGACCCGATCGGGTCGTCGGCGTTCCCGCAACTCGTCGCGCTGCGTGACGCCTCGTCGGGCGAGCGGTACGGGACGCTGGCGGTCGACGAGGTCAAGCTGGTCCTCGAACGACGCTGGTACATGGAGGATCACACGGTCGTGTGCGCGGCCCGCACCCAGGGCGTCGCGGCGGGCTGACGGTGCCCGGGCCAGGTGGTTCAGCGCTTGACATGGGAGTACCGGATCAGGCGCGCCGTCGTGCGACCGTGGCTGGGAACGACCTGGACCTCGTCTCGATACCGGTGACCCAGCGCGGCCTCGAGCGCGGTGAGCTCCGCAGAATGGGTGACGGACGATCGGACCGTCGATCCCCCGGGTACCCGGATGACGAGCCAGACCTGGGGGCTGTGCAGGCCCGCGACCACCGCGATCGGCGACAATGCGGCGAGTCCACGGTCGAAGGGCGCGGCCCATCGGAGCGGCGGCCAGTTGGGACCAGGTCGCCGTCGGAGCTGGGTCTGGCCCGCGTAGTAGTCGAACGGGTACGCGGCGGTGCTCGGATCGACGATGATCGCGTCCCGCGGGCCGATCTGGGCGGCCACGGTGCGGGCGATGCCCCTCCAGTTCTCGTCGACACCGTCGTGGAACCACAGCGCGCGGTAGCCGGGACTGGCGAGGGCGACAAGCGCGGCGACCCCAGCCACCAGGAGCGCCCGGCGGCCCCGGGTGAGAGTCGTGAGGCCGATGGCGAGCACCAACGCGAACCCGGGGAGCGCGACGATGAGATAGCGCGAGAGGAGCAGCGGATAGAAGACGGAGACGACGATCGTCGCCGCGATCGGGACGAGCAGCCACGCGACGGACAGACTGACCCAGCGCCACGGACGCTCTCGGCGTCGGGCGCGAACATCGCCCACGACCGCGCCAAGGGCGACCACGATGACGACAAGGAAGACGAGTTGGGCCGACCAGGAGCTCGTTCCGGTGACTGCCTTCGCCAACGACCGGACTTCGGCGACACTGAGTGGCGCGATCCACTCGATGCCGCTCGTGCCGACCAACGCGAACACCGCGATCGGCACGGCAACGAGGGCGAGCAACCCGGCGCTCGTCAGCGCCCGCCGACGCTGTCCCTCGGCCGGCCTCGTCGCGAGCCACCACACGACATGCCCTGCGATCACCAGCGCGGCGAACCAGTGCGTATAGAGCGCCAACGTGGCGATCACCGTGTACCGCGCCCAGTCGCGCGAGGAATCGGACTCGACGGCGCGGATGAACGCCCAAGTGGCGAGGACAACGAGCAGCAGGAGCAGCGCGTAGGCCCGCGCATCTCGGGCGTAGATCAAGAAGAACGGGCTCGTCGCCAGCAGGATCTCGGCGGCGACGGCGCGGGGACGGCCCAGACGCCGGGCGATCGCGTGGAAGGGTGCGATCACCAAAGCGGCCGCCAGCAGCGAGAACGAGCGGAGCGCGACTTCGCTGGTGCCGAACAGTTGGATCCAGAAATGGACGGTCAGGTAGTAGAGCGCAGCGCCGCGATCGCCACCCGATCCGCTCAGGGCATGCAGCACGTCTCCCAGGCCATGGGCGCTGATCGCCCAGGTTGCTGCCTCGTCACCCGAGAGGCTGGCGCGACCGAGCTGCCACCCGCCGGCGACGAGCACGAACCCGGTGAGCGCCGCGACCCAGATCCACTCGCGGCGCGGCCACGGGCCGGGAACCGGCGTCGGCCCGGCCGGCGGCTCACGCTGGGCGCCGACGGCGGCGGGCGCGACGCTCGCGGTCACCGTGCCTGCTCCACCGCGGGGCTCGTGGGGTTGGCTCGGCTCCCCGGGACGGGTTGTGCTGGCGGCATCCTCACTCCGTCTCTGCGTCCCGCTCGGGAGCCGCGCCCGTGGCCACACCGTGAGCCAGAGGGAAGCACGGCTGGCGCAACTCGGTGTCGCGAGGCCGAGCAGCCACCGCGCACGGTAGCGCCGCCGCGCACCCCGCCGTCGTCGCTTCGCGACGCGCGAACTCCGCCCGCGACGGATACGCCCGGGTGACCCACCCCACTGAACCCGAGGTGGAGTCGAGCCCCCCATCGTCGACCGGCGCCGGACGGGAGCCCAGCCCGCAGACGCGCCGACGCCTGGCGGTCTGGGCACGCCAGCACTGGTGCTTCCTGGTCGTGTTCTTGACCGGTGCAGCACTGCGAGTCCTCACCTCGGTTGCGTACCGTCCGATCCTCCTCTTCATCGATTCGTACCGCTACCTGAGCAACTTCCGCGCGCTCGACCCGACCTTGTCCGAGCCGATCGGGTACAACGCGATCGTGCTTCGCCCGCTCCTGTGGGCGGGCAACCTGGCGACCGTCGCCATCGCGCAACACCTCGTGGGGTTAGCGATGGGCGCCGCGATCTATGCGCTCCTGTTGCGATACCGAGTCCGGCCGTGGCTGGCTGCGCTGGCGATCGCCCCGCTGATGCTGGACGCCTATCAGCTCCAGATCGAGCACAACCTGTTGTCAGAGACACTCTTCGAGGCACTCATCCTCGCCGGGGTCGTCGTGCTGCTCTGGAATCGACGGCCCAGCTTGCGGGCGCTGGCCGTCGGCGGCTTCCTGCTCGGCGTCGCGGTCAGCGTCCGCGCGGTCGGACTCCCGCTGGTCGCGCCGGCGGCGCTCTTCGCCGCGCTGGCGAGTCCGGGCGGCTGGCGACGGGTCGGGCGGGCCGCCGTCCTCACCACGGCGTTCGCGCTCCCCGTCCTCGGATACGGCGCGTACTTCTCGGCGGTCGCGGGCAAGATCGGCTTGACGACCGCGGACGCGAGCGTGATCTACGGCCGCGCGGCCACCATCGTCGACTGCCGACACCTCGAGATGCCCTCGTACGAGCGGCCGCTGTGCCCCAGTGAGCCGCTCGGCCACCGGCTGGGAGTCGACGACTATGCCCACGTCGACCAGCTCGCGAAGCTGGTCACCCTGCCCCCGGGCGAGACCACGAACCAGGTCCTCCACAACTTCGCGCTCCGCGTCTTTCGCCATCAGCCGCTGGATTTCGCCCATGCGGTGCTGGACGACTTCGTCAAGGGCTTCGCGCTCTCCCCGACCACCGCCCACAACGACGTCCCCGTCTCGCGCTGGCAGTTCCAGGTGACCTATCCCGTGTTCCCACCCGACAATCCCCAGCCGGTCACCAAGACCTACGGCGGCGGCAAGCCCACCACCGTCAAGGCACTCACCGAGTTCCTGCGCGACTACCAGCTGAGTGTCGGGTTCGTCCCCGGTCCCCTGCTGGCCCTGGCGTTCCTCGCCGGGCTCCTCGGCGCGGTGGGGCTGGGGCGCGCTCGGCGTTCCGGCCTCCGAGCGGCCTGCCTGCTCCCGACCCTGACCGGGCTGACTCTCCTGCTCGCCGCGGACGTGTTCGAGTTCTCGTGGCGTTATCAGCTGCCCTCACTCGTGTTCGCGCCGCTTGCAGGCGCGCTCGGCGTGACGGCCTTGTTGCGGCGGTCCCCGTCGACGGATGACGGGGCGACGAACCTCAGCCCTCAACCGCCAATGCCGCACCGCCGGCCGACACGGCCCGACGCCGGGGCGAGCTGATCTAGTGCCGTGTCAGGCAACGT
>PLJD01000077.1 GCA_003140175.1 Actinomycetota bacterium
CGGGTCGGTGTCGCCGCGGACAACTGACCAGTGCTCCCGCTCGCGACCATCCCCGATGGGCACACCTAGATTCGTCGCCTTCACCGAGCAATGTCGGCCGGGGACCCGTCGCTCGACCCTCAGCTGGGCATCAGCGAAAACGAGGCTGGAGCATCTGCGCTTCGCTCTCCTGCTTGTGGATGCGCTCGTCGTGGCCGATCTGGCGGATCAGGTCCGCCAGCGAGGCGAAGGTGCCGTAGTTGTCAGCGAACCCCGATTCGAACGGGGTGCCCTCCCAGTCGGAGTGCTCGGCGACCATCGTCATGTACTCGTGCTCGGCATGGTCTTCGAAGTCGGCATTGAGGCGGTAGGACCAGACCGGGTGGACCACCATGAGCAGCCACGACAGGTGGTGGTAAATGAACGCGATGGCCTGCGGCACCCAGAAGAACTTGATCGCTGATTGGGGCTCGCCGGACCGAGCCACGAGCTCTTCGAGGATGAGCAGGTGCCACAGCTCGTTGTCTTGCTGCTCGCGGTTCTCCGCGATCCGGTTGTGTATGCGGCGGGCCATCGCTGGTTGCTGGTACATGTGGGTGATGGCCGAGTAGGCGACCTGTTCCCAGGCCTGGTAGGGCACCCGGGCCACTAGTTCGAGGACCTTGAACTTCTTCAGGGTGCGAGCTTTGCCGTACAGCAGGTCGAGTAGCACGAACAGGGTTCGAGCGGCAGCTCCGTACCGTCGGCGCGGCGCCTCCAGGGTTTCACCCTGGGCCCGACACAGTTCGTCATGCGTCAGCCGGGGCAGCTGGCCGGGGAGCGCTCTGGCTCCCGTCCCATCTCCTCTTTTCGTTGGCATGGTTACCAGATTGCCCGCTCGGCGCTCGTTCTGTCACGAGGCAGACGCACAGATCGTAGGAGATCTGCACGCCGCGGTTACAGGCGCCGGCGTCGCACCCGTTCGGTGCCCGGACCGTGCCCGAGTGGTGCCGACTGCTGCGCACCCGTTCGGACGCTCTTGCAGTGGGATCAGTGGGTCGAGCGCCGTTCAGGCGCGTTTGGACCTTGCAACGTCTTCGACTTGTCGGATTGTGGGGTGGTTGGGCCGAGCGTTCGGTTCGCGACGATCTCTGGTCGGCACTTCGGGGGAGGTAGGTGCGCCAAGCTCGGCGGGTGACAGAATGACGGGCATGGCCGCTGGCTCGCAGCTTCATTCGTCGCCGGGCTGATTGCTCGACGAGGTCGCCAGCGCCGGCAGAGAGAACCTCGATGCCGATCATGTCTCGCGATACGACTCCAAGATGGACGCTGAAGCAGCCGAGGAGCTAGTCCTCCTCGAGCAGCTCGGTCTCAACGAGCAATCGGAGGTCGTCGACATCGGCGCCGGCACCGGACAGTTCACCCTCACCGCTGCCTCAGTATGCGCTCGGGTAGTCGCAGTAGACGTGTCGCCGGTGATGCTGAACCAGCTGCACACCAAGATTGGTGCCTCCAGGCTGTCGAACGTCGAGGTCGTGCAAGCTGGCTTCCTCACCTACGAGCACCGCGGGAGGCCGGCCGACTTCGTGTACTCCCGCTACGCCCTCCATCACCTTCCTGACTTCTGGAAGACCATGGCCCTCGAACGAGTCCGCCGCATCGTCCGGCCCAGCGGTGTCCTCCGGCTGTGGGATGTCGTCTACCACTTCGACCCACGCGAAGCGGAGGAGCGCATCGAAGCGCGGTGCGCGATGGGCGGTCGCGACGTCGAGGGTGAATGGAGCCGGGCGGAACTCGAAGAGCACGTCCGTGACGAGAACTCAACCTTTAGCTGGCTCCTAGAGCCCATGATCCAGCGAAGCGGCTTCGAGATCGAGAACGTCGTCTACTCGCCGGACGGCTTCGACGCCAAGTACGTCGCCCGCGCCACCTGACCTGTATACGCCCCGAACGTCGGCTCCGAGCGATACTGGACAGTGGAGTCCGAGCGGCGAGCGCTCGCACCCCGGCGATATCCAGTGGGTGCGCGTCCCCTCAGCGTTTCGGTTCTGGGGTTGCCTGAGGCCGACATCAGCAGGGGACCCTCAGACCGCATGCTGTGCCGTTCAAGTCAGTCGCACCGCGTAACGACGAGCAGCAAATCGCTCCCCTGACACGGGCCTGACCTTCCCCGACCATAAGGAGGTCGCGACTCACGCCCACAGACGCGTACGAATCGAGTCGCCCTTGCAGGGCGATGGGAGCGGCCGGTCGAGTTCGTCGCCGACGTCGCGGTGTGTGCTTGCATATCGGTGGTCGATCCGGGGAGTCCGAGAAGCCCCGCTTCGCTGTCCGCGACTCGGTCGAGGCGGTTGGCTGCGCGGTTCGACGGCGATACGCTGAACGCGCAGGACCCGGCGGAGCCAGGTCACGAGGCCCGGTGTGCTCAACAGTCTGGCTGATCGTTGACGGGACATGATCGATATTCACCTAACGACCACCTTTCCAGGGTCTGGTCGCGACGGTCGGGGTTCCTGGGGTCTTGAGATTGTTGGAGGTGTTCGCCGATGTGTGGTGCCCGTTTACGCACGTGGGCCTTCGGCGCCTCGTCGAGCAGCGCTCGCGTCTCGCTCGTGACGACGTTGTTGTACGGGTTCGCGCGTGGCCCCTCGAGCTGGTCAACGGATCGCCCATCGGTGCCGATCTCGTCGCCGAGGAGATCCAGGCCCTGCGCGAAGCGGTTGCACCCGACCTCTTCACAGGATTCAATCTCAATCAGTTCCCGCCGACGACGTTGCCCGCTTTGACTCTCGCGGCGGCGGCATATCACCGAGACGAGCGGACCGGCGAATACGTCAGCCTTGCTCTACGCGCCGCACTCTTTGAGGAAGGCCGTGACATCGCCGATCCGGACGAGCTCGAGGCGATCGGTCGGCTAGTCGAGCTCGAACGTCCAGGTGCTGACGCCGAACAGGCCATCCACGACGACTGGCAGGAGGGACGGCGTCGCGGCGTCATCGGTTCCCCGCATTTCTTTGTGGACGATCACGGCTTCTTCTGCCCGACGCTCGCAATCACCCGCGTTCAGGACCACCTCAGGATCACCAACGACCCCGAGGGTTTCGCATCGTTCGTCGCGACCGTGTTCGCGGAGCCCCCGTCCATGCCTTGAATTGGGGTGCTGGGCAACGGCTCGACCAGCAGTAGCCCGACACCGACCGCAGTCGTGGGGCTGCCAAGCGCGGCGAAGGTCACGGCGCTCACGTCGTCCGGGGAGGGCTCAGGCGCGCTGCTCAGCAACGGTATGTACTACAACTGGGGCTACAACGCTGCGGGCCAGCTCGGCAACGGAACCACCGCCGATTGCGACCTGCCGGTCCGTGTCGACCTGCCCACCGCCGTGCGGCAGGTGTCCCAGGGCAGCAGCGGCGCGACCAATGGCCAGACCGTCGCGATCCTCAGGAACGGCTCCGTCTGGTCTTGGGGCAATAACAAGAAGGGCCAGCTCGGCGACGGCAGCCGAGTGAACGCTGACGTCCCAGTGCAGGTCAACGTCCCAGCGGGAGTGACGTTCGTGAAGTTCAATTCGGGCGGGTATTCGTGCTACCCGATCGACCGCTCGGGCCGGCTTTGGGCCTGGGGAGGAAACGACAACGGGCAGCTGGGGACGGGCAGCCGGGCCCGTGTCGAGACCCATCCGGTCGACGTAGCCATCCACCTGACGCAGGTGTCATCGACGGCGAGCAACGTCGCCGGATTGAGCGGAAGTAGCAAGGGGCGGACTTGTCCAGCTCCTCAACCAGCCGACCGGGCTCGGACCCTGACGACTCCGGGTCACTCAGATAATGGGGGAGCTTGCCTACCTGGCCTGGGGTGCGCATTGGTGGGCCCACCCCATTGCAGCGGTCCTGTGCCCACCAAGATCACCATCTCGGTTAACACACCCGCCGGGTTCAAGGCTGACGAGCAAAACGTCGCCAAGGGCCCGAGCTGGAAGTGCCGATCCGACCAGCGCGATCCCAAGACCGGCGAGGGCCAAAAGGGTGTCGTTACTCGCTTACGCGGCTCGGTCAGCGGACGCTTCGTCTCCTATGGGAAGTTGCGGGCGCGCGGCGGAAGGGACTCAGTCTTCCCTGCTCGGCACGTCGGACGGCGGCAGATATCCCCGATCATCGTGACCGTCGGCGGACGACTCCGTGGGCTCCGCTCGCGACACAGATTGGACACAGAAGGACGGGAAACGCTGCGAAGCGACGAGCACCAGCGGGTAGTCATTTAGGCTGCTCAGCGGCCAATTCTCGACGAAACCCGCAGGTCAGCCGATCAGCCCGACCCGCCCTTACAAAGGGGAGCCTCGTCCACGCCTGTGCACAAGTGCGGACGAGTCTTGTCCGCGCTTGCACAGGGATGGTCCGAGTGAGTTGCTCGCGCACGTCCCAGATGTGCCGGTCGGCGTTCCGTCCGGCCCTCAAGATGGGATGTTTGTGAGCGTGTTTAGCGCGTCCCCGCCCAGCGTATCGGGGACACTCGCACGGAGTCCGAGCGCGCGTTATAGGCGCGTGTCCTTCGCGGAGATCGCATCAACGACGTGCGCGAGATTGGCAGATCTGGCGCGGCGGCCACGCCCTGCCTCGACACGGGCGTAGCGAGGGTAGAGAATGCTTGCGCATGAACATCCTTGCCCTCGCGCATCAGACGGGCGTGCGCCTCGCGGAAATCGGATTCCTGCTCGTCCTATTCGCTGGGGTCTGGCTCGCCGCGGCGCAGGTCCCGAGGCTCAAACTTGGTACCGCTCGAACAATCGTCGCAGGCGTCGCACTCGCGATTGCCGGTGTACTTCTCATCATCGCCACGCACTGGGGTCACTTCGGATAGATCAGGCGAGGGTAGCGATGCAGCACCAACCCTGCCGCGCCCGAATGGCCGGGATGCGCTCCCGTCGCCGCCGCGTTCATCGGCCAGAACGACTCGCCGAGGCGCTCGTAACGCCGGCTAGGAGACGCGCACGGAACGGGGCGCGATGGACCCCAGCGATCGATGAGCCCGCATATCGCTGGTGCTCCGCTTTGTCCGGAACGTGACCGAGTGGTGTCGACTGCTGCACACCCGTCTGGCCGCTCTTGCAGGGCGGGCGGTCTGTGGCCCAGGTTTGAGTCATGCGCGACCCCGACGGACACGTGATCGAAGTTGGCCCACTCGTCGGGCGCCCCGACGCCTGATCGCTCTCGGTTCGATTTCGAGAAGGACAGGGAACGGGGACCACAGCCGTCGCTCGTGACAAGATCGGCGGCCCGTGCCCAGCCGTCGTGCCGTTTGGCTCCGACTGACCTGCCGGCACGACCGCCGATGAGGAGCCGACTATGGACGAAGACGACCGCGAGCGGGCGTTCCTGACCGCGCTGACCACCGAACACTGCACGCCCGGTCATAGGTCGCGAAGGCCGCCCTGTAATGCCGGATACCGAGTGGCCTGCCGCCACGAACCCGACTGCCCCCAAGGTGCCGTTTGAGGCGCATGCAACTGTGGCAAGCGCGCAGTGAGAATTCTGATGCTGTTTGAGGGTGAACATGCCTGAGGACCAACACGGTGAGAAGGGTTTCGGGACGGCGGCGCAGGCCGACGAGTGGGACGCAAGGTACGGCGAGCGAGAGGGTGCGAGGTGGAGCGGCCGCCCGAACGGTCGGCTCCGCGTCGAGGCAGCGGGCCTCACACCGGGGAGGGCGCTCGACGTCGGTTGCGGCGAGGGTGCCGACGCGATCTGGCTCGCTCGGAACGGTTGGACGGTCACCGCGATCGACATCTCCGAGGTGGCGGTCGGCCGGGCGCGGGCGGCAGCAGAACTGGCCGGCGCCGCGGTCGAGTGGATCTGCGGGGACGTCCTGCAGATGGCGTTCCCGACCGGCTCCTTCGCCCTCGTGTCGATGCAGTACCCGGCGCTGCCCAAGGCGGCTGGCGAGGTCGCCGTGCGGACGTTGCTCGACACGGTGCGGCCCGGGGGATTGCTGCTCGCCGTCTACCACGACCTTGACGACGAGCACCGCGAGCACATGAAGTCGCGTGGCGTCGACCCTGCGGATTACGTCGATGCCGACGACCTCCGTCAGCTGCTCGGCGACGACTTCACGGTCGAGCTGGATACGGTCGAGCCGCGCATCGACCCACCGCCGGACACCCCGCACATCGCCGACGTCGTCCTGCGCGCCCGGCGCCGCTGATCGGGATCACGCCGACCGCTCCGTCCGCCAGACCAGCGGGGGACGACGTGTACACGCGGTCGCCGACAGCCCTCCGACACGACCAGCGCCCGGCTGTCAACGTAACTCGTGCGCACACGTGCTGACCCTTCCGCCCTCCCTTGCAGAGGGATGGTTCCATTCAGGTAGTTGCGTGTCCCTGAACGGCTGGGCGGGGCGCTTTTCGACGTCGAACGCTGCGCGTTCTTGGACGCCTGTCTACTCGGCCTTGCAGTGTCTGGAGTGGCGCTGCTAGTTCCGAAGTTGGGGCGTGAGGCCGTCGACCGTCATCTCGAAGTACTCGTTGTTGCTGTACGGTCCAACCGCATCTTCAACGACCTCGCGCACCGCCGCCACTGATTCGCCCTCCCAGATACAGATCCCGAGCTGGTGATCGCGGGTGGCCGCGTGAACTGGCAACGCGACACTTGCGGGAAGGCCGGCCTCGAGTGCTTTAGCCTCAGCGGCCTGGAAGCCCTCGGGGTCTTGAATGCGATGGATGACTGTTACGAACATGGGATCTCCGGTCGATTCGTTGGCACTGCCGGTTCGACCCACGTCCAGAAGACACTACGACGATCCGATTCGTACCCGATGAAGATGTCGATGACATTCGCAAGATAGCGCCAAAAGGCTGCAGCTCCTAATCCGCGAGCGGGGGTTCAGGTTCCGCCACTCCTGCATCGACCGCGCGCCAGTCAAGTCTCTCCTGCAGCGTGGTCGAGGCGGCACGAGCGCGCGGTCTTGGACAAAGGCGCGCTGATCGTGACAGCCACATAGGTTCACCAAGGGAGGCCAGGATGGCGGTCGGGGTTCAACTCGACTTCAAGGCGGCGACGCTTGAGCAATACGACGAGGTCGTCAAGAGGTTGGGGTTCCGACCGGGCGGCCCAGGCGCGCTGGGGCTCCTGGTCCACTGGGTGGCGAAAACGGACGACGGCATGCGCGTGACTGACGTGTGGGAGTCACGGGGCGTGTTCGAGAAGTTCGCGCAGGAGAAGATCGGCCCGATCGGCGCGGAAGTCGGCCTGCCCAATCCACCCGAAACCCAGTTCTTCGAGGTGCACAACTACCTCGCTGCGGGCAGCTGACGCGCCGCACGAGCCTCAACCGCGTTAGGCGGCGACCTGCCGAAGCGTGAGGTCGGATCCCTGCACGATCACCGCAACCCGTACGAGACCCTGCCCACCCATCGGCCCGCTCTTGCAGGGCGATCGATTGCGTGGCGCGCCGCTCAGACGCGCTCGACCTAGCAACGCTTTCGAGCGATGGGATCGTGGGCTGCTTGGGGACGAGCGCGGGTTCGCGGCTGTCCCTGACCGGCACTTCGGGGATGCCCGCGCAGGGAGGCCGACGCGCGTAATGGGACGCGCGTTCGATCGGATCCTTCGTCGCCGACGGGTGCCGAGGCAGAGCTGTGCGGTTCCGCTTCGTCGACGGGCCAGCATTTGGTCCTGGTGACTGACCTGTTGATGCGGACCGGAGTATTTTAAGCAACTCTCAACCGAAGGACCCGTTGCATGATCTTCATCGTCACGAAGAATCGGGTGCGCCGTAAGTACGCCGACGACTGGGTGTCGCTCGTGGAAGAATTCACCACGGCCACCCGTGCCGAGCCGGGCAACATGTTCTTCGATTGGTATCGCAGCGTTGACGATCCCAACGTCTACGTGCTCGTCGAGGGGTTCCGGGACGGCGCGGCGGGTGAAGCCCACGTGAACTCGGACCACTTCAAGGCGGCAACGGTGCGGTTGTCCGAGCTGCTCGCTGCCGTGCCGGAAATCGTCAACGTCGAAGTTGACGAGGGGTGGTCACGCGTGACGGAAGGGCCGGTCGACGCCTCTGGCTCCTAACGGCGAGACCGCACATCGTTCATGGCGGTGTCACGGGCAGATCAGGTGCCTCCGAACGTGCGTCGCCGAACACTGCCGCCTGCCTATCTCATAACGCGGGCACGGAGGCGTTCACGAGGCGCGTGATGGCATGCGGGCTGGGCCGATGGTTCAGAGGTACATGCCGACGTTCTCCCCCTGATCTGGCCGGTGACGTAGCTGGCTGCGTCGGAGCAGAGGTAGGAGCGGGCGGCGGCGATATCGGCTGGGGTGCCGGCTCGGCCGAGTGGGACCATGGGTCCGACGATGTCAACGCCGGGGAAGTCGTCGGCGGGCTCAACGGCGCGCGCCATGGGGGCGTCGACGAGACTGGGTGTGATGGTTGGAATAGTGGCGCGAGGTACTGCGAGCTGCCGGACGTGGTAAGGCTTCGGGCTTGCGGAGGTCTACTCGTCCGGGCGGGCCGGAGGGGTCACCTCAAGTTGCTGGTACATCCCGAGCTTGTCGAAGATCTCCCACTCCTCGACGACCCGACCGTCCACGAACCGGTAGATGATTGTGGACGCCAGGCGCACCGGACGACCGGTCGGTGCCACGTCACCTAGCGCACCGGTATGGGTGGCGTGCAGCACCGCGCGGGCCACGACCCGGTCGCCGGTGGCGATGAGGTCCTCGATGTCGACCTTGCGGTCCGGGAAGGCTGCCGCGAAGCCGGCGTTTCGGGCCATGTAGGTCTTGTGATCGACGGGTCCCGTCTCGACGGTGATGTCGTGGTACCGGTAGCCAGGACCGTGCACCCGATCTGCGAAGGCAACATGACCCTCGTTGAAGACCTCCGCGTAGAACTCTCGGACAAGGGCGCTGTTGCGATCTGTCTCCGTCACGGCTGGTGCCTCGTGAAGCGTGCGGCCCTCTCCGGCTCCGGAGCCAGGAGCGGCATGTGCATGGAGGTTGAGCGGATACAGCCTCGCACGTCTGGATCCGACGCCCGGCATCGGCGATCGTCAAGCCGACGGGGTTCGGGTCTCATGCCCAAGGATTGCCCACGAAGATGTGGCCCCGCGCCCGTCGCATGTGCGTGGCCGCGGATCCGAGGGTCCAACGAGCACAACAGATGCGGCCTCGTGGACCAGGCCCGGACGGTCCGCGTGCCTGGCGGCATGCCGCTTGACGGCAGCGCTTGCATGCGGCTTGTCCGAGTTCGTCACCGAGCAACCGTGGTCCCGGTGGCCGATGCGGTGGTGCAGCAGTGCCTCGGTTGCGTCTCCTACTTACGCGGTTAAGCGGTACGCCCACGACGCCCTCGGAAGGCTCGACGCCTGAGCACGCCACCGGGAGGACCACGAGCCGCCCCCTTGGCCACGACGACGAAGAACCGAGTAAGAAGCACAGCGAGTGCCCTGACCTGCCCGATCGAGACGCCGGCGACCATGGACTCAGGTCGCTCCTGCTGACACCTGCCTATCTATCCGATCCCTCTTGCAGTGGGATGGTTCGGGCGAGCTTGAGTCGGCCCTTCACGGCTGGAGCATGGCTAGTAGCTCAACTCGATCGGGCTCGGTTTGAGTTCTTGGCGACAGCATCGCCGGTGCTGTGGCGAGCGTGCGCTCGCGCCACGAAGGGCCCCAATTTTCGGCCTGACGAATGCTTGATCGCGGCGCGCCAGCCGAGGATGTCGCCGCCACGATCGAGCGGGCATGGACGGTCCGTCGTCGAGCTCGCTACTACTGCGGCGCAAAACAGAAGCTCGCAGCAGTGCTCAAAACGCGCCCGGGAGGCCATCTGGCGCACCGTACGATCACCGTCGGGATAGCGTCACTACCCGCGAGGTAGTCAACCTGCGCCGCGATCCGCCCGGTGGAGTCTTGTGGCTCGCCGTCGGTTGTTGGCGCTGGCGTCGATGAAGGTTGACCCGTGTTGGGCCAGACGGCCTAACGTCGAGTAGGGCCCAGCGGCTGACGGAGGTCTGCATTTGTGAGCGTCGAGCGGCCAGTTGTCGAGGTACGCGATCTTGGGCCTGACGAACAGGCTGCGTTCGCAGCGGCGCTCGCCCGCGGCATGCGAGACAACCCCATGACCGTCGCCGTCTTCGGTGAGGACCCCGACCGGCGGCACCGGCGGCTGGAATGGGTTTTCTCGACGCTTTTCCGGGTCATGACGGACCAGGTTCCACTGGTGGCCATTGACGACGGGATCGTCGTGGGGGGCACCGGGGTAGCTCTCCCCGGAACTTGTCAGCCCACGACGGCACAGCGCCTCCGGTTCCTCCCCGGGACGCTGGCGCTCGGGCCGGCCACGGCCGGAAGGATGGTCCGCTGGCTCGGCGCCTGGGGGGCCAAGGACCTCGGCGAGCCCCACGCGCACCTCGGCCCGCTGGCGGTCGACGCTCACCTGCAGGGCCGCGGCATCGGGACCCAGATCCTGCAGCAGCACTGCCGCCGGCTCGACGAGCATCAGCTCGTTGGCTATCTCGAGACGGACAAAGAGGTCAACGTCCGGCTGTACCAGCGGCACGGGTATCAGGTGATCGGGGAGGGACCGGTGCTCGGAGTCAGGTGCTGGTACATGCGCCGGCCCGCCTGATTCTCAGTAGCGTCCAGCACGGAGGTCCCGAGCTCAGCCGTCGTCAAGCTCGTCGGACCGCCAGCGTGACCGTCGGCGGCGCGACAGGTGCATACGAATCGCGACCCTCTTGTCAAGGCGGAGGTCGCAGGTTCGAGGCCAGCGCCCACCAAGTCCCGGTGCCCGCTCTTGGTCATGTGACCCGCGGGCCGCCCTGCCATGACGCGGGTCAAGTCCGTGCGAAGTCCGTGGGCAAACGACCCAGACCGTTCTAGCTAGCTGGGGGCCAGTATGGGTCGGAGGGAGGCGTTCGCCAGCCTAGGGCCGAGGCGTGGTCGATCAGAGTCCGGGTAGCGCGAGCAACCATCGGCCGGGTGTCATCCGCGCGGTGAAGTAGCGCCCAGGCCCATAGGGGCACCGGGGATCGGACAGGGCGGCGGGTCAACGTCGGCGGCATCGGCGCCGTGTGGCGCTTAGGCGAATCGAGCACCGGCCGCCGCAAGCGGGCCACGTGGTCGAAGAATGCAGGGCCAGCAATGCCGCCGTCGTCGATATCGGTCACTGACGCCTGGTTAGCTTTCGCGAAGGCAGACGCGTAGCGGTTCCATGACCTCCACGACGCTTCGTCAACATCGATGAGCACCGTGATCTCCGCTGCCGGCACGCTCTTGTGACGAGTCGCCGGATGTGCGCGTGGTAGGACGGCTTCCAGTCTCTCGTACCACAAGAGGTGAGCGGCCAAGTTGTGCCGTTCGATGTCGGCCTCCTCAATCCAGGCGATAGCCAGGTCGAGGCTGCCTTCGGCCACCCGCGCCGCTTGCGTGTGTGAGGGTAGGACCCATTCGTCGATACGGACCCGAGGGTCGGGCATTGCTGCTGCCTCTGGGGGAAGCCAACTGACATAGCCCAACCGCAGAGGTAACTCTCCGGCTCCCTCACGGGCCCGATCGAACGCCCGTACAGCGGCGCCCAACACCTCTCGGGCATCGGTCAGGAACTGGCTGCCGGCGGGCGTCAGTTCGACGTGTCGGCGGTCGCGGACGAGGAGCTGGGTCCCAAGCTCACGTTCGAGATTGCTGATCTGCTGAGAGAGCGAAGGTCCAGCAAGGTGAAGCCGCTCTGCGGCCCGACCGAAATGCAGTTCCTCGGCAACGGCGACGAAGTAGGTCAGCTGCCGGAGTTCCACGCGGTCGATCGTACAGCCGAGACATGGGGTGATAGGCGGGGCCTACCACAGTGTGGTCATAAGTCGTGGACCCAAGACGAGCACAAGGGTTAACTCAGATCCAGGACCTTTGCTTTGCCAAGTCGAGGACGAAGCTGAGCTCCAGACATAAGCGATGTCATCCGCAATGCGATGCGTCGCAAACCCTCAAACCAAAGAAAGCGGGAGATTGCCATGAGCGCAACCGAAGTTCACAGCGTCACCACCGAAACGAGCGTTCGCAGGGTCGACATGAAGCTCGAAATCCAAGTCATCCCCGTGTCCGATGTCCACCGATCCAAGGGGTTCTACGAGCACCTGGGTTGGAGACTCGACGATGACGTCGCGCCGTTCGACGGGCTCCGCATCGTCCAGTTCACACCCCCAGGCTCGGGGACCTCGATCACGTTTGGTACGGGGCTCACGACGGCCGCGCCAGGCTCGGCCGAGGGCGGGCTCGTCGTCTCCGACATCGAGGAGGCCCATGACGGACTCGTCGGCCGTGGCATCGACGTGAGTGACGTGTGGCACGGCCCGCCGTTTCCCGCCGAGGCGCGGCAACCCGGCCCCGACCCCGAGCGCACCAGCTACGGCTCTTTCTGCTCCTTCAACGATCCCGACGGCAATACGTGGCTCGTCCAGGAGGTGACCACTCGGCTCCCCGGCCGGATCGACCCCACGGAAACGGCATTCGCGTCCGCGGAAGACCTGCAGGACGCGCTTTGGCGTGCCGAGGCCGCTCATGTCGAGCACCAGAAGCGCACGGGGCGGTCGCACCTTCTTCACCGGTCGAGCCAAGACGAGAACTGGCCCGCCTGGTATGCCTCCTACATGGTGGCGGAGCAGGCCGGGAGTGATCTGCCGGCGTAGCCGATTTCGCGCTCACCCCCGGCCGTCGCTGGTGCGGCGGCCGGGGCGGCGCATCCTCGTGCTCGCTAGCCAGATCACGGCCGCGCGCTCGCTGGCCGCGTAGCGGCCTGACAGAAGTAAGGGAGGCGATCATGGAATTCCTCGTCGAGTTCAAACTCAAGGTCCCGGACGGAACGACAGCGTGTGAGATCGCCGGTCTCGCGAACGCCGAGGCGGCTGCGGCAGCCAAGTTGGCGGACCAAGGGCATCTCGTCCGTCTCTGGAACGCGTCCGTTGCCCCCGCCCAGGCCGTCGTTGGCCTGTACCGCGCCGACAGTCAAGCCGAGCTGGACCACCTGCTGGATGCGCTGCCGCTCGCCGAGTGGATGCAGATCACCGTCACTCCGGTCGAGCCGCACCCGAACGACCCCGCGGCGCGAGGAGCCAGCATGAGCACGCAACTTCCTGATCCTTGTCTGAGGCGGGTGTACCGCCTCGAGGCCACTCTGGGTACACCGCTCGACCTCGGCGAGGTCGCCGCAGGGCACCGACGGATCGTCCCCCTGACCGGCGGGACATTCACCGGTCCTGAGCTCAACGGGAAGCTGCGTCCGGGCGTCAGCGCCGACTGGCAGATCGTGCTGCCGGACGGCACCGCACTCGGCGACATCCGATACACCCTGCAGACCGACGGCGGCGACTTGCTCTACGTCCAGGCCCGAGGGGTCCGCTCGGGGAGCGCCGACGTGCTCGCCCGTCTCGGCCGCGGTGAGAACGTCGACCCCCACGAGTACAGCTTCCGCACCTCAACCCGGATCGAGACCGCCGCTCCCCACCTCGACTGGTTGAACAAAGGCGTCTTCATCAGCGTCGGTGGCCGCCAAGCCGCAGCCGTCGTCTACGAGACCTACCTCGTCGGATGAGCACCAGAGAGTCACCCAAGGTCGCCATCGTCACCGGCGCGTCGCAAGGCATCGGCATGGGAATAGCTGCGGCGTTCCGGCGCGCCGGTTACGCCGTCGTCGGCACCTCGCGCTCCATGCCTCTCTCCGACGAGCCCGACTTCGTCACCGTGCGGGGTGACATCGCAGAAGTCGAGACCGCTCAGCGCGTCGTCGAGCGGGCGCTCGATCGGTTCGGACGAATTGACAGCCTCATCAACAACGCGGGGGTCTTCATTGGCAAGGCGTTCACCGACTACACGCCCGACGACTACGCCAAGGTCAGCACGGTAAACCTCGCCGGCTTCTTCCATATGACCCAGCGCGTCATCCGACAGATGGTCGCCCAGGGCGGTGGCCACGTCGTCACCATCACCACCAGCCTCGTGGATCACGCCAACAGCACAACCCCATCGGCCCTGACCTCCCTCACCAAGGGCGGACTGGCCGCCGTCACCCGGGCGCTCGCGACCGAATACGCGTCACGCGGCGTGCGAGTCAACGCCGTCGCCCCCGGAGTCATCCAGACGCCCATTCACGACGCCACGTCTTACGCGGGCATCGCCGAGCAGCACCCCCTCGGCCGTTTGGGCGCCATCAGCGACATCGTCGACGCCATCCTCTATCTCGAACGGGCCACGTTCGTCACGGGCGAGGCACTCCACGTCGACGGCGGCTGGGCCGCTGGACACTGACTGCCGGCATGAGGAACTACGACTCGCGATCTGCTGAGCCGCGAGTCCTCGACGGACTCTTCCGCGCTCGACGGTTCCAACTGTCATCACGCCATCGGGCAATCGTTATACGCCCTGGGTGTCAGCCTGCGCCTTGTCAAGGCGGGGGTTAGGGGCGGGTTCTGGGACAGGGAACGCGCGGGTATCGCGCCGCGCCCCGCCGCCACCTGCAACGACGAGTGGGGTTCCCAAGGCGTGGGGCGTCGACCACGCGTCAGCGCAGGGTCACGTTCGCTGACGCTCGTTCGTCGAGATGGTTAACCCGTGAACTTCGGGGCGGCAACGACGGCCACGGCCCCGAGGATTCTCACGACAGTGCGACTCGCGGTTTGCCAAACCGCGAGTCAGCACCGCTGGGCCCGAGTCGGGCCTAACCTGTGAACCGGGGCGTGATCAGGATCGCTGCCGGTGCCGGCACGCCGGGCATTTGGACTTCGACGGCTCCGACGTCGCAGGTCGGAGCGCCGGCGTCGGGACGAGGAAGCCCCCGTTCGTCGGTGGTGATGCCGGCGTCTTGACACGCCGGAACTGGGATCGCGTCGACGAGGGGGCTTCCAGAGAGCGGAAGTCGGGTCGGCGCGGGTCCGCCGTTGTTGGCGAGGGAACCGAGCATTGGGTCGCCGGCGTCTTGGCGGTCGCCGGGGCCGGTCAGGTCGCACGAGCTGTCGTCGGAGAAACTAAACGAGCTGCTCGTGGGATGAGACGCGAGCGTGCAGTTGGACCCGCCGCCGTGGGCGAGGGCGACCACCGACCCGAAGCTCGTCAGACCCGTCGAGCCGAGGATGGATCCGAACAGGCCCACATTGGCGCCCATTGGAGCCGTGTTCTCCACGATCGTTGAGTAGACGGCGTCAACGTGGGCTGCCGCGACGGCGCCGCCCATGGTGGACGCGGTGTTGCGGGTGAGCGTGGCGTTCGTCGTCGTGATGGGGGGAATGCCACCGGCGACCGCGACCCCGATCGCGCCGCCCCACCCGACGCCGCTCACCGGTGCCGTAGCACTGTTGTCATTGAAGGTCGAGCTGCTGACGGCGATCGGAGGCGCGGTCGTGCCGAAGACACCGCAGCAGCTTGGAAGCGATATGGCGCCACCGCTCGCCAAAATCTCGCCGGTGGCGCTATTATGGGCAAAGACCGAGTTCGTCACCGTGGTCGAGGTTGGGATCCCGTCGGCGCTGATCGCGCCGCCGTAGGCCCAGGTGTGTGGGGCCGAGGCGGTGTTGTCGCTGAATGTTGAGTTCGTCACGGTTACCGGGCCACCGAATGGCGGTGTGAAGAAGACAGAGGAGTCGATGGCGCCGCCATGGGCCCCGATCCCGGAATTCACCGGCCCCGGGATGGGAGCCGTAGCCGTGTTGCCGGTGAAGGTCGAGTTCTCGACGGTGACTGGGTTGTCGGCATGGATCGCGCCACCGAGCACGTCGCCACAGCTCCCGGGCGTGCTCAGGCAGCTCGGGTCCGCGGATCCAAGAGCCTGATTGTTCGTGAAGGTCGAGTTGATCACCGTGACCGACGACTGCCCGGCGACGTTGAAACCGCTCTGAGCGATCGCACCGCCTTCTGTCGCGAGGCCCTCGCCCGGTGGAGCGGTGACGCTGTTGTTCTCAAAGGTTGAGTTCGTCACCACGACCGACCCGAACTGCTCTTGGATCGCGCCGCCAGTTGCCAGGAACGGCAGGCCGGGCGCGTAGTTCCCGCCCGTGATGACCACATTGTTCAGCAGGAGCAGCCCGAGCGACTGGGTGAGCACCCGCTGTCCCGGGCACGTCTGGCGGATGGTGGCGGGAGGACCAGAGGGCGTCGTGATCGTCAGTGGCGTCGTGGTGCTGTGGACGAGCTGGCCTCCGGGGCAGGTCAGCGTGTAGGTCCCACCGGCCTGCAGGTCGATCTCATCGCCACCCGGGCTGGTCGCGGCGGCCAGCACGGCGCGCAACGATCCAGGTGCACCATCTGGCGTCGGGTCCGGCGATGCGGTCAGCGTCGTTGCAGAAGCCCGCGGTATCCCCAGCGCGACGATCCACGTCGTCGCCAGCACAGCCGCAGCCGTCAGGCACAAGACCTGCCGTTTCCTCACCGAGCCCCTTACGATGCCCGAAACGCCTGCGGACGCTATCAGCCGCACCGAGTGCCGGATCAGCGTTCGTTGCCAGACCAGTTCTCCCGTCCGAGCGCGTCGTCGGTGAGATCGGTCCTGAGCGATTTCGCCCGTCCTTGCTGACTCGCGGTTTGCTGAACCGCGAGTCGTCGACGGACACTTTCGCGCTCGATCGTTTCAGCTGTCTTCACGCCATCGGACGATCGCTACCCGTCGGGGGTCGCACGCCTGCGCCTTGTGAAGGCGGAGGCGAATCAGACTGATGGGTGGCGCGCCCAGCCCAAGGATCGCCCAAGAAACGCTTCGCCGTACCCCTCGCATCTGTACGCGTGCGTGTCGTAGAGTCCAAGTCGCACAACGGTTGCGGTCTCGTGCGTCAGGCGCGAATGGTTTGTTTTGCGCTTACAAGGCAGAGGTCACACGTTCGAGGCCTGCAGCGCCCACGCACGAAATGGCTGGTCTGGCACCATTCCTCGGCACACGCGTCCCCTGCCCGGACGCTGCTCCGCCGTGCCGTGCCCTCCGCCGCCATGGACGAAAACTCGCGCGGCGCCTCGACCTCCGGGCCCAGAAACTGAGGGGCCGCAGCACACTCACGGACGAAACTTCTTGCACGCGGAGTGCAAATGGTTCTACCCTTTCGCAGGTGACCATCACGGTCGACGGTCGCGCCGCCCGGTCGGCCCGGACCCGGGACGCCGTCGTCGACGCCTTCCTGGAGTTGCTCGACGAGGGTGACCTTCGCCCCACGGCACGTCGGGTCGCCGGACGCGCCGGGGTGTCGCTGCGCTCGGTGTACGTGCGCTTTGCGGATCTCGGCGCCCTCCAGTTGGCGGCGGCCCGCCGGCAATTTGAACGAATCTCTGTTCTTATCAAGCCACTGCCGATGCAGGCGCCGCTCGACGAGCGGCTCGACGCGCTCGTCGAGCAGCGTTGCCGCATCCTCGAGGTCCTGGCGCCGGTTCGCCGAGCAGCAGAGCTCCAGGAACCCTTCAGTCTCGAAGTTGCCGAGGCCCTCACGTGGGCCCGCGGCGTCGCGCGCGACCAGCTCGCGAGGGTGTTCGCCCCGGAGCTGATGGCGCGGCGCGGCGCGGCGAGCACCCGGCTGCTCGACGCGCTCGACGTGGCCACCGGCACCACGACCTGGGAGGTGCTGCGCCGCCACCGGGAGCTGTCGCCGGTCGCGGCGAGACGCGTCGTGGCCGACATGGTCGCCGCGCTCATCGCGTATCCACACTCGTCCGACCCGGGTGACCGCATGGAGCCATGATGGATCCCCTCCGGAAGCCCGACGAGCGCTGCGACGGTCTCCCCGACTCGGCGTTCACCGCCCACTACGTCGACGTCCCCGACACCGAGAACGGCCAGTTGCGCGTGCCCGCGCCCGGACCGGTGACCACCGTGCCCCCCGCCGGGGAGGTCTTCGTCGGCCGCGAGCCGGAGCTTGTGGCCATGCACGAGGAATGGGCTGCGGTGCTCGGCGGGCAGCCGCGTGTGGTGTGGATCGAAGGCGATGCTGGCATCGGCAAGAGCGCGCTGATCCGACGGTTCCTCGCCCAGGTCGCGGATGGCGGGTTCGTGTTGCGCGCCGACGGTGCCGAAGAAGAGTCGGCGCTGCCGTACGGCGTCGTCGGGCAGCTTGCGGCGAGCATCCGGCAGCTCGACGGGCTGCCGTTGCTCGCGGCCGGACCAGTACCCGACGCCGATGCGCTGGCGGTGGGGTCGGAGCTGCTGCGGGTGCTCGGCGTGCTCCAGGAGATGAACCCGGTCGTCGTGGTCATCGACGATTTCCAGTGGATCGATCTCCCGTCGGCGCAGGCGCTGGCGTTCGCCGTCCGTCGGCTGCGACTCGACCAGGTCCTCGTCCTCGCCGCGGCGCGCCCGCGCGAGGCCGCACGGCTCGGCGATGCGTGGACCCGCATTGCCGCTGACCCGACGCGAGCGCGGCGACTGCGGTTGACGGGCCTCGGCGCGTCCGAGCTCGGCGAGTTCGCCCTCGGCCTCGGCCTCGAACCGATGTCTCGGCCCGCCATCGAGCGTCTGCGGGAGCACACGAGCGGTCATCCGCTGCACGCGCGCGCTGCTCGAGGAGATCCCACCGGACGTGCTCCGCTCCGCACCGAGCTCACTTCCGGCCCCGCGATCCCTCGCTGACGCCATCGTCGCCCGGGTGTCGAGGCTCGCGCCAGGGGCGCAGGACCTCGTCGCCGCCGCAGCAGTGCTGGGCCAACGCTCTGGTCTTCGGAACGCCGCGGCCGTCGCGGCTGTGCGCGATCCCGTCGCCGCGCTCGACGACGCCGTTGCCGCGAATGTGCTCGAGGTCACCCGCGGCGCCGCGACCGACGCGATCGGCTTCCCGCATCCGCTGGTACGCGCCGCCGTGTACGGCGACCTCTCACCCGTCCGGGTCCGGGCGCTGCATGCACGCGCCGCAGAGCTCGGGGGGGCCGGGTCGCTGCAGCACCGGGTCGCCGCGAGCACCGGGCCTAACGCAGCACTCACCGCGGAGCTGGAGGCCGCGGCCGAGCGCGAGCGAGGCCGCGGTGCGCACACGACTGCGGCCGACTTTCTCCTCGCGGCCGCCCGCGTCGCCGAGACGGCCGAGCGCCGAGAAGCGGCTGTCCTCGCCGCGATCGAAGCGCTCGTGGTGGCGGGCGACCTCGAACGAGCCGCGTCGATGCGCGGCGACGCCGAGGGCTGTGTCGAGAGCCAGCTGCGAAGCTATGTGCTCGGCTATCTGTCGCTGTTGCTCGGACAGCTCGACGTCGCCGGAGCCAGTCTCAGCGAGGCCCGAGCGGGCGCCGACGAGGATGTCGCGGCGGCGGCGGGGGCCCAGCTCGCGTTGCTCCGGTTCATGCGGGGGCAGGTTGTGGACGCGTTGGATCTCGCGAATGCCGCGCTTCGCGCCAACCCGAGCCGTCCGGGTGCTCGCGACCTCTCGGCGTATATCAAGACGATGGCGCTGGTTGCACTAGGTCGGAGCGCGGAGGCAGAACGAGCAGAACGAACCCTCGCCCCGCTCGCGACCGATTATCGTCTCGATCTCCTCGTCGCGCGCGGCACCCTGGCGCTCCAGCGCGGTGACGCCGAACGTGCACGGGGCGACCTGCGCGCCGCCATCACGCGCGCCCACGGTGGCGAACCACTGCGGCAGGTCGCGCGGGCTCACGGCTTCCTCGCGCAAGCCGAACTGCACCTCGGCGACTGGGACGACGCGCTTGTCCACGCCGAGCTGGCGGTCTCGATCGCCGAAGACAGTGGGGCCCCACTCACCTATGCGTTCGCACACGCAACAGCGAGCACGCTATCCGCGTTTCGCGGTGACCTCGAGGCGGCAGAAGCGTACCTGGCTGCAGCGGAGGTGGGTGCCAGCGCGCTGCCATTCTGGGTCGACGTACATACCGTCGCGACCGCCCGTGCCCGGCTCTGCCTCGTGCGCAGCGATGCGCCCGGCATCGTCGCCGCGCTCGAACCACTCGACGGGCAGCTCGCCGAGTACTTCCACAACGTCGGCCTGTCCGCTCCCGCGTTCCTGCTCGCCGAGGGTCTGATCGCGACCGAGCGCGTCGACGAGGCTTTGGCACTGCTCGACCGCTTCGATCCGCGTACCGACCTCCGGTCGCAATCGTGGCCCGCGCTCGACGCGGCACGGGTGCGCGGGCTCGCGCTCGCCGCGCAGGGAGACTCCGACGCCGCAGCCAAGTCGTTCCGCGCGGGGCTCGAGCGCGCTCCAGCCGACTCGTGGCCCTTGCATCGAGCCCGACTCGAGCTCGCGTACGGCACTGCCCTGCGTGAGAAGTGCGGCGGGCGGGCCGTGATCGACGTTCTGCGTGCGGCGCGGGGACGACTCGTCCGCTTGGGCGCACGCCCCTTCCTCGACGCCTGTGATCGCCAGCTGCGAGCCTGCGGTCTGCAGCCGGCGCCCGACCGACCTGACGACCTGCTCGGATTGACGACGCAAGAGCGCGCCGTCGTCAGCCTCGTCGCCCGCGGCCTCACGAACCGGGAGGTGGCGGCCGAGCTCTACGTGAGCCCGAAGACGGTCGAGTACCACCTGGGCCGGGTGTTCGCCAAGCTCGGCGTGACGTCTCGCACCCAGCTGGCCGCGCGAATCGCCGGCGCCGAGCAAAACGACTAGGGACTAACTAGGGACCTGCCCGATAGGCGCGCCAGTCCCTATCCCTCACGCTGTGAGGTGACGTGAGGTGAGGTGGGCACCGGGAAGGCCATGATGCGCCAGCCCGTGGTTAGGGACCTCAGTTGAGGCCGACGTCATGGGCGGCGGCCTGACCGGCCGCCAACGGATTTCGCGACACGGACGATCACGAGGGGATTCGACATGGTCACCCTTGATCTGATGGAGCGCAAACGGGCCCAAGAAGTGCTCGAACGGTCGGTCGCTCGCTTCGCTGCGCTCATCGAGCACGGACGCGATGTCATCACGATCGTTGACGCCGATATCGCCCTCCTCTACGCCAGTCCGGCCTACGAGCGAGTGTTCGGTTACCACAGCGCCGAACTGATCGGTAAGCCGCTTGGCGTCACGCTCCACCCCGAGGATCGAGAACGTGTGACGTCAATCCTGAGCTGCCTCGTTGCGGACCGTGGAGCAGTGAGGAACCTTGAGTGCCGCTTCGCCCACGCCGACGGTACCTGGCGATATGGGGAAGTGACGTTCGTCAACCGGCTGGATGACCCGGCTGTCCTCGGAATCATCTGCACGACCCGCGATGTCACGGAACGGGTCGAGGCAGCAGCCCGCCTCGTTCACCAGGCCCTGCACGATGCGCTCACCGGGCTCCCGACTCGTTCGCTCGTCATGGACCGGCTTGCTACCGCGCTGGCCCGCACAGCCAGGGCCAATGATGTGGTCGCGGTGCTGTTCTGTGACCTGGACGCGTTCAAGGTCGTCAATGACAGTTTCGGCCACGAAGGCGGCGACCGGGTATTGATCGAGGTCGCGCACCGCTTCACCCGCGAGCTCCGAGGGGCCGACACCGTCGCGCGCACTGGGGGTGACGAGTTCGTCGTCGTCTGCGAGGGCCTCAGCGGCGTTGAGGAGTCAACAGCGCTGGCGGCACATGTGCGCGACATCGTTGAGGAACCCATCGTCTTCGATGACTTCGAGACGGCTGTTTCTGTCAGCATCGGAATCGTGACCGTTGCAGGCTCCGAGGCGAGCACGGCCGATCCGCTGACCCTGTTACGCAACGCCGACGCCGCGATGTACCGTGCCAAACGAGGCGGCAGAGCCCGCTGGGTGCTCTTCGACGAGAGTCTCGTCAGCGCCGCGACCTGTCGCCGTGGACTTGAGTCCGAGCTACGCCGAGCGCTCGTGGCCGACGAATTCGTGCTTCACTATCAGCCGATCTACGACCTCAACGATGACACGATTGTTGGTGTCGAGGCGCTGTTGCGATGGGACAATCCGACCCGAGGTCTCCTCCAGCCCCATGAATTCATCGGGCTCGCAGAGGAGACCGGCCTGATCGTGCCCATCGGCACCTGGGTACTGAGGCAAGCCTGCAACCAGATGCGCCGGTGGGCCTGTGAGGTGCGCTGGCCCGGATGGATGTCTGTCAATTTCTCTGGGCGGCAAGTCGCCGAGCCCGGACTGGCATCCGCCGTCAACGAGATCCTCGCCGCGTCGGGTCTCAACGCCGACTTGCTTCGCCTCGAGCTGACCGAAACCGCCTTGTTGCGCGCCGGTCACGCCGCGGCAGTCGAACTGGGTGCCGTTAGGAAGCTTGGGGTTCACGTTGGCATGGACGACTTCGGCACCGGCTACGCATCACTCACCAACCTCCAACAGCTACCGATCGACTTCCTCAAGATTGATCGCAGCTTCGTCATCACCCTCACACGGGGAGGAAAGATGCGCGACAACGGCAACGCGATCGTTGCCGCAGTCGCCCAAATTGGTCAGACCCTCGACCTCGAAACCATCGCCGAAGGGGTTGAGACCGAAGAGCAAGCAAAACTCCTGCGCGAGTACGGCTGCCCCTACGGACAGGGCTACCAATTTGCCCGTCCCGCACCCGCCAACGAGATCGCCAAGCTGCTGACCGCCCCGAACTTCCTCCCCCCGGGTGCCGGCGACTTCGCCGCTTGGTCATCGTCCTGACTTAGGGCGTCGGTGGCGCTCGCCCTGTCGCTGGCGCCGAGCCCCGGCCGCTCAGGCGACGGTAGCCGCCCGGCAACTGCGTCCGCGTCGCGCCTGCTTCGGGGTACGACAACGCCAAGGTCGATAGTCCCCGATCTGTTGGCCTATGTGTCAACCAAATGAGTCCGGGTGACAGGCCGAAGACCTACCCACCGACGATTGCTGATCCACACTCCGAACGCGGTCCCGTCGAGAAGGCGCAGCGCCCCTGCGGCGCGCCGCGGGTGTGCCTTTGCGAAGGCGGAGCGAAGGCGGAGCGCGGCAGGTCCCAGAATTCAAGAACCGCGGAGGTCGCAGGTTCGAGGCCTGCAGCGCCCACACGAAGGACGCGCCGGGCATGCGCCGACGCGCCCGGGCCGCTCCCACCCAGGGTCGCGACCGCACGCGGTCGCAGCGCGACTCAGTCGGCGACGGCGGGGCTTGGCGACCCCTCGAGTGCCTGGCGCACGATCGCACCTGCATCGGCGATGATGCCGCGCGACGCCTTGACGACCGCTTGCATGCCGAAGCACCCGTGGATCTGGCCTTCGTAGCAACGCTCGGTCACGGGTACGCCACCCGCGCGCAGGCGTTGTGCGTACGCGTGTCCACCGTCGCGTAGAGGGTCATACTCCGCGGTGATCACGTGTGCCGGTGCGACCCCCGTCAGGTCGGCGTGCACGGGGTCGAACCGCGGGTCGTCGAGGTCGCGGTTCGAGCCCATGTACTGGGTGGTGAACCACTCGATGTCGGCCCGTGTTAGCAGGTACCCGTCCGCGTTCTCGAGGACCGAAGGCTGGTTGTCGGTGACGCCCACGCCGGGGTACACGAGGAGCTGGAACCGCAGCGGTGGACCCTGACGGTCGCGGGTCAGCATCGCCGTGACCGCGGCGAGGTTCCCGCCCGCGCTGTCGCCGGCCACCGCGACTCGATCGGGGTCGCCGCCGAGGTCACCGGCATGGGCGCGGACCCACTCGAGCGCGGCAAAGCAGTCGTCCACCGCGGCCGGGAACTTGTGCTCGGGTGCCAGCCGGTAGTCGACCGAGACGATCACCGTGCCGCTGTCGGACGCCAGGTCTCGGCAGACGCCATCGTGGGTCTCGATGTTGCCGATGACCCAGCCTCCGCCGTGGAAGTAGAGGACCAGGGGCCGCACGTGGCCGCCGCCAGGGGGCGTGTACACGCGGATGGGGACGTCGCCGCCCGGCCCGCGGAAGCGGGAGTCGAGCGTGGTGACGTCTTGGCGTCCGTCACCGCTGAACAGCCGGGCGCCGGCATTCATGAGCTCGCGGGCTTCGACCGGTGTGAGCTGGTCGAGGCTGGGGTTGCCCAACGCTGCCAGCTCGTCCAGCACGGCCTGCACTTGCGGGTCTAGACCCATTCCATCCCCCTTAGTCAGGCTGAGGACCCTAATGTCACCGTCCCGAGCCTCGCCCGGTCGCCGCCGACCGTGGCACCCGACGTCCCGGCCCGGGACCGGCGACTACCGACCGCGGTGGCGGCTCGGGAGTTCGACAGAGGCGACGGTCCATCAGCCCGGGTGGCGCGCCCCAATCTGGGGTGTGCGTCGAGTGTGCCCTTTGCGAAGGCGGAGCTGGCAGATCTGAAGGTCGCTCCCTGTTCGCGAACACGCACGTGAGCCGACGCACGGCGACGCCGAGATGGAGCGGCGACGATCGACGCGAGACACGTGTGACGAGACATCGGGCCGAAGGTCACGTATCCCTGACCTGGTCCCACGCGAACAGCCAGGTCAGGACGTCACCGTCGCGCCTCATGGCTAGCAGTAGCGGCGGGAACTGGTCGCGCCGTCCTTGCACAGGAAAGGTCAGGAGCCGGTCGAGTCGGGGCCCGCAAACCGATATAGGCCTGGTGGTAGCTGGGATCGAGGGTTGGCGTTGCCTTGAGACTTCGTGAGCTGGCCTTGTCGGGTGCTTGATACGTGCGAGTCTCTCGGGGCGTGGGGGGTGTGAGGCAATGCGACGAGTGGGGGCGTGCCTACCGCGCCTTCGGCCCAGCAGATCGCCCGTTGGGTGACGACGAAATTGGGTGGACATGCCCTCCGACGGGAGCGCGAGTCTGGGGTCCGTGGACGGCTACGTCGAGGCGAACCGGGCGTGGTGGGACGAGTTGGTGCCGCTGCACGCGGCGTCGGGGTTCTATGACCTGATCGGCTTCAAGGGGGGCCGCTCGTCGCTTGATGGGATCGAACGCTCGGAGGTCGGCGACGTCACCGGGTGTTCGCTGCTGCATCTCCAATGTCACTTCGGGCTCGACACGCTCTCGTGGGCTCGCCTCGGTGCCCACGTCACCGGTGTGGACTTCTCCGCTCCAGCCATCGAACTCGCCCGAACCCTTACCTCTGAGCTCGACCTAGACGCCCGGTTTTTTTGCTGTGACCTCGAGGCCCTCGCCTCGCAACTTCCACAGCGCTTCGACATCGTGTTCAGCTCCTACGGGGTGCTGAGCTGGCTACCCGACCTGCGCCAATGGGCCGACGTTGTCGCCGACCACCTGGTGCCGGGCGGCCGCTTCCATCTCATCGAGCTGCACCCCTTTGCTGGCATGTTCGACGACCAAGTCGAGGACCTCCGGGTCCGCTTTCCCTATTTTCGAAGCCATGAGCCGATCCGCGTCGAGCGACCCGGCAGCTACGCCGTTCCGGGGGCGCCGACCACGAACCAGGTCACCTGGTCGTGGCCGGCCCCGACCAGCGAGGTCATCACGGCGCTCCTCGACGCCGGACTCAGCATCGAATCATTCCGCGAGTACCCGTCGTGCCACGAGCAGCTCCTCGCCAACCTCGTACGTGACGACGGACGCTGGCGCAGCCCGCCAGACGAGCCTCAGCTCCCTCTCGTCTATGCCATCCGGGCCAGTCGGCCCGCCGAGCGCACCTAACGGGCACGCGATGTACTCGCCGATGCACCACGTTCGGGATGGCCCCACCCGAAATCCCATCCTCACGATCGATGGCCGGGAAGAACTCCGAAAGACTGCAACTGGACGCGCTGACACAGAGAGGGGTCCAGCCGACCTAAGAAGGCAAGAAGTCGTCGCGCGAACCCGAACCTGAGAATTCTTACGGATCGAGTCGAAGGCCGCGTCGAGGAGCGCGCGGCACTGAGCGGGTGCCTGCTCAGCCGAGAGGGCCGTGGTGCCCAGGCACCGGTATGGAAGATCGTTCGCCGCTGCGAACCGTTCGTGTGTGCTGTACGCCGCGACGACCGTCGGGTCCGCGCCACTCTCGAGTGCTGCCGGTTCTTCGCACGGCGCCAATCACCGTCGACGAGACGCCGACGGTTGACTCCGAGCTCGACGGCGCCCGCCTGGTCGGCGCTGCCGACTGCTGCAGCGAGCGATCACGGTGGCAGCGGCGCTGCTGTGTGTGGCCGGCGTCGCCGAAGGTCATGCCCCTCGTCGTACGGCAGCTGTCGGAGCCGGGCTGATCGCTGGTCGCACGTCCGGTTGGCGGGTTGGGCCGCGATCCGCGAACCTGGCGGGACCGTGACCGAACGCAATCCCCACGCCGGGAAGCCATTCACCGACGACGACACCGCGATCGCCGCCGCGCTAGAAGACATGAGCATCCCGGCGCTGCTGTGCTCGCTGGTACACATCACCGGCGACGTGTCGTGGATCCGAGGTGACCTGCGCCCGCAGGTTTCGGTGTTGAACGACTACCAGGGCTCGATGGGCGAGGGCGACATGGCCGAGGCGCGCCGACGCGCCCTGCCCGCGATCGCCGCCTACCGGGACGGCGGCTGTGTGCTTCCGCCCCCGCCGTC
This sequence comes from Actinomycetota bacterium, assembly GCA_003140175.1. Taxonomy (GTDB): domain Bacteria; phylum Actinomycetota; class Acidimicrobiia; order IMCC26256; family PALSA-555; genus PALSA-555. The sequence goes on from PLJD01000077.1 coordinate 26,319, forward strand.
GCCCGAGGTGGTGCACGAGATGATGTCGTGGCTGGCGTGCGCGCCGGTGCCCGACGACGTCGTCCCGATGTTCGCGGAGGACCTGCACCTCGACGGCGCCGACGCCGGCGCGATCACCTGGGGCGACGAGCTTTCCGCCCGGGCGCGCGACGACGCGCATGTGGTGGTGATCGGCTGCGGCGAGTCGGGCCTGCTCGCCGGTATCCGTCTCGCGCAGGCGGGGATCCCATTCACGATCGTGGAGAAGAACGCAGGGCCCGGCGGCACCTGGTGGGACAACCGCTACCCCGGAGCGCGGGTCGACATCGGCAGCCACTTCTACTGCTACTCGTTCGAGCCGGCCGACCACTGGACCGAGTACTTTTCGCAACATCCGGAGTTGCGCGCCTACTTCGAGCAAGTGATGCGCAAGTACGGCATCGAGGAGCACTGCCGGTTCGAGACGGAAGTGCTGTCGGCCGCGTTCGACGACGCCGCCGGGCGTTGGGCCGTGACCGTGCGCGGCATCGACGGCGCCACCGAGGTGCTCGACGCGCGCGCGGTGATCAGCGCGGTCGGCGCACTCAACCAGCCGAAGCTGCCCGACATCCAGGGGGCGGAGACCTTCGCGGGGCCGTTATTCCATTCGTCACGATGGGACGCGACGGTCGACTATCGCGACAAGCGGTTCGCGCTCATCGGTGCGGGTGCCACCGGGTTTCAGATCGCGCCGACCATCGCGGACGACGTCGAGCGGCTCACCGTGTTCCAGCGCACCGCGCAGTGGGTGTTCCCCAACGCGAACTACCACCGCGCCGTGCCCAGCGGCGAGCGCTGGGCGATGCGCCACCTGCCGTTCTACGGGCNNACGGGCGCTGGTTCCGGTTCCTCACCTTCTACCCGGGCGCGGGGCTCACGATCGAGGGATCACGCATCGACCCCGACTACGACGACGGCGGCATGGCTATCAGCGAGCAGAACCGGATCCGGCGCGAGATCCTCGCCAAGCTGATGGCCGACCAGCTCGGCGACGACGCGGAGCTGCGCGCCCGGGTGATGCCCGACTATCCGGCGACGGCCAAGCGCATGCTGCAGGACAACGGCTCCTGGCTGGCGTGCCTGAAGAAGGACAACGTCGAGCTCGTGCGCACGCCGATCGACCGCATCGTGGAAGACGGCGTGGTCACCGAGGACGGGACCTTCTACCCGGCCGATGTCATCTGCTACGCGACCGGCTTCCGCCACAACGACTACCTGTGGCCAATGGCCATCACGGGGCGTGACGGCACGGTGCTGCGGGACCAGTGGGGCGACGAACCGACCGCCTACCTCGGGATCACCATCCCGAACTTCCCGAACTTCTTCTGCCTCTACGGGCCGGGCACCAACCTCGCCCACGGCGGCAGCCTGATCTTCCAATCGGAATGCCAGGTCCACTACGTCATGAGCGCGCTACACGAACTGCTCACCTCCGGGCGGCGCACGCTCGAGCCACGTGCCGAGGTGCACGACGACTACTCGGAGCGCTACCAGGACGAGATCGGCCAGATGGTGTGGGCACACAAGTCGGTGAAGCACTCGCACTACAAGAACCCCGAGGGCAAGGTGTTCACCCTCTCGCCATGGCCGATCCCCACATACTGGCGGTGGACCAAGGACTTCCAACCGAACGACTACGAATGGGACTGACGAGGGTGATCGGCGGGACCCCGACATCGGGGGTGATGAGTTCCCCGGCTTGAGCGAACGCGACCGACTCATCACCGTGGATCCCTGAGTTCCCGACACGTTCTGCTCCCGGTCCGTGAGGTCGGCATGCACGCGCGCGGGACGGTCGAAGCTGCTCGGCGCCTGACCGTCCCGCCGGCGCGCGGCCACGGCTCGTACGATCGGTCGGCAACTTCCCACTTGTGGTGGGATCGTCCGGGCGGCGGCGTCGTCGGTGGACCAGTCGGCGAGGACTATGTCCACGCCGGGAAGGTCTTTGAAACCGCTCAGGTCGGCGGTGACAGCGACGCCCGGGCGCCCTTCGGCGGTCGCGGCGATGATCAAGTCGTGGGCGCATGCGGCGGTGCGGGAAGGATGGCTGCTTTGGGAAGGCCACCGATCCGTGGTCCGCGCTGATCAGCGCTCGCTCTGGTTATACGCCAGAGCGCGCGCGGCGCGCGGCCGAGACCGGCGGAGCGCACGTTGGGCCCTCGTCGGACCGTTGGCCTAAGAGGTCGTACCCCGTCTGATGCTTGGGCTCGTAGAGCCCAAGCTCCCCGCTTCCCGGCACCCGCAGCGTCGTGACGAGTCCGAACCCTCGGTCTTCGACCGTCGCGGTGAACTCGACGCCCTTCTCAGTCAACTCTGCCACCGTCGCGTGGATGTCGTCGCACATGAGATACACCTCGTGGCGCTCTTCGCCGAGTCCGGGCGAACCGGTCGGGTGTATCCCGAGCTCGGCGGGCGGAAGCCTGAAGATCAACCAGCCGTCGTGCACGTCGACGTTGGGGAACTCCAAGACGTCCCGAAAGAATCCCCGGGCCTGCTCGGGATCGTCGGCGTAAATGATGACGTGCGAACCATTGATCATGGTCGGGATCGTATCCATCACTACAAACAAGACGAGAACGCGCTGGGTAAAGGGGCTGGTCCTCGAGGCCCGCGTCGCCGAGATGTCGGCTACGTCACGCGTGATGCGGAGGTCCGTAGATACAAGTCTCCAAAGCCGAGGTCATCACTTCTCCTATCAGAAGTGAGGTCGCGGGTTCACAACTCATGCGTCGGGATCCCGTTGCCCTTGCGGTGGGATGGGCAGGCACAGGTCGAGTCCGGACCTGCACTGTTGTATCCGCCTGGTGGTAGCTGGCGCTCGTGGATGCGGCGAGCGTGAGCCGGGCGGGTTCGGTGATGATGCGCGAATGGTCGGTCTGTGCGTGGGTGATGGGTCGTAGTCGTGGCAGAGAGTGCTCTCAACGGGCAGGCTATGGCCATGCCCCATGACTCCGGCAGCCGACACGTCGTCATCCTGGCGCCCATGCCCCTTGAGATGAATGCCATCGTGACCGCCTTTGGGCTCAGCCCGATCAGCGAGGTAAAGGGGGCAGTCTGGACAGGCCGCGTCGGCAACTCGGACGTGACCGCCATCCACATCGGCATGGGACCACCGTTGACCCGGGCGGCGACTTTGCGCTTGTTCGACGAGACAGTGCCGGGCTCTGTGCCCGTCGAGCATGTGATGATCGCTGGCATCTGCGGCGGTCTCGATGCTGACCTTGAGGTCGGCACGCTGATCAATCCCGAAATCGTCATCGAACACGCGAGTGGCGCCACCTACCGGCACACCCCGCCTGGGGATGCACCCCAGGCCGGCAAGCTCATCACCACCGAAGGGGTGAGTCTCGATCTCGAGCTGAGCCGGCGCTTCTTGAACGACGGCTGCCTCGGGGTCGACATGGAGTCTTCGGCGGTCGCCGAGGTGTGCGAGGCGCAGGGTTGTCGGTGGTCGGTCTACCGCTGCATCGGCGACCGGCACTTCGACGGCTTGCTCGATGAACGGATCGTCGCGCTGACCAACCCCGACGGTTCAGGGAACCCGGCCGAGATCGAGCGGCTCATCGCTGGCGAACCCGAGCTGGTCGCGAAGCTCGAGCGCCTGAGCCACGACACGGCCCGGGCTGCGCGTCTGGCGGCCGAGGCAGCGGTCCGGGGCTGCCTCGCCCTCGATGCCTGAAGGAGTGATCCTCCCGGAAGCTGGGGCACCGTCGGGCACGAGAGTGAACCCGTACGTACGCCTGGCGACACGGCTGCTACCGCCCAAGGCTCCGACCGGCGGGTACCGGCGTTCGCTCCGCGGGTGGTCCGTTGGGGAGCCCTCGTGGAGGACAGATCCATATACGGCGACGACCAGGAACCACAGCAACTCGATCGCCAAGAAGGCGCTTTTTCGCGGAGGCCGCCGAGGGAATGCGGGCTGAGGTGCACCCGGCCAAGCAGGACGAGGGGGACGAGCGCGATCCAGGAATGGCCAGCGATCTCGGATCAGACGAGTTCAAAGCAGTCCAAGCCCGCGGTGTTCATCTCGGCTACGACGCGCTCATCGACTACGTGCTCTCCGAACTCGACGGCCTGACCGACCGCTTCTGACACAGGTGGCTGGCCATAATCGTGCGCGGCGGCGGCCAACCACATCTACCCAGGCGTGCCGACGCAATGTGTCCCCCTTGCCGCGCGAGCAGGTTTTATGTGTCGGTGTTGGGAGGCGACGCCATGGGATTGGCACTCCATCGTCGAACTTGGCTACGTCTTGAGTTCCCCGCGTGCGAGCAGGTCGACCGGGTCCTGGAGGCGCACCATCCCGAGGTAGCCGCCGCCCCGGGGGATGCTGTCGTGCATGCCGTAGCCGAGGAGCTCTTGGGCTTTGCGGGGCAGCGTGGCGGCGACCCGGGGGGGTACCGACAGCACGTTGTTTTCCTCGGTGCGTAGCCAGCCGAGGCAATAGGAGAGGTGCGCGCCCCGCCGGGGGAGGTCGGTGCTGTTCGCGCCGCCGGCGTGGATCGTGCCGCCCGTGTAGACGACCGCCGAGCCTGCCGGCATCGCCGCGTAGGCGATCTGGTCTGGTGTGGGCGGGGCGTGCGTCATCTGCTCGGCCGGCAGCAGCTGGCGGTCCGCCCATCGGTGGCTGCCCGGAACCACCCGGGTCGCCCCGTTCTCGCGCGTGAAGTCAACCAAGGCGATCACCGACGCCAGCTGGACGTCGGGGTGCGGTTGGGGGAGATCGCTCCACACCGCCTCGTCGCGGTGCAGCCACTGCTCCTCGGCGCCCGGGCCCCGCTGGAGGAGGTGCCCGAGGTTGAGCTGATAGCGGGCGCACGTCGGAAGCAGGATGCGGTCACAGAGGGCGAGCAGCAGTGGGTGACACATCACCTCGGTCGCGAAGGTGGGGGAGATGCCGGGGACGCCGGTGACCTGTTTGGTATGGGGCCCGTGGAAGGCCTGCATGATCGGGTTGAAAAGCTCCTCCTGCGGGTCGGCCTCGGCGATGGCCGTCTCGACATCAGCGTTGACCCGGTCGACGACGTTCGGCGGGAGCAGGCCCTCGACGACGGCGACGCCATCGCGCTCGATTGCTATGCCGATCGCCTCCGGGTCGCTGGCCGGGCCGAAGCGCTCGATGGTCGCGCTCATCACGTCTCCTCGCCGATCGCCTGCGAGCATGCTAGTGAGGGGTCGGCATCGCCGCCGGCGGTGTGGTCGGGGCATCATGCCCGTGGACGGGCTCGTCACCGCCGGGTCTCGGGTCTGGTCTGGTGACGGCAGTTGAGCGACCCATCTCGCGCGCGAGCCGATCGGTGGTTTGTGAGATGGTTTGGCGCGGTGGCCTCGCACAACCCGGATCGGGGTGAACTGGCAATCGGGCACTCCGAAGCGCCTCGCGTCCTCGATCTCACCTCGGTCGAAGCGAACCACAGGCAACTCCCGCGCTGGCAAGCGATGGATCGCGATCACCAGCGATCGGCGGAACGTAACATTGAGCGCGTGCCACCGGATGCTGCTCGCACGCGGCGCAAGCATCCTGGATGCCGCCGCTCGTGCGTTTGCCGAGGATGGCGTATTCAACGCGTCGCTCATCGAGATCACGCGCAAGGCCGGCCAGCGAAACCGGGGTGCGCTGCACTACCACTTCGGATCTCGCGATGGTGCCTGTGCGCGGTCCTCGAGCGTCACGTCGCCTTCCTCGCGCGCCGGGAAGGTGAGCTCCTCGAGACCGCCTGGCATGGCCCGGATAACGATGTCGCGGTCGTGGTCGAAGCCATCGTGCGCGACGACTTCGTCTGGCGGGCTCGGGTTCGAGCCGAGTTGGACAATCCGCGCGCTGCGGTGACGTGGGGAATGCAACGCTCGACGTCGTTCGAACCAGACTCGGCCCATCGAATTCGAAGAATCCCTCGCCCGTGGTGCGACCATGACGTTGGAACAGGCCGTCGACGACGCCCTCGAGCTCCTCGCTGCACTCCTCACGACCACCTGCTAGCCCACGAGTCAATAGCCGGCGCGGCTCGCTCGTGGCACGGGCGCTACCGAATCGGCATCGCGCATCGGTACCCTCAGATCGACCAGCGACGCTATGGTCCTGTCGTCCGGTCGAGGCTGAGCGCGTCAGTCACCTGGCACGGGACGGATCAGGGGGCCCGAATGGCCAACAAGGCGTCCCGACGAGGCCGGTTCGACGCGGAGCAGCGCGAGTTGGTCGCGCTCGCCGACTCGTTGGCCGAGGAGCAGTGGCGGCGGCCACCGTCGCTGTGCGACCGATGGACGGTCCGTGACGTCGTCATCCACACGGCATGGCATATCCGCCTCGAGCTGCGCAAGCTCTGCAGCGAGAACGCGGCGGCGCTGCACCGTCACCGCCTGCCCGCACCCGTCCCGCCCCTTAGCTAGGAGATACCCCGATGGACTTCACCCCCACTCCCGAGAAGCTGTTCCCCGACCTGTCGCTTCGCGAGGAGCTCGTGGTGCTGGCCCGCACCCTGTGGCGCGAGGGCTACAACGACCACCTCGCCGGGCACATCACCTGCAACCTCGGTGACGGCACACTGCTATGCAACCCGTGGCTGCTCACCTGGGCCGAGGTCCGCCCGCACCAGGTGCTGCGTATCGACCTCACCGGAAGGGTCGTCGAAGGCGACTGGCCCGTGCCCCTCGGTATTCCGCTGCATCTCGCGTTGCACCAGCTGCGTACCGACGTCACCTGGGCGGTGCACCACCACCCCCTCTACGGCACCGTCTGGGCCGACATGGGTGAGATCCCCCCGATCCTGGACCAGAGCTCCTCGCTGGGCGGCGGCGAGCTGGTCCTCGTCGATGAGTACAGCGGCCCCGTCAACGACCCGGCCAGCGCCCGCCGAGCCGTCGAAACGATGGGGGATGCCACCGCGGCGCTCCTCGCCGGGCACGGCGTCTTCGTCCTCGGAGGCTCAGCCCGCGCCGTCCACCAACGTGCGGTCGCGCTCGAGCAGCGCTGCCAGCACGCCTGGCACGTATGCGCGGCCGGCCGCGAGACCAAGTCCCTCCTGCCGAGGGAGTTCCTCAACAACATTGCTGCCAGCGACGGCGAGGGCTTCCTCGGGTTCTGGGAAGCAGCCGTCCGGGCCGAGCTGCGCGCTGACCCTCAGCTCCTCGACTGAGTCGTGAACGGTCACCCGCGCCGCACTGCGAACCTGCGAGCCAGCCGGGGCAACCTGGGCCCGGCGCCTCGATCCCAGGTATCCGCAGCGAGCCGTACAGTTCTGCCTACTGCGCCTCCAACGGCGGCGTGCTGCCCCTCCTGAAGACGCTGGCCGTGGAGCTGGCTGCGGACGGCCTCGGCGTGAACTGCGTTCGCCCTGGAGGTGTCGATACCCCGCGATACCAAGACGCGGCCGCCTCGCCCACGACATTACGCAACCTGCCGGATCGTCGCGGTCAGCTTGTCGAGCACCATGGCCCAGCCTGGTCCTACGTTCTCGGCCACCTGGGGCATCGCGGCCTGCAGCGTGTCGAGCTGCTCGTGGACGAGCGTGAGGGTTGTGGCGCCGTCCGGCGCCTCGCCCAGCGTGATCGTCAGGAGCGAGTCGTAGGCGGGGCCGTCGGTCCTCTCCGGGCCGACGAATCCCCAGCGGAATACGATGCGCTGGTCTGCGACGAGCTCGAGAAGCTCGCATTCGAAGCCGCCGACGTCGCCGGCTTCGGTCCCCTGCCAGACTCGGTAGTGGCCGCCGACGCGCTCGTCGATCTCGACCCGCGTCACCCGCAGCCCTCCGGGTGCGAGCCAGCGTCGCAGCAAGTTGGGTTCGAGCCACGCCCGATAGACCTGGTTCGGCGGGGCGGGGATGACGCGCTGCAGTCGAACGACTGATAGTGGTGAGGTTGCAGGGGTCACTGGTCCTGCTTTCTGAGGGTGGAGTCGACGGGGAAGAGGCCCGCAAGGGCGTCGAGCCGCTCCTCCCAGTAACGCTCGTAGAAGCGCAGCCAGGCGGATGCGGGGGCGAGCGGCATCGCGTCGAGGCGGCACACGTGTTGGCGGCCCGCGATCGTTTGCCGGACGAGACCGACCCGTTCGAGCACCTTGATGTGCTTTGAGGCGGCTGCCAACGTCATCGTCAACGGCTCGCCGAGCTCACCAACCGTTAATTCGTGCTCGGCGAGCCGGCCGAGCATGTCCCGTCGGGCGCCGCTGGCGAGCGCGTGAAAGACCGCGTCCATCTCTGCTGTTTGATCAACCATATGGTTGAGGATATCTCGTTGCTTCGTGTCTGTCAACCGTTTGGTTGAGGTTTGCGGTCGTCGGCACCGCCCTGTACTCGGCGCTGCTCCGCGCCTTGGAGGGCAGGATGTTCATCGTTGCTACCCCGGGGTAGCCATCCCAAACCCAACGTCCGTCGCTCTTCACGAGCGCTTCGGGTTCACCCGGGTCGGCTATTTCACCGAGCAGGGCTGCAAGTTCGACCGCTGTTGGGATGTGGCGTGGTTCGAGAAGCCGATGAGCGACTCATGACCTGCGAGCGTCCCGCGAGCCGCGCTGCGCGCTCCACCGGTGCAGTCGTGAACGACAGTTGGGTACCTGCCCTCTACGAATCGGTCAACGACGAGGCCCGCGTGGCCCGGCCCGCTCATGGCGGCGGTCACGTCCACCGGCGCCACCGTGCCGCTCCCTGTCGGGTTACGGCTTGGCGAGCGTGAGGGTGAGGATCGTGTCGACGGGCACGCTGGTCGATCCTTGGCCGCCGACGAGGTATCCAGTGCCGCCGATCACGACCGCAGCGGCGTCGGACAGCGGTGTCGGGAGCGTCCCGGCGGGCGTGACCGTGCCCGCCGGCAGCTCGACGCGCAGCACCTGCGGGGAGATGACGTTGTTCACGAACCCGCCGAACAGGTACACGGAGCCGCCGAGGATCGCCGCGGTGGCGTGCGACAGGGGCGCCGGAAGCTGACCGATGACCTGCGTGGTCTGGGTCGCCGGGTCGTAGCGCTGGATCGCGGTCGTGTCCATGCCCTGCGCGGTGGTGACGCCGCCGAACAGGTAGACGGCGCCGTTCACGACCGCGACGGCCGGGTACCGGACCGGCATGGCGAGCGAGCCGGCGGCTCGCCACGTGGAGCCGTTGCTGCTGCTGGCTTCGACCGAGGTGTACAGGTGCGTCGCCTCCTCGCCCCCGCCGAGCGCGTAGATCGTGGTGCCGACGAGCGCAGCGACGTGGTCGGCGCGGGGTACGGCCACGTTACCGACGGCCTGGCTGGCGCCGCCGGTCGGTGAGACGGCCTGCACGGTGCTGCGCTGCGGTGGCGTCCCGTCGCCACCGCCGATGACGAGGTAGCGGCCGCCCACGTACACACCCGCGGAGTCGTGCACCGGGAAACTTAACGGGCCGAGGGGGCGTGTCCTCCCCGAGGCGGGGTCAATGGTAGTGACGGTCGGCGTCGAGTTCTTCGACGCATCGAGCCCGCCGAGCGCGACGAGCTGGTGACCGTCGGTCAGCAGCACCTCGCGGGACACCGGCGCCGGCAGCCGGAACGGCGCCACCGCGATCTGCAGCGTGCCGGTGGATGGGGCCACGGTCGTGGCGGCGCTCGACGACGTCGACGGCTGCGACGAGGTGCTGGGCGCGCCGCCACACGAGGCGGTGACGACAGCGACGAGGAGTGCCGGCGCGAGCGGACGGAGGCGAGATTTGGGCACGGCGGTACGCTACCGAGTCCCGCGGTCCGGCTGGCACCGGTCCTCGTCGCCGCCGGTGGTCCGGGTCCGCGACCGAGGTGACACCGGTGAGAGGGAACGTCCGCCACGACGCGACCCTCGTGTGAGCACCGAGCACGGCCTGCGGCCGGTGACGATCCGCAAGATCCACGACGCGGCGCGCGGCGCGTCCCGTCAGGCCGCGCGCTGGGGCCTGGTCGCGAAGAACGTGGCCGCGCACGCCTCGCGCCGGCGATCCGGCGCGCTGAGATCCGCGTGCCATCGCCACCCGAGGTCACAGGTTCATCGCCGAGGCCACGGAGCCCTTCGCAATGGTCAGGTGGGCGTGTGCTTCCCATCCGGTAGCCAAACTGTTACCGTAACGGCATCGTTACTGATCTGGGAGGCTTCATGGCTGTCACCGTGGTGCGCTACAAGACCAAGCCGGACCGTGCCGACGAGAACGAGGCCTTCATCGGGGAGGTCTTCGCCGAGCTCGACGCCGAGCGCCCGGACGGTCTTCGGTACATGACCTTCCGTCTCGCGGATGGGGTGAGCTTCGTGCACGTCGCCTCGATTGAGGCCCTCGACGGAGCGAACCCGTTGGCGGCCACGCTGGCGTTCGGAGCATTCCAACGAGAGATCGCAGACCGTTGCGAGGAAGGTCCACTCGTCATGGACGCAACTGTTGTCGGCTCCTACAGGTTCCCGACGACGCCGACCGCGAGGAGACCTGACTGATGTCGACCGGACCCACGAGGGCGACTGGGATTGGGTGCCGTGCCCGACCCTGATGGAACCCGCGGCCAACTCACACCAGCGGAAGACGGACGACCCGAATTCGAGATGCGAGGAGGGTTCACCGGTCCGTTGCCCGGTTTGACCTGGCGCTCGATGCCCGACCTCGCGCCCTCGTTCGAACAGTTCCTCGCTGCGCTCGGGGTACGAGTCGAGCAGGCAACCCGGGACGCGTGAGGGACCATGGCTGCGAGCGCACCGGCTGGCGATCCGTTCGAAGCGTTGGGCGACCCGAATCGGCGGGCGATCGTCGAGCTGCTGAGCACCGAAGGCAGATCGGTGCAAGAGCTCGCCGACGCGCTCCCGATCAGCCGCCCGGCAGTGTCCCGACATCTCCGGCTACTCAAAGAAGCGGGCCTGGTCGTCGAGGAACCGATGGGCACGCGCCGGATCTACCAACTGCAAGACCACGGCATCGAAGCGGTGCAGGCCTATCTCACCCGCGTCTGGGGTGATGCCGTTGCCCGCTTTCGGCTGACTGCCGAGAACACCACCCCTGCTCACCCCGGAGCGCCGGAGGGCCAACCGCGGAACAAAGTCGCGACGTCATCGTCACGGCGGCGTAACACCACAAAGCAATCGGATCGACCGTGATAGAGCCACTCCGGTTGAGCTACGAGATCGACTGCCCGGCCGAGCACGCCTTCGACGTTTGGACGACGCGCCTGTCCATGTGGTGGCCGAAAGGCCATTCCGCGTCCGGCGATCCCGACACCCTCGTCGTGCTCGAGCCTCGCCTTGGGGCCGGATCTTCGAACGGACACCGGACGGTACCGAGCTCGACTGGGGCGCGATCACGCTCTGGAGTCCACCAACCCGCGTCGGCTACCTGTGGCACATCCAACGTGATCGCCGCGACGCCACCGACGTCGAGCTGACCTTCGTCGATGTCGGAAATGGCCGGACTCGACTCGACATCGTGCACGCCGGATGGGAACGCCTCGGCGCCGAAGCCCTCGCCTGGCGTGACGCCAACACCGACGGCTGGGACTCGTTGATCCCCCGATACGTCGAGGCGGCGGAAGAGCGCCGCGGGCCACCGTCAGATCTCGACCCTGTAAGAGAGTGACGAGTGCCCACCGCTGCGGCCGTGCGGAGTCAGGTCGAGCAGGCTCCCGGTGGCGCAAAGCGGGCCCGAGACCAGTCCCGTAGGTGCCACCCACCACAGACAACATTCTGCGGGGCGTGCGCACTGGTGGACGCCGGGGCGAGCTCAGGTCCGTGAGAGTTCGTGCTCTGCGTAAGCCTCCGTCCCGCCTGGCCGCGGGCGATCTGATCGTCCTCGGCGTGGCGGGAACGTCCCGGGTTCGAGCACGTGTCCCGCGGTCGCCGATACTCATGGCGGGTACCCCGACCCCGGAGGCATCGTGCTGCAACGGCTCGCGCATTTCTCGTATGAACGCCGGCGACTGATCCTGCTGCTGTGGGTCGCCGCGCTCATCGCGGTCAACGTCATCGGCTCGAGCATTGGCTCGTCGTATTCGCAGAGCTTCTCGTTGCCGGGCACCGAATCGCAGCGAGCGACCGACCTCCTCCAAGCACGTTTCCCGGCCAGGGCTGGGGATTCGGGTCAGATCGTGTTCTCGACTCTTGCTGGTGTTCGGGCAACGGCGGTTGAAGCACGGCTGGGCCGTGTCTTTGCTGCGGTCGCTCACGTCCCTGGGGTCACGGGCGTCGAAAGCCCATACGCCACCGTCGGCAACCGCCAAGTCTCGACAGACGGGACGGTGGCGTACGCGACAGTTGACTTCGCCGAGCGTGGCAATCAGATCACGACGCAGACCAAGGACGCGGTCGAGAACCTCGCTGTCGCGGCGCGTGGCAACGGTCTCAAAGTCGAGCTCGGCGGGCAAATGTTCGAATCCAAGCCGGCTCTGGGCGCTACCGAGCTGATCGGCATCATCGCCGCGATCATCATCTTGCTGGTGGTCTTCGGGTCCGTGCTGGCGATGGGCTTGCCGATCATGACTGCGCTGTTCGGCATCGGCATCGGCCTTGCCTTCGTCGAGATGATCTCCCGAGTGCTCTCGACACCGAACTTTGCTGCCGAGCTGGCATCCATGATCGGCATCGGCGTCGGCATTGATTACGCGCTGTTCATCGTCACTCGATACCGCCAAGGACTCCAAGAAGGACTTGCGCCAGAGCTAGCCGTGGTCCGCGCGATTGACACCGCCGGACGAGCGGTTGTCTTCGCCGGCACGACGGTCATGATCTCTGTTCTGGGCCTGTACCTGATGGGCGTGGCGTTCGTCCAGGGCCTCGCGGTCGGCACGTCTCTGACTGTCGCGCTCATCATGCTGGCATCGATCACGCTCCTGCCTGCGGTACTTGGCTTCGCCGGGCGCAACATCGACAAGCTCTCGGTTCCTGGGCGCCGCACCCGAGAGACCCAATCGCGCCAGAGCTTTTGGTTCCGTTGGAGTCGGCTGGTGCAGCGCCGACCCTGGCCCGCGTTCCTGGCGACGCTGGCGGTATTGGGCGTGCTGGCGGTTCCGCTGTTCAGCCTTCGTCAGGGATTCAGCGACGCAGGCGGGAACCCGACGAGCGACACGACGCGGCGAGCGTATGACCTGTTGGCCCACGGGTTTGGACCCGGGTTCAACGGGCCGCTCACCCTGGCAGCCGAGTTTCCCAAGGGTACGAACCCGGCAGCATTGAACAACCTGGTGGTCGCGGTGCGCGACACGCCCGGGGTCGCAGCGGCCAGCCCCCCCACGCTGAGCCCGTCGGGGACAGCGGCGGTCATCCAGGTGGTCCCGACCAGCTCACCTCAGGCGGTGCAGACCACCGATTTGGTCACCCATCTCCGAGACCGGGTCATCCCTCAGGCCGTGAACCGGACCTCAGTCGTCGTCCATGTCGGCGGGCTCACCGCAGAAACGATCGACGTGTCAAACGCCCTGTCATCCCGGCTGCCACTGTTCATCGGTGCGGTCCTGGCGTTGAGCTTCTTACTCCTGCTCGTCGTGTTCCGAAGTGTGCTCGTGCCGCTCAAGGCCGTTGTCATGAACCTTCTCTCGATCGGTGCTGCGTACGGCGTGATCGTCGCCGTATTCCAGTGGGGTTGGCTCGGCAGCGTCGTCGGGATCAGCAAGACCGGACCGATCGCGCCCTTCATTCCCATGATGATGTTCGCGATCACCTTCGGACTGTCGATGGACTACGAACTGTTTCTGCTCTCCCGTATCCGAGAGCAGTATGACCGAACCCATGACAACGGTCTCGCGGTAGCTGACGGACTCGCCTCAACCGCACGCGTGATCACCGCGGCCGCGTTGATCATGGTGATCGTCTTCTTGAGCTTCGTGACCGGTAGCGAGCCCACGCTCAAGCTCTTCGGGCTGGGACTGGCAGCGGCCATCTTCATCGACGCGACCCTGGTGCGAATGGTGCTCGTGCCCGCGACCATGGAACTGCTCGGCGACCGAAACTGGTGGCTCCCGCCCTGGCTGGAGCGCATCACGCCTCGACTCCACGTGGAATCCAGCGAGCCCGAGCCAACGCCCGAACCGGTACCGGCGACAACCGAACCTGTTCCGACCGGTGCCGCTTGACGCCACGCTGCGACCAGATGCCAAAAGTTCGCGCTCCGTACCATGCACCATGGCATGGATGTGCCGTCCCGGGCACGCAGCGCGAGGCCAGCATTCGGGGCACGTCCCAGTGGCAGGAGGTCTCCGTTACGCCGCGCTGAGCTCGGCTGTCTCGTCAGGCGTGAGCCGCAACGACACGGCCTGGACGTTCTCTTCCAAGTGGGCCACCGATCCGGTGCCCGGGATAGGCAGCATCACTGCCGAGCGGGCGAGCAGCCACGCCAGCGCGACCTGGTGCGGAGTGGCACCACGTGCTTTCGCAACCCGCGCGACGGGGGAGTCGCGGCCGATCCTGCCCGCCTCAACCGGCGCCCACGGTAGGAACGCGATCGACTCGACCTCGCACCGGTCGACCAGCGAGTCGGAGCTGCGGTCGATGCGGCTGTAACGGTTCTGCACCGACACGATCGGCGTGAGCCGCATCGCCTGATCGAGTTGAGCTTCGCTCACGTTGCTCAAACCGATGTGACGGATCTTCCCCTGGTGCTTGAGTTCGACGAGCATGCCGACCGAGTCCTCGAACGGCACCTTGGGATCGGGACGGTGGAGCTGGTACAGCGGGATCTGATCGAGCCGCAGCCGCTGCAGGCTCTCGTCGCAGGCGGCGCGCAGATGCTGCGGCCGGCCATCGGTGGGCCACTGCCCGGGCCCGGTCCGCTTCAGACCCCCCTTGGTCGCGATGACGAGATCGTCGGGATACGGGTGCAGCGCTTCAGCGATCAAGCGCTCGCTCACGAAGGGACCGTACGAGTCGGCGGTGTCGATGAGGTTGACACCCACCTCCACCGCTCGTCGCAACACCGCGATCGCTTGGTCGAGATCGGGAGGGTCGCCCCAGATCCCCGGTCCGGTGATGCGCATGGCCCCGAACCCGAGCCGCCGCACCGGGAGGTCACCCCCCAGGCCGAAGGTTGTGACCGCCTGGTTGCCGGTCGAAGGATTGGCCATCGTCATGCTCTCTGTATCTCCGTGCGGCTACCGCTCAGGGCGTAGGAGGGAGTACGTCATCAGCAGTCTTTGGTACTGGTTCAGCGTGAGTGTCACACCCGCGCGCAGCGTCGACCCTCGCGAGCCGCCGGCCGATCGGGGGGAGGGTTCGTGAAACCGCCTGCTGGGCTGCTGACGTAGAGCCGAATGCACGCGCAGGGTGAAACTGACCCACGACCCAGTATCTCCCACCCGGTCGGGCATTTCCACCGGCCGCGGGGGCTGAGCGGCGCGATGGTGGGAGCGGCACCACCTGGTCGGCGGGGAACCGGCACTTGGTAACCATCTCGGCGTGCGTTGAGGACTTGGCCGAGATGGCCGAGCCGGCGCCTGGCCATACTTTCAGCCGTGACGGTGAACGGCCGTGCAGGGCGAGGACGAGCGTGGTGATCGTTTCACGCTGATGGTCCCGCCTCGTGAAGAGCGGCGGCCCTCGAAACGCCGATTCCGGCTTCGCTCATGAGATCCACTCCGGCGTCACCAAGCTGACAATCGAATCGGTGCGACGAACGCCTCTATCTGGCCGCTGCGAAGTGATTTGTGGCGCGGATCAGTTCTTGTGCAAGGCGGGCGTCGGGGGAATGCCCGGCCTCGTCGACGACCACGAGCCTGGCTTGTGGCCACACGCGCTTGAGTTCCCATGCGTTGCCGACGGGTGCCTGAAAGTCGAAACGCCCATTCACCAGGACTCCGGGAATGTCGGCCAAGGAGTCAGCTCCGCGCAACAGGCTTCCGGGCTCGAGCCAGGCGTCGTGGCGAACGTAGTGGGTAACGAGGCGAGCGAACGCCATCGAAAAGGCGGCATCGTTAAACCTCGGGGCCAGCCCAGGAGTCGGAGGCCACGCTGGGGTCGCGGATTCCCACATGCACCACTCGAACGCGGCTCGCTGGCGAACCGCGAGATCGGGATCGTGCAGGAGGTGGTAGTACGCCTCGACCGGATCGCTTTCGGCGGCCGGCGTTGCAGCGCACAAGCGCTCCCACTGCTCGGGAAAGAAGACGGCCACGCCGCCGCGAAACAGCCAGTTGAACTCCTCGCGTCGTCCTGTCGTGACACCGAACAAGATCATCTCCGTGACGCGGTCGGCGTACCTCTCGGCGTAGGCGAGCGCCAACGTGGTGCCCCACGACCCGCGCAAGACCAACCAGCGGTCGACATCCAAGCGTTGACGCAGCAGTTCGATGTCGGCGATCAGGTTCGAGGTGTTGTTGCTCGTCAGATCAGTATCGGGTGAGCTTGCGTGCGGCGTGCTCCGCCCACAACCCCGCTGATCGAACAAGGCGACCCGGTAGGCCTCAGGGTCGAACAGCCTGCGGTGCCACGCCGAACATCCCGAGCCTGGACCGCCGTGGAGGACGACGGCCGGTTTGCCGTCAGGATTGCCGCACGTCTCCCAGTACACGGAGTTGCCGTCGGCGGCATCCAACATCCCATGCTCGTACGGTTCGATCTCTGGATACAGACCTGTCATGACAGTCGCTTGGATCCCATGCCTCGGAGCGGCCGACCCGATGATGTCATCCCAAGTTGGCCATCGAACATCGACTTCGGCAGGCCGGTGACGGCCTCCGACGGGATCCAGGACACCGCCCGGACGGAAGATGCGATCCGCCCGTTACCGCCTCGACGGGCCTCGCGACCACGGTGCGGATCTCGGACAGTTTCCACCAGGGCCCGAGCCCCCAGGCCCGAGGGGAGGCTGGCATCCCCGTGCCGTGGAGGTGGGCCACCTTGCCGGCTGAGCGTCGGAGGGGCTCAATGATGTACATGGCCGGGCGAGCAGAGGATCGGGAGCGGAGGATCTCGGTGTTCCTCGCCGACGACAACGTCATCGTGCGTGAGGGGGTCCGAGCCCTGCTGGAGCTCGAGCCTGACTTTGAGATCGTCGGTACTGCGGGCGACTATGACGAGCTGGTCGACGGCGCGGACGTCGCCGCGCCCCAAGTGCTCGTCACCGACATCCGGATGCCCCCGAGCTTTCAAAGTGAAGGCATCGACGCCGCCAAAGAGCTGCGCAAGCGTCACCCAGGCACCGGCATCGTGGTGCTGTCCCAGTACGACGACCCTGAGTACGCGGTGGCGCTGCTCGCCGACGGGGCAGCCGGCTACGCCTACCTCCTGAAGGACCACGTGGCCGAGGCGGACCAGCTCGCATCCGCGGTGCGCACCGTGGCAACTGGCGGCTCCGTGATCGACCCCAAGATCGTCGACGCGCTGGTCAGCCCCGTGGCCGGGGAGGGCAGCCTCACGGGCGCCGAGGAAGCGTTGCTCCACGATGTCGCCGAGGGCCGGCCGATCAAGGCCATCGCGACGACGCAACACACGACGCCGGCCGCGGTCGCTGACGCGGTCGAGGCTATGTTCCTCAAGCTCTCCCAGGGGGCGACGGCGGGGACCGCCGGCTCACTGCGCCGGTTGCGCATGTTGCACCAAGCGATCGTCGACCGCGAGGAACAGGGTGAGACACTCAGCCGACTCCTGCCCACCGGGGTCGCCGAGAAGCTCCGCCGCGAAGGTGGCCGAATCGGAAGGACCGAAGAGCTCGTCGTCACCGTCTTGATGTCCGACGTGCGAGGCTATTCGGGGATCGCCGAGCAAGCCGACCCGAGCAGTCTTGCCTCGCAACTCAACGAGCACCGAGCCGAGATGAACCACGCGATCCTCGACGAGGGCGGCACGGTCATGCAGTTCGTCGGTGACGCCGTGATGGCCTGCTTTGGCGCCCCGGTGGCACAACCGGACCACGCCGACCATGCGGTCAACGCCGCACGGGCCATGCACGAACGCCAAGCATCGGTCAACCAGCGCTGGGAACGGGACGGGCTTTCGTGCTTTGGGCTGGGCATCGGCATCTCGACCGGTCCGGTGGCGGCTGCGCTCCTGGGCTCCGAGGAACGCCTTGAGTACACGCTGGTCGGCGACACCGTGAACCTGGCCCAACGGTTGCAGGACCTGGCCCGTCCTGCCGGCCGAGTCGTCTTGAGCGAAGCGACCCTCGAAGCGCTGCGCCAGCCCCTGGAGTGCGTGGAACTCGGGCCGCAGGCAGTGAAGGGGCGCCAACATACCGTGCGAGCGTTTCTGATCGATACGACCGGAGGCACGAGCTGATGGATGAGGACTGCGTCGTCGAAACCCGGGGACTCCGCAAGACGTTCGAATCTGACGGCGCGCCGGTGCGCGCCCTGCGCGGGGTCGACTTCACCATGCGGCGCGGAGAGTTCGTCGCCATCATGGGACCCTCGGGGTGTGGCAAGTCGACCTTGCTCAACCTGGTCGCTGGTCTGGACACGCCGACCGACGGCGAGGTGGCCCTCGCTGGGGAGAGCCTGGTCGGACGCAGCGAGGACGAGCTCGCCGTCATGCGCCGCCGACACATCGGCATCGTCTTTCAGTTCTTCAACCTCCTTGAGGGGATGACCGTGCTGGAGAACGTCACCCTGCCCGCGGTGATCGCCGGCGCCCCCCGCAAACGCGCCGAGTCCCGAGCCCGTGACCTGCTCGACCTCCTCGGCCTCGCCGAGAAGGCCAACGACGCCCCCGGCGTCCTCTCAGGCGGACAGCGCCAACGCCTCGCGATCGCCCGGGCGCTCGCCAACGAACCAACCCTGGTACTCGCGGATGAGCCGACCGGGGCCCTCGATTCCGAGAGCGGCCAGGAGGTTCTTGAGTTGTTCCGACGCCTTCACGCTGGCGGTCAGACCATTCTGCTCGTCACCCACGACGACCACGTGGCCGCCCGGTCCGACCGAATCGTGCACATGCGCGACGGCCGAGTCGACTCGCACACCGACCAACCGCCGCTCACCGCCATCCCGTTGCCGTAACGGCGGGGCGTCGCGGCCTGGAGAATCGAGCGCATCGATGGTGACCAGCATGAAGCCTCAAACCCCACCTGGTGAGCGCCTCGAGATCACTGGCATCCGCGATCACCTGCACGAACCTCGCCGCCTCCGAGGGCGCGGATGGCTCACCGCCGCCGTCGCGCTCCTGGCCGCCGGCGGGGCCCTGCTGGGCGCGTCACTGGACGTGAGGATGCCTGTCGGCGCTGGTCGGTTCTTGAGCACCGGCCTGATCGTGGCCTGGTGCGTCTGCGCCCTGTACCTAGCGAAACGTCGTCCAGACGAGCCCTCAGGGCTCGTGATGAGCACGGGCGCGCTGGGCGCCACGCTCGCCGTGCTGGGAACGGTGCTGCTGGGACGGCACGTGGGGTCTTCGGCTCGCGACCTCGCCGCCGCCTGTCGTGCGATGGGGGTCGCGGCGTTGCCGGCGTGCGGCCTGCATCTTGTCCTGGGGCTTCCCGACGGGCGGTTGCGGTCCACGGCACGCCGAACGATCGTCGGCCTCGCCTATGGCGCCGCGCTTGGTGTCGCGGTCCTCGGCTTCACGCGGCGCCCCGCGCTCCCGCTCGTCGGCGTCGCCGTGCTGTCAGTGTTCGCCGGCACCGCGGCGGCGCTCGGATTCGTTGCTCGTTGCCGCCAGGCCACCCCCAGCACCCGGCCTCGGCTGCAGTGGCCGGCTTGGGGGGTGACGGTCGCGATCGCCATCGGGTCGGGGACGGCCGTCCTGAACGGGCTGGTCGCCTGGCCGGGCCCGATCCGCGCCATCGCGGTCGGCGCGACCGTCCTCATACCGCTGTCGCTGGCGATCGCAGCGTCGGGTCAGATCGCCGTGCGGATCGATCGGCTCCTCGTGCACACGATCACGCTCGCCGGCTTGGTTGGTCTGGTCGGAACGTCCTACGTGCTGGTGGTCGTGGGCCTGGGCAGAACGCCAACCGGCGACGAACGCTCCCTCCTCGGACTCTCGATTCTCGCCGCCGCCATCGCAGCCCTGCTCTGGGTCCCAGCTCGGAGGCGCCTGACCGACTTCGCGACCCGGCGTGTCTACGGCGAACGCCACGCTCCCGACGAACTGCTGCGCACCTTCGGGAGCCGCCTCACCCGGGCGCTGCCGCTCGATGAGCTGCTGCTCCAGCTCGCCGAATCCCTGAAGAAGACGATGGCCCTCGAGGCAGCCGAGGTCTGGACGCGCTCCGCCGAAGGTCGCCTCGAACGTGTGGTATCCGTGCCCGATCGCGGGCCGGCGGCGATCGCCCTCGGCGCCGACGAAGAGCGCGTCGTCGCGCGCGCTGGCGTTTCGGGGCCGGTGTGGGCACGCGTCTGGCTCCCCGCGCTGATCCCCACCGACCGAGAGGAACCGGTACTCCGGATCGTCCCAATCACGAACTCAGGCGAGCTGCTCGGCCTCATGGTGGCGAGCCGACCCGACGGCGCCATCGCCTTCGACGACCATGACGACCAGGCCCTCACCGAGCTCGCCCGCCAGGTCGGCCTCGCGCTGCACAACGTCAAGCTCGACTCCGCACTCCAGGAGTCCCTCGACGAGGTCCGACGCCAAGCGGATGAGCTCCGCGCCTCGCGAGCCCGGATTGTCCAGGCGGGGGACGCGCAACGCCGGGCCATCGAGCGCGACCTGCACGACGGCGCGCAGCAGCACCTCGTCGCGCTGGCGGTGAGCGTTCGGCTCGCCCGCCAAGTCGCCGAGTCCGATGTGTCGCAAACGATCACGATGCTCGAAGCGATCGGGACGGACCTGCAAGACGCGGTGCAGGAGCTACGCAACCTCGCGCACGGGATCTACCCGCCGCTCCTCGCCGAGCGGGGCCTGCCCGAGGCGCTGTCGGCCGCGGCGGGGCGTGCGGCCCTGCCCACCAGCGCCGAAGCCGAGAGCGTGGGCCGATACCCCCAGGCGACCGAAGCCGCCATCTATTTCTGCGTGCTCGAGGCGCTCCAGAACGCGGGGAAGCACGCCGGCGACGGCGCCCAAGCCACGATCAAGCTGCACGAGAACGAAGGCGCCCTCCTCTTCGAGGTCGCCGACGACGGCGCCGGCTTCGACCTCGCGACCGGCGCGCATCACGGCCACGGCTTCGTCAACATGGCCGACCGCGTGGGCGCCATTGGCGGCACGATCACGGTCGACTCGGCCCCGGGAACCGGAACTCGAATCTCGGGCCGCATCCCGCTCCTCGGCTAACGCGGCAAGCCAAGTCGATTCGTCCCCGTTTGGTCGCGGTGGCCGCCCGCGGTGGCCGACCAAGTTTGGTTCAGGTTTGCGCCCGTCCTGCCCAGAGGTCCTGCACCACGGCCGGCCCGAACTCCTCTTTGTTGACATACGCGGTCGCGCCACAGTCCAGCGCGTCCGCCGAGAGGTCGTCGGCCTGGTAGGTGGAGAGCAACACGACGACGACCCCGGGATGCTCGGCCGTGATGTGACGGGCGGCCTCGATCCCGCTGATACCGGGCATGTTGATGTCCATGAGCACGAGCCCGGGCGTGAGGCGGTCAACGAGCTCGATCGCCTCTTCGCCGCTCTTCGCCTCCTCTACCACTTCGAATCCCGGTGTCAGGCCGACCACGGCTCGCGCCGCCCGTCGAAACGGCGCCTGGTCGTCGACGATGAGGACTGCGACCTGATCGCCGGGCACACCCCAGTCTCGCATCCGGGCTGAGTCGGCCCCACCGTGGCGCCACCGAGTTGCTCGGGGTGCTAGCACCACCTGGGTTCGCCACTGACGCCATTCGGCTCGCTGCCTGCTGGCCCGATGGTGTGGGCGGTCAGCTGGTCTGATCGGCGAGGTAGAGGATGACTGCCTTGACCCGGTGGTGCACGTCCGGCTCCTCCGAGAGTCCCAACTTGGAGAAGACCGAGTTGATGTGCTTCTCGACCGCGCGTTCTGAGAGGCCGAGGGCGGTGGCGACGCCGGCGTTGTTGCGACCTTGTGCCATCTCCGCGAGGACCTCGCCCTCGCGTGGCGTGAGGCCGTCGAGTGGTGAGTCGCGCCGACGGGAGCGGGCCTCCACCAGGACCTCGACCACCTGCGAATCGATCACGGAGCCGCCCGACGCGACCTCACGGATGGCGCGGAGCAGCTCCTCGACGTCGGAGACGCGTTCTTTTAGCAGATACGCGCGCCCGGCTGCTCCGTGCTCCAAGAGCGCGAGCGCGTACCCAGGCTCGACGAACTGGCTCAGCACGACCACACCTACCTGAGGATGGCGAGTCCGCAACTCGTCCGCGGCGCGTACGCCTTCGTCGGTGCCGGTCGGTGGCATGCGGATATCGGTGAGCACGACGTCTGGCCGGTGCTGCTCGACGGCCGTGTAGAGACCCTCGAGGTCCGCGCAGACCCCTGCGACCTCGATTTCCGCCTGGGCCTCGAGCAGACGAACCACGCCCTCGCGCACCAGATAATGGTCCTCGGCCACCACGACCCGGATCATCGATCCTGCCTTCACTGCCGAGCGCGTTCCCCGACCCCCGCGGGCCTTCGAGACCGCATGAGGCTAATGGGTGCGGAGCAGTCCGCTGGAGTGCAGGCTGAGCCTGACGCCCCGCCGGCGACTCCCCGCGGCACCGGTCCTTGCGCTCAACGCGCGATCCCGGGCGGGAGATCACCGTCGCGCGGTGTGGTGCTGGCACGAGGCCGCCACACCGGCTGCCCACCTTGTTCGGCCCAGGCGTGCCCGTCAGGCTACGTCTTGGAACCGGCAGCCCAACCCCCGGGCGGAGGTCGAGAAGACGTGCGCCACCAAATGCTCAGCGGTGGATCGCCGTGAGCCGGACGATCCTCCGGGTTGCCTGGTACCGGCTCCGAGCCACGTTTGCCCGTCGATGGGGCGGCTACCTCGCCCTGGTACTCCTGATCGGCCTGCTGGGTGGCCTCGCCATGGGCGCGGTTGCCGCCGGTCGGCGCACGCAGTCGTCCTTCCATGCCTTCATCGCCAGCACCAATCCGTCCGACCTCACCCTCGGGACCGGCCTGTACAACCCGGCGAGCCCGAACGGCGCCGGCTACAACGCCGCTCTCGTCCACACCATCGCCCAGCTGCCTCACGTGAAACACGTCGAGAGCTATGCATCGTTCAACGGTGCCCTGTTGGGTCCCAACGGGGCCCCCAGCAGCGCCTTCGCCAACAGCAATACCAATTTGAACACGCTCGGCAGCGTCGACGGCGAATTCTTCAACCAGGATCGGCTGCCCGTCACCCAAGGCCGACTGGCCGATCCCACCCGGGCCGACGAGGTCGTGATGCCCGCGGCGCTGGCCCACGAGCTCCGGCTCCACGTCGGTCAGGTCGCCTCGTGGGGCTTCTACACCAACGCGCAGGAGGGCTTTGCGACGCCCGGTCCGGGGAGCCAGCCGTATCTACGATTGAACATCAGGCTCGTTGGCACCGTGGTACCCAACGACGCGGTGGTGCAGGATGCCGTCGACGCCAACTACGGGAGCCCAAATGTGGTCTTCACGCCGGCGCTCACCCAACGGCTCCTGCAGTGCTGCACCGTCTACTCCTTCAGCTCGCTTCAGCTCGAGCATGGCAGCCGTGACGTCGCCGCCGTAGAGTCCGAGCTCGAGCGCGTCATTCCGCCCTCGCTGCCCCGCGACTTCAACGCCGTCTCGCTCACCGAGGCGAAGGCGCAACGGGCGATCAAGCCGCAGGGGATCGCCCTGGGCGTGTTCGGCGGGATCGCCGCGCTGGCCACCCTGCTCATCGCCACCCAGGCGATCGGCCGCCAGGTTCGTCTCCGCGCTGGTGAGGAGAGCACGCTGCGAGCGCTCGGAGCCGATCCCGTCATGACGATCGGCGATTCGCTCATCGGCATCGTGGGCGCACTCGTCGTTGGTTCCGTCGTGGCCGCTGTCGTGGCCGTCGCCGTCTCGCCGCTCGCCCCCATCGGCCCGGTGCGCCCCGTCTACCCGTCGTCGGGCATCGCCGTCGACTGGACGGTGCTCGGCCTCGGGCTGGCCGTGCTGATCGTCGGCCTGAGCGCGATCGCGGCAGCGCTCGCCTACCGCGCGGCTCCACATCGCGCTGCCCGCGGAGACGAACCGGTGATGCGAGGATCGGCGCTCGCCCGTGCCGCAGCCAACTCCGGTCTGCCGACGCCCGCGGTAACCGGAATCCGGTTCGCGCTCGAACCGGGAGCGGCTCGCAACGCGGTGCCGGTGCGGTCGGCCATCCTGGGTGCTGCGCTGGCGATGATCGTCGTGATCGGCACCCTCACCTTCGGCGCCAGCCTCGACACGCTCGTCTCACATCCCGCCTTGTACGGATGGAACTGGAGTTACGAGCTCGCCGGAGGAGGGGGCGTCGGCACCATCCCGCCCCAGCAGGCCGCATCGCTCCTCGACCGCGACCGTTCGGTGGCCGCCTGGGCCAACGTCTCGTTCGCGACCCTGCAAATCGACGGCCAGACCGTGCCCGTTCTCGGCGAGAGCCCCCACGCGACGGTCGCGCCACCCGTGCTCTCCGGGCACGGGTTCGATGCGCCCGACCAGGTTGTGCTCGGCGCCACCACGCTGGCCGACTTGCATAAGCGGGTAGGGGATTCGGTCGAGGTTCGCTATGGGCCCACCAAGCCGACACGACTCACAGTCGTCGGAACCGCGACGATGCCCGCGACCGGTATCCCCGGCGCGGCCCTGCACCCGACCATGGGGTCTGGGGCCCTGCTCTCGTACAAGCTGATCCCGGACTCCGTCCGAAACAGCTTCCGGAACTCCCCGGACGGCCCGAACGCGATCTTCGTGCGCCTTCGGGGCGATGCGAACCTCAGCGCGTCGCTCCGTGCGCTGAACCAGACCGCCACCGCGTTGACCGTGCCCACCAACTACGGCGTGTCCGTTGTGCCGGTGCAACGTCCGGCGGAGATCGTGAACTACCGTTCGATGGGGACCACCCCCGCGATCCTCGGGGCCGCGTTGGGCGTGGGGGCGGTCAGCGCCTTAGGGCTGACCCTGATCGCCTCGGTTCGCCGCCGCCGCCGCGACCTTGCCCTCCTCAAGACGCTCGGCTTCACGAAGCGTCAACTCGCGGCGACCGTCGCCTGGCAAGCGAGCGTGGCGGTCGGCATCGGGACCGTCGTGGGGGTACCGCTGGGAATCGTCCTCGGGCGCTTCTTGTGGGACCTGTTCGCCCACCAGATACACGCGGTGGCCGCACCGAGCGTGCCAACCGCATCGGTCATCCTCGTCGCGGTCGGGGCGCTCGCGCTCGCCAACCTGGTCGCGGCGATCCCCGGGCGTATCGCCGCCCGTACGCCGACCGCGGTGCTGCTCCATGCGGAGTAAGCGCGGCGGACTCACCGTCGACGCGGGCGTTCCTCGCGTCCGGCGATGATCGGAGAGCTTCCCGACGACCACGGGTACGGCGAGCGCGTGGGGGCTACGCTCCGATTCCAGTGGGGGCCAAGATCGCCGCGCTCCAGCGGGCCGCGGCGGGCGCACCGTGGTACCGCACGCCGATCAATGTGACGTTCCGGTCGGGCCTGAACCAGGTCGGTGTCCACCCAACGGCGTCGGGCGATCGCCTGAGACCCGGCTCAGATCGTAGGCAGTACGCGTCAGGTGGTGGCGTTCACGCTCGGGCGTCCATCTCGATTGCTGGTGGTCGGGCTCACGACGTCGGGGGGCAGGGCGACAGCAGCGTCGGCCGTGTCAAGCTCGTCCTCCGGGATCGTCGGCCGTGGGGCAGCAATCGCCCGCGAGCGCCGCTGCCCCCCGGAGCGCACAGGCCCGCGGGGTCGGGCTCGGGCCGTGGGGAGGGCTGGGTGTAGGAAACCACCGTGACTGGCGTGCTTGCGTTTACGGCGCTCGCGGCGCTCCTCGTGGTAGTGGCACGGGGTGGGTCACCCCGAGTGGAGTTCGTCGTTGCGTCGGTGAGCGCTGGCTGTGTGCTCCTCGGTGGCGCACTCTCGTGGTCGGACGCTCGGCACGCACTCGGCGTGCTGGGGCCCACGTTGGGGTTCCTCGCCGCGATCTTCGTCATCGCGGAGGTTGCGGGAGCCGCTGGCCTGTTCGCAGCGGCCGGTGCGCAGATCAGTCGGCTCGCACGCTCGCCTCGCGGCGTTGTCGTCCTGGTGGCACTGGCCAGCGCGGCGATCACCGCCGTGCTCAGCCTCGACGCGACCGTGGTGCTCTTCACGCCAGTGGTTGTTCTCGTGGTGCGAAACCGGCGGGCAGCGGCTGATCCGGCACTGGTCACGACGACGCAAATGGCGAACGGATCATCACTGCTCCTGCCAGTCTCGAACCTCACGAACCTGCTCGTCTTTTCGGCCACGGGTCTGAGCTTCGCCGGATACGCGCTGCGCATGGCGCTCCCCACCGTCGTGGCGGTCGCCGTCATCACCCTGGTGGGCGCGCGCCGGGCTTCGCCCGAGGCGTGCCCGCAGCCGGTCACCGTCGAACGTGTCCCGCTGGGCTGGTTCTCGAGGCTCACCGCGGTCTGCTTGGTCCTGATCCTCGTCGCGTTTCTGGTGAGCTCGCTGCTCGGTGTCGAACCGGTCTGGATCGCCGCCGGGGGAGCGGTGGTGCTGGGAGCGGCCGCGCTCGTCACCCACCGGCTGACCCTGACCCGCGCCGTTCGGGCGGTCTCGCCCGGCTTCCTGATCTTCGTGGCCGCCTTGACCGTGGTGGTCGCCGCCGCTGACCATCACGGACTCCGAACCGCCGCGCAGCACCTCGTACCGCGCGGCTCGGGGTTCCTCGCCCTGCTCGGCATCACGGCGCTCGGAGCGCTGCTCGCCAATCTGATCAACAACCTGCCCGCCACCCTGTTGTTGCTCACGGTCATCCCGTCGGGCGCGGCGCCACAACTCCTCGCACTCCTCGTCGGAGTCAACGTCGGCCCGAATGCCACCTACACCGGATCACTCGCGACGCTCCTCTGGCGACGAGCGGTCCGCCAGGCTGGCGTCGAACCCCCCGCAGGAGCCTTCTATCGGATGGCGCTCGTTGCGACACCCGTCGCACTGCTGGCATCGACCGGCGCGTTGTGGGTCACGTTGCGACTCGTTGGAACATGACACCCATACACCAAGCCCGGCCCCGAGCCCTCGCCGAGCGCCAACCCGCGATGTCGGAGCCGCCGACCTGACTGCGACGCTGTCGGCCTATCGATCCGCCCGGAGCGTCGGACGCGGCCGTGAACGGGTCTCCGGCGGCTCGGGCTGGGCGGGCGGTGGTCTGGGGTCCCGCTACGTCTGCGAGCAGGCGCGGATTGCGGCGTCCGCGGCGGTCTCGGTGGCCAGTTTGGCACCCTTCGCGAGGCGAGCCATCCGCGGGATTCGCCCCGGGTGTCGCAGGAAGTAGCGAACGACTGCTCGCCCGTCGGGTGTTCCGTCCTGATGACTGAGATGGAACACCTCTTCATCGATGCTGCCGTCGGTCGCTCGGTCGCTGATCACGCGGAACACCGACCACGGGATCTTGCGCTCCTCGCAAAGTTCGGCGATGGCGGCGGTTTCCATGTCGAGCGACACCACTCCTCGGGCCCGAAGGTCCGCTACGGCTCCCGGCTCAGTGAGCAGAACGTCGGTCGTCCACATCGTGCCGTTCGGAGTCCCGTCCCCGAGTGGGTCCGGCCGATGCTCGGAGCCCGTGGCGCTGTTGACGACGACCTCCGGGAGGATGAGGGTCCCGATCGGGGTGAGGTTCTCCACGGCTCCAGTGATCCCCACCACGACCACTCGGTCAATGGCGATCGCGTCGAGCAAGCGGCGAGCCCCCGCGAGGGCCAACTCGGTGCCCATCCCGGTCACGATGGCCACGACCTCGTGGCCATCGAGGGTTCCCGAGTACATGGCGACGTCGCCGGACTCCGTCTTGGTGAGCGAGAGCTTCCTCACCAGCGGCTGGAGCTCCATCGGCATGGCACAGATGAACGCAGTGCGACCGGGACCTGAGGGAGTGTCCACCACCGCATTCTGCCCCCTCTCGAGGGATCACAGCCAGGACGTGCGCGCCCCCCGGACGAGCTGAGGAGCCCGGCCACCCGGCGAACGCGCTCGCGCCCGCCGAAGCGATGGGCGCGGGTGTACCCGGGGTCGCACCCATCTCGGCGCCGACGATGCAGATGCCAGCGTCAAACGATCGTCCCCGAGGACTCCTCTGCCCCCAGAGCATGTCCGCCGATGCCGGGCCCGCGATCCGCCATACGCGAGACTCGCGCCATCACGATCCTGCTGCTCCTCATCGGGATGGCGCTCGTCACGTGGGTCGTGTTCAGCGCGATCCTGCGACGTCGGACGCAATTGATCAGCGTACGCGGGATGAGCACGACGGCTGATATTGGCCGACTCAACGACATGCCGCGTGTGCAGGCTCGTGACCTGACGATGACCGGCTCCGACAGCGCCCGCTTGACCGTCGTCACCCCGAGTGACGCCGAGGGCGCGAGATCCGGTGCCGGAGGGACCGAGACGGAGTTCTTGATCGCGATCAACGACGGTGATCCGGGATTCGCGATCCTCAACCAGTGGATCGAGGACCAGAGCGTCCTGGGCATGGTCGTGCCACCCGAGAGCCGGCTCCTGCGGCTCCGTTGCCTGGATGACCTTCAACCGCTCACTCTGCGACGCCTCGATACCTGAGACGCCGGCGGTACTGAGCGCACCACGCCGGACGAGCGCGCCGACACCCTCGCGATCCGCCGCTGGCTGCGGTCATCGCCCTGCGGGCCCCGAGAGCAGGGTCTCCCTACGAGCCATGTCGTCCCCGGCGGGATGCAGGTGCCGGTGCGACGCTGAATCTGCGCGCGCCGCCCGTCAGTTGCCGCGTGCGAGCTCGCCCCACCGGCTGGTCAGGACCCACTGTCGGCCTGTAGACAAGGCGGACTTGAGGGCAGGCCAGCTGTCAGGATCTGGGACGTGGCGACCGACCACCAGGGTGTGACCCGTGATGGGCCAC
The DNA here is from genome assembly GCA_003140175.1 of Actinomycetota bacterium. Classification (GTDB taxonomy): domain Bacteria; phylum Actinomycetota; class Acidimicrobiia; order IMCC26256; family PALSA-555; genus PALSA-555. The sequence goes on from PLJD01000077.1 coordinate 55,133, forward strand.
AACGCCGGAGCTCGCACCGCTTGGTTGGGGCTGGGTACTCGACGCTGAAGCGGCTGATGGTGGGTCGGCCGCTGGCCAACCAAGCGGCCGATACGCAGCGCCTACCGAAGCGCATCGCGTTGGCGGTGTTCTCCTCCGATGCGGTGTCGTCGACGGCGTACGGCACCGAGGTGATCCTGACGGTGCTGGTGCCAGTGGCCGGCGTCGCCGCGATCGGCGTTCTGGTGCCCTTGTCGCTGGTCGTCATCGGCGTCTTGATCGTGCTCGTCCTCAGTTATCGCCAGACCATCTATGCCTATCCAAACGGCGGCGGCTCGTACATCGTCAGCCGAGAGAACCTCGGCAAGAACCCATCGCTGGTCGCGGCTGCGTCGCTGCTGGTCGACTACACCCTGAACGTCGCGGTGTCGGCGGCAGCTGGGGTCGCAGCCATCACGTCGGCGATCCCGTCGCTGCAGCGCTATCCCGTCCCGCTGAGCATCGGTCTCGTGGCGATGATCATGCTGGTCAACCTGCGCGGGCTCCGAGCCGCTGGACGCCTGTTCGCCTTGCCCGTCTATGTCTATGTGACGACGTTGATGCTGTTGATCGTGGATGGCCTGATCCGCTCCTACACGGGCAGCCTGCCCCGGCTCCCGGTCAATCACGTCCAGCTGAACCAGTTCACCCATAACGGAGCACTCCTCACCGGCGTCACGCTGTTCGCCCTGATGAAGGCCTTCTCCTCGGGAGCGGTTGCCCTCTCGGGTGTCGAGGCGATTTCGAACGGTGTCCCCGCGTTTCGGGAGCCGACCTCACGCAACGCGTCGACCACGCTGGTCTGGACGGGCGTGCTGCTCGGCGCTCCGTTGCTCGGGCTCGCCGCATTGGCCTCCCGGCTCCATCCCACCATCTCGACGACGGAGACGCTGCTCTCGATCTTCGGCGATCACGTCTTTGGCCGAGGAAGTCCTCTGTATGTGCTGCTCATGGCTTCGACGGCGGCCATCTTGTGCCTGTCCGCCAACACCTCGTTTGCCGACTTTCCCCGGCTCTCGTCCGTCGTTGCCCGGGATGGGTTCCTGCCCCGTCAGTTCGCCCGCCGTGGCGACCGGCTGGTTTTCTCCAACGGAATCGTCGCCGTCGCGGCCGCCGCGGCGGTGTTGCTGTGGGCCTTTGGCGGACAGGTGGAGGCCCTCATTCCACTGTTCGCGGTTGGCCTGTTCACGGCCTTCACCCTGTCTCAAGTGGGCATGGTCCGCCATCATCTGCGCCTGCGAGAGCCGCGATGGCGCTGGGGCATCGCGATCAACGCGCTCGGTGCGACGGCCACATCGATCGTCCTGGTCGTCGTACTGATTTCAAAGTTCACGGAGGGTGCCTGGATCCCGACCATCGTCATTCCCGTGATTGTCGTGGTTTGCACGCTGATCAAACGCCACTACGACGCGGTCGAGGCTGAGCTCGCCGTGACGCTCAGCGAAGGCCTCCCGGTCATCCATAACAACGTCGTGGTTCTGGTAAGTCGGCTCAATCGGAATGTCGTGGACGCGGTGGCGTATGCCAAGTCCCTGCACCCCGAGCATCTCGTCGCCCTGAGCGTCGAAGCCGACGACATCAGCCTTGATGACCTCCGTGAGAGCTGGGCCGCGCTCAACAGCGGAGTCGCGCTCGAGGTGGCCGATTCTCCGTTCCGAGAGATCACCCAGCCGATCCTCGACTTCCTCGACAACCTCGATCGGCAGAGACCGGATGACGTGATCACCGTGATCCTTCCCGAGGTCGTGGTCCATCGCTGGACCGAGCAGTTCCTCCACAACCAAACTGCCGCGGTCCTCAAGACCCGACTGCTCTTCAGGCCCAACACCGTTGTGATCTCGGTCCCTGCCCAGATCGAATGACCCGAGAACGCAACCCACTCGACCCGCCACCGACGGCTCGAGTCCCGAGATCGCCCGGGCTGCGGGCGGCGACGGGCCCCAGTCCTTCAGCAGGTCAGCCCAGCCGGGCGACCGTCGCGATGGCCGACATCGCTGAGCCGATGGTCTCGTGCCCGGGTCGGCGCGCCGATCGCCCGCCTCGCGGCCCACGTCCTCCGGCGTTGGCCGGCCGCTCCCTCCTGTTGTCTCGTCGGGACGAGGCCTCCCACACCAGGTGACGGCGTCCCGGGCTGCTCGAGCCCGCGCCAGATCCGCGAGACTGCGGCGATGGTGCCGATTCCCTTGGCTTCCGAGCCCCTGCGAATCGGGCTGCTCGGCTGTGGTCAGATCGCGCAGGCGCACGCCGCAGCTCTTCGATTCCTCGCCGACGACGGAGTGGCGCGCGTGTCGGCGGTCGCGGATCCCGACCCGGAGGGGATCAGGCGGGTCGCCGGGATCGTCGGGGATCTCGAACGCTCTTACTCGGATGGTCGAGAGCTGATCGACGATCCGACCGTCGACGCGGTCGCAGTGGTCGCACCCACCCGGTTCCATCGTGACCTCATCGCCGCGGTGGCCTCGGCCGGCAAGCCACTCTTCACCGAGAAGCCACTCGCACCGGACTTCTCCACCGTGTGTGAGATCGCGGACACCGTCCGGGCCGCTGGGATCCCGGCCCAGGTTGGCTTTCAGTCACGATTTCATCCCATTGTCCGCCAGCTGCAGGACTGGGTCGTCGAGGGTGAGCTCGGCGCGCCGATGGCGTACACGATCCGCGACGACCAGTTCTGGCCCACGGGCGCGGTGGTGCCAGGCCACTCGAGCTGGCGAGCCGAGCGGTCCCAGGCTGGCGGTGGCGCACTGCTGGAACACTCGATTCACTCCTGCGATATTGCCTGCTGGCTCTTCGGCCCGGTCGCACGCGTCTTCGCGTCGACCCGGCACGTGTTCGGCTTCGACGTGGAGGACGTCGCGGCGATCACCATCGAGCACCACAGTGGCGTTGTGGGGAACCTCGTCACGGTCTTCAACGGTGTCCGCGACCGCGAAGAGCGGCGCATCGAGGTCTTCTTCGAGCGTGCGGCTGTCGAAGCGACGACGGACTTCATCATCGGTGCACCCGAGGACTCGTTGCTCCTCAAGCAGGACGGCGCTCCGGCTGAGCGCTTTGACGTGGACGCCCTACGCCGAGCGACCTTTGCCGCCGATGGCTTCGACCCGAACCGTGAGGTCTTCGTCTACCAGTACTTCGGTTACGCGGCGTTCGCGTCGGCGCTGCGACGCGGGCTCGACCCAGTACCGGGGATCGCTGACGCCGTCCGCGCTCACGAGGTGGTCGAGGCCGCCTATCAAAGTGCGCGAACCAAAGGGGCGGCCAACGTCGCCGACCTCCGATCGCGATAGCTGGCTTCAAGAACTGGGTGTCTGGCCAACGGAACGCGCCGGCCGAGGAACCCCAGCCTGCGCTCAGGCCCGTGATGCGGGCGAATCCGACACCGATGCCCACGCCCCCACCGCTGCGTCACAAGACCGGCGAGCCCAGGCGAGAGAACCGGCCGCGAGGATTCGGGTGACCGCTGGCTCGGAGTAGATTGGGTACTGGTGCTCGCCGCGGCTGTGGCCAGGTTGGCGAGAATCATCTGGTGTTGGTTCGTCCTGTCGATGCGATAGCCAACGGCAACGGGTGCGGAGGTCGCACATGCTCTCAGAAGCAGAGCGTCAAGAGCGGTTGGATGAGCTCACGGCGCTCATGGAGCTGCTGCGTCCCGCAGTACAGCAGGACGGCGGCGATCTTCGTGTTGTCGACGCCGACCCGGAAACCGGTGTGGTGCAGGTCACGCTCGAAGGCGCCTGCAGCTCGTGTGCGGTGAGTGCGGCCACGCTGCAAGGTGGTGTCAGTCGGATCCTCGCCGACCGCCTGTCGTGGGTCACCGAGGTTGTCGGTGCCGTCGACGACGAGATCGACTACGCGACCAGCGTCGCGATGGGCCGAGGCAACTACGTGGCTACGGGCGACTCGTCACCTCGATCTGACGCCTGACGCACCCAGTGTCGGAGTCCCGGCTCGCCGACGCCGCGAGCATCGTCGTCCTCTCGGGCGACGATGACCGGACGCGCCCGCTCTCAGGTGGGGACCCGCGCTCGGAGTCGATTCCGGGTCGCGACGGCCATCCCCCACAGGATCACGAGCACCCCGTACAGGCCGAGCGGCGCGCTCGAGCTGGCACCAAACGCCGCGACGGCGACGCCGGCCGCGATCGCGAAATCGCGCATCGACGTGCTCAACAGCACCGCCGTCGCCACGGGCTTGGGTGCCCGCCAGGCCAGGGCCGCCCCCAAGGCAGCGGAGCCCGCGAGGAAGAGGAGGAGGGCACCCGCGACGCCCACGTAGCTCCTCGAGAGCCGGACTTGGGAAGCCACCAGCCAGACCAGGAGGGTGACCAGGGCGATCGAGAGCCGAGCGAGGCTGTCTTCGAAACGTGCGAGCCGCGCGACGCGGGCCCGCACGAACAATCCGATGATCATCGGGGCCCCGACGATGAGCGCGAGATGGCCCAACAGGCTGAGCGCGTCGAGGTTGGCGGCCTCGCCCAACAGCCGGAGCGCGAGGCCGGCGCCGCCGACCGTGATCATCGTCGTGACGACGAGGACGCACGCCGCGACCGTGGCGTCACCGCCTGCCAATGACACCGCGGCGACCGAGGCGATCTCCGTGGGAGCGAGGCCAACCACCAGCACTCCGTGGCGCAAGGCCCCGGCGACGACCAGTCGTGAGACCACCCACGCGAGCGCCGGAAGCACCAGCATCCCAGCCACAATGGCGACACCGATTCGCCGGAGGTGGCTTCCGAGACTCGCGAACGCCGAGATCGGAATGCTGAGCGCGGTCACGAAGACCAGTACGGCTAAGCACGCGTCCAGCCCGCTGTGGCTCACGATGAGCCGAGCGGGTTCCGGCACGGCCTGGCTCATCGTGGCGACTGCCACGATGAGAACGAGCTCCTCGTAGGAACGAGCCGCACGGGTGGCGGCGAGCCCGATTCCGAGGGCGAGCAGACCCAGCACGAGTGTCGCGACCTGGTCATTTCCGTTGGCAATCGTGAATGAGTGGTAGGGCACGGTGTGGAAGAAGTCGTAGGAGAGCGCAGCGGAGCCCGCGGCCACGACGACGGGGCCAGGTCGGCGCGACATCGCGACGACCAGGACCGCGGCGAGGATGAGGAGGGCAATGTCGGCGTTGCCAGTGGATTCCCGGACGTCCACGAGTGCCGCGGCGGAAGTGGCCGGCAAGCCGGCGGCGAGGGCAGTCCATACCAGCGTCGACCGATGAGGCCGCCAGGTCGACCGGAGGATCGGCATCCCGCGCATCATATGGACGTGATGGCATCGCCAACTGATTCACCTACCACGTTCCGGCCGAAGGCGGCGCGCGTTCGCACCCGTTCGGTGGGTGGGCGCGCTGCCACCAGCCCCTCTCTCGAGCCGGGCCGATCGGCCGACCGTCGCGCGCTGACGGTGAGCGCCGCGTGCTGGGTGAACGCGAGACGATTGGAACGACGTCAGCCTGAGCCGGTAGCGAGTGCGTCGATCGTCTCGAGATGTGACTGGCGATCATGCTCGTCGAGGAACGAAGCAAGGAACGAGTTTCGTGCGAGCTCGATGACGTCGACTTGCGTCAGCGTGAGCGCCCGGGCGGTTTGGCGGTAGTTGTCGCTGATATAGCCGCCAAAATAGGCCGGGTCGTCGGAGTTAATCGTCGCGCGGAGCCCGTGGCCCAAGAGCTCAGCGAGGTTGTGCTGCTCGAGGGTAGGAAAGACCCGCAGCTTGACGTTCGAGAGCGGACAGACAGTGAGGGGGATCTGGTCGCGGGCAAGCCGGTCCACGAGGCGCGGATCCTCGAGGCACCGGATGCCATGGTCGATTCGCGACGCGTGCAGCAGGTCCAGCGCCTGCCAGATGTACTCCGGCGGCCCTTCCTCCCCGGCGTGCGCGACGGTCAGAAAACCCTCGCTCTTCGCCCGCTCGAACACGTGGCGGAACTTCTCGGGCGGGTTGCCGATCTCGGCGGAGTCCAACCCGACCGCGATGATCGCGTCGCGGTGGGGGAGCGCGAGGTCGAGGGTGGCCATCGCCGCGTCCTCGCTGAGATCTCGGAGAAAGCAGAGGATCAACCCGGACGTGAAGCCCTCGGTATGTCGCGCGTCTGCCAACGCGCCACTGATTCCGTTCACGACGGTCGAGAAGGCGATTCCTCGCTCCGTGTGGGTCTGTGGATCGAAGAAGATCTCGGCGTGGCGGACTCCCTGCTGCACCGCACGTGCGACATAGGCCGCGGTCAGGTCGTAGAAGTCACGTTCCGTGACGAGCACCCGGCAGCCCGCGTAGTAGAGGTCGAGGAACGACTGGAGATCCTCGAAGACGTACGCCCGGCGAACCCCCTCGACGTCGGGGTAGGGGAGGTCGACCCTATTGCGTCGGGCGAGGGCGAACATCAGCTCGGGCTCGAGCGTGCCCTCGATATGCAGATGCAGCTCGGCCTTGGGCAGCGCCGCGATCAACTCGTCGCTGGCCAGCGTGCGGTCAGCCATCTCGGCAACGTAGCCCTCAACGCGGCCCCGATGGCACCTCAAAGTTCGCTCGGCGCCGCGGCAGTTGCTCGCGACGCCGCGGCGAGCGGTCCGGAGCGGCGCGCCGCGGTGGGCCTACGACGTTCCGTGGTAGCGGGCGGCGGGGGTGCCGGGTGGGTTGTGCACCCCGGGCTGGGCGTCTGGGTTCCCCACGCAGACCTCGCACTCGAGACCATCAGGATCGCGGAAGAACACGCTCAGGACCCGCCCGAAGTCGGTGACGAACCCGTCACTGGCCCCTCGTTCCATCAGTCGGTCCCGGATCGTGTCGAACGCTTCGATCGAGTCGGCCTGGAGGGCGAGGTGATCGATGCGGCCGCGCCCGAACATGGGGGTCTGGTGGCCCGCTTCCGCATTCCCCGCGATCTGGAAGACGTTGAGCTCGGAGTGTGGCCCGACATTGATGATCGAGAGCCGCACATCGGAGGACTTCGGCGTCTCTGGTCCGTCCCGCAGCACGGCCGCGCCGAACACGTCCTCGTAGAAGGCGTGGAGCCGCTCCGTGTCGTTCGTCAGGATCGCGACGTGGTTGAGGCCGTTCAGCAGCATCGTTCTGCCCTCCTGCTCGGCCGAGCATACGGGTCGCCGTCACGAGGCCCGAGAGTCCACGCAGCCGCCATCGCCGCCGGCCGGCGAGACCTGGGGTCTCAGCGCCGGAGGCTGGAAAAGGGCCATCGCCCGACCGATCGGGGTCCATTCGGTATCAGTGCAAGTCGAGTCGTTGGAGCACCCGCACTTTCAGGCCGTCCATGGCGAACATCGACACCACCGCGATGCCGAGCACGAGCAAGACGAGCAGGAGACTGACACTGGTCATGAAGGTCCCCGTCGTGGCCAGCGCGGTGACAATGACGACGTCGACGCAGGTGGCCAGGACCAGCCAGCCACCTGGCCGTGAGGTCCACAGACGTCCGCGCTCCCGAACCAGGTACACGGTGGCTTGACCCGTGAAGACCAGCATCACGAACATCAGCGTTTGGACCTCGTGGAGGCCGAGGTGGAAGACCGCACGGGCGAGGAAGAGGTCGACGAACGATTCGGCCAGCACCGCGGCGGCGATGACCGCCGCCGCGAGGGTCAGTGCGTCAACTCGCCACCGATCGGGCTGCGCGGAAGGCCGGGACCGGTCGACCGCCAGCGCCATGGTGACAAAGTCGTTGGCGAAGAGGAGCAGGACGATCAGGAATGGAGTCGTCACGAAGTCGCGGGTGATCACGAAGGAGAGCGTCAAGAACAGGGCCACCTGTAGCGTCTTGACGATCTTGTTGAGAGTCCACGTCAGCATTCGCTGGTACACACCACGACTGACGCGCACCGCTGCGACGACGTCGACGAGGCCAGGTTCGGTTAACACCATGCTGGCCGCGGCCTTGGCGACATCCACGGCGCTGTCGACCGCGATGCCGACCTCGGCCTGCTTCAGGGCCGGGGCGTCGTTGACTCCGTCCCCGGTCATGGCGACGACGTGACCGTGGTCTTGGAGTCGGCGCACGATCGCGAACTTGTCCTCTGGCAAGACGCCGGCGAAGATCTCATTCGAGTGCACGAGCTCAGGATTGGCCCGAAGCTCGTCTGCGGTGCAAGCCGGACCGTGGATACCAACCTGGCCGGCCACGGCCAACGCGGTCGCGAGCGTGTCGCCCGTGATCATCTTGACGTCCACCCCGAGGGACCGGAGCTCAGTGATGAGCTGCGCCGAGTCTGGCCGTGGACGGTCGGCCAGTCCGAGCAGGCCGACCAGGTGTAGGCAGCCCCGAGCGCCCGCGGCGACGGCCACGACACGACTGCCGGTCTGGGCCAGGTCCTCGACGTCGGCCTCGACACGGTCTGGGGCCCCCCGGCACGAGCGCGCGATGACTTCGGGCATGCCCTTGACGATCAGCAGTGTCTCGCCCTCGCGCTCGACGCTGGTCTCGGTTCGTTTCGTCGACGGATCGAAGGGCTCAAAAGACGTCCGCCGCCACGCCGAGACGTCGAGGCCGGCCGCATCGGTGGCACGCAGGATGGCGAGGTCGATTGGGTCCTGACCCGCCCGGTCGGACGACAGCGCGGCCAGCTCGAGCAGCTCAGCATCGCTGGACGGCAGGTAGCAGCGGGTGTCGGCCAGCTCGAGCTGGTTGAGGGTCAGCGTTCCTGTCTTGTCGGTGCACAGGATGTCCATCGACGCCGCCTCTTGGACCGCGGAGAGGCGGGTCACGAGGACGCCGTGTCCGCGATGCTCCTCGTCCTTGCCCTGGCTCAGCTCCAGCGCACCGACTGCCTGGGCCACGGTGAAGGTGGTCGGCAGCGCGATCGGGACCGAGGCGATCAAGATGATGAGAGCAAACGGCAGCGTGTCGGAGATCGGAGTGCCGACGGCGAGCGCGAATCCGAACATGGTGAGCACCACCGCGACGTCGACGACGACGAGGTACTTCACGACCTGGAAGATGATCGACTCGAGGTGACTGGCGGTCTGTGCGCTCTGCACGAGCTGGGACGTTCGACCGAAGAAGCTCGACGACCCGGTCGCCGTGACAGTTCCCGTGGCCTCACCTCTGGTGACGACGCTGGAGCCGTATGCCTCGCCTCCTGGCAGGATGTCGACGGGAACCGATTCGCCGGTGAGTGCAGACTGATCACAGTTGATGTGCCCACTCGTGACGTCGAGGTCGGCGGGGACGAGATCGCCGGCCCGAACCCGGACGACGTCGCCGGGCACCACTTCTCGCGATGGGATGGTGCTCCAGTGCCCGTCGCGTCGGACGCGCGCGTTGACCGCCAGGCGGGTCTTCAGGAGGGCGAGCGCCCGTTCGGCTCGAGCGCTCTGCTGGAATCCGATCAGGGAGTTCACCACCAGCAATGCGGCGATGATCCCGGCCTCGAGGTCCTTGCCGAGCACGAGGGTCAAGACGATGGTCACCTCGAGCATCCAGGCCAGCGGTCCCCAGAAGCGCGCCCCGAGTCGGCGCCACGCCGGGACCCGCTGCTCCTCGATCGCGTTCGGGCCGTGGACGGTCAGCCGTCGGACGGCCTCCGCGCGGTCCAGCCCGTCCGGACTGTCGCGGGCCGGGTGCTCGCCTGCGAGCAGCATATACTCCACCTACTGAATAGTTCAGATACTGACGTATTTTAGTGTACAGTGTTCCCATGGTTCGGCAAGGGGGGCAGGTCCCAGCCTCGGTGGCGCCTCGAACGTCGGTTGCCGAGGAGCTCGCGGACGTCGTTCCCCGGCTCTATCGGCTGCTGCGGACGGCCTTGGACGAGGATCCCGGGACCCCCTCGCTCGAGCAGCTCCGTGTCATGCAGCGGGTCGACGACGGTCTCCGCCACACCAGCGCGCTCGCCGCCGCCCGTCAGATGCGCATGTCGGCGATCACGGGGATTCTCGATGTGCTGGCCCAGCGCAACTGGATCCGGCGCGAGCCTGACCCGACTGATCGCCGACGCACCAACGTCGAACTCACGGGCGACGGATGCAAGATGCTGGCGCGCGGGCGTCGGCTCACCTCGCGACGCGTCGCGACCATCCTGGATGAGTATCCCCGCGCCCTCAGCGAGCTCTCACTCGCGGTCGAGGGGCTCGTCGAGGCGGTGACCCGCTACGACGAACGACCGGTCGTTCGACGAGGCACTCCCTAGCCGACCCCCGATCGGCAACACGATGAGCCCCGGGCAGCCCTTGGAGCTGCTTCGCGAGCTGGCTGAGTTGCGCCTCCAGCAGCGCGGCGCCGTCGACGAACGGCGCCGGCAGCGGCCCAGTGGGAGGTGTGGGGGCGAGGCCACCCGACGTTGGCGGCGGGGCGTGGATGCCGGACGCATTGGCGCGCGGCGGCGCCACGGGTCGGAGGTGGGGACCGACCTTCACCGGCGCTGCCGCCAACTGAAAGCGACCCACGGCACCGGCGCTCAACCGCTCCCACGATCCCACCCTGGCGTGCGCGCGGCGATGACCGACGCGCAAACGCTTCCTCATGAAGCACTAGCCTCGACTCGACCCTGGGTCGTCGGGCCCGCTGCTCGCCAGGGCTTCGGTGAGGAGAGAACGATGCCGTACAGCACGGGGCGCATCGTCCACGACGCTGACTCCCATCTCATGGAGACGCCAACGTGGCTCCGTGACCACGCCGACCCGGACATCCGGGACCGGATTCAACCGCTCCGCTACCCGAGCGGGAACGAGCTTCGCCAGACCGGAGACCCCGGCGAGCAGCTGCGTGACCTGGATCTCGCGTTCGAGCGACTCCGCGCGCGGCACGCCTCGCCCACATACCGCGCCGCCGAGGACGCCGAGATCATGCAACGAAAGAACTTCGCCGCGACCGGCTCCTTCCTCGCCGCGGACCGGCCTCGCGCCCTCGACTTGCTGGGCTTCTCGAGCCAGCTCGTGTTCAACACCTTCCACAACCGACGCCTGCGCGACTGGGAACACGACCACGACTTGGACTTCGCGTATGGCGTCGCACGAGCCCACAACCGAGGCATGGTGGAGTTCTGCTCGGTTGACCCGCGTCTGCTCCCCACCTGTTACATCCCACTCGCTGATTTTGACCGAGCCGACGCGCTCGCCGACGAAGCCCTCGCGATGGGAGCGGCAGCCCTCCTCGTGGCATCGGGATGTCCCCGGACCCACTCGCCGAGCCACGTCCGCCTCGACGGCTTCTGGGCGCGGGCGCAGGACGCGGCCATCCCGGTTGTGTTCCATGTTGGCGGTACCGGCGACCTCATCGAGCCTGGCTACTTTCGCAACGGCCGACCCGTCCCACCTGACTTTCACGGTGGCGAGGAGAACTTTCGGTCCGTCGACTACATGGGGATTCCGGGACCCCCGGCGCAGACCCTCGCCACCTTGATCTTCGACGGGGTGCTCGATCGCTTCCCCGCGCTGCGGATCGGCGTGATCGAGCAGGGCGCGATCTGGGTCCCCTCATGGTTGCGCCAGATGGAGGCCGCCTTCGATGCCTTCGCCCGCCATGAAGAGCGACTGCGGACCCTCTCGTTGCGGCCCACCGAGTATGTGCGCCGCCAAGTTCGCTTCACGCCCTACCCGACCGAGGATGTCGGCTGGATCATCGCGAACTCGGGCCCCGAAGTCTGCATGTTCTCATCCGACTATCCCCACGTGGAAGGCGGACGCCGGCCACTGGAGCGCTTCGAGGCGTCGCTCGGCGATCTGGGTGACTCGAGCCGCCGCCGCTTCTACTGCGACAATTTTGTCGACCTGATGGGATCCGCGGCCAAGCCGTTGGTTGCGTAGACGCGGGGGCTCGGGGCTCGGGGCCCGGGTGGCCCACGGGCGGCCCGACCGGTGCGGAACTACAGGGGCGGACGCCGGCTCAGTGCAGGGCGATCGTGATGGCGATCGTCGCGCCGAGAATGAACCAGAAGCCCAGCGCAACTCCGGCGACGAGCAGCCAGAGCGGCTTGCCGCCGAGCGCCGACCCTGCGAGCGGGGGTTCGGGTGAGAGGTCGAAGCTGGCCAGGTCGAGCGAATCGAGACGGTCGAGATCGTCACCAAGCTCGACCGCCGACTGGTAGCGCAGGGTCGGTGATCGGCGCATCGCCTTCAGCACGACGGCCTCGAGCGGGGCCGGGACGTCGGGGCGCAGCTCGCGGATCGGAGTTGGCGTCCCGACGAGCTGGGCGCCCATGGTCGCGGCCGGGCTCGCGCCCACAAAGGGCGGCCTACCCACGAGCAACTCGTACATCACGACGCCCCAGGAGTACAGGTCGCTGCGGTGGTCGCCGCGCCTGCCTTGCAGACGCTCGGGGCTGGCGTAGGCGGCGGTCCCCACTTCGGTGTGAAACGGGAGCTGAGCACCGAACCCGCGGGGTGCACGACCGGCGGCCCCGAAGTCGAGCAGCGTGAGGTGGAGGTCGTCGCTGACCAGGAGGTTGCCCGGCTTGAGGTCTCCGTGTACGACGCGATGCTGTTCGAGGTAGGTGAGAATCTCGGCCAGCTCACGACCCCAAGCCGACGCGAGCGGTGTGGGGATGCCGCTCGGGTGGGCGCGCAGCCAGTCCGACAGGGATTCGCCGTCGACGTAGTCCAGGACGAGGTACAGCTCGGTGCGGGTCCGGCCGTCGTCGTGGCTCTGTTGCAAACGAGGATGGTCGAGCGTGCGCGCGATCGTTGCCTCCTGGCGAAAACGCCGAGCGGCGCGCTGGTCGCCAACGACATTGCCTTTGAAGACCTTGAGGACGACGCGGCGCCCGTCGCGGGTGTCCTCGGCCTCGTAGGACTCCGCGAAGCCGCCCTCCCCCAGGCATCCCGCGATCTGGTAGCCGTCGATGACGTCGCCAGGTTGATGGCGCATGCGACCTGCCAGGGGAAGGACGAAAGCGTCTCCTAGTCAACTTCGGCATGACCGCTGAACGGTGCCCGCTTCGGTGAAATTGCGGAGTCTTAGCAGCGCGACGCCAGAATTTGCGCCTTCTTAACGGCTCGGCGTCGCCCTAGGAATGCAGACCCGATCAAGCCCTCGCGGCGATGAGTATCGTGGGGTCGCGCCACGACGCCAGTGGCGCCGCCGACGGGGATGTGGACGATGACGCGGCCTGCTCTGACCGACTGCTTGTACAATCCGTCAACCGCCGCGTTCCAAGACGAGCTCTGGGACGTCTACCGGGTCATGCGCGACGAGCACCCGGTGTACCACGATCCTCGAGGATCGTTCATCGCGCTCACCCGCTTCGCCGACGTCTGGGAAGCCGTACACGACCCGGAGGGCTTCTCGAGCCTCGTCGACGAGCAGCAGAACTTCCTGCCGCAGCTGATCTACATGGATCCACCGCGCCACAGCGAGCTCCGATCACTCATCTCGCGTGCATTCACCCCCAAACGCGTCGCGGAGATCGAGGGCCTCGTTCGGCGAGTCGCCCGTCACCTGATCGACGACATCGCAGCCGCGGGCGGTTGTGACCTTCAACGCGACTACGCGGCGGTCGTCCCGAGTGTCGTCATCGCCCGCATGATTGGCGTGACGGACGAGCACATCGAGTCCTTCCGCTCCTGGACCGACTCCTTCCTCGAGATCCAGGGTCCGGACGACTACGCCGTGGCGACGACCAAGATCTACGGACTCTTCGCCGAGCTCCTCGAGGAGCGACGCCGATCACCACGCGACGACCTGATGACAGCACTCCTCGAGGCCGAGGTCGACGGCCAGCGCCTCAGCGACAACGAGCTACTCGGCTTCTGCCTGTTGCTCATCCTCGCGGGGAACGACACGACGACGAGCCTCATCGGGAGCGCGTCGGTGCTGCTCGCTCGTCACCCCGACCAGCGTGCCCGGTTGCAACAAGAGCCGGAACGGTGGGCGAACGCAGTGGAGGAGGTGACCCGCATCGAATCGCCCGTCCAGGCCTTGCCGCGCACCGCGACACGCCCCGCGACGTTCCACGGCGTCACCATCCCGGCCGGCTCGCGAGTGATGCTGGTGTGGGGTGCGGCGAACCACGACGACCGCGAATTCACCGATCCCGAGCGCTTCGACGTCACCCGGACCATCTCACGCCACCTCGCCTTCGGCCACGGGATCCACTACTGCCTGGGCTCAAACCTCGCCCGCCTCGAAGCACGGGTCGCGCTCGCAGAATGGAACCATCGGTTCCCCGACTACGCGCTGGTGGGTGACCCCGAGCGGGCAGTCTCGATCTGGGCCCGGGCATTCGCCCACATCCCAGTCACCGTCGGGTGATCTCCTCGGCCGGCATCGCCGGGCGCCCTCGAGATCGTGGAAGCATGGCCCCCTGATGACGCGAGTCGATCCGACCCTGACGTCCGAGCCAAACGACCTGGGCGACACGGCCATCACCCCGTCGGTCACGCCGGTGCTGGTGCCCGCGTCTCGCTACACGTCACCGGATTTCGCGGCGCTCGAAGAGGAACGCCTGTGGCCCCACGTCTGGCAGATCGCCTGCACCGTTGACCACGTGCCCGAGCCGGGGGACTTCTACGAGTACCGCTGCGGCCGCCTCTCGGTGATTGTGGTGCGGGGCGACGACGGATCGCTGCGCGCCTTCCAGAACGTCTGTCGACACCGGGGCAACAGCATCTGCCAGGGATCCGGCTCCGGCCTGTCGGGCCTTCGCTGCCCCTATCACCACTGGAGCTGGGACCTGGACGGAAACCTGCGCGAGGTGCCGTCCCGCAAGGGCTTCGGCCCCGGCCTGCGCAACGAAGAGTTCGGGCTGTTCCGAGCTCAGGTCGACACGTGGGGACCGCTGGTCTTCGTGAACCTTGACCTCACCGCCGCACCGCTCGGCGAGTTCCTCGAGGGGCTGGTCGACGACACGACCTGGGCTCATCTCGACGAGTTCCACGCCGTCGCCGCGACCATCACCCCAGTCCAGAGCAACTGGAAGGTCGTGGCCGAGGGCTTCTCCGAGACGTACCACATCCAAGGAATTCACTCCGAGATGCTCGGCTCGGTCGACGACGTCCACGCGCCGCAGCGTCTCTGGGGGTTGCACGGCGCGTCGTACCAGCACTACGGCGTCGCGAGCCCTCGCCTGGGTCGAGCCTCGTCGGACGACGACGTCTGGAAGTCCTTCATCGTCTCGCAAGGCGGGCGCATGGGCATCGACGACCCCGCCACGCCGCTTCCCCCGATACCAACCGGCCAGACGGTGCGCGACGTCATCGCAGAGCAGATCCGAGTGCACCAGGCGGCCAGCGGCGTCGATCTCAGCGACTACTCCACCGTACGGATCACGCAGCTCTGCCAGTACAACCTGTTCCCCAACCTCACCGTGCTGGTGCAGGCCGACATGGTGGCCGCGATCGTCGCTCGCCCCGGGGCCAGCGTCGACGAGGCCGAGTTCGTCCTGATCGCTCTCTACCGGTCCGCACCGGGAGCGAAGGTCCCGCGGATCACCGACAGCGCGGTCGAGGATTCGACCTATCTCGGATTGGTGATGAGCCAGGACTGCACGCTGCTGCGGACGGCGCAGCGGGGTCTCCACCAGCCCGGCCTCGAGCATCTGGCGATCTCGAGTGAGGAATGCCGGATCATCAACCTGCACCGCAACCTCGAGCGGCACCTGGGGATCGTTCCGAGCGAGCTGCGCCCGATCGGCGCATGAGCGCCGTCCCGGGCGGGCCGGCTCGCACCCTCGACGATCTCCTCGCTCGCGAGGAGATCACCGACGTCATCAAGCGGCTCGCTCGAGGTACGGACCGCCTCGACGAGGCGCTGATGGCATCGTGCTACCACCCCGACGGCTGCGACGATCACAACTCGTTTCGCGGCTCCGGACGCGAGTTCGCCCGTTGGGTCTGCGACGTGCTGCCGCACTTCGAGTCGACGGCGCATTTCATCGGACCGCCGTATATCCGCCTCGACGGCGACATCGCCCAGGTGGACAGCTACTGCATCGCCCACCACATCAGCCGACCCGACGACGGCGGCCAGCAGGGCGACCTGGTCCTTGCCCTGCGCTACGTCGATCGCTTCGAGCGCCGCCTCGGCGTCTGGCTCATCGCCAAGCGGGTGTGCGCCTTCGACTGGACCTACACCGTGCCGTTCGACCCCGCCACGGGGTTCCCGTTCGAGGAGGACTTCACCCTCGGGGCCCGCGACCGGAGCGACATCACCTACGGCGCCGTCTAACCGGCTCGCCTGGGCCCACCCGGGTCAGGGGCCGGCGAGGAGCTCCTCGATCGTCCGGATCCCCGCCTCGTAGAGGGTGCCCGGGAGCATGCCGCCGTCGATCTCGATGGTCGTCCCGTTGATGTAGTCCGCCTGTCCAGAACACAAGAAGACGCACGCCGCGCCGACCTCGTCGGCGCTGCCCGCCCGACCCAACGGGACGTTTCGGAAGTAGTCGGCGCCGGCCGGGTCGTCAGCCGGGAGTACGAACGTCTGGAAGTTCTCGGTCATCGTCGCGCCGAGGGCCAGGCAATTGACCCGAACCTTCGGGCCCCATTCCTCGGCGAGGGAACGCGTCAGATGGTTGAGTCCTGACTTCGCCGCTCCGTACGAGACCAGCGTCGGCGAGCCCGCCGGGTGTGACGCGCCGCTCGAGATGTTGATGATCGACCCAGTTCCGGTCTGCGCAGCCATCGCCCGGTAGGTGCGCAGCGAGAACCACAGAGGGCTGGTCAGGTTGTTCTGAATGGCGGCGGCGTGGAAACGCGCGGTGCGTTCGAACGAGCTGTCACCGGCCGGCACGCCCTGGACCTTGGCGAGCAGCTCGGGGACATCCTCGACATGGGGTACCGGCAGGGTTCCACCCGCGTTGTTCACGAGAATGTCGACTCGCCCGAAGTGCTCGACCACCCGTTCGACGAAGGAATCGATCTGTGCCCAATCCCCCTGGTCGCAGACCCACTGCACGGACCGCTGCTCCGCTCCCTCGATGCCCGCCGCGGCGGGCATCGAGTCGAGTGGCCGGCGAGATCAACCGGCCACCGCGGCACCCTCCGTCAGCAATCGGCGCGCGATGCCAACACCGACGCCACGACTGGTTCCGGTGACGATGGCGACCTTGCCGTCGAGCTGACCCACGTCCCTCGCTCCTCCCGCCGCGCCCGGGCGTCGAGCGGTACTGTTCGCCGCGCACTCTACTTGGTAGCCGACTACCTTTCGCGGGCCCCAGCGAGGCCGATGCGCTCATGTGGCCTGGAGTCCCCAGGCCCGACGCCAGGACGTCGCGCGCCGCCGACGACGGTGTTCTCGCCTGGCCCGCTTGCCACCCGCGGGAAATCGAGCCTGGCTCGGCCGGGGCCTCGCCTTACCGTCACGGCATGGACCGCTGTGACGAGTGTGCGTACCGCTACGACGGCGTGGCCGTCACGGAGATCCCCGACCTCCTCGTCGCCCTGGCCGGCGACTATCGCGTCCGGCTGCGCGGCGCGCCGAGCACGCAACTGCGGGCCCATCCGCTGGCGGCGACCTGGTCGGCTCTCGAGTACGGCTGCCACGTGCGGGACGTTCTTGGGGTGCAGCACGAGCGGATCCGGCGGGCCCAGGTCGAGGATTGCCCCGAGTTCGAGCCGATGGGTCGCGACGAGCGCGTCACCCGCGACCGCTACAACCGTCAAGCGCCGCACACGGTGGCCGACGAGCTCGGGAGCGCGGCCGCGTCGTTGGCCGAGACGCTTCGTCACCTCGACGACCGAGCGTGGCAGCGTCCGTGTGTCTACAGCTGGCCTGCCCGCTCCCGCCGAACCATCGCCTGGATGGCGCGCCACACGGTCCACGAGGCGATCCACCACCGGCGCGACGTGGACCGGGTGCTCGCCGCGGCCCGCCCCGGTCCGAGTCGCTGAGCGCACCCGCCGGTTCCATGGCTCGTCGCGGGGTGGCCGGCTCGCTCGATCGGTCGCCGGGGCGAAGGAGGAGCCGCTCAGGGACCCGCTTCGGCGCGTTGCTTGAGCCCGTCGGCGAACTGTCGGAAGGACGGGCCGAGGTCGGGCATCGATCGCCAGATGAGGGGCAGGAACCCCCCCGTGTACTCCTCGCGCATCGCGAAGCGGGTCGTCGCGTCGCCTTGCGGGGTCAGCGTGAAGGTCCGCACGCCGGTGAACAGTCCGAGCGGCATGCCGCCGGACCAGGTCATCCGCTCACCGGGGACGAACTCCGTCACCCGGACCGGGAACGCTCGCTTGGGGCTCGCGGCCGAGACCACTCTGATCCGCCCGTCGGGCGCGATCTGGCCCTCGATTCGCATGACACCCGAGTCCCAGTCCGGGTAGCTCGCCCCATCGGTGATGATGGCCCAGATCCGGGCCGGGTCCGCGTTGATCACGCAGCTCGCGTCGTGTGACCTCATGGTTCAGTCTTCCGAGAGGGGCCGGGAGGGACTTGCGACGGTCGACCAGAGGGCGTCGAACGGGTCGCGCCTCAGCCCGAGGCGCCGATGCCGCAACGGTAGCAGAATGGTTACGGTTCAGGCCGAGCTCCGAACACGGCGGGTCGGGGCGGCCCCGCGCGCCGCCGATCGAGAACCGGGGCTTCGCCACCAGCGGCGACTACCGTGCGGTCGAGCAGCGAGCACGGCCGAGGGTGAAGGCCGAGCGCACGAGCAGGAGGATGTGCACATGCGTCGACTCTTGGTTGTCCTTGCCGTGACCGCCGTCGCGACCGCATTCGCGGCGGATGGCGTTGCGTACGCGCGGACGGATGCAACCCGCCCGGCGGCGTCGTGCAGCAGCCTGGTCAAGAAGTACCAGAAGACCAACGCGTCGGCGTCCAAGATCAACCTTGCCAACCCCCAATCGCTGGCCTCCGTGTTCCGCAACGCAGCCAAGGCGTTCAAGTCCCTGGCCAACAGCGGCCCGAGCTCGCTGCGCCCGGCGTTTCGGGCCCTGGCCAACCTGTATGCGCACCTGACCTCGGTCAACTTCTCGAATCCCAGCTCGCTCAGCCAGCTCGAGACCATCGGGACCACCTCCGCCAAGTATCTCGAGCAGATCGCCCAGTACTTCGCCAAGAAGTGCGGCTTCACCATCCCGACCCCGAGCGCAGGATCCGGGACCTCGACGCCGTAGCCCCCGGGGTCGCGACCGAGGCCCCGATCTTGCGGACGTCAAGCCCGCGGACGGCGACGACGCGCGGTCGGGGTGGAGGCATCCCGACCGGGCTTGACCGTAGGCCCCGCCGCCGAGATGGTTGAACCCGTTCACGTTCACCCGCCCCATGAGCTGAGCGAACCGGGGCACGGATCGACCGTGACCCGGGAGCGGTTCTGGGAGCTCGTCGCGACCTTCCTCCTGGCGATCGCCACGGTCGGGATCGCCTGGGGTGGATACCAGGCCGCTCGCTGGAGCGGACTGCAGGCGCAGCGCTACGCGCAGGCGAACACGGCGCGGTCCGAGGCCAATCGGGCCTCGACGAGCGCCGGCCAGGATCGCCTCCAGGACCTCTTGAACTTCAACCGGTGGTTGGAGGTCTCCACCGAAGGGAACCTGCAGCTGGCCGCGCTGTACCAGCGTCGCTTCCTCCCCGAGTTCGTCCCCGCGTTCCAAGCGTGGATCGCTCAGGACCCGCTCCAGAACACGTCGGCGGTCCCGAGCCCCCTCGACATGCCTCAATACCGCCCCCCCGGTTTTACCGAGGCGAACCGCCTCGAGCACAACGGCGACGTCGCGTTCGACGGGGCCAAAAACGCCACCGACGACACGGACGCCTACGTGCTCACCACGGTGTTCTTCGCGGCGGTGCTGTTCTTTGCCGGGATCTCGCTGCGGTTCGACTGGGCACCCCTGCGAGCATCCGTCGTGGGATTCGCCGTCTTGTTCCTCGCCTATGGGCTGGCCCGGTTCGCCGCCCTCCCGATCCGCTGAGCCGGCCGCGCCTGCCCGTCGACCGGGGCTGGCCGGCAACGCTGGGAAGCGCAGCCGTTCCGTTCGAGTGATCCGAGACGCGGCGCACCCGGGCGGGTGGGGGTCAATCCCGACGTTGCGCGACCGCGACGGCCGCCGCGACGAGGACGGCGCACACCAGCACGGTCTCGACGCTCGTCACGGCCAGGCTCGCGGCCACGTGACGCGGATGGTCGGACGCCGGGAGGGCCAGGAGCTGATGGGCCGGCGGGCAGTTCGGGATCAGCACGTCGGCGAGGCACAGCGCGACGGCGGCGAGCACGGCCCACGCGGTGCGACGCAGCACGGGCCGGCTGCACACGGCGCCGAACGCGACACCCA
This sequence comes from Actinomycetota bacterium, assembly GCA_003140175.1. GTDB lineage: Bacteria > Actinomycetota > Acidimicrobiia > IMCC26256 > PALSA-555 > PALSA-555. Next base: position 75,289 of record PLJD01000077.1, read on the forward strand.
GCCCGCCGCACAGCAGGTGCGCGACGACACCGAGCCCCAGATCGGTTGCCGACCAGCGATGGCTGGTCGTCAGCAGCGGCGCCACCATCGCCAGGGCAACCAGGGCGAGGCACCCCAGTCCCGCGGTGACGAGCTTGGCGAGGCGCACCCGGGTGTCGCTCCCGGCGTTCACGACGGTGATCGACGTCTGGACCGGGTCCTCGCTCTGGTTGACCACGACGGTCACCCAGGTCGCGATCGGTACGAGCAGTGCCGCCGAGGCCGCATACGTCGAGCGCACCGGCCCGTTGGTCGCGTCGAGCACTGCGAGGGCGGCAAGGTAAGTGAGCAGCGGGGCGAGCCAGTGCTGGTTGCGCAGCGCGTCGGCGCCGACATACCGGACGAGTGCCTTCATGGTGAGCGTTCGGGTGGAGCCGTGTCGCTCGGCGCGACCGACAGCACGGACCAGCCCGCGTGGAGCGCCTGGGTCAAGAGTCGGTCCACCGCCGACCGGGCGACGACCACGGTGAGGCGCCGGTCCGTGATCGACGAGTCCAGCGTCGAGCGCGCGACGACGTCGGCGAGCGGCGCGACGTCGACCGGCCCCGCGGGTGGGCGCAGATCGACGGTCACCCCAGGGTCGGCCACCTGGGCGGCCGAGGTCAGCGCGGACCGGTCGATGATCCGACCCCCGTCGAGCGCCAGGACCCGGTCCGCCATCGGGGATCTCGGCCTGCCCGTGCGCGGTGAGGACCACCGCGGTGCCCGCCGCGCGTGCCTCGCCCAGGAGCTCCCGCACCGCGTGGTGCGCAGGCTCGTCGAGCGCGCTGAAGGGCTCATCGAGGGCGAGGAGGGCGACCGGGCTGAGGAGCGCCTGGACGAGAGCGACCTTCTGGCCATGGCCTTTTGAGAGCGACCCGATGCTCACGTCGGCGCCCGGTGTCAACGCCAGTCGTTCGAAGAGCCGGGTGCTGCGCGACCGGATCGTCGCCGGGTCCACGCCGCGGATCTGCGCCATGTGCGTGACGTACTGCGCGGCCGTCAACCGAAGACGCGACGGGAACCGTTCGGGGACGAACCCAACGGTGGAGGGGCGCGCGATGACGCGTCCCGCCGACGGGCGAGACAGACCACTCAGGAGCCGCAGCAGTGTGGTCTTGCCGGAGCCGTTTCCCCCCGATCCCCCCGACACCACCGTCACCGAACTGGGCTCGATTCGCAGGTCGACGCCGTTGAGGACCCATCGTCCCCGGCGTCCGAACCGCTTCCTCAGCCCTTCGGCAGCGACAACGGGACGGTTCGTCGACGGTGAGTCCACCGGCTCAGTCTCTCGGGGGTGCACCGCACCGGTCCACGCCGCCGGACGCCGTCGAGGCCCCGGAGGGGGAGTCAGGACTGGCGGGTCAAGACCTCGGCTTGCTCGGAGCGCTCGTGGTGCTCGACGCGCCCGTCATCGAAGATCACCCGCACGCTGTAGTCCCCCTTCTCGACCGTCGCGGCTCGCTCGAATCGGCCGTCGGAGCGAAGGATCGTGACGCCGGCGCGAAGTCGCTCCCACGGCACAGCGATCAGATTCATCGACATCACAACCTTCCTCCTCGGCCTCGAGAGCCCGCCCGGGCGTAGCCACCTCCCCGGTGTGCGCCTGAGTCCGAAAGACACGTGCCCTGGCCTCGGGTGAGCCAGTCGACGTTCAACTCTGCCTTCATGATGCAGCAGTCGGCCGCGGAATTGGTGTCAGAGAGGCTGGTGTGGCCGGTTTTCCTTCACCGGGTCGGCAGCGTTCGGGAGCGTCCGAAGCTCCAGGCTCCGGGCCCGCCCGCCGGTGCCGCGTCGACCCGCCCGGCCGACCGGCCAGCGCGCTGGCCGCTGGGGCTGCCCGGGGTTCCGGGCCGCGGGGTGCGTCCAGGACTCCGCCGTCGTCGGGGTCCCGGCTCACGCTCCGAGCGCGGTGGTCCGCCCGGCCCGGTCGCGGGTCGGGCGGACCGGTGGTCCCGTCTTGCGTCAGGCGGCCGGAGGCGTCGCCAGGATCCCCTCGATCTCGATCGCGACCTGGATGCGCTCGCCGAGAACGACGCCCCCACCCTCCAGGGGCATGTTGAACTCGATGCCGAAGTCGCGGCGGTCGATCTCAGTAGTGGCCGAGAAGCCAGCGCGGGTGTCGCCGAACGGGGTGTTGGCCTGGAAGCCGTTGATCTCCAACCGCAGGGGGACGGCCCGGGTCACACCGTGGAGGCTGAGCTCACCGTCGACGACGAATGCATCCCCGTCCTCGCGGATGCCCGTCGAGCGATAGGTCATGGTCGGGAATTTCTCGACCTCGAAGAAGTCGGCGGAGCGGATGTGGGCGTCCCGGTCCGGGTTGTCCGTGTCGATCGAGGCCAGCTCGACCGTCGCGGTGACGGACGAGTCGAGGGGGTTCTCGGCGGTCACGATCTGGGCGTCGAACTTCCGGAAGTGGCCCCGGACCTTGCTCACCATCAGGTGACGGACCGCGAACGAGACGTCCGAATGGACGGGGTCGACTTTCCAGGTGCCAGCGAGATAACCGGGCAGAACCGTGGTGGTTGCCATGATGCGTCCTTTAGTTGAGCGATGAACTATTGAACTCAACACTAGCCCATCTGATTGAAAGGTCAAGTAATTTGGCCCGCGGAACGGCCCCATTGGGCCGCGCCCGAACCGGGGCCCCCGGCCGAGCCGCTCACGCCCGCGTCCGCGGCGAGCGCAGCCGACGCAGCGATTGGAGCTGGCGGACACCCACCTGCTCGGCGCGCTGGCCGACCAGGCCGAGCTGGCCGGCATCGAGCTGCGCCGGGTCAACGAGCGCGGCACCGCCAGCCACTGCCCCAATGCCACGAGTGGGTCCCCAAACCCGCCGGGCGCAACTTCTCGTGTCCTCACCGTGGACACCGCGGGCATCGCGATCTCATCGCGGCTCGAAACATCGCCGCCCTGGGCGGCGAACCACCAGCACCCGTGCTGGTCCAGCACCGTCGCGTCGGAACCCCGACCCAGCGACGTGACCGACGCCGCCACCAACTCGACCGGCGTCGATCCTGCCCCGCCTCGGGCCGCCCCGCCCCACCCGGCGAGGAGTCGCTCGCAGCCAACAACACCAACTGCGAGGATCAGCCAACCACACCGCCCAACAGGGCAGCGTTGCCTGATGACGCACTAAGTTGCCGTCCGGGCACCAGGTCCTGGTGCCGACCCCAGCAAGGAGCAGGTATGGCAAGCCAACCGCCGTCGAGCGCGATCGAGATCACCGCGAAGTTCTTCCCCCTCGCGTTCATCCTCTTCTTGTTCCCGCCGACGTTCGTCGTCGACGGTCAGGCCATGAAGGGCAAGTGGCGCACGCCGACCACGATTCCGGTGGCGGCCGGCAGCCACAGCGTGAAGGTCTTCTTCCGCTACCTCTTCATCATGGACGCCGGCAAGGGTGACGCGCAGGTCGACGTGGCCGAGGGCGCCGTGCGCCGGGTCGCCTACAAGGCCCCGTGGCTGGTGTTCCTGAAGGGGCGGATGACCGTCGCGTAGCTCTCCCGCCCGGTCGGTGACCACCGGCTCGCCCGGAGGGGCGGTGCCGCGTCGCCGACCGGGTGGACTGCCGACAGGGCCCGGACGCGGGTGGCCGCCACCGACGACGCGTCCAGGGGCCGGGTACGGACCCGTCAGTCGCTCGGCCGCTCGGTTGAGCCCTCTCGCGCCTCGCGATCACGGATCCAGGCGACCACCTCGTCGGCCTCTCCCTCGTCGTGATCGGCGAAGTAGGCCTCCAGCCAGCGCAGGATCTGGTCGTCGCTGAAACCGTCGTGCTCGAGGCGAGCCCGAACCTCGTTCTCGAGCATCCGCTCGGATTCGACCTTCTCGATCGGCACCCGGGGGACCGAGACCCCCGCCTCGCTCGGAGACTCGGGCACGAGACCATCGTCACCCGACTGGCCGCCGGGACGGTTGGGATCAGACGGCGCCATGTCGGTTCCTCCGGCGTGCAGCAGGACCGGCGATGGCGCCGGCCGCCCGAGGATACGCCGGTGCCGTCGCCCGCCCGCCCGTCGAGCCCCGCCCCGCACTCGGTCCCAACCGCAGCTGGTCCGGACGCAGTCGGCGAGGACCCGGCGCCGGTCCCGCCCGGTCGCGGACTACTCGGGCGTCGTTGACGGGTTCAACGACGCCCGAGCGTCCGCCCGGCGAGTTGGGCTCGGCTCGCCGTGCCGGGGGAGCACCGTGGCGAGCCGAGCCACATCTGGAGATCGGGGGCGGGCAGCCTCGGCCGCGACGGCCGCACGCCCGGCGGACGGGACGGAGAACCGGAGGACCTGACGGCGCGCCGGAACTGCGGCGGGCTCACCGTGCACCGACCGCATTCCCACACGGAGGGCTCTACGGGTCGGACGCCCCCAGGGATTGCCCGGACGCCATGCCACCCGAGCGTGCCTCGGCGACCCCCAATGCTGCTGAGGCCAGCTGCTCCAGGGCGTCCGCCCCGGCGGGGTCCGGCACGATCCGGGCTCGAGCGTGCTCGTTGGCGAGGCGCTGCAAGAGGGCGTTCACTGGGGTCGGGACGCCGTGCAGACGGCCGAGGAGGACGATCTCCCCATTGAAGTAGTCGGCTTCGACGTTGCCGGTCTGGCGCATCATGCTCTGCCACGAGGAACCACCCCGGGGCTGGCCCGGCGTCGGGAGGGGCACGATGTCGGCCCGGCGGGCGGCGTCCTCCTCGGGAGACACGAAGTCGATCCCGGCCGCCACCAGGCACGCGACCCCCTCGCGCCACGCGAGTTCGAACACGGGCCCGCCGCGGGCGGCCGGCCCGGCGATGGCCTCGATTGCGTTGCCGAGATTCAAGAGCAGCTTGGCGTACTTCCAGCGCATGATGTCGGGCCGCGCCTGCGCAGCCAACCCCGCTGCGACCAACGACTCCGCCAACGCCAGCGCGACGTCATCGATCCCCCCGGGGTAGCGGCCGACGTCGAAGATGCCCGCCACCGGTGCCCGGTACGCCTGGATCGCGCCGGGCCGGAGATGCGTGGCCGGGCACATCACGCACACGCCGTACACGTTCGTGAACTGTCGGAGGGCCAGACGCTCGTTCTCGACCCCGTTCTGCACGCAGACCACAGGCGTGTCCACCGGCGCGACCCCGCGGAGTGCAGCGAGGACCTCAGCGGTGTGCTGGCTCTTCGTTGCCAGCAGCACGGCATCACCGCTCCGGAACTCGACCGAGCGGACGTCCTCCACCGAGGGAACACGAACAACAACCGTCGACTCAGGTCCCTCGATGCGCAGTCCGTCCTCGCGGACGACGCGGCCATGGTCGCCACGGGCCACGAGGAGGACCGTCTCGCCGCCCGCGTGGAGTCGAGCCCCCACTAGCCCACCGATCGCGCCCGCCCCGACCACGACCAAGCGCATCCGCGAGTCTCGCACGCTCGATGCCGCGGTGAGCGAGCCCGCCGACTGCGCCCCTCGGCCGCGCCTGACTGGTTCCACCGGCCGGCCACCGCCTATTCCTCCGCGTCCTCGTCCTCAATTTCCTTCCTCCTTCCTCCCTCCTCTTTTCTCTTTCTGGCTTGTCTCGGGCATGGTCCACGACGAGGGCCACGCTCGACGGGCTCGGGGTCCATGCCGCTGGCACGCGGCTTGGATGCCAATCCAGCGCCTCCCTGACCGGGAAAAGAAGAAGAAGAGGAAGAAGAGGTGGTGTCTCGCAACGGGTAGAGCGCCCAAATGGGGTGGAACGCCGCGGGCTCGGTGCTGCGGAAGGGTGTTAATCGGGGCCGCAGCGCGACGTTCTAAAGGTGGGGCGGCGCCCGGTCGATCCCATCAATTGGGCCGCGTTACGCCCGCTGACCTCTCACCGCCTACCCTCGGGGGCCTCAGGCTCGTGGTTGCCCGCCGCACATGACACCGCTTCGCCATCCTCGCCGCTCGTTCGCCGCGCTCGCCGCGACGCTCGTCAGTGGCGTCGCGCTCGCGGCGTGCGGTGGCGGATCTGGGCCGAGCGTCGCGTCACCCGGTGCGCAAGCGGGCCAGACGGTGACGACCGCGACCACCACGCCGGCCAGCACCACCACCAGCGTCCCCAACACCGTCGCCCCGGCCACGACGCCGACGACCGCCGTGCCGGCGGGCGAGCAGCTCGTGACTTACTCCGGCTTGCAGTTCGAGGTTCCCAGCAGCTGGCCGGTGTATCAGCTGAGCAGCGACCCGAACCGTTGCGTCCGCTTCGACGTCCACGCCACGTACCTCGGCGCGGAGGGACCGGCCCCCCTGTGCCCGGCCATGCTGGTCGGACGCACCGAGGCCGTACAGGTCGAGCCGCTGAACACCCAGACCCAGGCTGCCCAGATCGCCACCGCCGCCCAGACCCTCAACGGCCTGGCCGTGCGCGTCGACCCGAACGCGGCCACGAACTCTGCGGACACCGTGGTGTTCCCGGACCAGGGGCTCGTGGCCATCATCACGTTCCGGTCCGACCCTGCTGTGGCCGCCCAGATCCTGCAGAGCTTCCAGCGTGCCTCGTAGCCTGCGCCGGTTCCCTGGCCGCCTCACCGTGCTGGGCGGTGTCGTGGCCGCGATTGCCCTCGCCGCCTGCCGGCCCGTCGCGCCACCACCGCCGCCCGGTGTCGCCGTAGGCCAAGGCTTCGACACCTGTGCCGCGCCGTCCGCGTCGACGATGGCGGCCTGGACCGGCACGTCTGGGTACGGCAGCATCGGGATCTACCTCGGCGGGCAGAACCGGGGGTGCAGTCAGCAGAACCTCACCGCGTCGTGGGTGAGCACGGTCACCCACGACGGCTGGCGTCTCGCCCCGCTCTACGTCGGCCTCCAAGCGCCGTGCAACGCTTACCTCAACTTCGCCACGATGAGCACCGACCCCACCACGGCCTATAACCAGGGGGTTGCGGCGGCAGATCAGGCGGTGTCCGAGGCGAGTGGGCTCGGGCTCGGTGGCGGCACGCCGATCTACTTCGACATGGAGGCCTACAACTGCGGGGGCTACGGCAGCACCGACACCAACGCGGTGATGGACTTCGTCAACGGCTGGGTCCTGGAGATCGCCAACCGGGGCTACGTCTCGGGTTACTACTCGAGCGCCGCGAGCGGGATCGCCGACCAGGTCACCGACGTCAACAACGGCGGCCCCTGGCATTGGCCGAACGACATCTGGTTCGCGGACTGGAACAGCGTCGCGACCACCACCAACAACCCGTACATCCCCAACAACTATTGGGTGAACCAGCGCCTCCACCAGTACATGGGTGGCCACAACGAGACCCACGGCGGCGCGACGCTCGACATCGACAGCGACGCCAACGGCGGGCAGCTCGCCGGGTAGCGAGGCTCCCAAGGCGGGATCAGCGGGGCCGCATCCCTCGCCGTGATCTCACGTCGGCGAGTCGGTGGCGCGGCTGATGGACGCGCGGCACCCTCCCGGCGCGTTGGGCGCGCGGTCGGGCGAACCAGCGGACATCAGGTCCGAGCGCGGCCCGGGCTCGTGACGAGGCGTCGTCCGGTGGCGGTCGCGGCCGCGAGGACGTAGCAGGCCGTCGCCACGGCGAGGATCCCGAAGCTGGGCGGCACCTGGGGCGCGGCGTACGCGATCGAGAGGCCGATCCACACCGAGAGCACCGCGATCCCCGCCGAGAGCCACAGGGCGCGGAACGGCCGCGCCGTGAGCTGCTGGGCGGCCCCGGCGGGCGCGGCCAGCAGGCCGAGGAGGAGCAGGGCCCCGACTGCTTGGGAGGCCTCGCCGGCGGTCACTCCGACCAAGATGAGGAAACCGAACCCGAGCGTCCGGGTGGGGACACCGCGGGCGCTCGCCACCGCCTCGTCCACGCTGGCAAAGAGCAGCGGACGGGCGACCACGACCACGGCGACGGCCACGGCGAGCGCGAGCAGGGCGTCGGTCAGCGCGCCGGCGAACGACAGCCCGAAGATCGAACCGAACAGGACGTTCACGCCGGTGGTCGCGTTCACGCCGCTGCTCGACGTCGTATACACGGTCAAGAACAACGCGCCGAGGCCGAGCACCCAGGCGAACACGCTGCCGACGACGGTGTCGTCGGCGCGGGCCCGGGCGCCCAGCGCCGCCATGAGCACCGCGAAGACGACGCAGGCTCCGTAGAGACCGGCCCGCACGTCGATGCCGAAGGCGAGCGCGGCCAGGGCGCCGGTGAAGGCCACGTGCGAGAGGGCATCGCCGGTGAAGACCTGGCCTCGGAGCACCACGAAGTAGCCGACGAGCCCCGAGGCCAGCGCGATCCCGGTCCCTGCGAGGAAGGCGTACCGGAGAAACGGGTGCCCGAGCATGTGGGCGATGCCGGAAAACGGGTTGGCGAACCCGACGATCAACGGGTCACCGCCGGGGTCGCCCGGCGTCGGGTTCCGGCCCAGGTGATGAGCGCTCGGCCCGAAGCGGCCAGCACGTAGCCGGCGAAGCCGAAGGTGGTGACGTAGAACCCGACGGGATAAACGGAGAAGTAGGCGACACCGAGTCCGAGCCAGACGATCACGAGCGCGAGGACGACGCTGAGCCCGAGGCTCACCGCGGGGCGGGCGGTGAGCTGTTGCGCGGTGGCCGCGGGCATGACGAGCAGGGCGAAGACCAGGAGCGCGCCGGTGATCTGGCTGACCTCAGCCGCGGCGCAGCCCAACAGCACGAGGAACACGATCGAGAGGAGCCGGGTCGGCACGCCGCGGGTGGCCGCGACGTCGGTGTCCACGGTGGCGAAGAGCAGCATCCGCCCGACGAGCGCCAACGTGGCGAGCACGACCACCGCGACTGCCAGGAGGGTCAGCACCTGGCGGTCGGAGACCCCGAGGAATGTCCCGAAGAGGTACCCGTTCAAGCTGTCGAGGAAGCCGCCGTACAGACTCACGAAGAGGACACCGCAGGCCAACGCGAACGCCTGGGCGGTGCCGATGACCGCGGACTGGTTGGTGTAGCCCCGGCCGCGGCCGGTCCCCGGGACCGCGGCGATGACCAGCGCGCCCGCGATGCTGGCCGCGAAATACCCCGCGGTCGCGCTGACGCCGAGGAGGGTCGCGCCCGCCGCTCCGGGGAACGAGATCACGGCCAAGGTGTGCCCGGCGAAGCTCTGGCGTCGCAGCACCATGAACCAGCCGACCGAACCGGCGAGGATCGCCACGATCGTCCCCGCCGCCAGCGCGTTGACCATGAAGTGCTGCGCGAACAGCTGGCGCACGTCGTCGGCCACGTTCCAGCTCAGCCCGGTCGCGCCGGCGCTTGGGATCATGGTCGCTCGTGGGTCCGACCCGTGTGACGGTCGCTGTGGTGGGCGGGGGCCTCGGGATGGCCCACCACCACCAGGCCACCGTCGGAGGTGTGCAGCACCTCGATCGGGGTGCCGTACAGCTGGCTGAGCGTCTCGGAGGTGATGACCTCGGACGGCGGACCGCTCAGCGCGCGACCGCGCGCCAGGTACACGACGCGGTCGAGGTAGCTCAGGATCGGGTTCACATCGTGGGCCACGATCAGCACCGTGATGCCCCGGTCTCGGCAGATTCCTGAGATCACCGCAGCGATCGCCGCCTGGTTGGGAAGGTCGAGGCTGTCGAGGGGCTCGTCGAGGAGGAGGAGCTCAGGGTCGTGGACGAGGGCCTGCGCGATGAGCAGGCGTTGCTGCTCTCCACCGGAGGTCTGTCCGATCGGGCGGGTCGCGTAGCTGGTGGCGCCGACGAGCTCGAGCACCTCGGCGACCCGTTCGCGGTCGCGGCGACGGGACCCGCGGAACCGGTCGGCCACCGGCAGTGGTGTGCCCCAGCGGTTCCCGTCCAGGCCGAGGCGGACGATGTCGACGCCCCGGACGCGCAGCGACGCGTCGAAGCTTCGACGCTGGGGCAGGTAGCCGATCCGTCTCCCCGCCTGTCCGGGGGGGAGGCCGAGGACGCTCGCCTCGCCGTGCGAGAGCGCGTGGACGCCGAGGATCGCCTTGATCAGGGTCGACTTACCGGCGCCGTTCGGTCCCACGACCGCCACGAACTCCCCCGGCGCCACCTCCAGGGAGACCCCCGACCAGATCGTCTGGGCGCGCAGCCGCACCGCGGCGTCGCGGAAGCACACCGCGCTCGTCGGTCCCTCCGACGTCGCGGGGGACGGCGGCGTCGTGGTGGGGGAGGGTGGCGCGTGCCCGGAGGTCGCCGCGCCAGGTTCGGTCGGCCCGCCGGGTTGGGAGCGAGCGGCGTCGTTCAACGGTTCCCTCGCGTCGCGGCGGTGGCGAGCGCTGCCTGGATCCCGCGGAGCTGGCGGGTCTGCCATGCCTGATAGGTCGTGCTGGCGGGTGACAGGGTCTCGGTGATCGTCGCGGCGGGGATGTGCTCGGCCTTGACCTCTTGCAGCTGGGCCTGCACGTCGGGCGTGACGTTCTGGCGGTTGTAGACGTAGATCCGGATCCGGTGCTGCTTGATCTGCTGATCGATGGTCTCCCGGTCGGCGGCGGTGGCGTCGGTGCCCTCACTGATGGCCTTGAGAAACGAGGCGGGGGTGATGACGTTGAGGCCGAGGGACGGGGCGAGCATCGAGAAGATCGATTCCGACGCGCCCACCGCGGTGCCCGCGTACCGGGCCTTGATGGCGTCGAGCGCGGTGTCGTACGGCCCCAACGCCACGGTGTCGAAGCGGATCCGCTGCTGGGTGAAGTAGGCCCGGTTGGCGGGGTCGAGCTTCTGGTAGTCGGCGACGATCTGGTTGATCACCGTCTGGACGTCCCCCGGGTTGTACCAGCGATGGGGGTTGGCGCCCGTCGCGATTCCCAGCAGGTCGCCGACGTTGAGGACCGCGGGGCTGCTCTCGTCGGCGGCCAGGAGCTTGGGGACCCAGGGGTCGTAGCCGATCCCGTTCTCGATCACGAACCGGCCATCGGCGAGCGTTCGAGCGTCCTGGGCGGTCGGTTCGTAGGAGTGCGGGTCGGTGTTGGGGTTGGTGATGATGCTCACCACGTGCGCGTGGACGCCACCGATCTGGCTGGCGATGCTGCCCCAGAAGTTCTCGGCGGCGACGACGCTCACGACGCGGCCCCCCGGCGGGGAGGAGCGAGTGGTCTCGGCGGTCGCCGACGGCAAACCCAGCACCGCGACGGCCACGCACCCGGCGGTCGCGACCACCGCGGCGCGGCGGAGCAGGCCCGCCCGTCGGTCACGCGGCGTCACGGATCGGTCCTCGGTTCGTCGATGGTGGTGGAGGGCGGCCGGGTGCGGCCCCCGGATCTTAGAATCATCCTGAGATTGATTCTCAATCTAGCGGATCTTCGGGGCCGGCGGGCCGGGGCGGGGCGCCCGCGACGCCCGAGGACGGGATTGGTAGGGTCACGCCCGAGTTGATTGGTTGATTGCAAGCGAACAAGGGGTAGATCGAGTGGTCAGCGGCACGGTGAAGTTCTTCAATGCCGAGAAGGGCTACGGGTTCATCGCACGCGAAGGTGGCGACGACATCTTCGTGCACTTCTCACAGATCGAGGGCGACGGCTACCGCACCCTCCAGCAAGGCCAGGCGGTCGAGTTCGAGATCGGGCCCGGGAAGAAGGGCGACGAGGCGCGCGGCGTCCGAGTCGTCTGACCCGGCGCGCCGCGGGCGTGGCGATCAGCGGACGATCGCCAGGCGCTCGCGAGCGGCGGCCGTCGCGGCGCCCAAATCTGGGATCTCCTGTTCGCGGGCTCGCGGCAGCCGCGCGAAGATGAACACGCAGCGGGTGACCGGCTCGCCGAGCGCGGCTTCCAGCGCGAGCGCATAGGCCGCGCCCTGGATGGAGTAGCGGCGTACGGCGGTGTCGAGGTCCGCGTCGCTGGCGATCGCGTCGGTCTTGTAGTCCACGACCACGAGCCCGTCGGGGCTTCGCACGAGCAGGTCGACGAAGCCCTCGAGGAGCACGCCGTCGACCTCGGCCGCCACTGGCAGCTCTCGCCAGCGGTCCCAGCCTCCGGCGACCGCGTCCCGCACCACCGGCGACGCGAGGACGCTGGCGGCGAGGTCGCGGATCTCGCCCTCGCGGTCGGCCACGCCCTCGGCGAGGGCCTGGGCTCGCGCGGTGGCTTCCAGACCCGCGCCCGTGTCGAGGTCGATGCTCTGGAGCACGGCGTGCACTGCCCGTCCCAGCGCGGTGCCGGCTCGTCCCCGCTGCCAGGGCGGGCGCGCCTCGACGTCGCCGGTGGCCTCGTCCCGGTCGGTCGCCGCCGTCTCGGCGAGCGTGGTCGCCGCGACGGACGACGCGACCCCGGCCCGGGCGAGCAGCTCGGCCCGGGCCGCCTGCCAGCGCTCCCGGGCGTCCGATGTCGCGCTGGCCGGCGGTGAGGCCAGTCGGGCCCGCCGGGGCCGGGACGGCCGCGGGGGCGCGAGCGTCGCGATCCCGGTCCTCGCGAGGCTCGGTGCGAGCAGCGCGGCGTGGCACTGGACCGAGCCGCGCGGCGTCTGGTGGTGCAGGCTCACCACGAGGTGGTCCCGGGCGCGCGTCATGGCCACGTATAAGAGGCGGAGCCGCTCCGCCGCCTCGTGGCGCTGCTCCTCGGCTCGACGATCGTCATGGCCGAGGGTTGTCACGACCGTGCCGGCGGCCTTCGTGCCGACCCGCAGCTCGGGTCCGTGGGGGCCCCACAGCACGGCCGGCACTTGGTTGGACGGCAGGGTGTTGAGCCCGGCGAGGATGACGATCGGAAACTCGAGGCCCTTGGCGCCGTGCACGGTGAGGATTCGCAGCGCCGGGTCGTCGGGCTCGGGCGCGACCGCCTCGTTGACGCGGACACCCTCGTCGGCCTGGCGGCTCGCCCACTCGACGAATCGTCGCAGGCTGGTCCCACCCGCGTCTTCCCAGGCGCGCGCCTGGTCGAGGAGGAACCGGATCCTGCGCCAGTGGTCCCGCGGGCGCCGGTGCACCGCGGCTAGCTCCAGCAGGCGTCGTGCCCGCACGACCGCCTCGACGGTGCCACTCACGCTGCGCCACCACCGTGCCTCCCAGAACGCGCGGAGCTCGGCCAGTGCCTCACCGACCCGGCCGGCGGGCTGAGCGTCGCGTCGATAGTCCCAGCCGCCGCCCGCGGTGACGTGCTCGACGAGCTCGGCGTCGCTGCACCCGAACGCGGATGAGCGAAGCGCGGCGACGACCGCGAGCTCGTCGGTCGGATCATCGACGGCGGCGAGGATGCTCAGCAGGTCGCGTACCTCGGTGGTCGAGAAGACCAGGCTCTGACTTTCCACGCGCACCGGGACGCCGGCGCGCTCCAGCGCGCCCTCGAGGGCCGGCAGGACGGTGCGGGACGGGATCAGGAGCGCGATGTCGTGCTCCGCGGCTGGTCGAACCGTGCCGTCGGGGTCATGAACGGGCCAGCCTTCGGCGACGATCTGTTGGACAGTTGCCGCCACGTCGAGGGCTTCCGCTTCGCGCACCCCGGCCATCGAATCGTCGTGGTCGCGTCCGAGGGCGACGACTCGATGCTCGCCGGGGTCGCCGGCGCGGTGTGCCACCAGCGGTACGTGCGCGGCCTGCACGCCGGGGTCCTCGGTCAGGAGCTCCGCGAAGACCGCGTTGACGACGTCCAGGATCGGAGGCACCGAGCGGAAGTTCTCGACGAGCTCGACGCTGGACAGCCCGAGACGCTCGCGCGCCTGGTGGTACACGCGCAGATCCGCGTCGCGGAATCGGTAGATGGACTGCTTCGGGTCTCCGACGAGGACCAACGCGCCCGGTCGAATCGGGACGTCGCGCCAGTCGCGACCGGCCGGGTGGGGGCCCCGCGCCGCGAGCAGCACCGCGAGCTCGATCTGGAGGGGGTCGGTGTCCTGGAACTCGTCGACGAGCAGGTACCGGTACCGGTCGGTCGCCGCGGCCCAGGCCGTCGGGTGGTCGCGCAGCAGATCACGTGCGAGCACGAGGAGGTCGTGGAACAGCAACCGACCCTCGCGCCGCCGCTCCGCCGCGTAGTCGCGGGCGAACGAGACGAGCCGGGCGGCGAGGATCATCAGCGCGCCGCGTCGCTGCTCGGTGACGACCTCGAGCCGGAGTTCCTCGGCAGCGGTGCAGGCCGCCCGCGCCGCCTCGACGTCGGTCCAATTCCGCTTCTGACCCCGCTGGGGGCGGTGGAGCGGCTGGAGCGCGAACACCGCCTGGAGCTGGTCGAGGTGGTCTGCCGCGCCGAGGAGCGCGTCCCGGGCGGGTTCGAGCGCGGCGATGTGCTGGGCGAGCGGATCGTCGTCGGCACCGCAGGCGCGGGCGCGCAGTTCGAGGAGGCCGTCGATCGCTTGGATCAGCGCACCGATGCGGAGGGGAGGGAGGGGATCGGGCGGCGCGGGGGGCGTCAGGCGGTCGTGGTATTCGCAGAACACCAGCGCCACCCGCCGGAGTCGTTCGACGGAGAGGTCCGCCGCGAGCCACGTCATGAGCGTGGTCTCGAGCGCCGAGTCGTCGAAGAGTCCATCGACGAACGCCGCCCAGCGCTGGTCGAACGCGACGCTGGCCTCGACGTCGTCGAGGATCCGGAACCCCGGCGGGAGCCCGACCTCGAACGGGTGCTCACTGAGGAGGCGCTGCGCGAACCCGTGCAGCGTCGTGAGCGCGGCGTCGTCGAGCTGGTCGAGGGCGCGAGCGCAGCGCCGCCGGGCTGGTTCTCCGCCCAGCCGGTCGTCGTCCCCGGCCGCTACCCGCTCGAGCGCGGCGCGGACCCGGTCTCGGAGCTCAGCCGCGGCCGCCTCCGTGAACGTGATGGCCGCGAGGTGCCAGAGATCCACGTGCCCGGACGCCACGAGACCCACGACCCGGTCCACCAGCGCGGTGGTCTTGCCCGTCCCGGCGCCCGCTTCGACGAAGAGGCTGACGTCATGCGCGTCGCGCACCCGGTCACGAGCCGCCTGGTCGTGGAGGTCGGTCACGGTCCCTCACCGGGAGCGGGCTCGGGGTCGAGCGCCCAATACGGCAAGACCTCGGGATCGTCGAACTTCTTCGCCCACGCCGCTCCCCGGTCGAGTGGGCACACCCGGTCGTACGGGCAGTACTGGCAGTGTTCGAACTGGTCCCGCTGCACCCGGGCGTCGAACGTCAGCTCGCCGGGCACCGCCGGGAAACAGCCCCGATCGATCCCGTCGACAATGCTGGTGAGCACCGCTTCGAAACGGGCCCGCTCGGCGGACTCGAACGGGTAGCCCGCCGTGGACGCTTCGAACGACGCCGCGCCGGTGAACCAGTAATAGGCCTCGGCGCGACGCGCCCCGGTCTGGGCCAGGGCGGCGAGGGCATAGACGGGCAGCTGGAGGAGCTCGCCGCCGAGGACCGGATCGTCGGCCAAGCCGGCGTAGCGGTCGGATCGGCCCGTCTTGTAGTCGTAGACCACGACTCGCTCCCCGTCGGCCGAGCGGTCAACGCGGTCGATGCGCCCTCGGAACGTGACCGGTCGAGCGTCCGGGAGAGCGACGCGGACCTCGGGTGCGCCGTCGACACCGAAGGGCACCTCGAGCCCGTCGGGTCTCGGCGCCGCGTCGTGCTCACGACGCAGCCGGGTGTCGACGGTCAGGAATTGGGTCGCGGTGCGCTCGATCCGGCGCCGAGCGAACCGCCACAGCAACGGCCGGCCGGTGATGCCGCGGGCTGCCGCGTCGTCGCAGCGTCGGGCGACGATCTCGCGCAGACGAGCCCGGTCGTCATCAGTCCAGGCATCGGCCGGCGATCGTGGGGTCCCGGCGCGCACGAACTCCTCGAGGATCGCGTGGACGAGCGTCCCCTCATCCAGCGCGCTGATGCGGTCACTGGCCTCGGGGCGCGGCACCTCCCGGACCCGCAGCACCGACGCCAGCAGGTAACGGAAGGGGCACCGGGCCCAGTCCTGGAGCGCGGTCGCGGCCAGTGCCGTCCCAACGGTTGGGCGACGTGCGGCCTCGCCCACGTTGCCGTCAAAGGGCGTGAACGAGTCGGAGGACCGGGCTTGGGTGAGCTCGTAGCCGTGGTGGAGGGAACCCGTGGCCAGGGGATGCTCGGCGACGGGTCGGCCCGTGTCGCACCACTCGACCAGGCTGCGCAGGTCGCGCTCCTCGAGCGAGCACGGTTCACCGTCGTGCGCCACGCCGTCCCCGAACGACGCGACCACGGCCAGCCACGGCCGTGGCCCCAAGGCGCGCAGCTGCTCGGCACTCACCGGGGCGTCGGCGTGCGCCTCGGCGCTCTCCAGGAGCCACCGGGCGGGAAGGCGACCCTGTTGGGCGCGCGGGTCGGCCCGGGGGAAGCACACGATGGAGTGGTCCGCGTTCGCCAGCGTCGCGAGGTAGTCGTGGCGGGAGTCGGCGCGGCGATCGGCGCTGGTCGGCAGCGCCGCCGCGACGCGATCGACGTCGGGGACGAAGGGGTCCTCCCGGCCGTGCGGCGGGAGGCTGCCCTCCGCGCCGCCCACGATCGCGACGACCCCGAAATCGACGCCCGCCGCGGCGTGCAGCGGGCCGACGAAGATCCCGGTCCCGAACCGGCCGACGTGACCGCCGGGGGCCGCGAGCGCGTGATCGAGGGCGGCGCGGAAGCGGGCGACGTCGACGGGGGTGCCGAGCGAGTCGAGCGAGGCGAGCTCGCCGAGCGCGCCGTCGACGCGACGGGCGGCGTCGAGCTCCCGCTCTGGCCAGTCCGCCCGTCGGCCCTCGCCCCCCAGGTAGCGGACCAGCAGCTGACGACCCCAGGCGCTGAGGCCGGTCCACGTCGCGGGGCTGGGGGGTTGGGCCCGATCGAGGAGCTCGACGATGAACGTCTCGAGATTCACTGTCTCGTCGACCGCGCGCTCGAGGGCACTCCGTCGCCACGCCGGCTCGTCGTCGCGCCGCTCGGCGGCGATCTCTGTCTCGAGCTCGCGGTGTCGGTGGGCGAGCCGCTCGCCCCATTGCTGGGCGCCCCCCACAATCCCTGCCGCCCGCGACACGAGATCCCAGTACGCGCCGGGAACCCGGTGGCCGTCACCGTCCAGGATCGGCCCCGCGACGAGCCACGCGGCGACCGAGTCGCGAGCGAAGTCGTCGTCGACGAGCTCGACGAGGCCGCCCAGGACCTGGCCCGCCATCGAGTCGGCCAGCCGGTCCGGGGCGGGGCCGTTCCAGGGGACGTCCGCCCCGCTCAGGATCTCGGGCGCGACGCGCGCGTACGGCTCCGCCACCGGGTACAGCAAGGCCATCCGGTGCAAGGGCACGCCCGCCTCGGCCGCCGCGAGCAGCCGCCGGAGCGCGGCTCGCACTTCGTCCTCGGGGTCGGGTGCCTGCACGAGGAGGTCCGCGCCGGGGACGACCGCCCCGCGGGGGTCGTCCTCCTCGTCGACGGGTGCCACGACGGCCCGCGCTCGACCGCGCCGCGCCAATGCATCCACCAGCGCGGCATCGGCGAACCACAACCGGCGGGGGAGGTGCACGATGACGATGCCGAGCTCGCCGAGGACCGCGGCGTCGGCGTCGGCGTCGGCGACCGCCGCGGCCGCCAGCGCGAGATCCTGTTCGTCGTAGGAGCCCTGGGTCAGCTGCAGGAACCGTCGGTAGATGCGGACGACCGCGCCGGCCCGAGCGTTGCGGGCCGCGAGCGCGTCGAGCGCCTCGGGTGGGACCCGGCGCAGCTCGGCGAACGTCGCGGCGAGTCGCTCGTCGGTGCCTCGGTGGCTCGCGACCGACGCGAACGGGCCGGGCTCGGCGACCAGCGCGGCGTGCACCGCCTCGACCCGGTGCGCAGCGGTGAGGGGGACCCGCCCCGCGTCCGCGAGTCCCGGCGCACCGAGGAGCTCCGCCACTCGTGCCAGCGCGAGGAACCGCACGTTCACGAGCCCGCGGGCCCGCCCGAGCTCGCGGCGCAGCGACAGGCCGGCGTACGGCGTGGGCACGGCGACGGTGACCGGTGCCAACGGGTCCGTGGCCTGCGCGTCGGCGATCAGCGCGAACAGGGCGTCTCGGGCCGGGCGGCCGGGGACGGCCGCGACGGTGGGGACGCCCCCGAGACCGACGTGGGCCCCCGCGTCCCCCTCGGGTCCTGCCATCGGGCGGAGGCTACCGACCGGCGGTGACCGGCCGGCCGGGCGGCGCCGCTGCGCCGCGTCTCCCGGCGGGGGGAGGGGGGCGAGCGCGAGATCGGCGTGGCCCTGTGCCATCCTGGACCCTTCATGGAGGTGAATCTCAGGCCCGCGGCCAAGCGACTGCTGATCACGATCCTGGTCGGCGGGGTCGCGGTCGGGGCGTGCGTCGCGGCCCTGCTGCCCGCGACGGCGGTCTTCGCCAAGAGCTTCTCGTATCAGAGCAACGCGGTGGCCCAGCTCAAGGCTCTCGACCAGCGCTCCACGGTCTACGACGCCAGCCTCGACCCGATCGGCCAGCTCGGCGTCCAGAACCGTCAGGTCGTCCCGCTGTCCCAGGTGCCCAAGATCATGCAGGAAGCGGTGATCTCGGTCGAGGACCGGACGTTTTGGACCAACGACGGGATCGACATCCACAGCGTCTTTCGGGCCGCGGTCGCCAACATCTCGTCGGGCGCCATCCAACAGGGTGGCTCGACCATCACCCAGCAGCTCGTGAAGCAGCGGATCCTGACGTCCGCGCGCACCGTGAACCGCAAGGTGAAGGAGATCATCCTCGCCTTGCGGCTCAACAAGAAGTTCTCGAAGCGTCAGATCCTCGAGCAGTACCTCAACACCGTCTACTTCGGTCAGGGATCGTACGGGGTGAAGGCGGCCGTCGAGCGTCTGTTCCTCACGCCTGCCCCCGGCTCGTTGGTCGGGTACCAGAGTCAGAGCCTGGCGGACATCACGATCGCGCAGGCGGCGCTGCTCGCCGGGGTGATCAACAACCCCGAGGGCGACAACCCGTTCTCGAACCCGGCCGGCGCCCGCTACCGCCGCCACCTGGCGCTGCAGTCGATGCTCTCGCAGCACTACATCACCGCGGCGCAGGCTTCCGCCGCCGACCAAGCCGCGCTCCCGACGATCAAGCCCCCGGCGGACCTGCGCCCAACCAACGCCTGGGTCTCGCAGGTCGAAGACGAGCTCTTGAACAACCCGGTCTACTCGGCGCTCGGCAAGACGGTCCAGGAACGCCAAGCCGCGGTCCTCAAGGGTGGCCTGGAGATCTTCGCCACCGAGGACCCCCGTCTCCAGAACGACGCCCAGAGCGCGGTGGACCGGATCTTGAGCTCACCGTCGGGGTTCACGGGTTCGTTGGTCGCGATCGACCCGTCGACCGGTGAGGTCAAGGCGATGGTCGGCGGCCCCGGCTTCAACACAAGCCAGTTCAACATCGCCACCTCGTATCCCGGGCGCCAGGCCGGGTCGACCTGGAAGACGATCACGCTCGCCGCGGCGATGGAATCGGGGTTCTCGCCCAATGACATCGTGGACGGCACGTCGCCGTGCAACCTGCCCCCGTGGGGCATGACGCAGAACGCGGAGTCCGGCGTCGGTCCCATGACGCTCCGGACGGCGACGGCGAACTCGGTGAACTGCGCCTTCGCCCGCACCGAGCTCGCGGTCGGATTCCCGAAGCTCATCGACACCGCGCACGCGATGGGCATCACCCAGAACACCCTCAAGCCGATCCTCACGCTGACGCTCGGCACCGTCGAGTCGACCGCGCTCGAGATGGCCACTGTGGCGTCCACGGTCGCCAGCGGCGGGATCCACCACGCGCCCCTCTTCGTCAGCAAGATCGTCGGCCCCGACGGCCAGGTCATCTTCGACGCCAAGAACGTCGCGGGGACCCGCGTGATCAGCGAGGACAGCGCCGACTGCGAGACGAGCCTGCTCCAGGGCGTGATCACGGGCGGCACCGGTACCGGCGCCGCCCTGTCCGGCGGCCGGCCCGTCGCCGGTAAGACCGGCACCACCGACGGCCAGGTCGACGCCAACTTCCTCGGCTTCACGCCGCAGCTGGCGACCTTCATCTGGCACGGCAACCCAGTGGGGCGCGTTCCGGGAGCCGGCTTCGGCGGTAACTACCCGGCGAGCGCGTTCAAGGACTTCATGGACGCCGCGCTCACCGGTGAGCCCAACCTTCCACTGCCCGCGCCGGGACCGGCGTGTGCCCGGCCCGGGGCGCTCATCACGCCCCTCGGTCGTGTGGCGAGCGCCAGCCTTCCCCAGGTCGGCGGCGCGACGCCCCCGGTCACCCAGCCGCCGACTGTCGTGATCACCCCGCCGCCGACCCCTCCGACCACCACCACGACCCCCACTACGCTCCCGGTCACGACGACCGGTCCTTAGCGCGCATGGCCGATGGCGTGTCGCGGCCCGTAGGGTGCGACGCGTGAGTGATCTCGGGCCGCTGCTCGAACTCCAGGAGCACGACCTCGCGATCGACCGGCTGCGCCACGACCGGGCGACCCTGGCGGAGCGGGACCGGCTGGCCGCGTTGACCGACGAGCAGACGGAGCTGGCGTCGTCGCGTGCGATCCAGACGGTCGAGCGTGACGAGTTCGCCCGTCATGAGCAACGTCTCGCTGACGAGGCCCAGCAGCTCGGCGAGCAGATCGCCGCCGCGGAGCGGCGCCTCTACTCGGGTGAGGTGAGCTCCCCCCGCGAGCTCCAGGCCCTCCAAGCCGACGTCGAGCAGCTGCGCCGCCGCCGAGGCTCGGTCGAGGACCGGGAGCTCGCAGCCATGGAGCAGCGTGAGCCGCTCGACCAGGTGATCGCCGCGCTCGACGCACGCCGAGACGAGCTCGACGCCGAGGCCGCCGGAGTGCAGGGTGAGCTGACCGCACGCGAGGGTGAGGTCGACGCAGCTCTCATCGCCGAGCGGGCCGAGCGTGATCAGGTGGCGGCCGGTATCGGCCCGACCTTCGTCGCGGACTACGAGCGGCGCCGGGAACGGGCCCGCGGCGTGGGCGCCGCCCGGCTCGTCGGGTCGACCTGTCAGGGCTGCCATCTCTCGATCCCCGCCACCGAGGTCGACCGCATCCGCCACCAGCCCCCGGGCACCCTCTCGTACTGCGACAACTGCGGCTGCATCCTCGTGCCGTGAGCAGCCCGGGTGAGGTCCTCATCTTCTGCGACGGCGGCGCGCGGGGAAACCCTGGTCCCGCCGCGATCGGGGCGCTGGTCTTGGATCCCGCCACCGACCCGCCGACTCGGCTCGCCACGGTCAGCGAGCGGATCGGCGTGGCCACGAACAACGTCGCCGAGTACCGGGCGCTCATCGCCGGGCTGCACGCGGCGGTGCCGTACGGCGCGCGGGTCGCCCACGTCCGCGCCGATTCCATGCTCGTGATCCGCCAGCTCCAGGGCGCCTGGCGGGTCAAGCAGCCCCACCTGCGCCCCTTGCACGAGGAAGCGCGGGCACTCCTCGCCGCCTACGAGGTCGTCGACCTCGCGCACGTCCCGCGCGAGCAGAACACCGACGCCGACCTCCTCGTCAACGCGGCCCTCGACCAGGGATGACCCCGTGCTCCTCTGGTACACGGCGCTGTCGGTTCTCGTCGTGGCCGGCGTCTTTCGCAGCAGCGGCCTCGACTATCGCGTCATCGCCCTCGGCGCGATGGTTCCCCTCCTCGTCGACGTGCCCCTCGGTCACCGGGCCGTCGGCCACTCACTCGTCTTCGCGGTGGCGCTGCTCGTCGTCGTGATGACGCTGACCGCCGGGCGGTCCCGGCTGCTCCGTCGCCGGCTGCTGTGCCTCCCCATCGGCGTGTTCGTCGGGCTCGTCCTCTCCGGCGCGTTCACCCAGGACCAGGTGTTCTTGTGGCCGTTCCTCGGCAGCGCCGGCCACCACGGTCTCGTGCCGGTCTGGTGGGCGGTGCTCATCGAGGAGCTCGTGGGCCTGGTCGGGTGGTGGTGGATCGTCGGGCAGTACGACCTCTACCTCGAAGCGCCACGACGAGAGTTCCTCCGCACCGGGCGGCTCCACGAGAGCCCCCCGGCGTGATCGTGCTCGTCCGCCACGGCGAGACGGACGCCAACCGGGCCGGCCTGCTCCTCGGGCGGGCCGACCCGCCGCTCAACGCACGGGGCCGTCAGCAGGCGGCGGCCGCCGCCGCCGCGCTCGCCCACGAGGTCGCACCGGTCGTGCTCGTCAGCCCGCTACTGCGGACTCGAGAGACCGCCACCCTGATCGGGGAAGCAACGGGCGCGCCCGTCACGCTCGACGAGCGTCTGCTCGAGCTCGACTACGGCGAGTGGGACGAGCGTCGGGTCGCCGAACTACCCGTCGACACGGTGCAGCGCTGGCGCGCCGACCCCACGTTCGCGCCCCCGGGAGGTGAAAGTCTCGCCGAGCTCCGCCGCCGCGTCGCGCCGGTCGCGGCCGAAGCGTTCGAGCAGGCCGGTGACCGGACTGTGATCGTCGTCAGTCACGTGTCTCCGATCAAGGCACTGATCCTCTGCGCCCTCGACCTCGACGACGGCTACGCCTGGCGGCTACGCCTCGACGTCGCATCGATCTGCCGCCTCGGGCCCGGACCGCTGGGCCCGGCCCTGATCAGCTTCAACGAGACCGGCCACCTGCGCTGACCGGCCCCGGCGACGCGACGATCAGTCGGCGCGCACCGGGATGCCCACGCGGGCGGGCCGGGCGTGGGCGCCGGCTTCGTCCACCATGAAACGACCCTCGCCCGGGCCGTCGGCGACCGGCATGCCGAGCGCGTCGAGCAGCGCCCGGTCCTCTGCGGCGGAGCGGCCCACGGTCGTGAGGTAGTTCCCCACGATCAAGGCGTTCGCCCCCGCCAGCAGCCCCATCGACTGCAGCTCGCCGAGCACCAGCTCGCGACCTCCCGCCAGTCGCAGCCACGCCGACGGCAGCACGAGACGAAACAGCGCGATGGCCTGCAACGCCTCGCGTGGGGATAGGACCGCCTCGTCGGCGAGCGGTGTCCCCGGGCGGGGATCCAAGAAGTTGATCGGAACCTCGCAGGGTCCGAGCTCGGCGAGCTCGAACGCGAAGTCCACCCGCTGCTCGAGCGTCTCGCCGAGCCCGAGGATCCCGCCGCAGCACAGCTCCATGCCGGCGCCGAGCGCCCGGCGAGCGGTCTCGACCCGGTCGTCGTAGGTATGGGTGGTGCAGATACGCGAGAAGACGGCGCGGGAGGTCTCGAGGTTGTGGTTGTAGCGGCGCACACCGGCGGCAGCGAGCCGATCGGCTTGCGCCTGGTCGATCAGCCCGAGCGAACACGCCACCTCGAGCCCGGTCTCGCTCCGGACCACCTCGACCGCTTCGAGCACCCGACGCAAGAGCCGCTCTTCAGGTCCCCGCACGGCGACGACGATGCAGAACTGGGTGGCTCCCGCGGCGCGGGTGGCGCGCGCGGCGTCGAGAACCTCGTCGACGTCGAGGAACGCGTACACGTCGGCGTCGGTCTCGAATCGTGCCGACTGCGAGCAAAAGGCACAGTCCTCAGGGCACGCACCCGACTTGGCGTTCAAGAGGCTCTCGAGCTCCACCGCCGGTCCGCAATGGGCAAGCCGGACGCGGTGGGCAGCGCGATCAGATCCGGGAGCGCGTCGAGGGGGAGCGCCGCCACAGCGTCGACCTCGGCGCGGCGCAACGGCTCCCCATCATCGACGAGGCGAGCCTCGGCTCGGGTCAACGCAGCGGGCACGGCCATCGGCCCGAGAGCGTAGGGCCCCGAACCCCCGGACCCGGCCCGTGGCGTACCGGTGTCGCCCGGGCGGCAGCCGTGGGAGACTGAGCGTGGTGGCGAGTCGGCCAGGCGGCCGCGTACCGGCTTGACCGGTCCGAGGAACGTCCGGACTCCACAGGGCACGGTGCTGGGCAACACCCAGTCGGGGTGACCCGCAGGAAAGTGCCACAGANNCGGTAAGAGCGCACCAGCGCCCGGGGTGACCCGGGCGGCTTGACAAACCCCACCGGGAGCAAGGCCAGACAGGGGGAGGACTGCCCGTCCGCAAACACCCCCGGGTGGGCTGCTAGAGCCGGCGGGTAACCGTCGGCCGAGAGGGATGGCCGCCCCGGGACGTCGCCAGACGCCCCGGACAGAATCCGGCGTACAGGCCGACTCGCCACCACTCGCTTGGAAGATCTCCGAACATGGACGACACCCCAGAGACCAGGTACGCCAAGAGCGGCGAGGTCCACCTCGCCTACCAGGTGATCGGCGACGGACCGTTCGACGTGATCACGTCTCCGGGATGGATCTCCCACATGGAATACCAGTGGGAGCAACCCCTCCTCGCGCACTTCCTTCGACGCCCGACGAATTACGCGCGGGCGCTGCTGTTCGACAAGCGCGGCACCGGCATGTCCGATCGCACGGCCAGCGTCCCGACCCTCGAGGACTGCATGGATGACCTCCGCGCCGTCCTGGATGCGGAAGGCTCGGAGCGGGCTGCGCTGATCGGCCATTTCGACTCGGGGGCGCATTGCGCGATGTTCGCCGCCACCTATCCCGAGCGCACAGCGGCCCTGATCATCGTGAGCGGCTACGCGAAGGGCGT